>JACMNQ010000034.1 GCA_014378465.1 Oligoflexia bacterium | reverse complement strand
TTCAGCCTCCATTCCCAGGCAACCCAAATCCAGGAAATCCTGGACCAGGTCGCCCTCCCATGCCCGGTCACCCCCTGCCACCGCCCTCGAATCCAGGAACCCCTGGGCCACGTCGCCCTCCGATTCCAGGCCCGGTGAATCCAGGAAATCCCGGCAATCCAGGTCACCCGACTCCGGATCGTCCTCCTGTCCCAAGACCTGACCGTCCGTTCCCGCCCACGCCGGATCGTCCGACTCAGCCTCCAAGACCTGACCGTCCGTTCCCGCCCACGCCGGATCGTCCGACTCAGCCTCCAAGACCTGACCGTCCGACGCCTCCGTCACAGCCAAGCCAGCCTCCAAGGCCAGCTCCGCGGCCGGATCGTCCGACTCAGCCTCCAAGACCTGACCGTCCGACGCCTCCGTCACAGCCAAGCCAGCCTTCGAGGCCAGCACCTGCTCCGGATCACCCACCCAGACCAGGACTGCCTTCTCCTGATCGCCCGGCTCCAAGTCGTCCAAACCCTCCAGGTCACCATTCACCGGCCGGTGATGAGGCCTGACTCGGTTGAACGATTGATGTAAGCACGCGGGGATGTCAGAGTGATCTGGCATCCCCGCTCTTTTTTCGGGTGAACGGGTCCGGTCCATGACTTGCCAATACCGCTTCAACAAAGTCGGGAGTAAACTATGAGTCTCATTCGCGATATCCTGCAGACCAACCAAAGAATCACGGTGGTGGGACTGAGTCCCAATCCTGATCGCCCCAGTCATTACGTGACTGAATACATGATGTCCGTCGGTTATGAAATTTACGGGGTGAATCCCGGGCAGACCCGGATTCTGGGACGTCCCTGTCATGCTTCAATCAGTGACCTTCTGAAGGAAACGCCAGGGCCGCTCGGCATCGTGAATGTCTTCCGTTCCTCAGAATTCATCCCGGGGCTTGTGGATGAGTTGATCGCACTTGCGCCCGATGTTCGACCAAAAGCACTCTGGCTGCAGTCCGGGATCACACACCACAGCGCCGAAGATCGCGCTCGCGAAGCCGGCATTGCGGTAGTCGCCAACCGCTGCATCATGGTTGAGCACAGAAATCTCGCGCCGCCCCGCGAAACTCATTCAGGCAGCTGAAGCGAGATCCGCCCGCTTCGGGTCTTCTGCCGCGGCCTTCAGAAAATTCGTCAGCTTCTTGCGGTCAGCATGATTCATTCCGAGAAATCGCACTCCCACTCCGGCCGGATAGTTTCCATTGCCGCGAGTGCTGCGGACAATCTCTCCCCGGCACTGAATGTAAAAGAGTCCGGGAAGCGGTAACGATAGAAAACACTGCGAACCCACGGGAAGTTCATCTGAGATCAAGGACGCAGAGACCGGAAGAAAGGCCCCATTTTCGGAGATGTCGAAAGTCTCGACTTTGTACTCCTTCGAATTCTTCAGAAAAAGTTTCATGCGAACCGGAACCTGGACCTTCCAGCGTGGAGGAGTGAGCCACCATCTCATCTGCGGCTTCAGAATGACCTCCAGAGTTTCCTTGCGAGCGAACGAAGCCATGGCTGCCAGAAAGAACACGCTGGCGAGTCCAGTGGTCATTTTGGAATAGCCCAGTCCCGTGCTGGCCACCAGCCAGTTGTTGTAGGTGACCGCGATGACCAGCAGAGGCACCGAGACCAGCAGAAGCCGAGACGCCCTCAGTGCGAGGTAAGAGGTGTAAGTGGCCAGGCTCAGGATGATCCAGTTCAAGGGAGCGATCTTGCCCAGAATCGCCCGGTATTCGAGCGGGCTGTGCCCGTAGAGCGCCATGATCTGCAGAGGAAAGGAAAGCGCGATGCAGAGGAGAAACACACAAAGGTAGTTGAAGGGGTCAGGTCTGGATTTCATCGTCGTCCTCCTTGTCGGAAAAATGATCACAGAAACTGATGATCCGGTTCACGTATTTGCGCGCTTCCTTGAGTTCGGGCGAATTCATCCAGCCCTTTCCGTTTCTCTGCAGCGCAGACAGCACGCGGTTGTAACCCGAATTGTAACTGGCCAGCAGAAGCTGCGTTCTGGCACGGTTGGGGTTCCTGAAGATGCTCCGGATCAGAGCTTCATTTTCGGGCTTGGACCAGCGTTCTTCGAGGATCTGAAGATACGTCAGTCCGCCCAGGATCGAGAGTTCGGGATTCAGACGCCATTCGTTGCCTGAATGCACATGACCACTCAGGACCAGAAGTTTGACCTGACCCACGGGGATCTCGTTAAGTTCCGGAAACTGCGGCCACTTCGGATAGCGATTCAGCAGCTCGGATTCAGCGAGAGGAGTCACCTGCGTGAGTCCGATCGCCCGTGCCCAGCTCACTCTGCGGGAATGAAAGCCCGATTCCTGAGCGATCAAGGCAGCCGAAAAGGACGGGTTGAAACCGGTCTTGCCCGATATGGATTCGATCACTCGCACCAGAGATTTCGAAGGCTTGAAATCTTCAGTTCGCAGAATGCTGAGCGGCAGGCGCTCTCTGCAGACTGGAGGCGCGAGCGACCTCGTGGCCGTTCGTCCGGACGGACTCCGGTAGGCAACCTGAATGCGGTGCTCCAGCTGATTTGGCGAAAGTCGAATGTCGGACACCTCAAGATTCCATCTTCCCGGTTTTCGAACATCGTGAGAAACTTTCGCCTGGTTCATGAAAGCGTCCGTGACGTCGAAGCCATCGTATTTCACCGTCAGAGCGCCCCACTCCGGCTGCCGATCATCGATGGAGATCCTGAGGGCTCGAGCCGCATGAAGCACCTGGTGCCGAGGGTGAAGGTTCACCTGGGGATCTTCAGGATCACGTGGGGCGAACGCGGTTTTCAGATCCTCGAAGTCCATGTCCTTTTCCGCTCGCTCGCTTGCATCGGCATCCAGTTCAGCCTGTCCGGCCAGGTCCGGACCCAGTTTCCAGATTGCTCCGAGCGGGGTGGACGGGCCTGCACAGCCCGCGAGCACTGAAACTCCCAGAATTGGAAGCAGCTTGCCCAGACGGGTGCGGAGGTCTTGTTTTTCCCCAATAGTCATTTAAAGTTAAGTTTCCTTAACTAAGAGAGTAACAGCTTTAATGTGATGCGTCAAATTACCCTAAATACCCGATAATAATACTTTATATTCACAACTTAAACTGAATCCATTAAGACTTATCGTTTTAATGGCTAGCGCTGCGACGTCTACAACCCCGTAATGTAAATTATAATTAACTTTATCTTTGTGTGGAGAATTTCTTCAAACCGAGTGAAACTCAGGGGATGAGTCGGAGCTTTTTTGCGGTCGCATTTCAATGGATCATTCGTGAGGACACTGTTCCCTACGATCTCTACATCAATTCATCCGCACTCGAAGAACACGAACGCTTCGTGCGCATTTTTCCAGAAGGAGGCTACCTGAGCCTCGAAGATCTCTTTCACTTCAAGGAAAAATACGGACAATTCTACATTCTGGAAGACCAGCGTCCCCGCTACCTCGAAAGCCTGTGCAAGCTCCAGGGCAAGAGCACGGCGGAGAAAACGACGGTTCTCAAGAATTCGGCGATCCAGTATCTGGGCAATCTCTTCAACCAGAAGCAGACTTTGTCCGTCGAGGCTCTGAGTGCGTGCATCACGGATTCGCGGGCGGTCATCACCGGTTTCGTGGGCGTGCTCAAGGACTACAATGTCGAGAAACTTCAGGAACTCCTCGGCGGCCTGAGCTTTCATGACTTTTACACTTACGACCACTCCATCAACGTTTCGATGTATTCGATCCTCATCTACCGACTGGTCCACCCCGACGCGACTGAAGAACAGCTCATCAACGCCGGCATGAGCGGCATGCTTCACGACATCGGAAAAATTCAGGTACCGGTCACGATCATCAACAACTCCGGAAAACTGAATGAAGCGGATTACCTCGTCATCAAGAAGCATCCGAAATTCGGTTACGATCTGCTCAATCAGAACGGGATGGAGACGGTTGCGCACGTGGATCTGAATCTCGTGAGCCGCGTGGTCCACGAGCATCACGAAAACTTCGACGGCTCGGGCTACCCCAAGCAGCTTTCCGGTGAGCAGATTCACGAACTCTCGCGCATCGTGAGCATCGCGGATTTCTTCGACGCCGTCACTTCACAGCGCAGTTACCAGAGTCCGCTCAGCACTCAGGATGCCCTGTCACTGATGAAAAAAACTCGTGGCAAGAAGATCGATCCGGGACTCTTTGATCGCTTCGTCTCACACATGAGCGACTACAAGAAGGACCACGACTGCAAGATCAACATCGGTCGTGATTTTGACCCCTGTCAGCCCAGTCCCCTCTACCGAATCGTTCCCGACTACGGCAAGATCGTTCTCAAGAAATAGAAATGAAAAGGGGCGCTGGAAAAATCCAGCACCCCTTCAGGAAGTTCAATTCAGTCTGCAGCTTACTTGCAGTTCTGGGCGCGAATCGCATCAGCGGTGGCTGGCTGCCGATTCACTTCGAGTTTCCAGGACTTTGGAGTGAACTCACAGATCTCGGACATTTCACTCACGGCCTGTTTGGCCTGGGCGATCGGTCTGAGAAGATTCGTATGCTGGTAAAGAACCGCGGCTTTGGCTCCAGTGCAGGGGCTTGGCTTCTGGCCAGCTTTTTCGACCTGACGACCATCTTCGACCACGTGATCGAGAAACGCGTTGTAATCCTTCATCGCTGCAGGCGAAAGATTCGCGCAGGTCTTTGGATTCGAGATCGTCTCACCATAAAGGCTGAGAGCCTCTTCGTTCTTGGAAATGATCTGTTTGGCAATTCCGGTAGCTTCAGCGTTGCCAGCGGTTTTGGAAAGGAAAGAATCCTCGAGATCCTTGATGCGCTGATTGACGCTCTGGCCGCCTTTGCCCACTCCAACCATGCCGAGGCCGGAAGCCTTGAAGCCCGCAGTGCCTGAACCCTTCTGATAATCACCGAGACCCTTGGATGCGGCATTCACTTCCGCATGCAGCTTCTGAACGGCGGGAGAACTTTCGTTCGAAAAGTAGCGGGCCAGGCCCGGAGTTTTTTCAAGCTGTTTAGCGACGGCCAAATCCACATCTGGATGGGCCTTGAGATAAACTTTGAGCTCGCTGGGTGCGAACTTCTTGCCCGAACTTGCGGCGACTCTGTCGGTGATGGACGCAAGCGCTCCAGCTCTCTCCTGGGCCGGGAGCATTTTATAGAGTCCTTCGGTCAGGCCACTGCCGGGTCCGCTGGCCGGGAAACGGTCAGAACCATCGGCGGCAAATTCCTGCGTGACGTCGGAAAACCCCGCGACATCTGAATCTTTCATCTGGGCGGTCTTGCAAGCGACCATACTGGTCGAAAGAAGAGCGGCGGCAATCGCGAACTGGGCTAATTGGACATAACGGGATTGAATCATCTGCATAGGCCTCCTACCTATCTTTTCGGCACCTTTCTATCTTTCTATAGAAACTTAATTATCCAAACATCTTTCTAAGCCGCTGAAATTGCCTGGGTAAAATCTGCCTGATGCCGCCGGCAAGCTCGTCCCTGAGGCGTTGCTTTCAACTCAGTTAGTTGAATCATTTCAACAGTTTTTTTCTATACAACAGTTATTGAAATCGATACTTAATGCGCCGATTCCAAATGAACTGTCAGGTCTACCTCCAGCATGTCGGCGATTTTCGGAGCAGCGTTGAGCACGACGAGAGACAACCGGACCCCATGTCGCTCACTTTTGAACGTAACGGAACCCCTGATGTGAAGATCTTCGGCTGGATAGGCAAGATCTCTCGAGCGAGCGGCATAGCGGTTGCAAAATTGCCGACCATGAAGACTCTCAGAGACGCCTTCGGCCTTTTTATAGAAGCTGCCAATAGCTGGATCGATGATGACGCACCAGCTCAAGGAGCCGCGCTTGCGTATTACACGATTTTCTCCTTGGCGCCCCTGCTTCTCGTGGTCATTGCAGTGGCCGGGCTCGTCTTTGGCCAGGACGCGGCCCGAGGCCAGATCTTCCATACACTTCAAGGCGTGGTGGGGACTTCAGGAGCGGACATGATCCAGAGCATGCTCCAGAGCGTGAACAAACCTCGCTCAGGGATCATCGCCACAATCGTGGGAGTGCTCATGCTCCTGGTCGGGGCGTCTTCCGTTTTCATTCAGCTTCAAAGTTCCCTGAACCTGATCTGGAAAGTGAAAAAAAAGAAAGGCGACTCCGGCATTCGAGGATTTCTCCTTTCGCGACTTCTCTCCGTGGGCATGATCCTGGGGATCGGGTTTCTCCTTCTTGCTTCACTGCTCATCACCGCTGCTCTTGCAGCCACGGGAGTGTACGTTCAGGACCGACTGCCCGGTGGCGCGGTTCTGTGGCAAGGTGTGAACTTCGCGGTCTCCTTTGCCGTGGTCACAGGCCTGTTCGCGATGATTTACAAATTCCTCCCCGATGCCAAGATTGCTTGGAAAGACGTCTGGATCGGAGCTGCCGTGACGTCCGCGCTCTTCACTCTGGGGAAATGGGGTATCGGGCTTTACCTGGGCAAAGCGAGCATCGGCTCGTCCTACGGAGCGGCAGGATCCCTGGTGGTCGTGTTGGCCTGGATCTATTATTCTTCGCAGATCGTGTTTTTCGGAGCTGAATTCACGAAAGCTTATTCCAATAAATTCGGCTGCAGAGTCGTCTCAGATTACGACTACTATGAGGAACACGCACGGCCCGGACTCAAGACCGGGTTCAAGTTCAACAGTGAAGACAAGTCACAGGCGGACACGGCCCAGAAAACTCGAAAAGGCTGATTTTACCCGGGCTACCTGATTGCTGCGTAAACGCGGTGAACGTCGTCGTTCTCGTCGATCGATCCAAGAAACTCCACGACTTCCTTTTTCTGGTCGTCCGGAAGTTCTGAAAAATTCTTTGCGAGGTAACTCAGTTCCGACAGGGTAATCACCCAGCCGGCTTCAGTCAAAGCCTTGTTGACGGAGTCGAGATCCGTGGCTTCGGCGAAAAAACGCGCCCCAGAGTGCCCAGGGGGCACTTCGGAAGCTTCCAGGGGCTCAACATTCTGAGCGCCGGATTCGATCGCAGCACCTTCGATGTCGAGGCCGGCAATCTTGTGCGTGGCTTCGATCACGCCCATGCGGTCGAACATCCAGGTCACGGCACCCATCGCGCCCAATTGGCCTTTGCGGAAAAGAACTCGCACATCAGCAGCAGTTCGATTTTTATTATCGGTCAGGCATTCAACGATGACTGGGACTTTATGGGGAGCGAAACCTTCATACACCACGGTTTCGTAGGTTTCCTGACCTTCGAGCAATCCAGCACCTTTTTTGATGGCGCGTTCAATGGTTTCTCGCGGCACTGATACTTTTCGCGCCGCTTCTACCGCTACGCGCAGACGGGAATTGTTGTCCGGACTCGGATCGCCCAGCTTCGCGGCTACTTGGATTTCCTTGACGAATTTCCCGAACAACGCGCTTCGTTTGGATGAACCTTCAATTCGACCAGCATGTTTCCATTGAGCTCCCATGGATTTGTCTTATCCTCAGCCTATGCCAATAGCAACGATCAATCCTGCGACGAATGAGACTCTGAAAAATTTTTCCGACCTGACTTCTTCGGAGATTGACTCAAAAATCGACTTGTCCAGGCGGACATTTCTTTCCTATCGGAACACGACTTTCGACGAGCGTGGCGCCCGACTGCTGAAGGTGGCTGATCTTCTCGAAAGAAGAAAAGACGAACTCGCCCGAACGATCGTTCTGGAAATGGGCAAACCTCTGCAGAGCGCAGTGGATGAAGTCGTCAAATGCGCCAGCGCGTGCCGTTTTTACGCCACCGAAGCGAAGTCTCTTCTGGCTCGAAGGAAAATCGAGACCCGGGCAACCGAGTCCTACGTGATCCATCAACCCCTCGGTCCCATCCTCGCCATCATGCCTTGGAATTTTCCGTTCTGGCAGGCTTTTCGTGCGATCGCGCCCGCACTCATGGCCGGCAACACGATGCTGCTCAAACACGCTTCGAACGTTCCGCAGTCCGCACTCGCAATCGAATCCGTGATTCTCGAAGCGGGTTTCGCGAAGGGCGTGCTCCAGACATTGCTGGTCAATTCAAAGCAGGTTTCGCGAATCATCGAAAGCGAACACGTCAAGGGAGTCACACTCACCGGAAGCGAAAAAGCGGGCAGTGAAGTTGCGGCTCTTGCCAGCAAACTCATCAAGCCCTGCGTTCTGGAACTCGGTGGCAGCGATCCATTCGTCGTGATGCCCAGCGCTGACCTGAAAAAGGCCGTTGAAATGGCCATCAGATCCCGAACCATCAGCAACGGTCAATCCTGCATCGCCGCCAAACGATTCATCGTCCATGTCAGGATTGCCGAAGAATTCACCCGTCTCTTCGCCGATGGAATGAAAGCGCTGGTCATCGGAGATCCGCTGAAGCCTGAAACCCAGATCGGGCCACTGGCGACGACGAGCATTCTCGAAGAACTCGAAGGGCAAGTGACTCGCACTCTTCAGCAGGGTGCAAAGCTCGTGACGGGCGGCAAGCGGGCGAAGCCGGCGGGCTTGAACGGAAACTTCTATGAACCCACCGTCATCACGAACATCGACCGCAAGTCTCCTCTGCATGAAGAAGAAGTTTTTGGCCCGGTGGCGGCGGTTTTCGTGGTGAAGGATTTTGAGGAAGCGATGACGGTCGCCAACGACACTCGCTTTGGACTGGGCTCGAGCATCTGGACTCAGGATCCGACCGAACAGAATCGTGCGATTCAGGAACTCGAAGCGGGACAGGTTTTCGTGAATGCGATCGTCGCTTCTGATCCTCACCTGCCGTTCGGCGGAATCAAGAACTCCGGTTTCGGTCGGGAGCTCGGAACCCCCGGGATCGTCGCTTTCGTCAATCAGAAGACCGTCTGGATCCAGTGAGCCGGTTCCCGTAGACCAGAAACGCTCCCCTTTCTGATTTGAATTTGGAGAAAGATCGGTTAGACCCTTGGCAGGACTTGATCTCGTCGAGACAGGTACCCGAGGAAAAATGTCATCAATACCGCGTTATCTGATCGTCGGTGGGGGGCGCGCTGCCCGTCACATCGATCATTATTTCAACCTTCTGAAGCTCCCGCACGAGCACTGGAAGGCTTCTCGTGAACTCACTCCGCGCTTCCTGGAGTCTGCGCGCTCCGCCACTCACATTCTTCTTCTCGTGTCCGATCAGGCAGTAGCCTCGGTGGGAGCTCAGATCAGAACCGGCCTGGCAGACCTTGGGGTCCAGACACCTGGACAACTCATTCATTTCTCAGGCGCCCTCTCGATTGAGGGAATTGCCGGCGCCCATCCACTCTTTCCATTCACGCACGATCTTTACACGCGCGAAACTTACGAGCGCATCCCGTTCGTGCTGGAGAATCGCAAGGAAACGTTCAGGGAAAACTCCGAAGCGAATCTCAAAGAGCTTTTGCCTGGACTTCCCAATCCTGCCTGCAGAATCGATCCTGAGAAGAAGGCGCTCTACCATGCTCTGTGCGTGGCTTCAGGGAACTTCACGACGCTGCTCTGGCAAACCGTCTTCAGGCGTTTTGAGTCCGCGCTGGAACTGCAGCCGGAAATCCTGTTCCCTTACCTGAGTCAGATCACGGTGAATCTGGAGAACAACTGGAAGGGGGCCCTGACTGGCCCGTTGACTCGAGGAGACCATCCGACACTGCAGTCTCATCTCCAGTCGCTTGAAGGAGACCCTCTTCAGAAGATTTATCAGCAGTTCGTTGAATTTCACTTCGCCGAAAACGCGGAGACCACGAAAGTTCGTGGTCTGTCCCAGGAGAACTCCCATGCTCACTGTCCCTGAATTCACCGCCCGGAAAAACAAGCAAGGTGCTGAAAAACTGAAGATCTCCATGCTCACCTGCTATGATTCCAGTTTCGCGAAGATCGTGAACGAAAGTTCGATCGACTGCATCCTGGTCGGAGACAGCAGCGCGATGGTCATGCATGGTCACTCCTCGACGGTGCATGCGACCACCAAAATGATCGCCACTCACGTTTCCGCGGTCGCTCGCGGCGCTCCGGACAAATTCATCATTGGCGATCTGCCCTTTCTCTCCATTCGCAAGGACCTGAAGTCTTCGGTCGAGGCCTGCAAAAAACTGATCCAGGCAGGGGCTCATGCCGTCAAAATGGAAGGCATCCAGGGAAATGCAGAACTCGTGCATCACCTGGTCCATTCGGGAGTGCCCGTGATGGGGCACCTCGGCCTCACGCCCCAGTTCGTTCACCAGCTGGGCGGAATGAAAGTGCAGGGCAAGAGCATCGAGGCGGCCGAGCAGATCCTGAGGGACGCCAGGGCGTTCGAACAGGCGGGAGCGTTTGCCCTCGTCCTGGAGTGCGTGCCTTCCGACGTGGCCCGCAAGATCACCGCTGCACTCACGATCCCCACCATCGGCATCGGTGCCGGGCCTGACACGGACGGGCAGGTGCTGGTACTGCATGATCTCCTGGGTTTTGATCCCACCTTCAAGCCGAAATTCCTGCGCCGGTACCTCAATGGCCACGAGCTCATGCTCTCGGCTTTTGAAAGATTTCACACCGATGTTCAGTCCGGAACTTTTCCAACTCCTGAAGAAAGTTACACCTAATGATCCTCCTCACCTCAATCGCGGAACTGCGCAGCTGGAGAAACTCTCCTGGCACCGAGACGGTGGGATTCGTCCCCACGATGGGGGCGCTTCACGCCGGTCACGAAAGTCTGCTTGAGAAGGCACGATCCGAAAATGACCGCGTCTGCCTCAGCATCTTCGTCAACCCGACTCAGTTCAACAACCCGGATGATTTCGCGAATTATCCAAAGACGATGGACCGCGATCTCGAAGTCGCACGGCGCAACCGCGTCGATGCAGTCTTCGCCCCGGTCAATCCGAAAGAGCTCTATCCGGATGAATATCATTTCAAGGCGATTGAGACTTCGTTTTCCAAGGAACTTTGCGGCGCCTTTCGGACCGGACATTTCGAAGGCGTTCTCACCATCGTCCTCAAACTCCTGCTTCTGACCCGCGCGACTCGCGCCTATTTCGGGGAGAAGGATTTTCAGCAGCTGTCTCTGATCCGCGGGATGGTGCAGGCCTTTTTCATCGATACTGAAATCAGGGCCTGTCCGACGCTTCGTGAAGCCGATGGCCTCGCCCTGAGTTCGAGAAATGTCCGCCTCACCAGGGACGAACGAGCCCTCGCTCCCACCCTCTATCGTGCGCTGAGCACTGAACGTGACCTCGAGATCATCCACAGCCAACTGACCGAACGGGGGTTTGAAGTCGAGTACCTCGCGGAAATTCATGGGCGTCGCTTCATCGCCGCCCACCTGGGAAAAGTTCGCCTCATAGACAATACGGAGTTTCACTCATGATTCTGGCCCTGGATGTCGGCAACAGTCAGATCTTCGGTGGAGTCTTCGAAACCGGTTCCGGGAAGATTCGCCTTCGCTTCAGAAAAACTTCCCGCAGTGGCGCGAGTTCGGACGAAATGGGCCTGTTTCTGCGCTCCGTGTTGCGCGAGAATCAGATCGACCCGACTCTCATTCGGCAGATCGCGCTTTGCTCGGTCGTCCCGGATGTCATGCATTCGATGAAGAACTGCTGCACGAAGTACTTCGGAATCACCCCCTTCATTCTTCAGGCGGGAGCCAGGACGGGACTCAGAATCAAATACCGCAATCCTCTTGAAGTCGGAGCGGATCGGATCGCGAATTCAATCGGTGCCGTCCAGCGTCATCCAGGACGCAACCTGATCATCGTGGATATGGGCACGGCCACCACCTTCTGCGCAGTGAATGGAGAGAAGGACTACCTCGGGGGAACCATCATCCCCGGACTTCGAATTTCAATGGAAGCGCTCGAGTCCCAGACCGCAAAACTTCCTTCCGTGGAAATCATCGCCAAGAGTGAATGCCTCGGAAAATCGACGGTCGAGAGCATCCAGTCGGGCCTGTTCTTCAGCCACCTCGGAGCGATGCGGGAAATCATCGCACGCGTTTCACGAGAGGCTTTTGGCGACGTCGCAGAGAGAATTGAAGATCGGCCCCTCGTGCTCGGGACAGGGGGCTTCGCAAGTCTCTATGCGAAGTCGAGCGTTTCCGGTACGACCTCCGCGGTTTTTGATGAAGAGATTCCAGATCTCGTCCTGCTCGGACTGAGAGCCGCACTGGACCTGAATCCCGTCAGCCTGAATCCACTTTGACCGAAACCACTTCGAAGGAGTCCGCCATGAGAATCACCTTGATGAAATCCAAACTGCACCGCGCGACCGTCACTCAGGCAGATCTTCATTACGAAGGTTCGATCGCCATTGATTCAGAACTCTGCGAAGCCGCTCATTTTTACCGCAACGAGCGCGTGGAAATCTACAATGTCAGCAACGGCTCACGCTTCGCGACGTACGTGATCTACGGAAAAAAAGGCCAGATCTGCGTGAACGGCGCGGCAGCTCGCCTGGTCAGTCCCGGAGACTCCATCATCATCGTCTCCTATGGCGAGTTTGAAGAGGCGGAAGCGCTCCAGTACGAACCCCGAGTGGTGCTTCTGGATCAGGAGAACCGAATCAAGAAAGTGGCGAACCGGTCAGGGCACGTGCCTCTCCCGGACGGAAATTTCGAAGAGAGACTGCCTTGAACGCTCAGTTCACCTCCCGAGCGTTCAACGGTCCGTGATTTCACCGCCCGGAGGGTGCATGTATTCGGGGGTCAGCGGATCGGACAGGTCCATCTGTTTTTCCGGAATCTGAAACGGGACCGGCTTGACTGCGACCGGAACGGGATTGGCCCCAACGCGCTGGGTTCCCGCAGGTTCCGCCACCGCTTCAGTGGATTCTTCGCTGGCGACTTCGCCCTTTCGCTTCTTCCCGTTGATTTCATCCACGATTTCCGGAATCGTCACTTCACGCATCCCGTTGTTTTCCAGATAAGTCATGATCATTTCGGAAGCGATGACCGACTGAGGATGCACGTCGTGAAAGAGGATCACCCCTTTCTTGTTGATCTTCATTTCGGCGATCGCGCGATTCTTCACGGAAACCGGATTCTTGTCCTGCCAGTCGAGGGTATCCACGTTCCAGTTGATGTGCACCATTCCGAGGTCCGCGATCATCCTTCTCACGACATGCTTCTTGGCTTTCTTCGAGAAAATGCAGTCGCCATAAGGGCAGCGGAAGTAGCTGATCTTCGTTCCCCATACTTTTTCCTCATCGATTTTCGACTGACGGATTTCATGATCCATTTTTTCATGGGTCATGGAGTCACTGCTGAGAACCGGATGGGAGTAGGAGTGATCAGCCAGAGCATGCCCCGCACTCTTTTCCTGAAGGGCCAGCGTCTTCATCACGGTCAGGTTCTGCGCCAGAGCGAAGAACGTCGCTTTCATGTGATGTTTTTTCAGATTGGCGAGGACCTTCGCCGTATGCACATCGTGGGGTCCGTCATCAAAGGTGAGAGCCCAGGTTTTCGCGGGGAATTCATTGCCCCAGACATTCCCCGCCGGGCCTTCATCCGGATGAATCCTGTCCTTGGCTGAAAAATCTGGATTGGATGAAAATGAAGCGGTTTTCGAATCATCCGCCGCTGGAGTCGTCGGACCCGCGTCCTCTGCCACGAGCTCATCGGCGATTTCACTGATCTCCTCTTCAAATTCGGTTTCGCTCGCGATGCTGCGATGAGGTGCCTTCAGCCAGCTCCCCTGAATGGCGACGAAACGCGCGGTCTGTTGCGCGATATCCAGCGATGAAGGCAGGAGTGAGTTGGCGGAATAGAACTTCGCGAACTCCGGCTTCGCCTGAATGAGACGGTCCAGTGATGCCGTATCCCCGACTCCAGGCTGCTTCAGGCCTTCGTCAATGTCGTTGACGAGGTCACTGAGCGCCACTTCGTTGAAGTCTCGGTTGCCATTGGCGTTCAGAACATTCTGATAAGTGCTGACGAAGGCGGACATGGCCTTCTTCGCTTCAGGGTTTCCTTCAAGGGACTCTCGCACCAGCTTGAGGTAGGCGTTTTTGATGTGGTGGCGTTCCCGGTGGGTGACCAGGCGGAGGGCCAGGAGTTCACGGTAGGTCCTGGTGGCGAAAAGCCGCGCGGAATTCGGAAACTTTGAAATGCTCTGGTCGAATTTTTCCAGCCGATGGAGTCCCATGCCGAAGCCATGAATCAGCCTGCGAAGCTTGCTCTCCAGAGCCTTGGCATGTGGCGCAGGAGAAGCATCGGTCATTTCCAGCTCCTCAGCTTCGCCAGACGAGGGAGTCGAAGCGGACGAGAGATCTCGGGCGGCATGCGGGCTGGCGCAACTTCCCAAGGTGAGCGAGAGGGAGGCGAGCAGCAGGGCAGTCGACAGAGTGCTGGAACGGCGGATGTCCATGATCGAGACCTTCTTTCTACTCATCAGCGTAAACGAGGTCACGCGGCTAAAAAATAGGCTAAAAACGCCTAGCTGAACCGAAGGGCCGAAATGAGCCAAAGTCCGTGCACACTAGGTATTATTTGACCACTCGCCTTCCGATGTGCGAAAACTCTGACCATGATTCATCTAACGGGTATCTCCAAACAGTACGGCCAACGCATTCTCTACAAGGACGGCAGCTTTCAAGTGCGTCCAGGAGACAGGATCGGCCTGGTTGGCCCGAACGGAGCCGGCAAGAGCACCATCTTCAAGATCATCGTGGGTGAAGAAGGCGTCGACGAAGGCAATATCAATATCTCCGACAAACTCGTGATCGGGTACTTCTCTCAGGAAGTCGGCGATATGAAAGGCAAGTCCGCGCTTGAGCAGGTCAAGGCCGGAGCCGGCAAGATCTCCGTCCTCGCCGCCCGGATCGAAAAGATGGAAAAACAGCTTCAAGACTCCGCCGAGAATCCGATGTCCGACGACGCCATGGCATCCCTCCTGGATCGTTACGGCGAAGCCCAGCTCGAGTTCGAGCAAAGAGGCGGCTACGACCTGGATTCACGTGCCAAGGAGATCCTGACAGGTCTGGGGATCGGTCCTGCCGATTATGACCGTCCGGTGGAGACTTTCAGCGGGGGTTGGAAAATGCGCATCGAGCTCTCCCGCATCCTGGCTCTCCAGCCTGATGTGCTCCTCATGGATGAGCCGACCAACCATCTTGATCTCGAGTCCATCATGTGGCTCGAGTCCTGGCTCGTCAGCAGCTTCAAAGGTGCACTCGTCATGACCAGCCATGACCGCGAGTTCATGAACCGCATCGTCACCCGGATCGTCGAAGTCGCCAACAAGGCGATCACCACTTACAGTGGCAACTACGAATTTTACCTGCGTGAACGCGAAGTCCGCCGTGAACAGCTCCATGCCGCGCACCGCAAACAGAACGACATGCTCGCCAAGGAAGAGGAATTCATCGCCCGTTTCGCGGCTCGCGCATCTCATGCCGCGCAAGTGCAGTCGCGAGTGAAGAAGCTCGACAAGATTGACCGCATTGAAATTCCGGCGGAAGAAAAAACCATGGCCTTTGAATTTCCGGTTCCGCCTCGCAGCGGCAACGAAGTCGCGAAGCTCGACCGCGTCGGCAAGTCCTGGCCCCTCGAAGATGGCAAAGTCAAACCCGTGTTCAAGAACGCGAGCGGTGTCGTCAGACGCATGGACAAGATCGCACTCGTCGGAGTGAACGGCGCCGGGAAATCCACACTCCTGAAGATCATCGCCGGCATGACGGACGCGACCGAAGGCGATGCCCAGATGGGCGCTTCCGTGAAGATGGGTTATTTCAGTCAGCATTCGCTTGAAGTGCTGAATTCCGAAAAAACCGTCTACGACGAGATCTATGATCGCGTTCCTCAGGCGACGATCGGTTTCGTTCGCAATCTCTGCGGAACGTTCCTCTTCAGCGGTGACGATGTTCACAAGAAGATCTCCGTGCTTTCGGGCGGTGAAAAGAGCCGCGTCGTGCTGGCCACTCTCCTCTGCAATCCGGTCAATTTCCTGATTCTCGATGAGCCGACCAATCACCTCGACATCCGTTCCCGTGAAATTCTGCTCGAAGCGATCCAGAAATTCGACGGCACCGTCGTCATCGTCAGCCATGATCGCCACTTCCTCCGCAGCGTCTCCAACCGCGTCTTTGAAGTGGATCATGGCGAGCTCAGGATATACGAAGGTAATTATGAGTACTACACTTCGCAGAAGGCCAAAGCGAACTAAGGGCTGGGGGCCACAGGCGGAGCAATGGGCCTGATCACGCAGCGGACGCTGTAGACTGCACCCTTCACCGCGATCATCGTGTCAATCTTGCCATCGTAGCTGTTGTATACCTGCTGAAATCCATACTCTGGGTCCACTTCAAAGGCCGTCCAGAAAGACGTCTGAAGATTGGGTAGCGCTTTGAGCAGACCATGGGACTGGGCAGAGACGAAATCCGCCGGCGTCGCCAGCCTCCAATTTGAATCAGAGATGTTGCCGCGCGAAGTCGCGGTGGACGCCGAAACGCAAGCCTTCTCGACGACTTTGCCAGCCTCATCCCGGGTAAAAGTGTCGGCAAGAGTCAGCGCTTCGGTCGTATCCCCCCAGACCAGCCCGCCCGGGGCATCATCCTTCCAGACCTCGGAGAAGCCGCCGTCTTTGCCCAGCACTCTGGACACCAGACTCCAGGAGGAGAAGGTACCGGTAACTTCAGCAGGTACCTGCTTCTGAGTGTGGCAGTCGAGAATTCGTTCTGCGAGAGAGCCTGAGAGGCCGCAGGGCACCGGAGCCCTGGGCTTTGTTGAGCTGCGGGGCCTGGATCGAGATCTCGCGCCAGGAACCACTTTCTTCACGTCACGCGCCAGCGTCTGGACTTGTGCCGCCGGGTTCAGCTTCGAAAGCGCCGGATCCGGCAAAGCGCAGTTTGCACAGGTCCCGGCAAAGCCTGATTCACGGGTGAGCAACAGGAGACTGCAGACGGAAATCAGTGCGAACGCGGGAGACGGCTTCAGGAGATTCATCGTGGAGAGGCTCCCATGGAAATGCCGTCTACCGTCCAATCCCGTTTCAGGTACTCGTCAAAATCAGCATAAAAAGTGTCCGAATTTTCCAACCGTCCCACTTTCCATATCTTGAGTTTCGAATCCCAGATCAGATTCTCCGGGGCCAGGTTGAGCGTCAGAACGTCAGAACGATGCAGAGTCTTCATGTCATAAAAAAACTGAAGAAGCGGGGCCTTGTACTCGGGAGGCAATGAACTCGCATGGTTCCTTTGAATTTCCGACCCGGAAACTCCTTCGTCATAGTACTGGGCCAACCACTTGCCCGAAGGATCGGCAGACTCCACTACCGGAAGGTGAGCTGCGATCGACGTTGCAATTTCCGAGTGCCGCTGCCGATACCGCTCCATCTTCTCCGCTTCAGCGCGCGACTTTGAAACCTGAAGCAGGACGACTTTGCGCTCACTCGAAACCGTCAGATAAACCCTTGATTGCCCATGATCCGAAAAGACCTTCACATGGGGATAGGTCCAGCCGCTCGAGTTCCTGATGTGAAAATCTGAAGCGTCCAGGGTCCCCGGGGGAAATACCGGAGCGGAGTCTGCAGGCAGAGCCCGCGCGAAAAAGGGATTCCTGGATCCAAGCACGTCGTGCCGGATCTGCCGCACAGTCTCGCTCCGGTTCTTCAAAGACCGGAGCGCCACGCCCGGTGAGAGAAAGTCCGAGTAGGGTATTCCGAGCAGCTCCTGAGGTACGGAAGATCTTTCCGGGAGTGTGTTGAGTGCCTGTTTCTTCAACCAGGCCGGGTCAAATCGAATGAAATTCGAATTCTGTTCAACGATGCCTTTCTCCTGCAGGGCTTTCTGAATCCATTCTGAGTCCAGACGAAAGAAAGTCAGAACCGGACCTGAATCCGGCCTGAGATTGGCAAGAAGAGTTTCGAGTGCATGAGCTTCAGACAATTTCTTGAAATGGATCACTCCGTCAGGTGCAATGGGGATCCCACCGGCTTCGACGAATTTCCGGATCCCCGCCGCTCCCCTGCCGCCTTGAGCCGGCTGAACATGAACAGCCAGTTCGAAGACTGAAAAGTGTTTCGCGATATCAGCCTGAAGCTGAACTTCGCTCTCCTTTCCGGGGTGGCTGGCCCCGGGAACCGGGCGAAGCGCCTCTTCCGTCTCTTCAGTAAACTCGCGCCTTGCCAGTATCGCGCGGCGAGCGAGGCGAATCTGCTCAGCGCTCATCTCGGGAGCGAGGGCTTCAAAATTTCCAGACGAACCGATCTGCAGATCTGAGATCTCAGAATGCTTCACCGAAAAAAGTTGAACTCCGGAGTCATTGAAGCGATCGGTCGATTTCAGATGGACCCGCTCGAAGGTGTTGCCCACGACAATTCCCTGAAGCCGCCGATTGCCGGAAACTCGGACCTGAATCAAGTCGCCGACATCCAGGGTCGAGGTCCATGCCGGAATCCGGTTTGCGACTCCAGTCTTTGCAACCCACTCCTGCCGAATCCAGCTCACCAGAGATTCGCAATTCCAGCTCGCTCCGGCAGTCAGAGGACTCAAGGCAAACCCCAGCAGAACTGCGGCTGTTGCCGTCATTTCAATCTTTCCGTTGCTCCATCGACGCTGCAAAATCATCTCGTCATTTTGACTGACTCGCTCGCAATCGTTAAGCGATATCATTTTGACGAAAGCGCGAAGTGCGGATTCAGGACTGTCCAAGAAGTAGTCAACTCTCACCCCTTCTCAACAGATTTCATTCAATAAATCGAATAATAGTCAGTGTTTTCAATTACTTGGTTTGGCATATCCATTGCTCATCTAGCTCCCCGAGAGAGAGAGTTGAGATGAAGAAGTTTTACCGCACCCTGGGAGCCATGCTTTTACTGACTGTAACTCTGGCCATCGGCTCAGATGCTCGCGATCCGTTCATTGAACGCGTCAACTCGCTCAATTCACTTTTCGATCAGACCTTTCTGGACAGCAAACTGGTTCAGGACCTGGCCGGCGGAAAAGTCTACGCACCCATCCCGAAAGCTGACCCGCGCTACCAGCGCGTGATCACGGAGATGAAAAAATTCAAAGATGATCTCCGTCTTGAAAGTGACCGCAGATCTTCCCAGACCTATGGCAGCGCCGGACTCGAAGCCCTGACCGCGGCCGCCGGACAGTACCTGGATATCCAGGCGAAACTCTATCCAATCTATGCCAAGAACGCTCACCGGGATCTGCAAGGTCCCGCAGCTCACTCATTTTCAGAGCTCGATGAATTGAATCTGATCGTCCATGTCAAAGTCGGTCTGCCTTTCGCTGACAATGCGGCTCTGAAGCGCCAGTACAACGTGCGCCACTACAAGACGGCCGGATGGACCGAGCTTTTCGTGTCTGAAAATGAAAAACGCACCGCAGAGTATGTGGCGCTTCTCGCTCCAAAAACCAGCCATGACTACGGAAAACTCGTTCAAATGGCCACGATTCAGGAAACCATGGTCAATCGCTGGGCGATTCGCAGGCTGCAGACTTTCTCCACTCCCGATCAGGAAATTTCTTCCTGCGGTCCCGAGCTTCTTTCCTTTCGCATGAACGGGGCCCATACCCTGAGCGATACCGACACCTACCGTTCTCTTCTCGTCGATGACAACTACCTCGTTTTCAATCAGCTCAAGGATCATCTGCGCGCCGCTTCTCTGGATCAGCCACTGGCTTCGGCAGCCGATTACGGTCGGATCGGAAAAAAAGTCTTCGAATCGTTTTCCGAGTACCAGAAAAAGACCTTGCCCAGATTCATGGGCACGGAGAATGGAGCCGCGCAGCTCGAGAACTTCTTCACTTCCACTCTGCCGACCGAAATGAGTCAGAACGAAGCGCGAGCGTGGCTGGACAGTTCATCGAACATCATTCGTGGTGTGAACTTTCGCACGGACGACCTCAGCGCCAGGGCGATCGCCCAGCGCATCGTCGAATCCGAATTCCGCGAACGAAAACATGCCCTGATGGACACCTTGCGCATGGAGCTCGCCAGCAGTGAGATCACTGAGATTCAGAAAAATCCCGAGCAGAGCATGAAGAAGATCGGCGCAATCATCGAGCAGGAACTTCAGGCTTCAAAAGCTGAATGGATCAGTCGCCAGGAAGCTCTCCTCGCTCAGGTCTTTGAGAAGAACAATACCCGCGCGCTCCAGGCCGAGCTGGTCAAGGCCCGCATCGACAAGCTTTACACGGAGATCTCGACTGAAGCTCGTGATGCCATCCGTGCCCAGAACATTCTGTCGAAGATTCAGAAGTTCACCCAAGATGGAGTTCCGCTGGTCAAGACCAATCAGAATTTCTACGTCCGCACTTTCGAACGTGACGTGTACGGCCATGTACTCCTCGACAAGGTACCGGCCACTGAAGCACTCACTGATTTCGTCACCCCATTCACGCCCGGCCAGCTCAGCGTCTACTTCACCACGACTCTGACGAAACTCGGACAGGGTGCCAACGTCTATGACCGCAGAACTTCCGTCGCGAAGAAATTCCAGAAGAGTCCGATCTTCTCCAGCTACATGGGCAAATTCTTCGAAACCCTGCAGAAGAGCTTCGACAAGACCCTCAAGGAAAGACACATTGACCACGTCACTGCCAAAAATTCACCGCTCGAGTCCCTGATCGCTCCCGCGGCCCTCAAGACTCTGTCCGAAATGAAAGCCGCGATGGAAAAAGGGTCGCCGAAGACGGCTGCGAAGGCCCCCCCGGGAACCAGGCCTCGGATCACTTCTCTCCCTTTTTCGGCAAAGGATTTTCTGGTCGCGCCGTCGGATCAAACCCGTCTGAGCGCGCCCATGCCCGTGATCGTGAAAAAGTCGAAACCCCGCTTCAAAATTGACCAGTTCTCGCTCAAACCGATCACGGCCGCCCCGATCGACCAGACGCGCAGAACCCTCGCTCCCCTGATCAAAGACATCAAACCCGATGAGCGCGTGTCAGACATTGACCAGCGCACTCAGAACACCCAGGTCCTGGCAGATGCCCTGGGTTGGCTCGGTTTCGCGCCCGGACAGCCCGTGCGCCTGGCGGAAATCGGCAAGACGATGCAGGACCAGGAAAGCATCGCGATGGCCATCATCAATGAAGCTTTCGTGAACGCTCCGATTCTGCAGATCGACGTCAAGGGATTCTCCGATGCTGAAGAAGGAAACAGAAACCGCGGCATCCAGTTCATCGCCGACGCCTACAACATGAAACTCAACGTCATGGACTCCAAAATGGCGAAGGAAACTCTGTCCAGACTGGTCGCTTACGCCGCTCGAAACGATCAGGGCAAGCTGGAGACCTTCTGCAAGGCGGATCCCCGCAAGGCCTCCACTGATGAGAACATGGCGAAAGTGTTCCTGGTTTCAAGCGCCATCCGCACCGTCATGAAGGGCAACAACTCCGCGCTCAAGAACCTTGATGAAGAACTGCGAAAACAGACCCGCACTCGCACCGAAAAAGTTCTCGAAGACGTGCTGGATCCCCTCGCCGTTTTCGCCTTCTACCTTTCCATCACTTTCGCACTCTGCACCGCTGGAGTCGCCTTTGGCCCCCTTCTCTGGTCCTTGATTTCCGGGATGGCAGTCAGCACCGGCGGCGCCGTCGCGGCGACTTCGATGCTCACGACCATCTTCTTCGGGAACTTCGGCATGGTCAATCTGACTTTCATCGCGCAGACGGCTGCTCAGATCCAGGTCAATTATTTTGAATTGCCTCCGCAGCTCTCCTATCAGGTGAGTGTCGCGAACTCCCAGATCGGAACCGGCCAATTGGTCACTTCCCGCGAAGAAATCTTGAAAGCCAACGAGAAACTCACGAGCGGAAAGATTTGGACTCCGATCAACGCTTTCACGCTCATCCCGGGTCTCAAGCCCATCCTGGGCGACATCAGGACCGTTCTGAAAATCGAAGAAAAAGCCGCGCTGAAACGTCTGGCTGGTCAGGACGCCCTCAAGGCAGCCCTGCAGAAGGCGGCTCCTGAAGTCCTCTCAATTCAGAAACCCTTCACTCAGCTCGTCGAGGAAAAAGGTCTCTACGAAGCGACCAGGGTTCGCGCGGGCCAGCTGTTTCAGGACATGTCTCCAGTCCCGAACAAATTTCGCATGACGGAAGAAGCCCTGGGGAGTGCGCTGTCCAAGAAGATCAGTATGGAGCTCGCCGAGACGAGTACCCTGCGCAAAGCCTATGTCTATCAGATCTCAGAAGACGAAGCCGTGATCCGGAAGCTGACCGAACAGGTGAACAAGGTCGGTGATCGCTATCGCCCGGCTCCAGGCTCCTCCATCGGTGCCGCAGGCACGGACAAAACCATTGAGCTCGGCACTCGCATCGCGCTCTTCAAGCATGTGATCTCTTATCGCTGGAGAGTCGCGATCGGGGATCTGCAGTACCAGAAGATCGCGGGCGGTGTGATGCCGATCGAGTGGAACCGATTGCCCGAAATGAGTTTCTACGCATCTGTCGCCGAAATCCAGAGCCTGAAGGAACGCATCGCCTACTTTGAGAAAGCGATGAATGATCTCGATGAGCTCACGGGAGCTGCACGGATGGAATCCCTCACGGAAGCTCAGCTTCTCGAGCGGCATCTGAAGTCGATGGCTCAAGCGTCAGGTCAGGTTCAGCTCTACGGGAAACTCTTCAAGACGATGGCGGTCCACTCGATTCGTTCAGCCGATTCTCATCTCTGGGAGCAGGCCGCGAAGTCGATTGCGGATTACCATCTGGTGAAGCCTCATCTGGCGACCCCCGACGTGATCGTCGATACGGAAGGAAACCTGAAAGAAGCGGGATCCGCAGGTCAGACCGCGGATTACGAAGACTATCAGATTCTGAACATCAACGCTGATGGAACCGCCTCCTGGGAACAGGTTGACGGCTCCACCGCGAAGAAATGATCAGATCAGAGCGCCGGGCACTTGAGTTCTTCTTCATTGGCGATCTTGAAGGAGGTCACTGATTTGACCGCTGCAACCTGGAGATCCTTGAGATTCTGCTGAACTTGAGCCTTTGCCGCATCAGTGGTCTTCAAAGTGACCTCGGTAGCCAGGGTTGGATCACAGAGCTGAGCCTTGATCTTGCCCAGTGCATACGACTTCACATCTGCGGAAGTGGCAGGGCGATCGAGCTTTCCGAAAAAGTTCGTCCAGTTCTTTCCCGAAGCTTCAGCTGACGAAGCGTAAGCGGCAAGTCCGTTGAGAGCGACATCGACCTGGGATTTCAGGTCAGCGAGTTTCCAGACCGGTGCATCCGCGGAACCGCGAGCCACCAGCAGATTGATGCTCTTGGTGAGGCGCGCTTCAAAGAATGAGAATGGATCGGGAGTCGCATCCGCGCTTGAACACTCTGCCGAGTTGGTCAGGTGGTCTGGATTGGGCTGATCTTCGTCCGTGCAGAACCAGTCGGAGTGAGTCGGGAGCCTTCCGGTGTAACCGTAGGCGATGGCCATCACGTCGTACTCACCGATGTGGTCAAGATGTCTGAAGCCACGTCCAAGGTATTCCATGATTGAGCGGGAGACTGATCCGGGCTGCTGCGAGGTGTTGGAGCCGAGGTTGCCACGGAAATTGTGACGAAGTCCCCAGTTGTGTCCCAGCTCATGAGCGACCATGTCGTGAAAGTAACCGAACATGTAAGTCTCAAAAGTGTAACCGGCGGGGATTTCTTCGAACTCGAGGCCTCCATTGGCGCCGTCCATCAGAGGATCCTGAAGAGGAGGCGTCTGCGACGGAACACGGAACTTCAAAGCGCTCGAACCCTTGCCCAGCGAAAGCTTGAACTGAGTCTGAGGGAGTTTTTCGAAATCCTTTTCCAAAGATTTTCTCGCCTTTGTGAGAACTTGTTCAGCGGCTTCGAGCTGCCCTTGATCGCGCAAGGTCTGAGCCTTTTTTGAAGCGGCAAACCACTTCGTGTAAAGCGTGATCACGGTCGGGCCCTGAATGAGAACGTTGGAGCTGAGAATTTCACCTGTGAACTGATTGGCGATCGACGGGCCCAGTCCGCCGTAAGTCGCCTTGTTCACGAGGTCCCATTCAAGAACATTGTGTCGAACGTCGCCTGGAACAAGAAGGGCGTTTCTTGGATCGGTCGGGGACACGAATTCGTAATCCACGAATTTTCTGCCGAGTACCGGCAGGAGTCTTTCATTCCACTCATCAAAGGAGCTCGCGAAAGCAGGCTGATATTGAGCTGGAACATTCTTGACGTAGTACTTGACGGGCGCGCCACCAAAGCTGGTGAGCGAATGGCGTTCAATTTTCGCGTCCACACTGCGATCGGTCATGAAGAAACCCACACCGTCCGCTTTCCCACGCGGCGCGAAGCCAGGAGTGAAAGCGGAAGAGAGCTTCAAGTACCAGCGGCTGGTGAAGACGGTCTCCTTCGCGGCTGGATTGTCGAATTCCTTGAGCGGAACCATGTGTGATTCGATGTCGAAAACGAGAGTGGAAAGTGAATAATCGAAAGTGATGGTTTTCGCCTTCTTGGTCTTGAGCTGGAGGGCCGTGGAATCCGGATCCAGAATCTTGATCAGGTCGAACTCGGCGGCGATCGGCGCGAGATCGACGATGATGCTGGATTTCTGCAGATCGATTCCGACAACAGGGAACTGAGTGACCACTTCCTGCTCGGAAGTTTCGGTGCATTTTTCCGTACAGCCCTTGAGTGCCAGGGTGTATCCACCTTTGCCGTTGCTCATCAGGCCGGTTCTCACGTGAACCGGAGTGAGATCGGTCAGCTTGAGTGAACCGAGATCCTGATTCTCCACTTCGGAAACCTGAGTGATGACCGCTCCGAAAACGTTCTCCTGTCCGAGAAGTCCCACCGGGAACTGCAAAAGGAGAGAATCCGTCGAAGTGGGCAGCTCGACGAATGGACCCGCAGGAGTGGCTGATGGAGACGGAGTGGCCGAAGGCGAGGTCGAAGGCAGCGCTGATGGCAGAGTCGATGGAGCTGACGAGGGCACAGGGGTTGCTGAGGGCACAGGAGCCGGCGTGGCCGAAGGAGCGACGGCAGGCTCGGGTTCGCCCTCGCTCAAAGAGGCGAGAAGTTGGCTGCCCTTGGGACTTGAGGCGGAAAGCAGGATACCCGCTTTGACCTGACCTGCGAAGTTCCGCTGACCCAGAACTACAAAATGATTGGACTCATCACCAATGGCTTTGTTGACCTGAGGGTCTCCGGCCTGAACCAGATTCTGAGTGTTCACTTCGAGTGGTGAAGGTGCCTGTTTTGAACACGCGCTGAGAGCGCCCAAACCCAAGATGGCGACAGTTGCGGAAACTTTTGCAAAAATTTTCATTTAGATTCTCCCCAAGATTCTTACGGCTGCAGAGGCATAACTCATGCCGAGTGCCCGGCAAAGAAAATAGAAACCGCCAAACGGGTCACACCAGCCGGGAACCTCAAGCAGATCGAGACGTTGACCCTGACCACACATCCGTCTTTTAAAAACCGGCGCAAATCACTCGGAGATATCAAGCGGTGAAATCCCGGGTCTGGGGCGAATTGGCGCCGAAAAAGACTGAATTTCAGTGCCGTTTGAGCTCCTATATTTACTTAGATGCTTTTTTTGATGATTTTCGGGCGCTGGGACTCGGGTGTCCGCGAAGCCCCTGGGGCATCAGGACGATAGATGGAGCTTCTTTTGAGTCCTTGGAGAGTGATCCCGTAAATGAGGATTTCCTGCCGATTGTGGCTCAACTGGATCGCCCTCACCCGACTCATCCCCATCGCTTTGACATGAGCCATCCAGTCCGGAATCTGATCCGCGAAGGACCACTGATTGAGTTTGATCGTGAGAAAAACTCCCAGAAGGCAGGAGTTCATGCGCGAAACCAGTCGATCCACCGCATACACGGAGATTCGGGGCTCCACGTTCATGTCGAGCAGAAGCCACTCCACCTGATCGGGCAGCTCTTCTCTCAGGACTGTCCCCACGGGACGCTGGATATGTGAAAAATTCGCATGATGGAGGACTTGCGGTGCCATTTCCCCCGGGTCGATCCCGACCACGTGAAGTCCTCTTTCAAGAAGTGCGAAACTGGCGCCTCCGGGCGCGCTTCCGATCTCGACGGCCGTATCACCCGGTGCAATGGGAGCCTGTGACCAACGAATGGCCTCCTCGAGCTTGAGGTACGCTCTGGATGGAGAAGCATCCGGAAGGACGATCCTTGGCTTGCCACCGGGCGCGGGAGAATGCGAAGGAGAATGGATGTGGCAGCCCACCCACCAGTCAGCCTGCAGACCTGCTTCACCTGAATTGCCCTGGACCGGCTCTTCAAGAATGATCACATCCAGAACCAGGTCTTCCTTTTCAGGAGACTGCGCTGTGGCTGCAGAACCCGAATTGAAATGAAAAAGCCCCTGTCGATCCGCAGCCAGAAGGTCAGCATACGTTTGATCGGAAAGCTGATGATCCAGGTAACCAAGCGCTTCTTCGCCCTTCGGATACCGATCTCTTTCCCAGACGTGCAGTCGAAGCAGCTTCTTCGGTTCACCTTCCAGACCGTCTTTTTCCTTCTTCTTGAGAGCCATTCGGTCGACGAGCTCCTTCGCAAGGGCGAGGACCTGTTCGACGGGGTTCGTGCCTTTCACTTTTCCAAGCGACATCCCATAGGAGCGGGCGAACACGGAACGAATCTCATACTTCGGATGTATCAGCAGTTCCGGATCCACCGATTTGAAGGTGACGAAACCGGGACGAGAATAAGCGAAACGGAGCTCAGGATGCTCTCGAGAAATTTCCTTCTTGAGGGCGGGTTCAGCACCGATCTGACAGGTCATGAAGAGAAATGCGGGTGAATTCACACCCCAGTGCTTAGCAGTTCAGGGGATCAGTCCGAAAGGCAAATCTGAATGAAAAACTGGCCGCAATCGGTTTCAAACGGGATGACGACACGGGGTCCCTGCCCGGTCCCGGAGATCGAATGGCCGGCTCCTGACACGACGGACGGAATGGCGGTCTTGATGCCGTAACCGGACTCATTGAGACCGATCTTGGCCTGCCCGAAAATGATGTTCGTCAATTCTCCCGCCCCGTCCTGAATCTCGGGGGTGAGTTCCTTGAACTCCTCGCCCAGCATTCGGGACATGATCTTGAGAAAGGTTTCAGCGGGAAAGCTGATGACGACTGAGCCGGTGAAAGCGTCACTCACCAGTCCGATGACTCCGGAGATGTCACCGGGAAACTTGTCACGAGGATTCGCTGAATAGGGCTTGCCGGGCGTGGATTCGGTTGAAGCCTGAATCCTCAGGACCGTCTGCGTGCCGGTCACGAAAGGTTTGATGAAGTTGACGTCGACTGACCGTGCTTTCGCGATTCCAAAATGAGTGAGTGCTTTCTTCAGATTTTCAAGAACCGGCAGAAGATTCTGCAGGCACTGGCCCTCTACTGCGCTATTGACGTCAGGCTTGGCCATGATGAGCGCGACTTTCTTCTCCGCTGCGATGAGTTGCGTCGCGAACTGCGAGAGAGCCCTGAGCCAGGCCGCCGGGAGTCCATTCAGATGTTCACAGTTGATCACGATGAAAGTGGGAGTCGTCACCAGGCGCGCGAGTTCGCCCGAAAAATCATCGCCCACATCGTGAGGCAGAGTCCCGATCAGCTTGAGCGTCGTGTAATCTTCGCTCGGCAGGACCTGAAACGATTTCTTGGAGACGAGTTCTTCTGCGTTACTGGTCATGAGTCACTTTCATTGAATTTCCGGGACTTCGGAGGAATCGGTGGGATTGCCCTGCGAGAACATCGCCACCAGCTTGTTGACGATCTCTGGATCAAACGCGGCTATCGACGGATTATCCAGCGATTCGGCCTTGATCAGATCCAGCGCCTGCTTGGGAGTGAGAGTGGCCTGGCCTTCGACGACAGCCGTGAGCTTATCAAATCGGTTTGCAAGTCCCAGAACCTGGGCTTCTTTCAAAAACTTGGGTCCGGCAAGACCTCTGGGGTAGCCGCCACCGGAAAACTTTTCGTGGTGCATCAGAATCATCTTCATCACGATCTCTGGCACGATCATCTTTCGATTCTTGATCAGGTTGACTGAAAACTCGGGATGCTTCTGAAAAATTTTCCGCTCTTCTTCAGTCCACTCCCCTTCGGGCTTGAGCTGGATTTCTTCAGGCACGTCAACCATGCCGATGTCGTGCATGAGACCGGCGATCGCAAGCTGTTCGGGATCGCCAATTCCCAAGCCCAGTGAAAAAAGGGCCGCGTAGGTGGCGGTGTTGCCGGAGTGGGAATAGGAATTTGCATCAGAGCCCGAAAGATTCAGGAGCTTCGCATACCAATTCGCACTGTCCTTGCCAGAATTGGTGATGTAGGACTTCACGATTCCCTGGCAATCGGCGATCACCGCGCGTCCCTGCTCGATCGTCCCCTCCTTGGCGGAGTCATTGAAGAGCCCCACCATGAGTTCACGCACGGCGCCCTGAATTTTCTCGCGTTTTTCAGTTTCACTCAGGCCGGTGGCAGACCCCAGTTTCTTGAGTCGACTCGCGGTGAAATCATAAACTTTCTGCATCTGATCCACCGTCACATGCACCGAGCCGACCTGATGCTTGGCCAATTTTTTGGTCTGACTTTCATTCAAGGAATCACCGGATGCTGAATACTTGACGTACTTCTTGTTCATGGGAAAGAAGAGAAACGTGTCAAAGTCCAGTACTTCTCCCGGTTCGAGGTCCATGAGTTTAACGCTTCGGAAGGTGCGGATCGCTCCTTGACTGATCTTCGCGAGTTCGTCCTTGAGAAACTGCTGCAGGACCGTGTTGTCGATGGGCATGAGAAACGCGTCGTCAAAGCCGTTCTTCTGAAGTGATTTTCTTTCAAACCCCTCACGCTGTGAGGTGACGAAGAGAATCTTGCTGTTCTGAAACTGCATTCTCAGAAGCTGCGCCACTTCGATGAGTGAAACCCCGTCGGGGGTTTGAGAACAGAGAATGATCGCCGGCATCAGGGCGAAAGTCTCCTCCATCAGCGCTTCGAGGTCGTAAGGACGGGTGAGAATCTGACTGACAGGCAAAACAGCTTCAAAAGTCTTCACCGCTGCGGGAAGAGGAGTTCCAATCATGAGTACTGAGATCGAACCGAGATTGGACGCCATTCGGCTGGATCAGCCTGTCATCTTTTTATGAACGGCTTCGAGTTTGTCCTTGAGGGTGTCCGAAGTGAAAGGCTTGGTGACGTAATTGCTCACTCCGGCCTTGATCGCTTCCATGATCTGGTGTTGCTCCGCTTCGGCGGTCACCAGGACAAAGGGCAGTTTGCCAAATCGGCTGTCCGCGCGAACCCGCTTGAGCAGATCAAGTCCTGTGGCGTTTGGCATGTTCCAATCGGAAATCACCAGACCAAAGGGCATCTTTGCGTCATTGATCGCTTGCCATGCAAGTATGCCATCACTGGCCTCAGTGATATCCTTGAAGCCGATTTCCTTGCAAACCTTTGAAACCAGTTTACGCATCGTCATCATGTCATCCACTACTAAAATACGTGTTTCGGGTGCGAACATAGAACACAAGCTTCACTGCCTTCTCGGTTTTAAGCAAGGCATTCCGAGAAGTTGTGAATAAATCTTGAACATAAGTTGCCTGGCGTGTGGCAACCAAACTGCTGCAGCGTGGGCTCATCCTGGCCGCTATTCTGAACAGAATCACGAAATTCAAGCCACTTCCAGACTTTAATAAGAGAAGTTTCAGCCTTTGAAACGCCTGATCCGGTAGAGATTCACTCCCATGGCCGCCGGTTTGTCACTGCATACGGTGTCCATGAAGACATGCATGGCTCCAGGAAAAAGATCGTGAATCGCCACGACGTTTGGCGGCTCGTTCTCGAACGAAGCGATGAGAGTGCCGTGTTTTCGGATATATTCCGCAGCCGCCTGCTTGTGGCGAAGATCGTCCATTTCAAAAGTGGGCTTCATCAGGAGATGGGTTCTCTCCTGGTTCCAGGGGAAGCCGTCGCGGACCAGATTTTCACGAGTTCCCAAGCCCATCCCCGGTTCATCACGGCCCGTCAAGTAGACGATTTCCGCTCCCAGTTCGTAGACATGGCGAGTGAATTCAGCGGCGCCCGGATAAGCGTGATCGAACTTCAGGTAAGAGTTTTGAAAAAACCGCGCGAACCAGAAGCTCTTCGCGGATTCCCATGCTGGAACGATCTCATGATGAGATGGAGTCTCAAGGGAGAGACCGATGGCGCCGAAAGTGTCCTTGAGAGAGTAGCCAATGTGGGCGGCTTCGAGCTTCTTCAATTCAGCTCGCACATGGGAATAGGGATCACTCTCGGCCGATTCGATCCACTCTTTCAGAATCTGATGAGTCCTCGGTCCGACTTCATAGAGCGTGGAGTCAAGATCGAGCAAAACCAGCGGATGGGCCGGGCCTGAACTTCCAGCCGCCCGAGCCTTCACTTCTTTTACCCGGCGAGCCACTTCTGCAAGAACCTGAGCCTCGTTCAGGTCGTGAAACTCACTGGCCTGAATCCATGCGGAACGGATGAACTCGGAACGGGATGACGTGGAATCAGAGGAGCTGCCAGAACGTGAAATTGACATTCCTTTTTCTTAATCTCAATCTCTGGAAAAAGAAAGGGCGACTCCCAAAGGAGTCGCCCTGACTTTTAGTAGGATTGATCAGTTGATCAATTCAGTTAGACAGCAAAAGGGTTCAGATTACTTCTGACCTGCTTTTTGTCCAGCCTTCTGGCCGGCTTTCTGACCTGCAGCCTGTCCAGCCTTCTGGCCGGCTTTCTGAGCTACGGTTCCAGCCTTCTGTCCAGCTTTTTGGCCAGCCTTCTGTCCGGCTTTCTGCTCAACGGTTCCAGCCTTCTGTCCAGCCTTCTGTCCAGCTTTTTGGCCAGCCTTCTGCGTTACGGTCCCAGCCTTCTGGCCAGCTGCCTGGCCGGCTTTCTGGCCTGCCTTCTGCGCGACGATCTCGCCGGCAGAAACGATTGGAGACATGGACAAAGCTAATGCGCCTACGATCAAAGACAATTGTGCGAAAGATTTCATGATAAAGAGCCTCCCTGAAAAAGAATTTTAAAACATCGGTTCGTCGGGTCAGGTGGATTGCAACTCAAATGCCAGCAGCTTAGGCACCGTAGAAAGCTCGGTCATCTGTGAATTTCATCTCGAGAGGTGCAGCTTGTCCTGCGCGTTGATTGTCATCTGCAACAGGAGTGACGGTTTGCGCGCGAAGATCGCGCAGAGTGTATTGCACCTTCACATGATCTCCCACACGAGTGGATTGCGAAGTCATCGTGCGATCCGTGTCGAGGGTGAAATCCTTCGACACTTCACCGTTCGACACGACGATGTGAGACGAATCAATCGTGATCACCCTGCCTGAAAATACCGCTGTTGCTCTGATGGACTCATCAGTCCGCGCTTTCTCCCAAGCATCGCCTGCCGAAGAAGTGCCTTCCTCAGCTTGACTGAGCGGGGGTGCACAACTCAATGCCAACATCCCGACGGTGAACCAACTCATACTCATTCGCGTTCCTGCACAGCCGTTCCTATTTTTTGGAAACATCTTTCTTCTCCCCCGTTTTTTCAAATTGATTCTTGAACTCTCATTTAAAATGCGTCTTCCCATGCCTGCGAAATTCTCATCGCGGTATTGATCAGGCCCACATGCGAACAGGTCTGAGGGAAGTTGCCCCAGAGTTCATCCGCCATCCAGACCAGGGCTCCCTTTTTGTCGATCAGCGCTGAAACCTGGCAGTTCCCGATGATCCCGTAATCCAGCTGTGACATCCTTGCGAGCTCCTTATGAAGTCTCTGGCCAGGGGAGAGAGAGATTCCCAACCAGGTCATAAGAGCAAGTGGGACGCCAAAGTCGGACGGCGAACTCGGTTCCGGACAAATATTCCCGGGTCCGCATTTGCAATGTGTGGGAGCAATGATCAGAGGGTGATTGAGTTGAGGCACAGCGGTTGCATTTGCCCGTTCGCTCAATGCAGCACGTACCGACACTGAACAGCAGTTCCTCAAGGAAACCTGCAGGATCTCACCCCACTCTTGATGACATGAACAGAACCTCACGACTTTCCTTCCTCTCCCTCTTCGCTCTGACGTTGACCGCCTTCACGGTGGCCGGCGTCCAGAGTACTTTTGAAGAACACCGTCAGGAAAAAGACGCAGTGATTAGAGCAACCGCGTTAGCGACCGGCGTTGAAGAATCCGTTCGTGTCAATTTACAACGTCATCGTTCGAGCGCCATCGAGCAACTCGCGCAAAGTCTCTCTGCCCAGACAAATACTCCCACTTCTCTTTGTGTCATCAATGGAAAAATCAGGGAGTTCTCCGGGCAGAGCAGCACTTCTCTCTGCGGAGAAAAAGAAAAAACTCTGGCCCATCTGGGCAAAATCAACTGGACCAATTCCGACGGTACAAGAAAATATCTGTATCATAATCACCCCTTCACGGTAGCGATTCCGCCCGTGCACCCGGGAAGATCGACTTTGCGAACGCATGTCATTCAGGCCCAGACGGAGTACCTCGTCATCGCGCAGGACGTTTCCTACCTGCACGGACACTGGCTCGAGACCTTTCTTCGCACGCTTCTTCTGACTTTCGGCGGCGGCCTTTTCGTTCTCTTGCTCGTCGCGACTCAGGTGAGAAACTGGATCAAGGATTACGTTCACCTCATTCGCAGGAGCTTCCGTGAAAAACTGCTGCGACAGGAACAGGAAACCAGGACCGCACTGACTCCGGCCGAAATCGCCCAGCAGCCCCTGCGCAACACTCTCAAGAAGAGAAGCCTGGTCATCTTCGCGAATCGTGAACCCTACATCCACCAGAGAAAAAATGACAGGATCGAGGTTCTCCGGCCCGCGAGCGGACTGGTCACCGCGCTTGAGCCCATCCTTCGTCAGTCCGGCGGGATGTGGGTCGGCCACGGCAGCGGAAGTGCGGACCGCGAAGTCGCCAACGCCCAGGGTGAAGTGGCTGTGCCCCCGGGGAATCCCCGCTACACGCTGAAGCGCATCTGGTTGAGCAAGGAAGAGGAAGAAGGCTACTACTACGGCTTTTCGAATGAGGGTCTCTGGCCACTCTGCCATCTCGCGCACAATCGGCCCACTTTTCGACTTTCGGACTGGCAGTCTTACTGTCAGGTGAATGAACGTTTCGGGAATGAAGCCCCTGCTTCGATCCTGGACGATCATTCGCTGATCCTCGTGCAGGATTATCATTTCGCGCTTCTTCCTCGCGTGCTCCGCAATCGTTCGATCGAAATGAACCGCATGGGCAACAAAGGACCGAAGATCGCGATCTTCTGGCACATCCCCTGGCCGAATCCCGAAACTTTTGGGATCTGCCCCTGGAGCAGGGAATTGCTCCATGGAATGCTGGGCTCGGATGTCATCGGCTTTCACACTCAGTACCATTGCAACAATTTTCTGGAAACTTGTGACCGCTACCTCGAAGCTCGCATCGACTGGGAGAAGTTTTCAGTCACGATGGACAATCATGAAACTCTCATTCGCGCGTTTCCCATCGGAATTGACACCTCGCCCGTGGGAGTTCTCGCGGAACCCGAACGCGAAAAGCTCCGCAAACGCTACGGCATCACGGCCGAATTCGTCGCCGTGGGAGTCGACCGTCTCGACTACACCAAGGGTCTCGTCGAGCGAGTCGAAGGGGTCGAGAGATTTCTGGAGAAGAATCCGGAGTTCATCGGAAGATTTTCACTCGTGCAGGTCGGATCCCCCAGCAGGTCGTCCATCCCTGCCTACCAGTTGCTCGGCGAAAATCTGAATGCTGCGGTGGGGAGAGTCAATGAACGCTTCGGGATCCCCGAGCAGGGCTACAAGCCGGTGATTCTGGTCGCTGAACATCATGAATGGGATGAGATTCAATACTTCTACCAGCTCGGTGACATCTGCATGGTCACTTCACTTCATGACGGGATGAATCTCGTGGCCAAAGAATACATCTGGTGTCAGAGAACCGACCGCGGGTCTCTGATCCTGAGCAAATTCACCGGCGCGGCTTCCGAACTCAAGGAGGCATTCATCGTGAATCCCTACTCCACTGAAGAAATGGCTGATGCGATTTCAGCCGCCCTTCGCATGCCCGCAGTCGAGCGAACTCGCCGAATGAAGGCCATGCGGGAGAAAGTCGCTGGCAACAACGCCTTTCACTGGGCTTCGGATCTGATTCGCACTCTGGACAAGGACGTCACCCGTCCTCAGGGCAATGCCGAAATCTTTCAATTTCCGAACTCTTCGGGCCTTCTGTCCGCTGGCCCGACAGGCGTGAATTCGGACAAAACGGTCGGATCCTCCAAATAGGTCTGAGTCAGGAGTTTCGGGCGATCAATGGACCAGCGCCGAAGTTTTCCCAGAAACATCCGGAAAGGCACGGATGCGATCAAAGTCCAACGTGACCACGAGCTGCTCTGGAGCACTTTTTCTGAATCCAGACCCAGCATCTCAATCCGAATTTCGAGCTGTCGGATCGTATGGTCATAAAACTCCGGGAATTTCGAAAGCACGAGATGTTCGGCCATCCCGGTACTCAGGAGCTTGCGCGAAATGAAATTTTTCAACTTCTGCAGCGCCATGACCTGAAACAACGCCAGCCCCAGAAGCAGCTTTCTCTCCGAAGGATGACTTTTCAGCCACTTGAAGGTTTCATTCTCTCCGAAAGTCACGTGGCGTTCTTCTTCCGTGATGGCGGATTCGAGAATCCTCTTCAGTTCAGGATGCTGAAGGGTGTCCGCGAGAGCGTAGAAAGCCGTCAGAACCAGACCCTCTCCCAGAGCCATCTCCAAGGTCACGTGTTCGCCCCAGCTGCCTCCCATCATTCCGGTCGACATGAAGCGGATGGCCGGATGAGCGGGCGAGGGTTTCTCCCCGAGGATCGAAAAGATCCGCAGAATCTTTCGAACGTGCGAGAGCTCCTCCCCCGCCTGCTTGGAAAGAAAAGTGGCGGCATTGAGATGAGGCGCGTGAAAGAGCCAGTGCCCGCACTGAATCCCGGTGACCTCTCCATAGAGAAACTGGTCAAAAACCCAGGCAAGAAACTTGCGATCCTGAGCGGACTCAAGATCAAAATGGGCGCCTTTGAAATCAAAGGCCAGTGTCTGACGGGGGATCAGCATTCTGAAACTCTCCTGCTTCAGAAGGTAGCATAAGCCTTCATAAGAAGAGTCGAAAGCCTGCATCTCGATCGAAAGTTTACGACCTAATTGGTCAATTAAACTGAATCGAGTAAGAAATTCATTCAATCTCGCTGAAAACGCAACGCGTTACGATACATTTCTGTGCCCTTTCGAAAGCGGCTTTGATAACCCTGCCCGTAATGTATCCTCCTTCGACCTCAGCCCTGAATCTTTCTGCGGAACCCGCGCGCAATTCTCCCACAGAAGTTCTCAGCAACGCCAAAATCCTCATTGTGGAAGACGACGAAAGCATTCGTTCCGCCTTGAAGGCCTTTTTTTCGCTGGTCTCACTCGATGCCCATTGGGCCGAAGATGGAACGCAGGCTCTGTCCATCGTGGAGAGAATGCACGCTGCTCCCACCCTCATTCTCGTCGATGGTCGCCTCCCCGACATGCATGGACTGGAGCTCATTCAGATCCTGCGCAAGAAGCTTCCGAAGTCGACTTCGATCTATCTGTTTTCCGCTGATACCGAGTACGCGACCCAACTCGAGCGATTCGGCGTCGACGGCTTCATTCCGAAGCCCTTTGACGCTGATAGTCTCCTCAGTTTCGCATCTCGCTACGCCTGACAACTGTTTTTGATCCGCTCAAGGATTGCTGTCATAGCCCGGGCAGGCCGAAGCTTCGTCCGTCGTGATGGTCGGGACAGGACTCCCCCCCGGAGTCGGCTGCGCCGGAGCGGTGAGTTTTCCGATCTGGCTGAGAACTTTCACGAGGGTCATGCGAGTGGCCTTGAAATGCCAGCCACCGAAGATCTTCTTCTGTCTCCAGGCCCAGAACTTCGCTCCGCCTGCCAGCAGCTTGAGTCCTTTGTCGGATGCCGCCACCGGCGGTTCTCCATGAGCCAGCAGGTAAGTGAAAAGCGCCTCAACCTTTTCAGCGACGACTCTGTCATCGGCAGGTCGACATTTTCCGAAACCACTCACTTCAGTGAGGGTGCGCTTGAATCGTGGAAACGCTTCCCCGGACTCCGGATAATCGATTGAGCCTTCGAAATCCGCGTCAAATCGGCTGAAGATCGCTTCAACGTAATGATAGATCAGTGCGAAGCCTTCGCTGTCAGGCGACTCCATGTAGCGGTCGCGACTGTAGCCCTTTCGACGAGCGGCTTCTTCGAGATTGAAATCGAAATCCTGCACTGCCTTCTCATTCGAAAGTTTGAAAAAGAAATCTGCCATGCCCGGCATGAACTTCCAGATCTCCTCGTAGTTGGACTTTCCCGGGATCCGGTTGAACATGATGCGCCGGTAGCAATCCGGCTCAATCCTGGCCTGGCCGAAGTAATCCAGTTCTTCGGCGGTCTGACAATGGCTGGCCGCGAATTCATGCATCCGAACCGCGAGCCGTTTGGCCGAGATCAGGAATGCGAGCAGCTGACTTCCTTCATCAAGGCTGATCATCTCGTCGCCATTGGCGCTTGGCGTGAAAAGATTGGCTTCGCGGAATCGTCGCTCCGCTTCGACGTTCTGGTCGTTCTTTGGATCCACCAGTTTGATATCCACGGCGACGTTCCAGATGTCAGCCGCGAAGATCTTGAACTCAGGAAAAGTGATGCCGCCGTAATCGCGTCGCTTCTGCGGACTCTTCGCATAACCGGAGATCAGCACGCGCGCCGCCTGTCTCATCCAGTTCACCTCAGAGAGATTGTGACGCGAAAGCTGTCTTTCCTCATTCGGTCCGGAAAAGGTGATTTCCTTGCCTTCCCCGCGAAAGAGCGGCTGATTCTTCTCGATGACTTCACGAAGGTCATTGGCCATTTCAAGACCCACGCGAGTCACGCCCCCGGTATCCGCCAGAGCCGCTTCAATGGAGATTGAATTGAGCTCATCCGGACCATAACCCCGAGGATCCGGATTGCGATGGCCGCGATCCAGAATGGCGTAAACCCCTTCGAGGTAGCGCTGACCTTCGGACCACTGGTAGAAAAAGCCGAGCATTCGGTCAAGGAGCGCCACGGAGATCCCGTTGACGTCCTTGCTGTCGTAGTCCGTTCGATCAATGGCTCCGAGAGCGTGACGAACGAGTGGACGAAGAAAACCCTTGAAAGTCTCCTTGTTCAGTCCAAGCGGTGCGAAAGAGACCAGGTCCAGCACATTGTCGATTTCATCAAAGGTGATCAGGCCCCCATGACGACTGACCGAATCGGAAAGCAGATCCTTGGCGCCATACACGACTCGCATGAGCTGCATGCGTCCGGCACCGTAGCTCCACGAAGTGTAGGTCACATCCAGATGTCGGTAATGAAGGTAGACGCGGTAGAGTTTGACCGCTTCCGTGAAAATGAGTGGCCAGTCGTAGGGCGCGATTTCTTCGGAAGAGGTCGAAAGCACCAGTGCCTTGATCGTCCCGGCCAGAGCGAGCTTTTCACGAAGAAGGCTGGGAGTTTCGGCTTGTGGAAACAGGGTGCCCACTTCACCCAGCATGCGGTCCAGCTGATTGAGCGTGTAGGGTGAATTTGTGGCTTCGATCATGACTCCGAGAGTCTGCGCCACATCCATCAGAGCGTCACAGACCGCGTCGATCTCGCCGGGTGAACTGCTGGCAAGTCGTGCGGTGTTGATCGGCATATGACGCCTGAGTTTCAGGGCCTGGACTCGGAAGATCTCGATGATCTCAATCGTGTGATCGAGATCCTTGAGCGTGAGCTCCTTTTCATTGCCACCGAGAACCGTCCGTTTGATCAGCATGGCTTCGGCGAAGAAGGACTTCGTGAGATTCAGATTCCCCAGAAAGTAACGCTGCAGGAACGTTCTCAGTTCCGCTGCCGAATAAGTTCCACGCTGCGAACCCCGAGTGAGTTCACCAAAGATCTGCAGTGAGCGGGTGGCGCAATGAGCGAGCGAATTGACCTGCTCTTCGGTACCCCTGCCCTCGACATAGTCCTGGACGACGACATTGCTGGTGGAGAGGCAGTTCAGATCCGCGCCGCCCAGTTTCGCGACGGATTCCGGAAGAGGACCTTCGCCCACTTTGACGACTCCACAGGCTGAACTCATCAGGAGACATCCGGCAGCGAGGACTCGCAGCCAGTTCATTTTAGAAAGCATAATTGAGGCCTCCGTAAACACGGTCATTCGCGCGGTAGCGGCTGATGAAGTCAGGACTGCTCGGATTTTCCGGGAGTTCGCTGAAGGAAGTGATCAGGTCGGCGCCCATCATCAGAGACCAGCTCTGTCTCGGACGGTAGGCCAGCTGCGTGGAAAGGATGTTTCCAGGATTCTTCAGGTCGACTAGGGTTTTGACGGATCCGTAAAAATTGCCGGCGGACTTTCCGAAAAGGGGCGACAGGGAACTCTTCAGGCCCAGTCTTCCTGCATTTTTGAAAGGATAACGGGACTCGAAACTTGAGGCGCCGCTGGCGAGACGTCCAGAGTCGGGAGCGTCTCCGCCCCATTGCTTCAGATAGCTGATGTCGGCAGTCGTCGCCTCCCGGCCTTCGCCCCGAAGTCGAACGGCAAAAGAGGGACTCACGGCCAGCGAGGTGCGAAGTTCCTGCGTCGTGAGTCGAGGATCCTGCGCACGAAGATCTGGAGAATCCGTCAGAAGCGACAGTGAGCTTTCGGTCCGCGCTGAATTGAAGCCGCCCTGAACTGAACTGAGAGAGTGGTATTCGAAATGCGGATAAATGGTCGCCTCGACTTCCGAGGTGCCGTTGTTGTGATACGCTTCATAACTCGTGATGAACTGATTCATCGGTTTGTAAGCGTAAGCGACCGAACCCCAGGGACCCTTTTCTGAGCCGGCACGCACGAGTCCGCTGAGCACGATCTTGTGCGTGACGACGTCCATGGTGTTGGGAATTTCGGCCGTGTAGCGAATCGGGGTCGGCTGATTGAAAAGGTTGACGGTATACGGGAGATTGACCAGCCACGGACTCTGAGACTGGATTCTGCCTTCAGCGAAATCTGCGGGAGCACCTCGATCAGGAACGAAGAAAGGCGACCCCATCAACACGATTCGGAGGTTGGGCTGCTGAACGGTGAGAAATGCACCCGCAAGGCCCACAGGTTGCGGATCAATGTAATCCCAGCGAAAGCGGGGCTGCCAGATGCCGAGGCCCCAGGTCTCATCGAGCTGACTCCAGTTTTCCAGGCGGCGGCCGACTCCCAGCTGCACAGGACTGAACTGGGGTGAAAGTCCGACATAGGCTTCCGGAATTTCAACGAAATTGTAATGAGAATGATTGGCGCTCACCATCAATTGGAGCTGCCCCTTGAGATCCAAGAGCGGAGTCTGATTGGCAGTCAGCACTTCCAGACCGAAAGTGGAATAGGTGGAATCGCGCTGAAGAGTTCCCTGCCCCAGGTAACTGGTCGTGCCCAGGCCGATGCTCGCCTCCCAATTGGAGAGATGATACCCACCGCCGGATTTTTCGCGGCTCGAATGATCCGGTCCCAGAGTGTTTCTCAAAGAACCTGCCCATGATGATTCCTGCATGGAGCTTCTGATTCCTGAATCCAATCGCCCCTGGCCCAGATAAGTCATCGAGCTTGCTCCGAGCGTGACGTCACGGGAACTGGAGCCGGAGTTGGCTGCGGATGCGACTTCACTGCGCTTCTCCTCTGCGCTGGCCATGGAAGAATCCAGCAGTGCCCCGAATGCGAAAAGAGCCGTGATAAGTGCTGCGCACACTTTCCGCTGAGAAGAACTGAATGAACCCAGCAGAACTGGGGATGAGCGCAGAACCAAATATCCGATCAAATTAGTCACCTCTAGCAATGCGGTTTATATCTTCCTTTATAACGCAATGCAACGTAATAAGCCCGGCCTATAAACTGATTTAATTTAATTAATTACGCTACAGTATCAAGCAGTTAGAGTGGATTACTAAAGCCGCTCGCTCTTATCATCACTCACAGTCCCCACGCATCCTCGAAACATACCTGAAGCGGAGCGTCGATTCGTGCAGAGTGCGGTGCTTTTCAGTTGCATGACGCGCCCAGGCTGAATTCTAATTTTAAGACTGCGTTAGGAAAATTGCTCACCGGAGGAGCCTTATTCCATGCCCCTTTTCATGAGAGCACCGAGTGGAACCGTCCAGCCCATTTCAAATGTACCCAGCTTTCATGACACTCGGACTGAGTCATCGAGGGCGGCCCCCGGCATGGGCTTGAGTTGGCTCCAGCTGACACTCGCCACACTCCTTTTGACCCAAATCACGCCATTCGCGGATTCACCCTGCTTTGCAATGACCCCGGATCCAGCTGACTCTTCTGCCACCCGTCCCCTGAAATCCCTGCAATCCAGCATGCGCTGGAAAGATGAGCTCGCTTCTTTCTCAGGAAAAAAGGATCACCTGACCCTGGCCCTCCGTTACGTCACGTATTCCGACGACCAGGGACAACCCGTCCTGAGTGCGGAACAGACCCGGGCCATCTTTCGTGAAATCAACCAGGTCTACGAAGTCTGCAATCTCCACTTTCGCGTCGAAGAATACACGGTCATCCGCCCTGACGACGTGCAATTGAATTACAGCCCGTCCAAAATGAGTGACCTGCCCAGCATCCGCAAAGCCTTTGACCAGCCCGACAGACTCCTTGTCGTGAGCACGGGCAAATGGAACAAGAAGGGCGGCCTCGGCGCCGATGGAGCCAACGCCTGGTCGGCAATGCCCGGAACCCTTCCCTCGGGTGCAGTCATGGAATCCAGCGTCGCCAATTTCGCGAACATCACTGCGCACGAACTCGGTCATTCCCTCAATCTGGATCATTTTTCAAATGAATCGAATCTGATGAATCCGATCATTTACAAAAGGTCCAAGACTTTGAGCAGCGAGCAGTGCGAAAACATCCGCCAGACCGCGCGCACCCTGCGCCCTGAAATTCTCAGGGGCTGAATTCGCGAAGAGCATACTTGCTCGTGAAACTCGGGAGCGGTTTCAAGCCACCTTGCCTCCGTACACCCCAATTCTGCTCAGGGCTGGCGGGGTTTCTGTGACTTCTTCTTGAGAGAAAGGGTCAGGTCGAACTTCGCGACGGGCTCACTCCCGGTTTTGGTCGGGACAGTCGCGACCACCGTGACCGTCATGTTCTCACGCTCTCCGGACGCACTCGCTTTGCGCACGAGGGCCTGAATTCCGAGACCGTCTTCACAGGTGAAATGCGTATCGCCTTCAGCACGCTTCAGGAAAGCCGCCTTGAAATCCTTGAAGACCAGAGAAACATCCGGGGCAGTCGATTGAATCAGGCGCATCGCGATCAAGCCACCGGCACAATCCGCTCCCGCGCAGAGGGTGCCGAAGTACAGTGACTTGAGGTGGTTGCGAGTCTTGCGGTTGAGCGGCACCCGGACGACGCACTTCTGATCCGTCAGCTCCACCACGCTGGGTGAGATGAAAAACAGCATCGGGACTTTGAGAAAGCCGAATGCGCGGACGAACAGGGTATTCTTGTGCTTCTCAGGGAGCAGGGCTTCAATCATTTTCAGATTCATGCCCCAACTCTATCCCAAGGAGACTCAGGGAGGAAAGCCAATCGAGAGCTTGACCGTCGAGTATTCGGGATGCACTTCGCCGTTCCTCAGGCGAATGCAGAGCGGAGGCTCCTTGAAGTGCAGGCTTTGAAACTTCTCGGGGAGGTGCTCGCTCTTCATCATCAGAAAAACACCCAGGAGCGGCAACTCCCCTTCCCTGAACAGAATATCCCGGGAACGAATGATGAGAAGGCCGGCATCCCGAGCCGCCTGATTCACGCGCTCGAGCTGAGCGAGAGGAAAGATGGTCGCGAAAACTCCGCCATGCTCGAGATGGCGAGAAGCCAATTCGCAGTAGTTCTGAATGGAACCTCGTACTTCAAAACGACAGGCGACTTTCTGGGGATGGTCTCCAAGAATTCCAGTTTCCAGTGGGAAATAAGGCGGACTCCCGAGAACCAGGTCAAATTTTTCTTCGGGTGCGAGAACTCCAGGATCTCTGAAATCACCCTGACGAATGTCGTACCGAACGCTCAGACCATTGTATTCGGCTGATTTGCGGGCCAGGCGGACGCTGATGTCCTGAGCTTCGACCGTGACGAACTGAGCGCCCGGGAGGCGCCAGGCCGCAACCATGCCGACCGAACCGATGCCACTGCCGAGATCCAGCACTCGACTTGCCGACGGGCAGGCCTGAGTGCCATACCAAGCCACAAGTAGATCGTCGGTGGAGAAACGGTGGCCGTCTTGATATTGAAAGATCCGAAAAAATCCGCTGATGGCATCAAGAGACTCCCCGGCTTCAGGGAGAATGGGCGGATCGATCTGGGAACCCGGAGGAATGGGGCCCGGCTTTGCCCAGCCTTTGAAGAATCGAGGAAGTTCCATAAGAGCTCCTGATACACTGAATCCTGCCTGTTCTGAAAAAGAAAAACCGCCGACAGTACTGAACTGTCGGCGGTCAAACTGTTCTGAATTTCAGAAGAAATCAGGGATTCAGGGAGTTATTTGCCCTTTTTCTTTTTACGGAAAGCAGCTTTTTTGTCTGCGGCGCGTTTCCCTTTACCTTCGAAGTACTTCTTTGCAAATTCAGGATCCGTTGCGAGCTTGACTTTGCGCTTCACGCGGCCTGCTGCCCTCAAAGTCTTGCGGGATGGAGCTGATTTGGTTTCGGTAGTAGTTGCTTGAGCCATAATGTCCTCTTTTTTACCGTGCTGGTAACCGTTCTAGGGTGCTCTTTCGAGTAAATTTGTATTACTCGAACTACTAACCGAGCCAAAAGCTTTTGTCACTGGATTTTACATATTTGAGTCGGTGCAGTCCTGAAATGCTCCATTTCCCTGCACGCAGTAGTCGCGGGACTGAGAAATTGGAGTGATTGCTGACTTCACCGTGTAAGAAACGTTCAAGCTCATCGAAGCGACCGGATCGGCCTGGGATCCTGCATTGAAGACTTCGTCGATGGTGACCGTGGAATCGAAGTCAAAACCCCATTTCACGCTGACGCTCACAGGTCTGACCTGAACCTGGGCCAGGTACTTGCCCACGCCGTTCACATTGCCGTTGTAGCGGTAGCTGACTGCGTACTGGTAGTTGACCACTTCGATGCCCATGACATTCTTGAAGATTTTCGTGATCACGCGTTTGCGAGGAATCGGAGACCAGCCCTGCATCTGCTCAAATGCGGTGATGCCCTGCGGAAGTCCGTTGGCTGAAACGTACTTGGAAGTGACTACGGGAGTTCCCGCTTTGACGACGTTCCAAAGTTTGGTTCCGATGTTGATGATCGTGTCGACAATCACTGCAACATCGCTGACCTGATTGGCCACTTTTCCCAGACGGCCGACACCCGAGCCAGTGCCGTAGCCACCCGAAGTGCTGTCTGTATTGCCATAATCGCCGTTATTGCCGGTGTTTCCGTTGTTGCCGTCGCAGTTGGTGCCGGTGCAGGGGCGGTTGCTGTTACCAGAATCGGTGTTACCGTTTCCGTTATTCCCGTTTCCGTTATTCCCGTTTCCGTTATTCCCGTTTCCGTTATTCCCGTTTCCGTTATTCCCGTTTCCGTTGTGGCCATTTCCGTTCCCGGTGTTCCCGTTCCCGTTATTTCCGTTCCCGTTATTTCCGTTCCCGTTATTTCCGTTCCCGTTATTTCCGTTCCCGTTATTTCCGTTCCCGTTAGTTCCGCTTCCATGTGTTTCTTGGTTCAGGAAATCCAGGCTCATGCGATTCTTCAGAGTGAAGTAGCTCGGGGTGACAGTGTCCTGAGAAACTGCTTCGTTTTCTTCGAGGTCGGGCATTTCCTGGACGGTTTCAGTACTTTCAGTGATCGTGTAGTAATCATCCTTCGTTTCCGAAGCGTGAGCCTGCATCGAAGGAACCAGTGCCATGATCGCGATCGCGGTAAAACTCAAAGTAGCTTTCAACATCATTTAAACCCTCCCGAGGTTGCGCAGGGTGTACACAAGGGAGCGGCAATTTGCAACGCGATGCGTGAAAAATATGAAACTATTTTCATTCGTGTAGATTTTACATACCCGCGGGACTTACGAGAAGGGCTTACCGAGGAGCGCTCGAGACAGAAACACTGGAGAATGGTAGGCCTTTCGCATGAGTCTCATTTTCAATGAAATCAACTGAGTCGCATGGCCATCATCCGATTCCCTGATCTCCGCAATCCAGTCTACTCTCATCAGATCGGTCCCGAAGGAATCATCGCGGTGGGAGGAAATCTGCATCCGGAAACACTCCTTTCCGCCTACCGACGCGGCATTTTTCCTTGGCCGATGGAAGAATACCCTCTCTGCTGGTTCTCGCCACCGGAACGGGCCGTGCTCGATTTCGACGAAATTCACATCCCTCGAAGCCTTCGACAGGAAATGAAACGCTCCCGCTTCAAACTGACGCTTGATCAGGCATTTGATGAAGTGATTCAGAATTGCGCCGACATGGAACGCCCGGATCAGGACGGAACCTGGATCACGGAAGCCATGATTGAAGCTTATTGCAGACTTCACCGACTGGGACATGCGCACAGTGCGGAGGCCTGGGTCGATTCTCCAGATGGGCCCGAACTCGTGGGCGGCGTTTATGGGGTGGATCCGGGGGGAGCCTTCGCTGGCGAAAGCATGTTTCATACGGAAGCCTACGCTTCCAAGCTGGCCCTGCTCCACCTGATCGAGCACCTGAGGAGTCAGGGTCTGAAGTGGCTCGACATCCAGACTCTGACTCCTCACATGAAAGCGCTGGGGGCGAAACTCATCTCACGCGATGAGTTTCTGAATCGCTTGACTGACCAGCTGACTGAAGCTGAGAAGAGTCACCTGAAGCTTTTTTGATTTCCCTGAATTCAAATGCCGGCTCGTCGTCCTTGAGAAAGACGTGCACATGCCCGCCATTCTCCAGTTTCCCGAACAGGATCTCTTCAGCAAGGTGCTTCTTGATCTTGTCCTGAATGAGTCGATTCATCGGGCGTGCGCCGAGGAATTTGTCATAGCCCTTGAGGGCCAGCCATTCACGGACCTGAGAATCGATCTCGATCTCCACGCCTTTGGAGAGCAGCTGCGATTCAAGTTCGACGATCTGCTTGCCCACCACGTGGCCCACAGTCAGCGGATCCAGCGGATTGAAGTACACGATTGCGTCCAGTCGATTCCGGAATTCAGGGCTGAATGTCTGTTCGACGGCCTTTTGAGCGCCCTTTCCCGCATTCTTGGAAACTGACGCCCCGAGAGAGCCGTGGGACTGAGCTTCGAAACCGAGAGAACGCTTTTCGAGATCTCTTGAACCGACGTTCGAGGTCATCAGAATCGTGGAATGTCTGAAATCAGCCTTGCGTCCGTTGTTATCCGTCAGGGTCCCATGATCCATGACCTGCAGAAGGATGTTCCAGATATCCGGATGAGCCTTCTCGATTTCGTCGAGGAGGATCACTGAATGGGGGTTTTTCAGGACCGCGCTCGTGAGAAGTCCGGCCTGCTCAAACCCGACATAACCCGGAGGCGCTCCAATGAGTCGAGAGACGGTGTGCTTCTCTCCGTACTCACTCATGTCAAAGCGAAGAAATGGAACGCCAAGACAATGAGCCAGCTGTTTGCTGAGTTCGGTCTTGCCCACTCCAGTCGGACCACAGAGCAGAAAGGAGCCGATCGGACGATCCCCACTTCTGAGTCCGGACCGCGCCAGCTGAATCGACGTCACGAGAGCTTCAATCGCGTGTCCCTGCCCGAAAATCGTGAGCTTGAGGTCTCTTTCGAGATTCTTGAGCCGGTCCTTCTGAGAAGAGTTCACGGAGCGAGGCGGAATGCGCGCGATCTGGGCGATGATGTCCTCAATCTCTGAAGCTTCGATCACGTGACGTGCCGCCGGTTTGATCGGCTGCTCAATGGACTGCACGGGTGCCTGAGCTCTTTCAGCTTCAGCCTTCGAACGCGCCAGGCGAGCTTTTGCACCCGCTTCATCGATCACGTCGATTGCCTTGTCCGGCAGAAAACGTTCGGTCAGATGCTTGGACGAAAGCTCAACCGCAGCGCGGATCGCCTCATTGGTATAACTGACTTCGTGGTAATCCTCAAAGCGGGATTTGAGTCCACTCAGAATCTGAATGGCTTCTTCCTGGGTCGGCTCGACGATGTCGATTTTCTGAAACCTGCGTGCCAGAGCATGATCCTTCTCAAAAATGTTCCGATACTCAGTATAAGTCGTGGAGCCGATGCAACGAATCTCACCCTGAGCCAGGAGTGGCTTCAGGAGATTGGCGGCATCAAGGACCCCTCCGCCCACTGCTCCTGCACCGACGATCGTGTGAATCTCGTCAATGAAGAGAATCGGATTGCGGCCCTTGCTCTTCTTTTTCTGAAGAGCCGCAAGCACACGCTTGAGCCTCTGTTCAAAATCTCCCCGAAACTTGGCGCCTGCGAGCAGGGATCCAAGGTCCAGAGAATAGACGATCGAATTCTGAAGCAGATCCGGAATATCTCCGCTCACGATTCGAGTGGCGAGGCCCTCGGCGAGCGCGGTCTTGCCCACGCCGGCTTCACCCACCAGCAGTGGATTGTTCTTGCGACGTCGGCAGAGAGTCTGGATCATGCGCTCCAACTCGACCTTGCGGCCCAGGAGCGGATCCACTTTTCCAGCCTGGGCTCGCTGATTGAGATTTTCGGTATAGAGTTTCAGTGGATCGGCTGAAGCTTCATCGCCGCCGCCGGTACCTCGCTCGTCGTTCGACTGATTGTCATCGTCAGAGGAATCCGAATCATCATCGGCGTCCTTTTTCACGCCGTGGCTGATGTAATTGAGGACATCCAGGCGCTCAACGCCTTCCTTCGTGAGCAGATAAAGCGCCTGGGATTCCTTCGCCTGAAACAGAGCGACCAGCAGATCGACCGGCTTGATTTCGTCCTTGCCCGAAGACTGGACATGAAAAAGCGCTCGCTGAATCAGCCGCTGAATGCTCAGGGTGGCAATCGGATGCTCGGGCTGTGACGCCTGGTCCACATTTCCCTCACGAGGAGCGGCTTTGGGGATTTCACGGTGGAGATAGGATTCGAGATCGGCCCTGAGCTGCTTGCTGCTTGCGCCGCAGGCTTCGAGAATCTCGATCACTTCAATTTCATCGAGCAGGCTCCAGAGGACATGCTCCAGTGCAAAATATTCATGCTCATGTTCCATAGCGAAACGGACTGCACGATTAAGTACGGCTTCTGCTTTACGTCCGATCATACAAAACTCCTTTCCTCAAAATTTCTCTAGTCCGCCGGCTCCATGGTGGATTTGAGAGGGTGCCCGTTGTCTCGGGCGTACTCGATCACCTGAGAGACCTTGGTCTCCGCGATATCGTAGCTGTAAATCCCTGCAAGCCCGCTGCCGGCATGGTGCACTCGCATCGTAATTTCCATGGCTTCCTGCTCTGTCTTGCGAAAAAATCTTTTCAGAACGTCGATGACGAATTCCATCGTCGTGTAATCATCGTTGTGAAGAAGAACGGCGTATTTCCGAGGTTCCTTCAACTCCGGGTTTCTCACCTCTTCCACTGCAATCCCCGTCTCAGAACCTTCGTCCGAATCGGGAAAATCGCCTGGGCCACCTGCGGTTGCAAACACGAACTCGCACTGAGTCGAAGTGAACTCGACTTCAGCTCGGGCATCCTGATCTTTAGCACAGTTGTGAAGAAAACTTAAAGCCATGTGCGTTATCTTACCTCTGCGCTTGGCAACCTCACAAGCCCGATTTCACAAGCACCTTGACCCATGGAAAGAGATGGATGATTCTAGGCCCGTGCCGAACATTTCAGGTCCGAACGATCAGAAACCAGAATCTCTGCAGAAGCAACTGGAGCGTACGCGCTTCGAGCGAGCGCTCGACGTTTCCGAAAGCATGGCTCAGCACCGAGTTCTGCTCACCACCGCTGAACTGAGCCGCCTGAATCTGATTCTGATCGGTAAAACGGACGTCGAACCCTGGCGTGAAGGCCCCGTGACGATCACGCTGCCCGGTGGTCGCACGGAGACTCTGGCCTTGATCAAGGACCCCATCCTCACGGCTCGCGAGAAACTTCATCATGCCACGGAGCTGGCTGAAAATGGAGCAGTGGTCGACGCTGCCGTCGAGATGTACGCGGGACTCGTCATGTCGCACGTCTTCAAGGATGCCAACCGCAGAACCGCCGTTCTGGCGGCAAATTATTTTCTGCGTCGCTACGGAGTGCCACTTTCCGGAGTGGCTCTGCATGAAATCGGTCTGGGGGATCTGCGCGAAGAAGGCCAGATCGACGCCTTGCGTGAAACCGTTCATCAGATGGTCAAGTTCGCATCCAAGCGCCAGGCTCGTCTCAACCCGACTGAATGACATTGGGTTTCGGCCCACCCGTGTTCGGCTGTCCTTCGTCAGTCAGGTCCCACTGAAATGAGAAGAGCCCCTTCCCCGTCGCGGGAGAAGAGGCTCCGGATTTCATCTGTTCCGCCGGACTCTCAGTGAGTCAGCTTCTTGAACTTCACGCGATGGGGCTGAACGGCTTCAGGTCCCAGGCGCTTCTTTTTGTCTTCTTCGTAGTCCTGATAGTTGCCTTCGACCATCACGACCTTGCTCTCACCTTCGAAAGCCATGATGTGCGTGGCGATGCGGTTCAGGAACCAGCGATCATGGCTGATGACCAGGGCGCAGCCCGTGTACGAAAGCAGCGCTTCTTCGAGCGCACGGAGAGTGTTCACGTCCAGATCGTTGGTCGGTTCATCGAGAATCAGCACGTTGCCGCCGGATTTGAGAATTTTCGCGAGATGCAGGCGATTTCTCTCCCCTCCTGAAAGCATGCCGACTTTCTTCTGCTGATCTCCGCCTGTGAAGTTGAACCGGGCGCAATACGCTCGCGACTGAACTTCCTTGTTGCCGAGCAGGATCGTTTCATTCTTTCCATCAGAAATTTCTTCCCAGACGGACCTTTCAGGATCCAATGAGTCGCGGGACTGATCCACGTAGGCAATCTTGACGGAATCCCCGATCTTGATCGAGCCGGAGTCAGGTTTTTCCTGCCCCGTGAGCATTTTCATCAACGTGGTCTTGCCGGCGCCGTTGCCGCCGATGATGCCCACGATACTGCCGGGAGGAATATTGAAGGAGAAGTCTTCAAACAGAACCTTCTCGCCGAAGGATTTCTTGAGGTTCGTTCCTTCAAATACCAGATTTCCGAGACGTGGGCCGGAAGGAATGTAAATTTCCACTTCTTCGGCACGTTCCGGACGATCCTCAGAAACCAGCTTGTCGTAAGCGCTCACGCGAGCTTTGCTCTTGGCCTGACGAGCTTTTGGACTCATGCGAATCCATTCCAACTCCCGCTCCAGAGCTTTCTGGCGTTTGGTTTCGGACTTCTCTTCGGCCTCCAGACGCTTGTGTTTCTGTTCGAGCCAGGAAGAGTAGTTTCCTTCCCAGGGGATTCCGTGACCACGGTCCAGCTCCAGAATCCAGCCAGCGATGTTGTCCAGAAAGTAGCGGTCATGGGTCACGGCGATGACCGTACCCTGATAGCGCTGCAGAAACTGCTCAAGCCAACCCACGGACTCCGCGTCCAGATGATTGGTGGGCTCATCAAGAAGCAGGATATCCGGCTTCTGAAGCAGAAGTTTCGCAAGCGCGACGCGGCGTTTTTCTCCACCGGAAAGATTCTTGACTGAAGATTCAGAAGGCGGAAGGCGAAGGGCGTCCATCGCGATCTCAAGAGTGCGGTCGAGATCCCAGCCATTCGCATGCTCGATCTTTTCCTGAAGCTCGGACTGCTCGGTGAGCAGCTTGTCCATCTTGTCAGGATCCAGATCGGGATCGGCGAACTGATTGCCGATGTCTTCAAACCGTTTGAGCCACTTGACGAGATCGCCCATGGCCTGCTGAACGTTTTCTTTCACGTTCTTGTCTTCATCGAGCACGGGCTCCTGAGGCAGGTAGCCGACCGTGATGCCTTCACCCGGCTTGGCTTCACCGTTGAAGTTCTTTTCGACGCCGGCCATGATCTTCAGCAACGTGGATTTGCCAGAACCGTTCAAGCCCAGAACTCCGATTTTCGCGCCGTAGTAATAGGAAAGATAAATGTCGCGAAGAACCTGTTTGTTGCCAGGGTAGATCTTGCTAACTCCCTGCATTGTAAACGCAAATTTTTGTGCCATGATTGAAAGCTATAACTCAGCTGCAAGAACGCGTGCAACTCCGATTTGAAGTGGTGGTCCGGGCGCAGCTCCGATTGCAATGCCCGATGCCAGCACCGCCGGGGACCGCATCCCTGCAGCGGGATTTCGCCACCGCTAATTGAGGCGTGTCGATAGTGACTCATTCCTGGAGCTCCACGGCGCAGGTAGACTCAGGACTTGCGCTGAAAGTATGTGGAGAAATCAATGAATCACGTCAAATCAAGTCCTGGATCGCGCCTCTTTCTGAACTTCCTCAACCTGGCGATCCTTTCCGCCTTTGCACTTCCTTTGATCTCTGCACAAACGGCCCAAGCGGCCCAAGCGGCAATGAAGTCAGGTCTGAAGCCTGGGCAGCAGGGGCAGCAGGCCCTGGCCGCCGAAGAAGAAGAATATGATCGCCTCGACGGCGTTGGAAAATCCGGCAAGCGAGTTGACGTGATCGAATGGGAAGGCAATCTTGAAATTCATGTCTATCCGAAGAACAGCCTGAGAGGCCTCTCCTTGAAACTCGACAAGAGAAACAAGGACAAGCCCGTCATGGTGATCGGTTACAGACTGCAGGGTTCTGCCGCTCCGCTCATCCGTCGGGCAATTCTTGGCGTTCCCTTTCAGGAAGGTTTCAAGACTTACCGGGACCTCTCTGAAGCGGATTTTGACAAGATCATCATTTCAAACAATGGACTCTCCGGACACCTCGCTGAATTCAGACTGGATGCGGCCCCCGCTCAGCTCTACCCGGATGGAAGTCCCGAAAACGGGGCTTCTTCTCCGTCGGTCGCGCGTTTGCCTGCAGCCGAGGAGCTGAGTGCCGAACCCAGGAACGAAGTCCGGGCTGAAGTCCATGATGAGCAGAAGCATTCACCCGCACGCAAATCGGCAGTGAGACCCAACGAATCCATTCCGATCTCTCCCGCTGGCAGTAACGACGACGGCGCGATCAAAGCATTCAACTTCTGAATCTGATTCTGAATCTGAGCACGCTCTGACGCCGGCCCGGGGAAGCCTCGACTTTCAACTTTCGTACAAGTTGGCACCGAGTCTTTTCAAATAAAAATTTGAATTTTTTGAACAGCCAGCTTAATACTGGGCGTCATGACCAAATCTGACACTCGTGAAGCACTCCTCAGTGCAGCCAGAACCGTCTTTGCCAGACGCGGCTATGATGGCGCCACCGTCAAGGAGCTCGCCGAAGCCGCGGGCGTCAATGTCAGTCTGGTCAGCTATCATTTTGAGGGGAAGGAAAACCTTTACCGCGCGTGCGTGGAGCGTTTTGGAATCGATCGGCTGGCTGCCGCCGAGCGCATGCTCAAGGTACCTGAATCCGTCGAGGATCTTCGACTCCGCATCCAGCTTTTCTGTGAGGAGTTTCTGCTCTGCCACGTTCAGGAGCCGGACCTTTCGACGATCATTCACAGGGAGTGCGGCGGCGAAATGATCCTGATCAAGGACATCTTCATCAATGTCTTCGTCAAGGTTTTTGAAACACTGATCCGGTTCTTTGAAGGCGCCCGGGCGCGCAAGCTGATTCGCGCTGATGTCGACTGCCACATCCACTCCATGCTCTTCATGGGAAGCCTCACGAACATCGTCCGCATGGATTCACTTCATCTCGAATTGTTTCACTCCTCCATCAAGGATCCGGCCTACCGCGAATCCATCGTCCAACAGATCTCCAAAAGCCTGATCGAAGGAATCATCCCATGAAAAAGGACCCCTGCCTCCACCTGAACTTCAGCGTCATTTTCCTGGGAGCGCTCACTCTGCTCACTCTCCTTTGTGATCCGCGCACATACGCCGCTGAAACCCTGACTCTGGATCACTACCTCGGACAGGTGAACGAAGGAAACAAAGCCTTCAAAGGCGCACGGGAGACCGCTGAAGGCACACTGCTCCGCGCGAAAGAGAGTTCACTGGCCTACACTCCCACGCTTTTCGGAAAGATTCAGTATGCCAGCGACGCCAAGCCCAGCCCCTTCTTTCCCTATCAACGCGTCGTCAACCGGGCCTACGAAATCGGAGTGAGCCAGGCGACTTCCTTCGGCCTGCAGGCGAAAGTCTATTACGACTTTGATTTCTTCGAGTACTCGGGGCTTCGCATCCCTCCTTACTATGCCGGCAAACCCGCAATCGAGCTCACGCAGTCCCTCTGGCGGAACGGCTTTGGTTCTGAAATCCGGGCCAGCCAGGAACTGCTTGAAGCCAATGCACTGGCTTCCCATTTCACGGAAAGCTTTCGCACCAGGAGCCTGAGCACGGACGCCGAAGTCCTCTACTGGAATCTTTCGGCGGCCCGTGAACTGGTCAAAGTGCGAACTTCGTCGCTCGCCCGCGCGGATCGCCTGATGGAATGGAGCAGAAAACGCAGTCGGCTTCAGCTCGGTGATTCATCCGACCAGTTCCAGGCTCAGGCCAATCAGGAAGTCAGAAAACTGGAGCTGCAGGCGGCGGAAGATCAGGAGCGCAACACTTCTCGCGCTTTCAATCAATCCCGCGGAATCGACGCTGAAAAAGTCACCGAAGCTCTGGAGCCGATCAACGTCGTCCTGGATCCGGATCGCCTCACTGAAATCAAAGCGCCGGCTCGCGCCGGAATTCGTGAAGACGTCCGAGCCGCGGAACAGATCGAAATCGCGACGGTCGCCAATTCCGTCGTGGCCACAAGCCGCAACAATCCAACTCTCGACGTTTACGCAGCCTATGCCATGAACAGTCGGCTGCAGCCGGGCGTCTCTGATGCCATCGGCGATTCATTTCATTCCGGTCGCCCGACTTCCGCGATCGGACTTCGCTTCAGTGCGCCTCTCGACCTGGGACTCCTGAACGACGCGAAAAAGGGCTGGGCCAAGGAAAAATCCGGAGCGGAACTCACTTACCAGAAGAGGCTCTTCGATCAGGACATTGACTGGAAAAATCTCAACGACCAGTTCGAACAGGCCAAGAAACGTCTCAGGCTTGCCATCGCGATCGAGAAGATTCAACAGAAGAAGATGACTTACGAGCGCGAACGCCTCGGCCGCGGCCGCACCACCACCTATCAGGTCCTGCTCTTTGAACAGGACCTTTCCCAGGCGGAGCTCGCCCGCGTCCAGTCCCAGGCCGAAGTCCTTCAGCTCCTCGCACGCATGAAACTCTTTGGAGGCTCCCTGTAAATCAGGGTGATCGCACATGTCACTTGCCGACCTATCCATCCGCCGTCCCGTCTTCATCACCTGCATCGTCGTCATCATGCTGGCCCTGGGACTTTTCTCCATGCAGAAGCTGGGAGTCGATCTCTTCCCGAACGTGATCTTCCCGGTCGTGACGGTCTCCACGCCTTATCCGGGTGCTGGCCCGGCCGAAATCGAAACGCTCGTGTCCAAACCCCTCGAAGATGAAATGAGCACGATCGCCGGCATCAAGCGCCTCTCCTCCATCAACCAGGAGGGGATCAGCACCGTGATCGCCGAGTTCACTCTCGAAACGGACGTCAAGTTCGCCGAACAGCAGATTCGTGACCGCGCCGGCGCCACGAAGAGCAAACTTCCCCTCGACGTGAAGGAACCCATCATTCGTCGCATCGATCCGGCCGATCAACCGATTCTCATCCTTTCGGTGAAAGCGGATCTGCCGCCCAATCAACTCTACGACATCGCCAACGAAGTGATTCGCCCTCGTCTGGAGCAGGTCAATCAGGTGGGACTCGTCGAAGTCCTTGGCGGGCGCCAGCGCGAAATCCACGTTGCGCTGGACCGGGATAAACTGAAGGCCCGGGAGATCTCGACCACACAAGTCGCCAATCGCCTGTCCACGGCGGGTGAAAATGTTCCCGCCGGTAAAATCAGTCAGGGCAGCCGCGAAACCGTCTTCCGCACCGTCGGACAGTTCAAGACGCTACAGGACATCGGCTCGACGGTCGTCAATTTCTTCGGCAGTGACGTCCCCACCACCATCAATGACGTCGGCACGGTCGTCGACACCCTGAAGGACGAAAAATCGCGCACTTTCATCAATGGTGAAAAATCACTTTTTCTTTATGTCTTCAGACAGTCCGGCGCCAACACGATCGCCGTCACGGATGCGATCCAGAAGAAGATCGGCAAGATCAATCAGGAGATGCTCACTCAGCCGGGCAAGCCGCAGCTCGGAGTCGTGCGCGATGGAAGTCTCTGGATCAGAGCCAATGTTGATGACGTGAAAGAATCCATTCTCATCGGAATCGTGCTGGCCGTCGTCGTGGTCTTTTTATTTCTCGGAAGCGGACGCTCGACCATCATCACGGGTCTGGCTCTTCCGAACTCGCTCATCGGGGCCTTCATCCTGATGGCGCTTGCGGGCTTCACGATCAACATCATGACCCTCCTTGCCCTCAGTCTCTCAGTCGGACTCCTCATCGATGATGCGATCGTGGTCCGCGAAAACATCTTTCGACACATTGAAATGGGCGAGACTCCGATGGTGGCGGCAAGCACAGGCACCGCCGAAGTTCGCCTCGCCGTCATCGCCACCACTCTGGCCGTGATCGCGGTGTTCGGGCCCGTGGGCTTCCTCAAGGGTGTCGTTGGCCAGTTCTTCAAGGAGTTCGGTCTGACCATCTGCTTTGCCATGGCCATCAGTCTCTTTGACGCTTTGACCATTGCACCCATGTTGTCCGCTTACTTCGCCGGAAAGCTCCACACGGCAGGCACCCACACGAAGGATCCCGACGCGGGCTTCTTCGCTCGCACCATCGGAGTTCCGGTCGGCGCCATGCTCAGGACTTTTGACCAGTTTCAGACCTGGCTGGAGCACAAATACGAACGTTTCATCAAATACACGCTGAAGCATCCGTTCATCGTGCTGGGCGCGAGCTTTCTGATCGCGCTTGCAAGCTGTTCCACCTTCACGTTGATACCGAAGACCTTCCTGCCCACTCAGGACAACGGTGAGTTTTCCGTGGGGCTGGACATGCTCCCGGGGACTGATCTCGACTCCATGACCGCGCTCTCCGCGAAAATTGACCGGGTCATCCGGAGCAACCGGGAAGTTCGCGTCGCCGCCGTGACTGTCGGCGGCCGCGAAGGCGAATCCAACGTGGCAGACATCTACGTCAATCTGATCCCGGCCAAGCAGAGACCGGGTGTGAACACGAGCCAGGTGAAGGAAGCGATCCGAAACCAGCTCAAGGAATTCGCGTACGCCAATCCGAAGGTCAAGGACTACGACGCCGTCGGCGGAGGCCAGCGCCCCTTCACCATGAATCTCAAAGGCATGGATCAGGCGCAGCTGGAAAAAGTGGGAACGAAGGTCTACGACCGCCTCAAAAACAACAAGGGTCTGAAAGATGTTGATCTGAGTTTTCGTTCCGGAAAACCTGAATTTCAGGTCGTTCCGAACAAAAAGCGCATGGAGGAGCTCGGCATCTCGACGAGCGTGCTTGGCCTTGAGCTGCGGACGCAGATCGAAGGCTCCACACCGGCCAAGTTCCGGGAGAACGGACTCGAATACGACATCCGGGTGCGACTCAAGGATGACCAGCGCAATCTGAAGGAAAGCTTCAACCGCACCTTCGTACCGAACATCAATTACAATCTCGTGAGACTTCAGGACGTCGCGCAGCCGGTTCAGACGGAAGGTCCGACGAAGATCACCCGCCAGGACCGATCCCGTTACATCTCGATCACGGCCGACATCGCTCCCGGCGCGGGACTCGGAGATCTCATGAACGAGATCTCGAAGATGTTCGAGAAAGATCCTTCAATGAAACTTCCTGAAGGAGTCACTTTCGCGTTCGTCGGACAGGCCGAGAATTTTCAGGAACTCGGTGAAGGTATGGTGACGGCCATGGGCTTCGGCGTGCTCTTCATCTTTCTCGTTCTCGCAAGCCTGTATGAATCCTTCGTCACCCCTCTGTCGATCATGCTCGCCCTTCCCCTTGCGTTCTGCGGCTCGTTCGTTTCGCTGGCGCTCTTCCATGAATCACTCAACATCTTCTCGATGATTGGAATCATCATGCTCCTTGGAGTCGCTTCCAAAAACTCGATCCTGCTCGTCGATATGGCACATCAGCTGATTGATTCTGGCATGGAGCGGCGAGAAGCCATCATCCAGGCAGGCAAAACCCGTCTTCGTCCCATTCTGATGACGACGATGGCCTTGATTGCCGGCACCATCCCGGTTGCGATCGGCCTGAATGAAGCCTCTCGTCAACGCACCAGCATGGGAGTGGCCATCATCGGCGGGCTCATCAGTTCGACCCTGCTTACCCTGGTGGTTGTTCCGGCCGCCTACTCTTTCATCGATCGCTTCAGAGTTTGGTCCAAAACGAAGTTTTCGCGTTTTGTTTCGAGTAATGCCGAGGAAACCAAGCCCGTCGAGCAGAACTGAAGCACGCTCCCCCCTCATCACGACCCACCGCACAGCACCTGGAGCCACTGCAAGAGGTGGGTCGTTTTCACGAACTTTCGTGATTGTTGATGAGGATCTTGTCACGCAGCGCTTCCATTCATTACTCGTTCGCGGCAAATTTCCCTTTAGGTAAATGCTGTTCGGTGAGAGCATCCGGCCAAATACGAAGTTCAACTTTCTTATATGGAGGGACATGATATGAAAAAACTTCTCAAGAGTTCCGTCGTCGCCACTCTGCTGATTGGCGCAACTGCACACTCCGCTGGATTCGAAAAAACCGTTTTCTGGTCAGGTCATTATACCGGCATCGTGGGGGCAGCGAGCTCCGTCGTCAAAGGCGCTGACTCTCTGTACTTCAATCCTGCGGGACTTGCAGACAACAGTCAGATGGCTTCGGTCAGTTTGAACTTCTCACCGACCTTTGCCAAATTCAGCGGACCGATCGCTGTCTCGGGAACGACTGTCAATGGTAACACCACTTTCTCACCTGTAGGCGCGGCCCTGGCGAGCTATCACTTGACTGACCAGCTGGCAGTCGGCGTCGGTTATTTCGTCACCGGCGGATCGAAGAATCAGTTCGACAATACTGACTTCAGCGCCATCAGTCCCGCCTATGCGACCTTCAAAGAACCCATCAAACTGGATCTGGCAGTCACTGAATTTTCTCTCGGAGCAGGTTATGCAGTGACTGACGCTCTGAAAATCGGGGCAGCCTGGAGAATTTCAAAAGTTCACGCAGCACTTGCTTCCGTCGGCGGAAGCGCGGCGACTGCAATTCAAGCGGTTCAACTCGACAATCTGACGGCTACCCGCTACAACGGCTTCCGTCTGGGAGCTCAGTATGCTCCTAAAGATTCTGGCTGGGGAGTTGGCGCCAACGTCAGGACGCCGGTCAGTTTCATTGCTAAGGGGGACATTACCTCTGCAAAGCTTCGCCTCGGTACGGGCACAGATGCGACCACCACCATCGCTGATAAGAGCGCCAGCGCTTCGAGCGAGTTTCCGCTTCAGATTTCGATCGGTGCTTTCTACGATGTGGGAACCGAAAAGAAATTCAGAATCATTCCTGAATACACGTTCACTCGCTATGCAGTGGACAAACAGATTGATTTGACCGGAAGTTTCACCGCGACAGGCGTTGGAACTCGCAACCTGGCTACAACTCCATTTGTACAAGGATGGAAAAACCAGAACAACTTCCGCCTCGGCGTTGAACACTACTGCATGCCCGACACCGTCCTTCGTGCCGGTTATGCATTGACGACTCAGGTCACCCCTACCGATCATGCGCGCGCCGCCTTCGACGCTCCAGGTACCGGAAACACCTTCGTGATCGGCGCAGGAAAGGTCATTGCGAGCAATATTACTCTCGATGGTGCTCTTGAGTACAGTCGCGCTTCGGGCTCGGGAACCAACGACCTCGGCAAGACGGGCGATTTTGTGGCCAAAGCCTACGACGCTCACTTGAGCGTCGGCTACGGATTCTGATTTCAGACTCACGCTTCTGATTTGCAAAAGGCCTTGCAGCGCTGCTGCAGGGCCTTTTCTCTTTCCGTCAGATCAAACGAATGGACTCTCGATCGAAACCTCATTTAACATCAGGGGATGTCGCATTTTCACATTCGAGGAGTTCTGTTCCTCCTGGCTCTCGCCCTCGGTTCCGCTTCCGCTAACGCTTCGGTCTGGAGTGACCCCCGCTTTCAAAGTCTCACGGTGATCCATTCCCACACTGGCTGCTCGGGCATCGCATTCTGGATTTCGAAGAAGGCCCTCCCTGATTCCGAACTGACCTGGGCGAAAAAGGTCATCGATTTCGCCTTCGGCGGACCCGATGATTTTGAGCTCAAGGACGGCATGGGAATCGATTTCGGTGAAAAGTCCGAAACGCCGCTGTCTGTGGAAAGCATGAAAGTCCTGATGAAGAACGCTGCCTTCAGAACTTGGGCAGGCTCACGGGTGACTGCAGGTCTCGAAGAACTCATTCCGCTCCGGACCCGCGTGGAATCAGAGACGGAGAAGAAGAGATTCAAAGATTCGCAGACTGTTCAAACTTTCGGCCGCGATCCTCTGATCCTGGCTTACGTGGCCAAACAGAAGGCCGTACTCAAAGCCCTCAGGGAGAAGATCAAGCTCATGGAGCAGAACATTGGAGACGACTGTGATTGAGGCCGGCCCTTCTCAACGCCCCAGCAGGCTCGCGAAATAATCATGGACCACCTGATAGTGGTCCCCACCTTCCACTGAAACGAAAGCCTTTGTCCCCAGCTCAGAGCCACGCGGGAGATCTGAAGGAGACTGAGCCGAGTGAAAGCTGTAGTCGAGTTTCGGCCGAAAGGCCCTCATGAGAGCCTGATTTCCCATCACGGTGCCGCTCTCGTCATCATGGGCGACATAAAGACTGCGAAAGCCGAGTCCAGGGGTGCGAGAAAACCAGGACAGTGCTCGCCAGCTTTCGTCTGAAGTCTTGTCCACCGTTTCAGGCTTGCAATAGACGGCATCAAACAGAGCCAGCCTGCTCACGATTCCGTAATCGCAACCGCTGCCGCCGGACGGACAGTAGGAACGCAACAGATTGGACACTGCCCGGTAAGCGCCGCTGTGAGCACTGAGTGTGAGATCGGGTTCGCCGTACTCAAGGGGATTTGCGGGAGTCACGCCCGCGCGCGTGAGAAGCTCCATCACATTGTAGAAAAAAGCTTCGAAATCACCATGGCTCGAAAACTGATCCTCGAAGGTCCTGCAGGGATGCTCACTCGACGGAACAATCCAGACGGCCTGACGGGAAGTCGATGCCGCAAAACTCCGAAGCGACTTTTCAAATTCAAAGAGATTCAGGATCTGTCCGATGAAATCATTCTCCGGCTCAAAACCATGAAGGTGGACCACCCATTGAATGGGAGCCGAAGCGGTCAACTCGGCCGGGATCAGAATCGCGACCGTTCCTGGGTAACCTGAAATTCTTCCCAAACACCGATGGACTTGGGCCAGCGGTGCAGTCCCGCAGTCAAAACCGACCTTCTTCATCAGGGACGGGATGGAGGGGCGGGCAGCCGCCTTGATGCCGCCGCTCCAGACAGTCAGGGGAAAGCAGGCGGCTATGAAAAAAACGAGGATTCGCCTGCGTCGAGTTTCCAGGACGGCCGGATTCACTGATTCATCACCGGGCGCAATGAGGTCGTGAACCGCTGACCTGCGCGGCCTGGTACTTCGGCAAGACAGCGGGAATGTTGTCGGTCAGGGCCTGGATGCGGCGACTGTCGGAAGGATGGGTCGACATGAACTCCGGAGGAGCGCCACCGCCTGCAGCGGACATATTCTTCCAGAGTTCAACGCTCTGATGGGGATCAAACCCGGCCTGAGACATGAGGTCCAGACCGATCAGATCCGCTTCACTCTCCTGCGTGCGACTGTGGGGAAGGAGAAACCCCAGCTGGGCGCCAGCCTGGGCCCCGATACCGAGAAGCTGCCCCAACATGCCGGAATTCTGAGTCAGCGCTCCGATGGCCATCAAGCCACCCTGAGCTTCCAGGTTTTCCGAAACGCGTTCATTTCCGTGCTTCGCGATGACGTGGCCGATCTCGTGACCAATGACCGCAGCGAGTTGAGCATCCGACTTCGCGACCGGAAAAATTCCGGTATTAACACCGATCTTGCCGCCCGGAAGTGCGAAAGCGTTCGGCGTCTTGTCCTGAAACACCACGATCTCCCAATTTCCGCCGGGAACCTGATCTCCCATTTGAGCATTGGCCACTCGGATCAAAGGTTCAGCGATGCATTTGACGTAAGCGTTGTCCTTCGCATCAGTATCGATCGGAGTCTGCTTTTTCATGTCTTCAAAGGATTGAGCACCCATCGAAGCCATCTGGCTGTCAGGCATGAGGGTCAGCTGTTTCCTGCCCAAAGGCGAGGTCGAACAGGAGATCAGGCTCCCCAGGCTCAGAATCAAAATGACTGCTGATACCGCAACTGCTCCACTGCAAGACTGCCGACTCATCATCATTTGAATTCCCTCGGGGTTGACCCACTCAACTGGTCTGGAATTGGACAGGGTACGGAATGGAACGGAACCGGACCTCAGACTGCGACGACTTCCTGGACTTCCGGAATCGCGTCGCGCAAACGGGCTTCGATTCCCTGTTTCAAGGTCATCGTGGAACTGGGACAGCCACTGCAAGATCCCTGCAAATAGACATAGACGACGCCATTTTCAAATTTTTCAAAAGTGATGTCTCCACCGTCCATCGCGACGGCTGGACGAATTTCAGCGTCCAGAATCTCCCGAATCTTGTTTTCAATGTCAGTCGTACCGCCCTTGTGAGCTTCCTGATTCTGCGCGTCTTCATTAATGACGGTTTCATTTTTAGTCAGATGATCTTCGATCATGGAGGAACAGCTCTTGTGAACGACGTCCCAGTCGCCCTCTTCGGTCTTGGTCACCGTCACGAAATCCTTGCCCACCATGACACCGCTGATCCCAGGCACTCCGAAGAGTTTGCTCGCAAGAGGGGACTTCTTGTCAGCGTCCTCCTTCTTCGTGAAATTGGCTGCACCCTTTTTGAGAAGTTCACGATTGACGGAATACTTCAGAGTGTTCGGGTTGGGAGTGAACTCGAGGGAAACGTAGACTGGGCTGGTGGCGGTACTCATAAACTATCCTCACTGTGCTGCGAAGCGGTAAAACCTGATTCTTTTGGTCTTTTGTACCATAATAGCTAGCTCTGGGAAATTCCAATCTCTCAGGTACACTCAAAGTCATGAGCACCCTCAATAAACTCTCCCTGCGTCTCGTCAGCATCCTCGTGGCGAGCCTCACCCTCTATGGCACTTTCGCCGGCACCCCCGCTCAGGCGGCGGTGGTCCCTCTCACTTTCGACAGAATTGAAGGTGGAACACTGTATTTCAAAGGTGAGACTGAAAAAGGTACTGTCAAGCCGCTGAAGACCTCTTTTCATGACCTTCAGTTTCTCAAGCTGCTCAGATCCTCCGAGGGAGGGCTTCCCTATGTGCTGTTCACCGGCCGCCCTTGCGATAAATGCTCTGCCGAGCAGGCAGTTCATCTGATGCGCGTCGATGGAAGTTCCAAGCCTCTCTATTTCGTTCACCCGGGACGGGTCACGGATCCGAAGAAGAAGCAGCTGGTTCTTGAGTCTCGCGCCTTCTATGGCAAATGCCTGTCCGGCATGGATGAAGGTTATTTCTCCTTTCAGAAAGAGCGGCTGGATCGCAAGAAGCAGATGCAGGCCGGAGTGTTCATCGCGGAAGTCGGAAAGACTCTGGTCGACGAACGACTCATTGAGCGGCACGCTCCTCAGATCAAAGCCGTGCAGCCTTTTCTCAAAGCTCGCAGCTGCTTTGAATTGCCCGGCAAGAATCGAATGATGCTGAGCAGGCCCCTCGATCTGACGCCTCGTCGCGGTCAGGAAGGGGATGATGATGAAACCACCCCGGAGGAGGATGAAACCAGAGAGAATCAGACTTCACAGGAGCTGCCTTCCGCTCAGGATTGACCCATCCCCGATGCCCGGATGATGGGGCGGATCTTGCACCCTTCAGGTTTTGTGTGGGAGACACTTGCATGAGCCTACGACTCACGACTGATGCCATTGATGAAAAAGGATATATCGATCCAAGGTATACCTGCGACATCGACAACTCTTCACCTGAACTTCGATGGGAAGATGCGCCTCCGGAAACCGCGGGTTTTGCAATCCTCGCTGAGTCCATGGAAATATCCAATGACGGTGGATTCGCACACTGGGTGGTGTATCACATTCCGAAGGATGTTCATCATCTGCCGACGGGAATTCCTCCGCAGGACTCACTGCCCAACGGCATCCGTCAAGGACTCAACGGTTTCAGAAAGCTGGGTTATACCGGCCCTTGTCCTCCGAAAACCGCCAAGGCCATGCGTTACCGCTTCAAGATCTTCGCGCTGCGGGAGCTGATCGAGCCGCCGCCGGTGAGAGCGACGCGTGAACAGATTCTCGCGCTCATCACTCCCCTCAGTCTGGAGACATCTGAAGTCATCGGTCAGTACCAGCGTGTGCTCATCGAACGCACCGGATAAGCTGACTTCAGTGGCACCTGCATTGCAATTTCGTTCTGCAGGAGAATCCCCATGCGCTCATTCATGAAAAACGTTTTGATCACGGCTTCCGCGGGGCTTGGCTTGAGCTGCGCTTTCATGCTCGCCAACGCTCAGGACAGTGCGGGTGAAAGCTCGCTCGGTGCTGATGCAAGACAGCAGGCAGGACAGGCGCAACATACTTCGCCGTCCGCTGCCGGGATGAGCACTGTCAATCCCGGTGATCGGACCGCGGCTGTCGGAGATCCCAACAAAACACTCGGCCAGGATCGCTGGGCCTCGGCCACGCTGTGCACGGACTCAAGCGGTATTTCGCATCGACGGGGAACTCGAGGCTTTGAAAGGTGCGTTTCAGACAAACGGAGCGGAAACTCGGATCAGGCCGGCACTGCGGGAAAGGAATCCTCTCATTTGAACCCTCCCTTGGACGACACCTCGAACGTCGGCACCCCAGACAGTTCTCAGGGGAGCGACTCCAACAATGGCGCCAATCCCTCTGGAATCGGGGGTTCAAGCTCGGGCCTTGGAGCCGGCAGCAACAGTCAGTGATTCCGGCTTCAGTATTGTGTCGTCCACTTGTACAGCTTTCCTTCATTAATCAAATTGTGGATCACGGAATTTTTCGCTATAGCTCCCGCCATGGCAAAATCAACCGTGAAGAAAACGACTCCAGCTGCTCCGAAAAACATCGCTTCATCCAATATCGCCCTGTCAAATGAGCGCCCAGACGGCGCCGAAGTGATTCGTAACGCGAAACTGGAACGTTTCGAGAACCGGACCCAGGTTCGTCGCTACACCGTCGAGTTCAGCTGCCCTGAATTCACCTGCGTCTGCCCGGCGTCGGGTTTTCCGGATTTCGCCACGATCCACATCCGTTACGTGCCTCGCAAGTGGTGTGTGGAACTCAAGAGCCTGAAGCTCTATCTCAATCAATTTCGCGATCGCGGGATTTTTCACGAAGATGTGACCAACGTCATCCTCGACGACATGATCACGCTGCTCGACCCGCATGAGGTCGAAGTGGTCGGTGACTTCAACGTTCGCGGCAACATCAAGACCGTGGTCAGCGCCATCCATCATCGCAAAGACAAGTAAGGGGTCAGGTGATCCGGCAAAAAAGCCCTTGCATGAATCCCGGCTTCAGAAACTGACGCTGCCTCCGCCGGCAAGAATTGGCTGGATGCGGGAAGAGCCCGCATTCGGATAGTAATGAATTCCGAAATGAAAGCCCGGCCAGTGGTGACTTACCCCGTAGCCCACCAGGTGATAAGTGAAATCGTAACTGACGCCCGTCGAAAGCGCGTTTGAGACCGCACGCGCACTCGTGCTCGGATTGTAGGCCCAGGTCAGGTCAAACTCCGTTCGAGCCCCCCGTTGATAGCCCGAAGAAGCAGCCGCATCCGCTCGAATATCGACGTTGGTCTCGTTGAGATTGGCCCCCCAGAAAAGCGCCACGCGCGGAAGAAGCGTGAAAGCCGTCACCAGGCCCGGTTGCCACGACGTGAGCCTGAAATCAGGATTCAGCGAATTGACGTCCTTGAGGTTGTAATTTTCGTAACCCACGGTCAATGCTGCCGCGAAATCCGAAGTCTGGATCACCGACAGCTTGGCGCCCGCATTGTAAATCTTGTAGATGTCCCGAATCAGACTGGTTTCGACTTGCAGAAAATCCGTGATGCCGAAGGCAAGCTCGGTCCCATAGACCAGGGTGCCGGCTCTCAAAGTGAAAGGGCTGGGGAGTAGATGAGTGGACGCGAAGATCGGATTGGGACCCTCGCTGGCCGTCCGCTCGCCCGGGTCTGAAGTCTTGACCTGCGGGCTGCCCGACCGCCGTGCGGCTCCTTGGGCGCCGTTCATGGGCAGAATGGCGATGAGTGAAGCAACCACCGCGAACTGAATGGCTTGGGACGAGCGGGTAGCCCCGACCCACGCCGGGAGTTTATTCAGGATTGCATCAGGGCGAAGGACTGTCATGGGGTCTGATTACCCCTCCTTTTCACTCCAAAGTCAAAATTAAAGGTATTTGAGAACTTCCCATTTGAATATTCGAAGGGTTTCATACTAGATTGAGCGAAATTCAAAACCTAAGGTCTCTCTGAAAGTTACTCTCTTCGAAAGTCACTCATGAAAACTGTAGAAAAAATCAGAAATATTTGCATTATTGCCCACGTCGATCATGGCAAGACGACTCTCGTCGACTTCTTGCTCAAACAAGCCGGTACCTTCGCTGAACATCAGAGGCAGGATGAACGCATGATGGATTCGATGGATCTCGAGCGCGAGCGCGGGATTACCATCATGGCCAAGAACACTGCCGTGTACGTCGGCGATACCAAGATCAACATTGTTGACACTCCAGGCCATGCCGACTTCGGCGGCGAAGTGGAGCGCATCATGGGAATGGTCGACGGAGCACTCCTTCTTGTGGATGCTGCTGAAGGCCCCCTTCCGCAAACCCGTTTCGTTCTGAAGAAGGCTCTCGCTCAGGGACTCAAAGTCATTCTGGTCGTGAACAAGGTCGATCGTCCGGACGCTCGTACCGATGACGTCGTGAACTTCGCTTTCGATCTCTTCATGGATCTCGGCGCGGACAACGATCAAGCCGACTTCCCGATCGTTTACGCTTGTGCCCGCCAGGGCTGGTGCACGCTGAACTTCAGTGACATTCCGGCTCTCCTGGATGGCTCCAAGAAGGCGACTCTCAAACCCTTGTTTGACACCATCATCGAACACGTTCCAGGCCCTCAAGTGGATGAAGCCGCTGAATTTCAGATGCTCATTTCCAATCTGGCCTACTCCGATTACGTCGGTCGACTTTCGATCGGTCGCGTGACCTCAGGCTCCGTCAAGAAGAACCAGAAAGTCATCCGCCGTGGAGTGGATGCTGCCGGAAATTCGAAGAATGAAAATTTCACCGTCACCCAGCTCTACACCTATGCCGGGATGAAACAGGTCGAAGTCGCTGAGCTCATGGCAGGCGACATCGGCATCATCGCAGGCTCCGAAAATACCGACATCGGCGACACCATCGTCGGTTCTGAAAACGGAAAAGCCCTGACCCGCATCGTTGTCGAGAAGCCCACTCTGGGAATGGTCTTCTCAGTGAACACTTCTCCCCTGTCCGGAAAAGAAGGCGAAGCCATTCAGTCTCGCAAACTTCGTGATCGTCTGATCCGCGAAGTTCGCAACAACGTGGCGCTTCGCTTCGAAGAAGCTGCGACTTCCGATCAGTTCCGACTTCTGGGACGTGGAGAACTTCAGTTCGCCATTCTGATTGAACAGATGCGTCGTGAAAATTTTGAATTCATGATCGGCAAGCCGACCGTACTTTACCAAGTCGGTGAAAACGGTGAGCGTCTTGAGCCGATGGAGCGCGCAGTTCTTGATATGCCTGCCACAGCGGTCGGTGACGTCACTGGCATGTTCCAGGCCCGTAAAGGGATGCTCACCAAGTACGAAGGCGGCGGCGAAACCGGAAGCGGTCGCGTTCGTCTTGAATTCGACATCCCGACTCGTGGACTTCTCGGAATGCGTTCTCGTTACCTCACTGCCACTCGCGGTGAAGGTCTCTTCAGCACCATTCTTCTGGGTTATGGTCCGCACAAGGGCGATCTTCCGCACCGCAACAATGGTGCGCTGGTTTCAGATCGTTCAGGCGTGACCATTCAGTACGGACTCATGGGACTCGAAGAACGCGGACAGCTCTTTCTCGGCCCTCAGGTTGACGTTTACGAAGGCATGATCATCGGCGAAAACAACAAGGATCAGGACATGAACGTCAATCCTTGCCGTGAAAAGAAGCTCACCAACATCCGCTCTGCGGGTGCCGAGTTTCTCGTCACTCTCGCCGGGACCCGCGACATGTCTCTTGAGCAATGCATCGACTGGATCGATGAAGATGAGTGGATCGAAGTCACTCCGAAGTCCATCCGCCTTCGTAAGAAGGCGCTCGCTCAGAACGCTCGAAGTGTGAAGCGCGAAGACCGCATCAAATAATTCAGCCCTTTTCGGGTGGTGAAATGAAACAGAAAAAGGCACGGATACCCATGGTATCCCGGCCCTTTTTTCGCCCCTTGCATTCCCCCCCCCGCCCGCCCAGCGCCGCCGGGCCCGCCAGGCGCT
>JACMNQ010000033.1 GCA_014378465.1 Oligoflexia bacterium | reverse complement strand
TCCGACAGAGCTTTACAACCCGAAGGCCTTCTTCACTCACGCGGCGTGGCTGCGTCAGACTTTCGTCCATTGCGCAAGATTCCCCACTGCTGCCTCCCGTAGGAGTCTGGACCGTGTTTCAGTTCCAGTGTGGCTGATCATCCTCTCAGACCAGCTACCCATCAATGCCTTGGTGGGCCATTACCCCACCAACTAGCTAATGAGACGCAGACTCATCCTAAAGCGAAGGCTCTTGCGAGCTCCCTTTCCCGAAAAATCCGATTGCGGATTCCGTCGCTCTATCCGGTATTAGCCAGCCTTTCGGCCGGTTATTCCAAACTTTAGGGTAGATTATCTACGCGTTACTCACCCGTACGCCACTTTACTAGGGTTGCCCCGTTCACGTTCGACTTGCATGTGTTAGGCACGCCGCCAGCGTTCGCTCTGAGCCAGGATCAAACTCTCATGTTTTATTTTTTACATTCAGATCAGCGATTGCTCGCCCAAGGACAGTGCCTAAGCAGTGTCGACCCTCTTATATCAAACAAGTTTATTTAAATCCGTCGCTCAATTCTAGCCAACTACTGACATTTTGTTACCAAATTGCCATTTTTGTTTGCTTCGTACTTTTATTGAGCCCTAACACTAAACCGCTTACGCGACTCATTGTCAGAACTTTTTAGTTCATACTTTTTCTTCTCAAAGAAAGAATTGTTCGAGGTTTAATCGACATCACCCACTCCATCTCATCATCCAAACTCACTTGCGTGAACTTAAACTCTGACCAGAGCAAGGCTGCCAATTACGCCCACTTTCTCTTTCAAAAAATTCATCCTAGTTTTCAAAGAACAACCGCACACCAATTTTGTACTTACGAGTCGTTTCCGACTTCGTCAGCCCGTTTTTCTTTAGGTGCGGCGAGGATTCGATTTATAAACTCACATCGTATTTTGCTGCAATAGTATTTTTCATTTATTTTGATTTTTTTTATTTCGAGCCATTTCAGGCTGATTTGCCGTGTGTCAATTTGTGGCTGCCACAATGCCAAATGCATGAATGCGGCGCATTAGAGTCGTTTTATTGAGTCCAATCTGTCGGGCAGTGAGGCTGATCCTACCTCCAAATCGTTTCAGAGTGTATTCCAGGTAGGCTTTTTCGAATGCGCACCGAGTAGCTTCATAGTTCAGGGTCATGGGGACTTCCGCGACTGCCATCACTCCAGGGCTGTTCAGGCTTGGCTGGATCGTGATTTCCGGAAAATTGAGATTTTGGTTCTGGTCGACGAAGGAATTCAGAAACCAATCGGGAAGATCGCTCAACTCAAGGGTGCTGCTTTCGCTGGACTGGACCGCATATTCGAGAACATTGCGAAGCTCTCGGAAATTTCCTGGCCAGGTGTAGTTTTCAAGTCTGTCTGCTACTTCTTCGGAGATCTTGAAGAGTTCCCTTCCGGTACTTTCGCAAAGCTTTTGCAGACAATCATGAAGGATGCCGTCGAATTCATCCGCCCGATCAAGCAGTGACTTCATGGAAAGACCGAGAACTCGAATGCGATGAAAGAGATCTTCGCGGAATTCGTTTCGTTTCACTGCGGCGCTGAGATCCCGGTGAGTCGCGCAGATCACTCTGACGTCGAGTTTGATCTCGCGGTTCCCGCCCACGGGGGTGATCACGCGGCTCTGCAGAAACTCAAGGAGCCTTGCCTGCAGGCGTGGTGTGAGTTCTCCGATCTCGTCGAGGAAAACAGTCCCCCCTTGTGCGGCTTCAAGGCGCCCACTCCTCTTCTGATCAGCACCTGTATAGGCCCCTCGTTCATGGCCGAAAAGCTCTGATTCCAATGTCCCCTCATGCAGAGATGCGAGATTTACGGTGACGAAAGGCTTCAGACGTCGCTCGCCGTGATCATGAATCCATCTGGCGAGCGTGGTCTTTCCGCTGCCGGTCGGGCCCAGGATGAGAACAGTGGACTCACTGCGACTGGCGATTTCGACCTTCTTTTTTACATCGGATGTGAATTTCATTTCTGAATGCTTTCTGTTTCTGAATCGAAGCCGGTCGGGAAATCCCGGCTTCAATGATTAAATGGTCACCGTGTAGTTCGGCAATGAGGCGTCGCCAGGGACTAGAGCAAGCGTCAAGCCAGTGACGGCCCTCCCGATGCGGAGGGAAGAACTCCTGAAGAATCAATGAATTCGCGCGAAACGTGTCTAGAACGAACGACGGACGGCAGAAGAAGTGTGGGCGAATCCCTACAGAAATCCTGGCTGAATCCGGTATTACCGACAATTGATCTAGTGTCCTGATCTCAAACCGAATATTCTGAAATGAAATGAACAATCCAATTTCTTCCGGTGGCGCGCTCCCTCAGGTTCTGATCTGCGATGATGATCAGACCTTTCACCTCGCTGTGAAATACTCTCTCAAGGGTCGGTTTCAGTGCAGATCGGCGATGAACGGGGACGAAGCTCTGGCGATCGTGAGGAACCACCCGATTGACCTGATTCTCCTGGATGTTCAGATGCGAACTCCGGACGAGGGGCTCCGTTACCTTCCGAGGCTCAAGGAAGCTGACGAAGACCTGGCAATCATCATGAGCAGCGGCCTCAGTGATTTCAAGACCGTCAAGGAAGCCCTCAAACTCGGCGCAACTGACTACGTCCCGAAGGATTTTGATCCCAATGAATTGATGCTGACGCTGGAACGCGCGCTTGAACGCCGGTCGCTCCTGCAGCGCAACGAACAGATCAATTTTGAAGCTCAGACTTCGCAGAGCCGCTACCCGATGGTAGGCACCACCCCTGAAATGCTCGCCCTTCGAAAGAAGATTGAAAAATTCAGGCAGAGCAATGCGAACGTCCTGATCCTCGGCGAAACCGGGACCGGAAAGGAAGTGGTCGCGAGACAGTTGAGACGAACTTTTCCTGACGGCACGCTCATGCCCTTTGTCGCGGTCGACTCCTCCACGATTCAGGGATCAACTGCGGAAAGCCACCTTTTTGGCCATGAAAAGGGGGCGTTCACTGGAGCGGACAAGACCACCAAAGGCATCTTTGAGGAAGCCAACGGGGGCATCGTCTACTTTGATGAGGTCGCGAACATGTCGCTTGAAATTCAGGCGAAGCTGCTGCGTGTGCTCCAGGAAAAGGAGATCACGCGCATGGGTTCGGCTCGCGTGATACCACTGGAGTTCCGAGTCGTCTGCGCGACGAACCGGGATCTAGATGAAATGGTCAAGGCAGGGCTCTTCAAGGACGACCTGGTCCAGCGACTGAACGTCCTGCCGATCGAGCTCCCACCTTTGAGAGACCGGCGCGAAGACATTCCAGCTCTGGTCGCACATTTCATTCAGAAGGAAAACCTGGGGAATCTGACTTTCAATGAAGAGGCTTTGAAAACCCTTCAGGATTATTCCTGGCCAGGAAACATCCGTGAGCTCGGAAATCTCGTTTCATATGTCCTCGCGATGACCGAAGGATCCGAAGTGGAAGTTTCTGATCTGCCTCCCAAGATCCGTGACAGTGCCCGCAACCGGGCTCGCGCTCCGAATGACACGGCAGTCATCCCAGGGAGTCCAATGGACGGCGATTTCTACTCAAAAGTGGCTGAATTTGAGAAAAAAATTCTGGCCCACGAATATCAGGTTCAGCAAGGCAATGTCAGCCAGCTCGCACTGGCACTGGGGATGGACCGCTCTCATCTGTATGCCAAGCTGAGAGAGTACGGCATCCATACGGCCCGGACCCAGAAGCCTCAGTCGAAGTGATTTAAAAAAATTTCGCCTGCGACGAATTCATCTCTCGACCAGAAGACGTCCCATGATGGCCAAACCTTTTTGAGGCATGAAGTCACGCTTGAACTCCGAACAGGATGTCGATCTCAGAAGAATTTGATGAGGGGAAATCCGGCGGAGATCCCGAAGCTGCGCGAGTACACCCTCAGCCCACCGAGCGTGTCCTGGAGCGAGATGTAATTGACTTCGCCGAAGTATCCACCCGTACCCCAACGGGTCCAGAAGTTGTAATAGGAGCTCCCTGAAATCGACGGGTAGAGAAACGATCCAACCGTGAAGTTGTAGCCTTTCTGGAAGGCGTCCTTCAAAAGAATTTCAAATCCCTGGGGGGCGCTGAACTTGAAATTGATCTGATTATTGGCCTTGAAGCCCACGGTATGCGCTCCAAGCATCAGACTCACCCGGATTCGCTGATCGAAGGCGCGTACGGACTCACTGTGAAGGTAGATGCCGAGATCTGTATAAAACACCGAGTGTGCCACGGTCTCATCGAACGCGACGATGCGACTGGTCTCAGTCAGAAAGTAGCTCGCGTACAGCGTCAGAATGGGTGCGACCGTGTGAACGCTCGTTCCTGGAGCTTCAAGCACGTAAGTGTAGGGCCCCACCCCCACCCCCAGGGATCCATATTTGACCTGTTCAGGGATAATGTAAGTCAATTTCAGCTCTTCGGCTGAGACGACCGGAGTCGTTTCAATGGAACGCAGGAGAACGGGTTCACGCGAAGAACGCAGTCGAAGGGTCCAGAGCGAACTCCGGATGGATGAAAGTTCCATCCCGTTGAGCAGAATCTTTTCACCCACTCCATCCCAGAACAAGTAAGTCTCAAGACTCGAAGTTCGGTAACTCGAACCCTGTGTGTGGGTCAAGCGGCAGCCGAGATAGGCCCAGGTGGGAGTGGCCGCAGCTGTAGGCGCCGGTGAGGTAACGAGAGCGGCCTGCGGGTTGAGGAGATTGACCTGCAACTGTGCTCTGAAGCTGGAGCAACTTGAATCCAGAAAGACGCGGGTGGCGCGGGCTCGAGTTCCCATTCCCTGTGGCTTGTAGCGAATGAGAAGCTTTCCCCGGGAGATGCTTGTACCCCTCTTCAACTGAAATTCGATCGGATTGGCTTCTCCTGAAATCAGGGCGATGGGGACGGCCGCGTTCAAGATCTTCTTTCCAGGGAAATCGACTCTCGGGGGTGCGGTGAGAAAAGGCTGAGTGAATCCTGCATGAGTGACCTGTCCCACTTCAAAGTCCGTTGCCCTGAGAACAAGCCGAGCCCTCGGAAGGACCAGCACATCTGAAACGCGAACCCACTCCAGGCTCTGGGCACCCAGAGAAAATTGCACGCCATTCAGCGGTGCCCCCTGCCATTCGACCGTGAAATCCCGGATTGAGAAATCATCCGCGGGTGCAGCGGCGGAAGGAACTGACTCGGAGAGAAGTTCCGCGGCCAGGGAAGTTGCGGGAATTTCATGAGTGGAAGCGGCGGCAGGTCCGGACCCCACGCCGCCGGCAAGCGCGAAGATCAGCGCGAAAAGCAACCGGATGCGGGAGAATGATTTCGCCTGAAGATTCATTCCTTCAAGAGTATCAGCATTCAGATTTGAGAGGGATTCGGTAAATATTACCTACCCAGTTCGCGGGGCAGAGCGGATCATCGGATCAGCGACAGATCGGCCGTCCGACCCTTCTTTGAATGCGTCCGCGAACGCGTCCGCGGTCAAAGCTCCGTCAGACTGGAGAGCACTTCGCGGTAGCGATGCGCCTGTGCCGTAAGCTCGGCCTCACTCAGGTTCTGAATGTGGGGAACGACGAAAGGAGCGCGGTAATCCATTCGACAGAAGTTTGCCGTCTGCTCCAGAGGACGAAGAAATTCGACGATGGAATACTGATTGTTCCCCCCTGACTGATAGGCTTCCTGTGGACCGCCCGTCGTCAGGGCGACGAAAACTTTCTTTCCTTCAAGCTTGTCCCCACCCTTTCCAAAGGCAAATCCCCACTCGAGTACCTTGTCCTGCCATTCCTTGAAGAGTGCGGGCGAGCTGTACCAGTAAAATGGAAATTGGTAGACGATCAAGTCGGCATCCACGAGCAGTGCCTGTTCCTTTTTCACATCGATCCTGAAGTCCGGATAAAGGAGATACAGGTCATGAACCACGACGCCGGGAAGTCCGCGAGCGGCGTCCGCGAGGACACGATTGGCTTTGGAGTCCTTCAGATTCGGGTGTGCAAGCAGGATCAGAATTTTTTTTGACATGCGGTTACGTCTTCTCTTCTCTTTTCAAACCGAGGAATGCAGATGAGCACCCTCTGAACTAACCATTCACTGAGCTTATCATGGCTGCCGGATCACGAGCCCCGGCGATCGCGGCACCTTCGGTCACGGAGCGGATCAAAGTCATATCCGCCGGACTCAGAGTGATTTCCACCGATTTAGCATTTTCATCAAGGTATTTTCGTCGCTTCGTTCCCGCAATCGGAACGATGTCCTCTCCCCGATGCAGCAGCCAGGCGCGCGCCAGAGATTCCGCATCGTCCCGCTGCCCGTAGAAATCAGACATGCCCATGCAGCCCAGTCCCAGGGCGCTGACTTTGAGTTTGCCATTTGAAGTCTGAATATCGCGGGTCTTCATTTGAGATTCTCCTTGAGCCAGTCAATGATGTCGTCGCTTTCGAGCAGTGGCTTGCCGTCAATGACGAGACAAGGCACCTGATCGTCACCGTTCATCTTCATCAGGCGTTCACTGGCAGCGTCATCCTGGAGCGTGTCATAGTAAGTGATTTTTGATTTGAGACCTTTTTTATCGATATAATTACGTACTTTCACGCAGTAGGGGCAGGAGTTGAAGTGATAGAGTTCGAGTTTCATTTGAGTGACCTTTCATGAGAAATCCGTATTTGACCGGGCCAAGCCGGCACTGAAGCGCACACCCTACCAGCTCAGGGAATCTCCTTCGTAATCGAAAAATTTGCCGGTATCTGAACTTTTGAGTCCTGAGATCAGCTTCAGAATTCCAGCGGCGGATTCGGCGGTTTCCGTGGGTGCCCCGGCTCCGCCCATTTCAGTTTTGACCCAGCCAGGATGAACGACGACGCTTGTGATCTTCGGGAAATCGACTGAAAAACTTCTATTGAACATGTTGAGGGCCGCTTTGGACATCCGGTAGCCATAGGAACCGCCACCCGAATTGTCGTCAATCGAACCCATGAGGCTCGTGATGTTCACGAGCTTCGGATGACTGGATTTCTGGAGCTTGGGAAGAAGTGACTGGGTCACTCTCATCGCGCCGACGGAGTTCATCGCGAAACTGTCCATGACCTTCGTGAGATCCAGCGAGACGAACTCATCATCTCCATCGAGGTATGCGCCTGCATTGTTGATGAGGACATCCACCGGCTTTCCGGCAGGAAGAGCTTTTGAAAAGGATTTGATGGACTCATCCGAAAGGATGTCTCCGGTGAAGATCCGCAAGGTTTCGGGGAACTTCGAGTGTAAGGCCTGCAACCCTTCGGACTTCTCGGGATTTCTGACCACGACCGAGACTTCATTCCCAGCCTCGAGAGCTTGATGGGCCAACTCGAGGCCAATGCCTCGGCTGGCACCCGTGATCGCGTAATGTAACCTGCCTGCAGAATGAGAGGATTTTTGCATCGGCTTCAAGTTCTACGTGAACCCCTGCCCTTTCAAAAGTCTGAAGAAACGGTGCCCCGGGTCAATTGCAGGAGCCATGGACAAAATCCGGTCGAATGGGCCGTTCAATTTAATCCCTTGGGGTGACCTGCAGTTAGGTCTGCAATCTCTGAATCCGTTGACCAGAGCCAAGCTTAAGATGGATAATTGTTGACCATATCGATCAGGAATGATAAACTGCGGGCCGATGTCATTGAATCATAAAAAATCTCTGAAAGTTTTTGCAGTGAGTGGTTTGAGTGCAGTGACTCTGCTGGCCGGACTCATGCAGTCTTCAGCCAAAGCCGCAGTCCCCCATTCCGAACTGGGGAACTATCAAGTCATCCAATCCGACTGCCAGGTGACTGGGACCAGCGACCTGGTGCGAGCTTACCGCTCCTTTGAACTCGACCATGAGAAACGTATTCTCGTCGTGGACACTCAGACCTTTCAGTCACGATTGATGGATCCCCGACTTCTCGAATGCTCTGACGAGTTTTCCGTAGCGATCGCCCAGTCCCCTTACGGCCGGGCATTGAACACGACGGATTCCGCGCCGTTTCCGATGGCGGACGATGGAATCCAGCATTCACAGAAGCCTGTTGACGGAGTTTTCCTGACCGCTGACCTCTGTCCTGCTGGCGCCCACAAATTTGAGCAACGCTTTTTCGATGCGCTTGAACATCTTGCCATCGACCGTCATCAGCCGATTCCCGTGAGTCTGGCAGTGACCGGACTGTGGCTCAAGGGTCATGAAGCTCACTTTCAGGAAATCCGGAACCTGGAGAAGAAGGGCTTGATACAGGTCACCTGGATCAATCACACGCACTCTCACCCGTACCGCGTCGGAGTTCCAGAAAGCCGCAATTTCGTTCTCACTCCCGGAATACATCCTGAAGCTGAAATTCAAGGTCCTGAAATGGAACTTCTCAAACGCGGCGAAGTGCCTTCCGTGTTTTTCAGATTTCCCGGACTGATCTCCAACGAAACCTGGATCCGACGACTGAAGTCCCACTCACTGATTCCGGTGGGAAGCGACGCCTGGCTGGCCAAGGGGCAGAAACCCCAGTCTGGCAGCATCATCCTTGTCCATGCGAATGGAAATGAACCTGAAGGCATTGACCGCTTTCTGCACTGGCTGCCGAAGAGTTCGGCTCTCGGATCGTTCTTGCCACTGACCGATCTTTTTTGATCCACTGGCAGACATGTCACCCCTTCTCATCAGACCGGCCCATTCCGCTGACTTGAAACGACTCGTGGAGCTCACCCTCCACGTGGAACTTTTTCGAAATTACGGCATGACTGAAAGTTCGGCACTCAGCTTGTTCGAAACAGCCCTTTCAGATCCCGAGTCGGACGTCGCAGTCGTGGCGTTCGCTGCAAAGGAAGCTGACTCCGGCATTCCCGGGAAAGTCCTGGGCTTTGCGTGGTTTCTCAGGAAAGGTGCTTTTGGCAGAAGTGCCTATCTGCGCCTCATCGCGGTCGATCCCGCCGCTCGGGGAACCGGAGCGGGAAGAAAGCTTTTGGAACACTTCGAAGGGAAGTACCTGGCCCCGCACGGAATTTTTCTCCTGGTCACTCACACGAATGACAGCGCGCAGGGCTTTTACGAGAGGTCAGGCTACTCACGCGTCGGTGAAATTCCGGACTTCATCCAAAAAGGCATGAACGAGAGAATCTACTTCAAGCCTGCTGCTGACTGATTGCCTGGAATTTCAAGAGTGAACTCAGTCCCGGCTTCAGTTGAGCTTTGCACTTGAATGGATCCCTGATGGGAATCAGCCACTCCCTGAACCAGAGTCAAGCCGATGCCCCAACCACTCTGTCGGCTCTCAATCGCACTCGGTGACCGATGAAACGGCATGAAGACCTTGGCCTGGTCTTCCTTGGAAAGCGCATTCCCCCGGTTGTGAACGGCGATTCGAGAAACGTCCGCTGTCTGCGTGACAATCACTCGGATGGGAGCTTCCGGATCGCCATATTTGACCGCATTCGAGCAGAGGTTCTCAAGTACGCGACGAATGCCGTCCGAGCTGACTCGCACCGAAAGTGAGGCGTCTGACTCCGGTGCAGCCTCAAACTTGAAACGCTGCCCATGAATCAGAGCGAGGTCTTCGATCACCTGTGGAACGAACTGAATCAGATTGCAGTCTTCAAGGTAGACCGGAAGGTGCTGGCCGGCGGCGATCAGATTGGTATCCAGCAGATTTTGAATCATCTGCTCAACGCGGGTCAACCCATTGATGATCTTGCCCACGTACTTGCGGATGAGAACAGGGTCTTCAATCTTGCGCAGGATCAACTCAGCATTGAGGCGTGAAGCAGTGAGAGGAGAACGCAGATCGTGAGTCAAGGTACCGACGAACTTTTCACGGGTGATCTTTTCATTTTGAAGTTCAATCACTTTTTCGTTCAACAGGCGCGTGGTCCGACGCAAACTGATTTCAGTCATGATCGAATGAGTCAGATCCTGAAGCAGCGCGATTTCATCTTCCGACCATTTTCTCGCCTGGTGATCGACCGCACAGAAGGCGCCGAGGTTGTGGCCTTCTGGAGTGATCATCGGAATACCCAGGTAAGCCACGAGGTTCAGTGCTGAAAGGGCGGGATTGTTTTTGAGCAGAGGGTGCTCCCTGGCATCTTCGATGACCAGAGGCTGCCCCTGCAGAGTGTACTGACAAACCGAATTTTCGATGGGGATCACTCGTTCGGAAGCCCAAGGCTCGGGCAGACCCTGGGTACTTTTGAAAAACTGGCGATCCGAGTCGACAAACGAGATCAGGGTCAGCGGCGCATGCAGGAGCCTCGAAGCGGACCGCGTGAAGCGGTCGAAGCTCTCTTCAGAAGGAGTGTCGAGGAGTTGCGTGTCGCGAAGGGCACGAAGCCGATCAGGATCATTCAGCAGGCGCCTGCACTCTTCCAAAGTCTGTGTTTGCTGCAATGAATTCACGACGAGACCCCTCGATGGAGACGGGTTTACCGAAGAAGGCGCTGATCCACAAGGACATAACCGAGGGTTCATTCCCTGGCACTTTCGCTCGTGGGGCAAGAGCCGCCCCTGGGCAGCTAGGGCACTGGCGGTTCGCTTCAAAAGTAGAGGCTGAAATTGAAGACATTCGTCGACTTCGGATAGAATTCAGAGCGTTGCAGCAATTCAATCGCAAGAATTCCGGCGAAGACGTTTGCCCAGAAATGATACGCGATCCCTTTCGAGAGCATTCCGTGGTTCATGTACGCAACACTTCCGAGCCAGAGACCGGTGATGGCGGCCGTGGGCATTTCATCCCCGGTATGGGACAGGGTGTAGGCGAGCGTGGACACCGGGATGGCAAACCAGGGGGATGGGACCAGGGAATAAGCTTCATTCTGGATGAAGCCGCGGTAGAACATTTCTTCAGGAACGGCACTCCCCACTGGAAAGACCACTGCGTAAGTCGTTGCGTACAATCGATTGGATCCTTTGGTGAGCTTCGGTCCTGCCGGGAGTCCATCCTTGACCGTGAAATAATAACTGGCAAAGACCGCAGCCACGGAAATTCCGAGGGGGATGAAAACTTCCGGTTCCGAAAGCACGGACCCTCTGAAGGGGCTGAGAAAAAGTTCGCCGGTCGGGGTCCGGTCGATGTTGGGCACACCTTGGGCCGCTTCTCGATAAGCATTGAAGACATTGACCATGTGGTATTTGATGCCGAACTCCTGGAGGATGTCGGCGCTCAAGGACTTCTGGATGCTGATTGGAGTTGAAGAAAAGGTGGAGATGAGAAGCTTGTCGTTCGGACTGCCCTGAGAGCAGATCACGTCAGTCGGATGAATCCTGCAGTACTGTGCCCGCGTCGAGATTCTTTTTTTCGTGACCTGAGGGCTCGGAATATCCTCGGGAACACCATCGAGAGTCAGCGGGGATCGGCGGGAGTTTGCATAACCGATGGAGAACGTCCCGACTTCGCTGACTGCCTGAACGATCCCGAGTCCGGGATTTCCCAACATGACCTCACCCGCGCCGGGCACAAAGGTATTGACCCAGCCCAGGAGGTGATAATTCGGAGCAGCGGAAGCGGAAGCACAGAATAGAAAAGGGGTGAGAAGAGCCGTCAGTAAAATTTGAAGCGGTTTGAAAACCGGTTTGAATGAAGTTTTCTTCATGACTGGTATTTGCACTCAGGGTTCATGGTTTATTCAAGAGAAACATGCCCTGTATATTTTGCCCACATCAATTTGAACTTCCTGAAAATCAGACCGCCCCGTATCCTTGAAGGATGAGAATCCAATCTTGCGCAATTTTAGGCCTGCTGCTGTTCACCGCACCTGCACACGCGGGACTCTTCAAGATCACGAACCGCAATTATGGCTCCGCCACTGGCAATGCTTTGGCCCAGGCTTCGGTGGACTCGGTGTTCAATACCCTCGAAACTCAGATCAATTCGAAACTCCCCAATGCCGATCAATCCACTTACCTCAAAGGGATCGCGAACTCTGCCGTCATCTCGGGAGCCGGTGTCGGAGTGGATTACGCGACAAAGTACTCTTTGTTCGATGTCGGAATCGCGGTCGGAGTGGGCGCCGACCTCGGAGGCGCGAGTCTCACCGATGTCGCCAACGGAAATGTGAAGGCCAATCAGATTGCAGGGTTTGCGGGACAGTATTCTCTCATGATCGGTGTCCCGGCGCATCTGAGCAAGGGCAAGATCAGTTTCCTCGATCTCAACCGCCTGAAGATTTACGTGAACTACCTGAGCTCCAGTTTCAACAAAAGCGGACTGCAGAGCCATTTCTCATCATGGGGAACGGACTTTCAGTACAAGATCGTCCCTGAAAGATCCGCAGGCCTGGGTGTGGCGCGGTGGAATGGAGTCGATCTCACCAGTGGCGTTCGCTATTCCTCGATGGATCTCCTGATTGCTCAAGCGATAAATCAAAGCGCTACCGGCACCGCAGGGGGCGGATCAGTGACGGCCGCCTTCAACGGCATCGCGAATGTGGGCGCGAACGTCCATACATTTACCGTCCCGGTTGAAGTTTCGACTTCCGCTCGAGTCGCCTACTTCCTGACGCCTTACGTCGGTCTCGGGGTCGATCTGAGCTTCGGAAGTGCCACAAGCGTCGCAAATGTGAATGGGCCCATCTCCGTCACCAGCAACTCCGGACCCACGGGAGTCACCGGCGTGGGATCTCTGGATCTCGGCGAAAACCAGGGCCCCCAGTTCCTCAACCTTCGGTATTTCGTCGGCGCTCAGATTGAAGCAGGCGTCGTCGCGATCTTCGTTCAGCTCAATCAGGCCGTCACCAACGACACGACTGGTGTGGCAGCTGGACTCCGAGCTTATTGGTGAGTCTTCTTTCCACTCGTCATCACTTTCGCAGGCCAATGACCTTGAATCAGATTGATTAGTTTTTCTAATTGATCCATGGAACCACCCTGTTTTACTTATTCACACTCTGAGCCTACAACGCCTCTCATGAACGGATCATCGTTCACTCACGGAGGTTACTCAGATGAAATCAGGTTATTTATTCAGTTCGATCGGTATATTGGCAGTTGGAATTATGGCAGCGCAAGCACAGGCATCAACCCCTAAAGGCCCTCTGCAGATATTCTTCGGAAATCCCCACCAGGGGTTGGCGGTGCAGTTTCAGGTCACACCTTTCAAAGAGGCGATTTCATACACCACCTTTAAGAACGGGAAACCTACTTTTTCAAGCGGCTATTCGGCCACGTTCGGAATTTACAGTCATTCGTCACTCGACTTTTCCGGGAGTGATTACCCCTCTGAGATTTTCATCCATGGGGATCATACCCAGATCCTGAGAATCAACACGTTCAGCGCGATCACAGTCGCGGTCAAGAAAGGTCCGGGTACTTCCGGCTATCAGCTGAAAGAATTCTCTGAAGGAAGCGAAACCACTCCGGGCTACGTGGAGCACGTTCAGGAAAAGACCTACACCCAGTTTCTCGGATTGAAGTGCACCGTTGCTGGAAACTGAATGGACCGGGAGTGAAGGGACTGATTTACCGAGGTTGCTTCACCCCCCAGCTCGACAGGATCTGCAGAATTGTCGTCTGCTTGAAATTAAAAAAGCCCACCTTTTCAGGTAGGCTTTTTTAATTGGTGGAGGCGAACGGGATCGAACCGATGACATTTAGCTTGCAAAGCTAACGCTCTACCAACTGAGCTACGCCCCCACATTGGTAACAAGAGACTCACTTCTTATGAAAGATTCGTTGAATTGGCAACCCTAGTCTTTCGGTTTATTTCCTGATACTTCATTTTTATGCTCCTCAACGCCGAGAACTACTCAAAGGGCTTCCTCGTGGATGAAGAACTGATGGCCGGGGTAACCCGAGATCCTGAGCAAGAAGGTCAGTTTGTCGCCTTCGTTCTTCGTCATACGACCGGCGAATACCTGGGCTACCGTCCTTTCAAAGAGTTGACTGAAGCTCTGGCTGCAATCAACGATGTCCAGCGCGAATGGCGCTACGAGAACACCAGTGGCTGTGGCGGAGACCAGTGTGGCGAAGGCAATTGTTCCGTCAAGAGCGGTGGCGCCTGTAAAATGAGTACGGGAGCTTCCAGCAAGTGCTAGGCTCCCGTTCCTGATTTTTGTATCTCCAGACTTCCAAGTCGAGGGGGCATCCTGGTGAATGCTGCGCGTTAATCAGGAATCAATCAGAGTTCAAACTGTTTGAGGCTACAGAAGAGCTTTCCTGAAATCCGACCCAACTGAGTGCTGGCTTTGAATTTTGCCGGATAGATCTTCAACAGGCCATTGCCACCCTGAAGGTCGATGAGCAGTTGAAAGTCTTCGCCACGAGTGGGGGCGTCCGCGAAACTGAGTCGGCGCCCCGTCTGGGAACTCTTCACTTCAAGAGTCTGAAGTTCCTGATTTCCGGCAAACGTGCTTTCTTCGATCTTTGCCGTGGTCAAACCCGTGAAGCCGCCCGAATGGACAACTACCCGGTACCCGCCTTCAGAAGAGTCATCCGAATAACAATTGGCCAGGACCTGAAGCCGGTCACCGTCCGCAAAGGCATTTGCAACCATCACACTTGAAACCATGCCGAGCAAAAGTACTAACTTCATCATCACACCTCTTCGTCGAAAAATTGAACCGAACACCGTGGGCAGAGGTAACGTCCGCTCACCTTCGGGTCAATGCTGGAAACAGAGTCAAGGGTTGAAACTGTTGATGTGTGGAACTATTTTTCGACAGCCGGACTGGAGGCCTGCACCTGGATCTGAAGGAGTTCGGCGCAATCGAGGTACTTCTGGAGAGAACTGATGGTTTGCGTGCCTGACAGGTAGAGCAGCACGAGAAACAGCGCCAGACCCACGAATTGCGTGAAGTCATTGGAAGGATTGATCAGGACATTCATCTTCATTTCTTCAGAACCCCCGAGTGAATCGATCCCCTGCATGATGAGGTAGAAGACGGCACCCGCCAGTGCGGTCAGATATCGATTGCGGTACTGAAGCCGGGACAGATCCATGCGCAGGCTAGCGATGACCCACTCCCATTGGTCCGCCTTCAGGAAAAGTTCCTTGTTCATGCTGTCGCAGACACTCACCCGCCACTCACCTTCTTTGGTGTTCTGAGAAAGCGTGGTGCCCACTCCCCCTCTGCGAAAGGCGACCGTTGCGCCGACGAGAACCTGCGAGCTGAGAAAGTAGATCGAGTAGAAAAGAGGAAAAAGAAGCGCGATCCACTCCAGGTAGACGCGCGCGCTGCGGGGAAAGATGCCGAACTTGATCAAGAGCAGAAAGGCCGCCGAGACCAGGGCCGGGAGCAGAAAACACCAGAGAAACACGCTGAACATCCTGCGATTGACCTGACTGCGAGCCAGCTGAATATCCCGCTGAATGAAATCATTGAAAGCGGCATAGCAGGCCTGAAGACTTGAATACGGAGGACCGCTTTTACTCAATGGCTTCGAAGTCTGACTTTGCATTTTCCTAGGATACGACCATTGGCTCTAGGTGACAACAGCTTCGCGAAGTCGCAGGATGGACCTGGACCTGCCCGTGGTCTCATCGATGTCAATAATCACACAGCCGTAACCGCCTGGGCCTTCGGCAGGCTCATACTTGATGGGTCGTTTCGTCAGGAACTTCTGAATGGAGATCTCCTTCTTGACGCCGATCACGGAATCAAAACATCCCGACATGCCCACGTCGGTGATGGCTGCGGTTCCGCCTGCGAGAATTCTCTCATCGGCGGTCTGCACATGAGAGTGGCTTCCCACCACAGCGCTGACCCGACCGTCCATGAAGTGAGCGAAAGCCTGCTTTTCAGAACTCGCCTCCCCATGAAAATCCACAAGGATGCACTGGATATCCAGATTGTCGAGGCGCTCGACTTCGTTTTCGGCTGCCCGAAAGGGACAATCCAGCGCGTCCATGAAAACCCGACCCATGACTTGGACCACGGCGAGCCTCAGAGGGCTTCCGTCCTTTGCCGTCGCTTTTCTTCTGGACTCCACGACGGTCGAGCCGCGCCCCGGAACTTTATAGGCCGGATGTTCGGGATAATTGAGAGGGCGGATCAACCGGGTCGTCGTGGCCATGAAAGGGATGATCTGGCGCTGATCCCAGGCATGATTGCCGGTGGTCAGGACATCCACGCCCATTTCAAAGAAATCTTCCGCCATGTCCGGCAGAATGCCGTTTCCATGGGCGGCGTTCTCGCCATTGACGACGACGAAATCAATCTGATGAGCGGGCACGAGACGGGCCAGCGCGATCTTGACGGCATCACGGCCCGGCTTTCCAAAAACATCACCGAAGTACAAAACTTTCATAAAACTTTCTAAAGGGTTTCTCTAACGCTGTGCCATCGCTGTAACACGAAGTTCACGCAACACGGTCACTTTGATCTGGCCTGGAAATTTGACGTCTGCCTGGATACGTTCAGCGATTTCTCCAGCCAGCTCTCGAGCCTTCTGGTCACTCACCTGATCACAGTCCACAAAAACACGGAGCTCCCGGCCGGCCTGCACGGCGTAACTCTCGGTCACGCCTGGAATTTCGCGAGCGATCTTTTCCATTGAAGCGGAGCGCTCCATGAGATTCTGGGTGGAGCCGTTGCGCGCCCCAGGCCTTGCGCCCGAAAGCGCATCGGCTGCGATGACCAGATGATCGAGCCACGTTTCCGGCAGGATTTCTTCATGATGAGCGGCGATGGCGCGAACGACGAGTTCGGACTCCCCATACTTTTTCGCGAACTCAGCGCCAGACTCGGAGTGCCCGCCATCGTGCTTCTGATCCAGCGCCTTGCCCAGGTCATGAAGCAGGCCTGCGCGCTTCGCGAGCTCAGCGTCATAGCCCATTTCTGATGCAAGAGTGCTGCAGAGCCAGGCAGTCTCGACCGAATGCTCCAGCTGATTCTGAGTGAAGCTCGTACGGAACTGAAGAGTGCCGAGCACTCTCAGGATCGCAGGGTGAATGTTGCTGAGGCCCAGCTCCTTTGCAGCACGAGTCGCGTAGTCCCGCGTCTGAGCATCGACCTGAATTTTCGCGTGAGCGAGCGCTTCTTCGATCTTTGCGGGCTGAATGCGGCCATCCCTCACCAGAATCTCGAGTGCGGCTCTGGCCACTTCTCTTCTGAAGGGATCAAAGCTCGAGACCACGACTGCATCGGGCTGGTCATTGAGGAGCAGATCGACTCCGGACTTCTCTTCAAAATGACGGGCATTGCGGCCCTCTTTTCCGACGATCTTGCTCTTGATGCCTTCATTCAGTTGAGCGGCCGTGAACTTGACAGTCGTTGTGACCGACTGAGTGGCGAACTTCGTGGCCTGCCGTGAAATCGCGATCGTGAGCAGGCGAAGCGCCTGTTCCTGCTCATCGAGATAGTCCGGCTGAAGTGGAGTCTGGGTACGCACGGTGAAACTCGTGGTCGGAAGCGCGGCCGGTGCCGGGGCAGTTTTCTTCGTGGGAATGGATGGAGCAGAAGGGATCCGAGTCGCCTGTTTCGCTAGAGCCGGGTCCCGCGATTTTTTTACAGGTGCTGAAGCCTCTGGAGCAGGCTCCGAAACAGATGGCGCGGGAAGAGTCTGCACTTCCGGGACGAGCAGCGAAAGTGGCGTGGCTGCAGGAGGCTTCACGCCGAAGAGAAGATTTCTGAGAAACACGAAAAACTTCATGGGACTTCCTTCACTCTTGAAACGGCTTCGAGCTTCCGAACGCATACACTTTCAGACTGTGTGATGATCCAGTCAACGCGCTGATCCCAGCTTTCCTGTTCCAGTCCTTCGACGAGCTGAAAATCAAAGGCCAGTGAAATGCGGTATGCCTGTGGCGCCTTCGCCAGGTAGCGGTCGTAGTACCCTCCGCCCATCCCGATGCGGTCGCCAGAACGACCGAAGACGACCCCCGGAACGAAGATCAGATCAAGGTCCGCCGGTGAAATTGCCGCGCAATGCGAGGTGGGTTCCTGCAGTCCGTAGGCCCCAGTGGTCCAGTGGTCATCGAGAGTGGCAGGAGCAAACTCAAGACTGCGGAAAAGGATCCCGTCGGTCTGCTTCGAGCTCTCCACTCTGGGATAAAGGAGAGTGGCTCCCTGCTCGATCAAGGCGGACTCGAGTGAAATGGGATTGAGTTCACCCGGAAGGGCGGAATACCGCGTCCGGTAGATCCCGACGGCCTTCCCTTTCAGAAAGTCCCTCGGAATGACTGAGTTCAGGACCGTCAGGAAGTTCGCGCAGACTTCGGCGCTTTTGTCCTGAGTTTCGGCGTCCGAGAGCGAACGTCGGAGCGCCAGGATCTGCGACCGGGTACTGCCCGAGGAACTGAGAGGAGGCATCACTTCAGCTCTGCCTCGATCAGTCCCACGAGTTCGCGAGATTTGTCGTCGAGATCCTTCTTGTGAAGTACCGCGCGCTTTTTTGCCTGGACGTACTCTTCCGCCAGATCGAGAAGCGCCAGGAGCGCGACGTGATGAGGGGCTCCAGTCCTGATCCGTTTCTCCGCGGCCGCGATCCGCTCGTTGACGAGCCCGACGACCTCCCGAACGTGTTCGGGATCACCGGCAGTCTTGAGCGTGATTTTTTCGCCGAGCAGGGAGACTTGATCGATCATGTCGCGTAAAGTAGCAGCTTTTTGGTCAGGATTCAAGCCAAGGCAGGGTCCGCAAGCCCTCAGTAAGCTTCCAAAATGATGGCGATCCCCTGACCGCCTCCGATACAGGCAGTTCCGAGGCCATATCTCTTCCCACGGCGCTTGAGTTCGTAGAGGAGGTTCTGGACGATTCGGGTTCCACTCGCTGCGAGCGGGTGACCGATGGCGATGGCTCCCCCACTCAGGTTGAACTTTTCGAGCGGAATTTTGAGCTCACGCTGAACTGCCAGGGCCTGAGGCGCGAAGGCTTCATTCACTTCAATCAAGTCCATCTGGTCCAGAGTCAGGCCCGCACGCTGAAGCGCGATCCGACTGGCCGGAGCCGGGCCGATGCCCATGATCTTTGGATCACAGCCGACGATGCCGTAGGAGACCATGCGTCCCAGAGGCTTCCATCCCTCTTTTTTGGCACGTTCTTCCGTGGAGACCACGAGGGCCGCAGCTCCGTCCACCACACCACTTGCGGCCCCCGCAGTGACGATGCCGTCTTTCTTGAACAGAGGCTTGAGCTTGGCGAGGCCTTCGGCGGTCGTCTCGGGTCTTGGATGTTCGTCGGCAGTGAGCAGCGTCTCATTGCCTTTTTTGTCCTTGATGGCAAAAGGTGTGATCTCGGATCTGAAGCGACCTTCGGCAGTGGCCTCTTTGCAGAGTCGTTGACTGCGAAGCGAGAAGACATCGGACTCTTCGCGCGAAACTTTGTACTGCTCAGCGAGATTCTCAGCTGTGATCGCCATCGGGGCCTGACAATAGGAATCCGTGAGACTTTCGACGAGCACATCGACCACTTGCTGATGCCCCATCTTCATTCCCCAGCGCGCTCCGCGCAGCGCATAGGGAGTCATGCTCATGTTTTCGACGCCGCCGACGAGCGCGACCTGCGTGTCGCCGGCAAGCATCTGGTGATAGGCCTCAATGATCGTCTGAAATCCTGAACCGCAGAGCCGGTTGATGCCCAGGGCCGGGACGTTCTGAGGAATGCCGAGATGAAGACCGATGTGACGAGGCGTAAAGATGCTGTCAGGAGCCGAGTGCAGAACGTTTCCGAAGATCACATGATCAATCTGCTCCGGGCTGACGCCCGCCTGCTCAAGCGCCGCTCGCGACGCCGCGACTCCCAGCTGGGTTGGATTGACGTCCTTGAGGGATCCGCCGTTTGAGCCAAAGGGAGTGCGTTTGCCTGCGAGGAACACGAGAGAGGGATTCATGTGTGTGATCGTACTTGAAGTCTGAAGGATTTGGAAATTGAAGAAGCGGCGAGCGACTTGAACGGCGTCAGAATTTTGACTGAGAGTGTGAACGGATTTCCATCCTGCGGCAAAAGGAGCACCCCTTGCTGGGAGCGGATTGGAAGCTGTTTCATGACCGGGAAAATTCTGCCCGTTTGCTTCCCTTCACCGGTTTCGGGCATACTTGAAAACAGAGGGGCAATGGAATGCCTGATGTGGGTTCATCAATTCAAAGTGACGAGATCCGATTGAGGAATGCCAGATCTCAGTTGCAGAATCGCCATGAAAACGAAGTCCGCGAGATCCAGGAGCACAACTCCGTGGAAGTGACTCGAACGCTCGAGAATCATACCCAGCAATTGGAAACTCTGAAGAATGGGTATGACGTTCAAATCTCTCAGGAAGCTGAGAATCTTGAACAGCACCTGCACGATGTCCGTTCAAGAAACGAAGAGCGTGTGGGGGCGGAAAAAAAGGCGGGAGAAGACGAACTCACGAAGGTGAAGACGTCCTATCAGCAGCGCATCGCGGAATACAAAAAGAACAGCGAGATGCAGCTTGAGTCGATTCGAAAACAGATGCAGGCGACTGCGGAGAGTCTTCACGAACAAGAGAAGAAAGCTGAACGAAACAGTGCCAAGCGAGAAAAGGAGATCTCCAAAGCATGAATTACAATACAAGAACCGAATCTGGTCAGAACAGACGCAATCCGCAACACCCTTCGGATCAACGGAATGGCAACCTTTCTGCGCCGTCCGCGCCCTCCGAGGAAGCGACGATCAAAGTCGACGGCTTTGACCAGGTTTTGGAGATGCTCCGCATCGCTGACCCGCAGTTTCGCGACTCCCTTCTGCGCCGCCTCGGGCAACGCGATCCGGAGCTTGCACGGAATCTGAGAGCCGAACTCGGCTTCTGAGATCGCACTTTCAATTTCAACTGAAAAATTCTGAGGAGGCATCGGACATGAAATTGAAGATTCATACGGATGCCTCTCTTTTTTTGAAGGAGTTACGTCCTTCTCCCGAAGCGAGGGAGAGCGGAAACAGTGTCCTGCCCGGAACCCTGGAGCAGCAGGCGAACTCCCCTGCCCCGGAAAAGGCATACTTGGCGCATGTCCCGTCAGACTCCGCTGCAGGCACGACTCATGGCGGGTGATGGAAAGTCGGGACATTGAACTTGTGGCGAAGTGGAGTCTTGAGTTTCACCGGGAGGCCCTCCCGTTTGAGCCCTATTCCACTGAAGAGGCAACTCGGGCGAGCGAACTGCGCGTGAATGAAATGCGAACCTTTCTCTGGGATTTCGGGGGCAGCCCGGTCGCGATGGCCTCTCTTGCCAGACCCACTCGCAACACCATCACGGTGAATGGGGTCTACACTCCGCCGGCCCGCCGCAAACAGGGCCATGCGATGCGCCTGGTTGCGGCAGTCAGTCAGGAAGGACTCCATCGAGGCAAGAAGTTCTGCGTTCTGCATACCGATCTCAACAATCCGACATCCAATTCGATCTATCAGAAGATCGGCTATCGCCGGATCGCGGATTCAAGGAACTGTCAGTTCATTTATTGAAAATCGGCGACGTCAGAAATATCGGATGATGCGGGATCCACGAAAGTTGCGGAAGCCGGTGCCGAAATGATGTGCCAGATGCCGCCGAGTCCGTCGCCGTTCGTGTCAGTGGTCTTCTGATCGTTCGCATAGAGATAGAGGGGGCTTCCGTTCAGCACCAGTTGATGAGCCCCGTCACGGCGGGCCTGGATCGTCAGAGGTGCGGACACTTGTAGATCTGCGGCGACGAAGACCGGAGGCCAGGCTTTCGCGCAGCCGTCGTAGCAGACCGAAAGTCCGCGTGCGTCCTTGTCAAAAATATAGACCGTCATCCCCTTTTCATTGGCCAGGATGGAGCCTGCCGAGATCTTCACCGTGGTCAATGGACTCAGATCAGCGGAAAAGGCGGTGGAACCGGAAACTGCAGCCAACACAGACATCGAGAGAACGTTCATCATCATTTTCATATGCATTCCTTCTGGGCATTGCCCGATTCATGCAAACTACGCTTCTGGCGGGAGAATGCGCTCGAAGGAGTCTAACGATTGATGATGGGATTAGATGGGATTCTTACCTACTCCCCAAGATTCAGAATCCCGTATCGAAGTCCCCGACTGCTCACATGGCACTCTTTGAAGTGAAGCAGCTCCATCGCACGCCAGAGGATCAGTGATCCAGCCAGAAGAACGTCCGCGCGCCCTTCCTCGATGCCGGTGATTTCTTTTCGTTCGGCGACGGTACGCCACTTGAGTTCCTCCACCATGCGGTGGACGTCGCCGCGAGTGAGGACGACTTGATCGATCCGGGTCGCATCAAACTGCGTGAGCTCAGCGTGCCAGGCTGCCAGGGTGGTGGCGGTTCCAGCGACTGCAACCAACTGCGACTTTGCCGGAGTCGTTTCGCGCCAATGGACCGCCTTGGACAGAAGTTCGTCGATCGAGTCCTGACAGGCCCAGAATTCTTCATCCGTGACGGGGTCACTCTTCAGAAAACGCTCGGTCATCCGCACGGAGCCGACATCGATGCTGAGGCCCCCGGCACTGCTCATGAGTTCGGTGCTGCCGCCGCCGATATCGACCACGGAATGATCCTCGGGCTTCATCCCGGGCAGGAGTCCGCCGAGAAAAGTGAACTGCGCTTCCTGATCGCCGGTGATCGTCTGAAACTCGAAACCGGTTTCGGCTTTGACCCGGGAGAAGAACTCAGTGCCGTTGCGAGCGTCACGTGCCTGAGACGTCGCCACACAGAGTGCCTGCTCGGGCTTCAGGCCCACAGCTTTGACTTTGTCCGAGTACGACTTGAGACACGCCAGGGTCCTTGCGACTGCGTCAGGATGGAGTTCGCGGTCTCGGTCCACGCCCTGCCCCAGGCGTACCACGGTGGAGTGATCACTTACCGTCCGAGTCACCTGACGAGATTTTTCATCCCAGTCCGAAAGAAGCAGAAGGCAGGTATTGGTGCCGAGATCAATTGAAGCACGAAGCATGAATCATCCTTTTCACTTTTTTGCGGGAGCAGCCGAATCTTCATCGCCATCATCACCGGGAAGCGTCTTCTTTCCCTGAGCCATGTTCAGACGCACCTTGAGTTTGTAATTTTCCTTTTCGAGGCTCTCGGCCTTCTCTTTCCAGTACTTGGACTCCTGTTCAAGTTCAGCGATGTGCTTGGTCTTCTCGTGAGAAAGAGCGTAGTACCCTTCCGAGAAATTTTCGGTGTCCGGATTGAAACTTCCGACCCGGGTTTCACCGTCCACAATCCCCTTGACCCGGTAAGTGCCATCATCGGCTTTCGTGGCCTCCGTCACCTGCACGTCATAGGACTTGCCAGGATAAGCCTTGTCCTGCCAGTAGCGGGCTGCCGTTTCCTTCGCGCGGTTCATCGTCTTTTCGTGCGAGCAGGCACCGAGCGTGATTGTCACCACGAGCGCGGGAATCAGAGACGCCCCTATCCGATTCAATGTACGATTTAATGTCCGAGTCGTTGTGATTTTCATGATCTTTCCTTTTGAATATGCTGAATCTTCCTCGACTGGAGATTCACCTGAGCAGGCGTGAATCAGCCTCCGAAAAGCTTCTTTCCGAGACCCTTGATCGCATTCTGAACCGGAGCCGGTGCTTTCCTGGACAGTTCTTCGACCTTCTGCTGCGTGCGTTTCTGAACTTCGGCCTTGGCTTTCCCGGTCACTGCTCCCGTCGCGTTGTTGAACGCCACTTTCGCGAGAAACTCAGGCACCTGCGTGTAGGAGTAGCAGGGTGCGGTCACCGTACAGCCCACTTCGACTGGAAAGCGTACAGGCTTATCCTTCTCCGCAAGCAGATGCTCGACATTCACGCCATTCTGACTGACCGAGATGTCACGTGCATGAGTCAGATTGTAAGTGTCGACCAGTTCCCAGGCAGCCTTGAGAGAGTAATCCACCATCCCGACTGTCGTGTTTCCGTTCAGGTCGATGCCGGCGTTCTTCTCGGCGCGAGCGATGAAATTCGGTGCGGAGAACTTTCCACCCGCGATCGTGAAATCTGAAGAGATCACTTCGTAGCGGGATGCTCCGCCCGGAAGGCCCTTCACTCCTTTGCCTTTGACCGCCGGAATTTTCTCAGCCACCCGGTCAATCGCCTTGTTGACTGCGTCCGTCGCCATCTTGCCGACATCAATCGTCGCGAATGTGGCTTTTTCGATCTTCATGTTTCCTTTGGCATTGAGATTGGATTTCGCTGGAGTGGGATTGAAACTCACGCCTGAACCTTCCATCTTGAAGGCAGCAGTGCCCAGAACCGTGTCCTTCAGCAACTGCATCTGAGAAGCGACCGCCTGCTTCAGATCAAGACCGGAGACCGCGGCGGCGAAACGGTAAGTCGGAGCCTTCGGCTTCAGATCCATCGACATGTTGGCACCTAGAGTACCCCCCCAGACCTTCATTCCGAAGGAGTTGATCGTGGCGACCAGATCACTCATCGAAAGCTTGGAGTTGATTTCGGACATCTTGATCCCGTAGACCTTGATGAAAGCGAGGTTCAGGCCAACGTTGGCGGTGGTTGCCACGGCCAGCTTGTTCTCACGCAGGGGCTGCAGGAGAGCATCATAATTTTCTTCAGCAGCAAAAGCTCCCACCGTGCCTCCGGCGTTGCCCGGAGTCTGTTGATCCGCCGTGGCGGCCGAATGCTTCACTTTGGCTTTGGCACCCAAGGGAGGCAAATTGATCATTTCATCCAGATCCATCCCGGTCGACGTGACTTGAAAGTTCGCCTTGGGCTGAGTGAAAGAGACCAGCGAGCCTTCGATCTTGAGATCGTTGCCCGGAGCTTTCATCGTCAGGAGCATTTTTTCGATCTTGTCCGTGACGACATGAACCGAAGCGTCCATGCGGGGCTCGGTCTTGAGGTAGACGGACTTCGCAGTGAGTGCCTTGACGGCGAGATCAGCCTGGTAGCCCAGCTTGTCGGCTGGACCTTCGACGTTCGCGTTGAAACCGGCCGTGCCTCCGAGTTCATATTCCTTGAGCATCGGAACGAGATCAGACCAGGGCTTGAGTTCAATCTCATTGGACTTGATCAGAAGCTGCACCACCGGGCTCGGCTTCACACCTGCGGCCGAGGCTGGAGCACCGAGCTGCGAGATCTGTCCAGATACGGAAACTTCAGCATTGTGAAACTTCGTGATCAGACTCTTGATCGTCGCGACATCGGGCGTGGATTCGAAAGTTCCTTCGACGTGAGCCGGAATCCCCTTTTTCTTGTGGAAAAGGGTGCCCGAGATGATTTCGAGATCATCCGCGTTCGCTTTGAACTGGAGAGTGGCCTTCTGAAATTTTCCGTCAGCCAAAGTCGGCTGCGCCTGACCGTCAATCCGGATGGGTCCTTTGACCGACAGGGTCTTGCCCAAGGTCGTATCCATTTCACCCCAGATTGCAATTTCGGTGGGACGGCTGAGGGAAATGTCCTTCAGGACCATGTTGAGATCCTTGAAGGAAGTATTCATGCCAGAAAGCTCGTCCTTGTAGGTCACTTTCGCGTGAGTCATTTCGACTCCCAGACGAGTGCGAGTGGCGATTGCCGGAATATTCATCGGCTCGCTCGGAGCGGAGGGTGCTCCGGCGGAAGGAGTTCCCGCCGGCGTTTGAGCGGGGGATTCCTTCATCAGGGTCATGACGTTCATTTTACCCGTCTTGTCCTTCACGATCTCGAGATCCGGTTGATCCATCTTGAGCGTGAGGAGTGGAGATCCACTGAAGATCGAACTGAAGGCGACATGAAAGAAAGCGTCGTTCACTCCGACCACTTTTCTGCCCTGCGCGTCCGCCAAGGAAAGGCCCTCGATCTGAATTCGGATCTGCCCCCAGAGCGAGAGGGAAAGTTTTCCCAGCTCCAGTTTGCCATTCAGGCGTTCGTTGGCGCTCTGAACGATCTTGGGACGGTACTGGTCCACATTGACCACCAGAGGGACGATGACTGCGGCCAGCAGAAAGATCGCGATGAACACGCTGATGACGATTCCGATTTTCTTGAATTTCGACATGGGGACTCCTTCAAATTGACCTTTCGGTCTCAACCTTTGAGCAACCTGGTTTTGATCAGTTCCTGAAGCATTCCGGGATTGGCCTTGCCGCCCGTTGCTTTCATGACCTGACCGACGAAAAATCCGATGAGCTTTGCATTTTCCTCAGGGGCCGCGCGGAATGCGCCCACCTGCTTGGGATTGGCTGCGATGACCTGATCAATGGCGGGCTCGAGCGTACTGACATCACTGACCTGCGTGAGCCCTTCGCGGCTGACGATGACCGAAACTTTTTCGCCCGTCTTCCAGGCGATGGACAGCAGCTGCTTCGCTCCAGTACTGGAGAGGGCCTCACTCTGCAGCAGTTGCACAGCGTCCGAGAGGTGCTCGGGCTTCAGCAAACTCTGGGTGATTTCGATCGCCTCTTCATTCAGGCGACGCGCCACTTCGCCCGTCAGAAGATTGGCCACCGGCTTTGCGCCCGACTTCGCGGCGATGCCCGACTTCTCGAGAAGCTCAAGCACCTGCTCGAAGAAACCCGCCAGGGTCTGAGACCCGGTCAGCACGCCAGCATCGTAAACGGAGAGGCCGAGCTCTTCGACATACCGGGTCTTCTTCTGCTCAGGCAGTTCCGGAAGTGATTTGCGCACGCGCTCGATCCAGGCGTCATCAATCTGGACGGAGACGAGGTCTGGGTCAGGAAAGTAACGGTAGTCATGCGCTTCTTCCTTCGAGCGCATGGAGATCGTGATGTCCTGATCGGCGTCATAGGTGCGAGTTTCCTGCACGATCTTGCCACCGCCCTGAATCACGCTGATCTGACGGACAATTTCGTACTCGATCGCCTTCTCCACGAACTTGAAGGAATTGACGTTCTTGATCTCCGCGCGAGTACCCAGAACCTTGGAGCCTTTCGGCATGACGCTCACATTGGCATCACAGCGAAAGTTACCTTCCTGAAGGTTGCCGTCGCAGATCCCGATGTAGGTGACGATCGCATAAAGGGCTCGCAGGTAGGCACCCGCTTCTTCGGCCGACCTGAGGTCCGGCCCACTGACGATTTCGACCAGAGGGACTCCTGCGCGGTTGAGGTTCACGGTCGTGTAGGAACCCGAGTGCACGGACTTGCCAGCGTCCTCTTCCATGTGGATGCGCTGGATCGGAATCTTGCGGAGAACCGAGCCAGTTGAGATTTCGATGAACCCGTTCTCGCAGATCGGCTTGTCGTACTGACTGATCTGATAGCCCTTCGGAAGATCCGGATAGAAATAATTCTTGCGCGCAAAGACATTGTTCTTCGCGATCGTGCAGTGAGTGGCCAGGCCCGCGCGGATCGCATACTCGACGACTTTGCGGTTCAGAACCGGAAGCGTTCCCGGATGTGCGGCGCAGATCGGACAACTGTTCAGGTTGGGCGCGATTTCGGAAACCGATTTGCCTTCGACCCTGCGTGCGGGACAGCTGCAGAAGATCTTGGATTCGGTTGCCAGCTGACAATGCACTTCGAGGCCGATCACCGCTTCAAATTCGGCGCCAGTATCCAGACGATGCTGATGGCTCATGAGCGAGCTCCTGACTGCGCGGTCGCCGTATCAGCAGAGTGCGCGACTTCGAAAGCCCGTGCGACTGAAAGGAGCTTGCCGTCTGAGTACTGGGGTCCCATCAGCTGCAGGCCGATGGACAGACCTCTCGAATCCGCACCACAGGGTACGCTCAGGGCCGGAAGTCCTGCCAGATTGGCCGGAATGGTGAAAATGTCATTGAGGTACATGGCGAGTGGATCGCTGAGTTTCTCACCGCGCTTGAAAGCGGTGGACTGTGAAACCGGAGCGGCGATGACGTCACACTGGGTGAAGGCCTGATCGAAGTCATTTTTCACCAGACGCCTGACCTGGCAGGCGCGCTTGTAATAAGCGTCATAGTAACCGCTCGAAAGCGCAAAGGTACCGAGGATGATCCGGCGTTTCACTTCAGGACCGAAACCGGAGCGAACCTTTTTATAGAAGCCGGCGAGGTTCGGAGCCTGATCGGCATCCTTGTTTCTCACGCCGAAACGAACCCCATCCATGCGCGACAGATTGCTCGAAGCTTCACTCACCGCAACGATGTAGTAGATCGAGACCGCGTACTTCGTATGCGGCAACGAAACCGGGACAAGTTTCGCGCCCTGGGCTTCGAACCACTTCAATGACTTTTGAATCGCCCGGTCGACTTCAGGAGTGAGTCCACCTTTCGAAGTGTATTCCTGCGGGATGCCGATGCGGAGTCCGGACCAGTTTGGTTCCTTCATGGCCTCAGACAGAATCGGAAAGTTCTTCGTCGGGGTGGTGGTCGAATCCAGAGGATCGTTGCCCGCCATCACTTCGAGGAGGCGTGCCGCGTCTTCAACAGTTTCCGTCATCGGTCCGACCTGGTCGAGTGAGGAAGCGAACGCGACCAGGCCAAAGCGGCTGATCATTCCATAGGTGGGCTTCATCCCCACCACTCCGCAGTAACTGGCCGGAAGTCGAATCGATCCTCCAGTGTCGGTTCCCAGTGATGCAAAACAGAGCTTTGCTTTGACCGCGGTGGCTGAACCGCCGCTGGAGCCTCCGGGCACGTACCCTGGATGAGTTGGGTGCTCGACAGGGCCGAAAGCGGAATTTTCATTCGACCCCCCCATGGCGAACTCGTCCATGTTCAATTTTCCGAGCGTGATCGCGCCCGCGGCTTCGAGGCGGGCAACGGCAGTCGAAGTGTACGGCGGAACATAATTCTCGAGCATCTTCGACGCACAGGTGGTGCGCACCCCTTCAATCGTCAGAAGATCCTTGATCGCGAGAGGAATGCCGAAGAGCGGAAGTTTTTCGCGCGGGACTTTCCCTTCGCGGGCAAGAACCTGGTCGGCTTTGCGAGCCTGGTCCAGCGCACGCTGATCACAGATCGTGAGAAAAGCGTTGTGCTTGCTGGCCTGAGCGGCAGCGAGGTACTGCTGCGTGATTTGCAGCACGGAGAGAGTCTTCTGGTCGAAGGCATCATGAATTTCCGAAATTTTCATTTTAAGTCCTCACTCATCGCTCTTTGTGAACTCACGCCTGGCATTTTCAAAGGACCGGTGGAACCTGGTAGCCGCCGTCCATGACTTCCGGCGCGGATTTCATCACTCGCGGATTTCCCTGTTCATCCACTCCGAAGGCTCGAGCCACATCCTGACGCAGAGGGGTGGAGAGTTCGATCGGCTGGATCAGTGGCTGAATTTCGCGGTCGCCTGTTCCCACATCCACTTCTGAAAGCTGCGTGATGTAAGAAAGAATGTCACCGAGCTGGGATGTGAAAAGTTTCACTTCGGCGTCGCTGACTTCGAGGCGTGCGAGCTCCGCCACTTTGCGGGTCAGGTCTTCATCAATTTTTCCGGGTGCTTGCGACATGGGCCGAGCTTATTCAAAGCCTGAAGGAATGAAAAGGATGGAGATCGAATTTACGCAATGCGCATTCGCTTTTTATGCGGTTCAGGCGGTTCGCCTGCGTGCCTGGACTTCCCTTTCACTGGATGTAGTCTTTTACAAAACGCAGCAGGAATTTTCGACGATCTTTGGCACTGAACTCAATGGTCACTTTCTGATCATTTCCGGATCCATCAGATGCCAGGATTTTGCCCAGGCCGTAATCCGGGTGCTTGATCTTCTTGCCGACCACCGACTGTTCGCCGGTGAGCTGCACTGCGGGTGATGGGTTCCAGCGGTGTTCAGTGTCCTGATTGAAATCATCGCGCTCGCGGCTGGCACTGCCAAATTTTCCGCCTCCAGCACCTGAATTGCTGTAACCGAGCTGCCGGGAGGATCCAGCACGGAAGGCTCCGGCGCCCGTTCCATGGGAGAGGTCCTTGAACTCCACCAACTCGTCAGGGATTTCAGCGAAGAATCTCGCAGGCTCCTGATAAGTGACGTTGCCCCAGAGCCTGCGAACCACAACGTTCGTCATGTAAAGCACTTCGCGAGCGCGGGTCATGCCCACGTAGCAGAGACGGCGCTCTTCTTCGACATCCGCATCAGCGGCTTCTTCCCATGGACGCACGGATGGAAAGAGGCCTTCTTCCATTCCCGGAAGAAACACGACGGGATACTCGAGTCCCTTGGACGAATGCAGAGTCATCATCTGAATCGCCACTGCCAGAGGCTCCTTGTTGCCGACGTCAGACGCCAGCGCGGACTCCTCAATGAAGAGCGAGAGCAGTTCCGCCGTCTTGAGCTTCGTGAGCTCATCAGGGTCGACATCCGCGCGATCAGGCTGCGTGAGCAGTTTTTCAAACTGGTCTTCTTCGAATTCCTGCAGGAGCGTGTCGAACTCCTCCAGATTCTCGATGCGGGCAAAAGCTTCTTCGGTGCCTTCCTTGCGAAGCTCACTGACGTAACCCGTCTCATCCAGAATGTAGTGGTAGAGCTCGCTGAGTTTCTTGCGAGGCTGCTCTTCGATCAGGCGCTCGATGAAACCCACGAAGGTGGCCAGCTTTTTTGCCGTTCCGGCAGATGTGACGGACGCTTCTTTCGCCGCTCTTCTCAGCGCCGACCAGAAACTCGTATCCTCGAGCTCGCCCTTTTCATTGATCAGGGTGGGACTCGCCTCTTCCGATCGTTCCATGCGAAGCTGCAGCTCATCCAGCTTGTCGAGAGTCGTTTTGCCAATCCCGCGGGCGGGAGTGTTGATGACGCGCTTGAGGCTGATGGAATCTTGAGGATTCAGAACGACTTTGAAATAGGAAAGGATGTCCTTGATCTCTTTTCGATCGTAAAATCTGAGACCGCCGACGATCTGATACGGAATCTTTTCGCGACGAAAGACATCTTCAAACTGACGGCTCTGGGCGTGGGTCCGGTAGAAAATCGCGAAATCCTTGTAGGAGCGGCCTTCATAGGCGGCCAAGCGCTTGATTTCGGAAATGATCATCTCCGCTTCAGCGCGTTCATCGGGCAACTGCACGCGGTTGATCGGGATCCCCACTTCATTCTCGGTCCAAAGTGTCTTGTCCTTGCGCTCCTTGTTGTTCTTGATCACCTGGCCCGCGGCCGTGATGATGGTCTGAGTGGAGCGGTAGTTCTGTTCGAGCTTCACGATCTGGGCACCCGGATAATCGATCTCGAAATCCAGGATGTTGCGAATGTCCGCGCCACGCCATTTGTAAATGGATTGATCCTCATCCCCGACCACGCAGATGTTCTGGTGTCCGCCCGCTTTGGCTCCTGCAAGCATTGACAGAAGCAGGTACTGCGACCGATTCGTGTCCTGATACTCATCAACATGAATGTAGCGGAAGCGGTGCTGGTATTTCGCACGCACGGACGTATCATCGCGGAGAATTCGGTAGGCCATGCAGATGATCTCACCGAAATCGAGCGCATTGTTCGCGAAAAGATCCTTCTGGTACTGTTCGTAAACGCGTTTGAACTGGCGCTCGAAAAGATTATGAGGCGCCGGTTCGATGTCCTTCGGCTCGGTCGCATCACACTTCGCGCCGTTGATCGCCGCTTGAAAGGATTTCGGACTGAAAGCCTTGTCGTCAATCCCGAGTTTGCTGACCACGCCTTTGATCAGGCTCAGCTGATCCGAGTCGTCGTAGATCACGAAAGGTTTGGTGAAAGGAGTGTGAGCCTGTTCGCGCCTCAGAAGCCTCACGCAGACCGAGTGAAAAGTTCCGATCTCCGGAGCTCCCAGGTAACCCGAATGACCTTCGCCCAGATGGCGCTCGACACGCTCCCGCATTTCCTTGGAAGCCTTGTTTGTGAAAGTCACGGCCATGATGTTGTGAGCTGGCACTCTCAGCACATCCATCAGGTAGGCGATTCGCGAAGTGAGCATCTTGGTCTTGCCGGAACCGGCTCCCGCGAGAACGATGAGCGGACCTTCCGTGATCAGGACCGCCGCCTTCTGCATTTCATTGAGAGAGTTCACGTAATCGGGCAGCTCCCCTTCGGCGTAAACTCGGGCAGGAACGGCCGGTCCGGTAGGCGCAGCCGGCTTCCAGAAACGATTGCGAGGGCCTGAGCTGTCTGGCGCGGAGTCAAAGTCGATCATTGCCCATTTCATCGCACAATCCGGGACGTTGGGCCAGCGGAGACGATTGCAAACCGGGACGAAACTGGGCTTTTATTAACGCACTTAGTCGCGAACGTCCCTCATCTCTTCGACCCTTGACGAGCTTATTTATAAGAGGTCTGAAGGACGAGTGACCGCCTGGATACTTCGCGGTCATAAACGACTCGAACATTATGGGCAAAGAGCAGCCCCAGCAGTCTTTCATCGTCGGCCAGGACCGGAATGCAGGCACTGAGTTCGAAAAGCCCCGAGGTCACGGTGAGTGCGTCTCCGGCCTTCACGGTCGGCATCTTGAAATTGGATTTATAAAGCAGATCTTTCGCTTCGATCAGCCTTGAAAGCGCTGAGTCGGGCTCTGAGTTGAATCCGTCTCGAATCATGTCAATGGTCAGGATTCCCACATAATTTCCCAGGCGGTTGACCACTGGCAGAAAAGGATGTTTGGATTTCAGAAGTTTGCTGTGGAGCTCAGCGATCGGTTCATGCTCGTACACGGTCTCATGATCCGTGACCATCGCATCACGAACGAGGATTGAGTCGAGGACGGCCGCGGACCGCCCCTGCTTCAGGATCAGCCCGCGCGATTCAAGATTGCTCTGGATCAACGGCGCAGTTTTGAAATTCTTTCTGATTTCACGGGCTACCATTGCACCGATGAAACACGGGATCACGACGTGAAAGTCGCGCGTGAGTTCGTACGCCACCACAGCCGCAGCCATCGGAATTCCAAGGACGGAACCCCACATCGCGCTTGCGCCCACCATTCCAAGAAGCGCTCCCAGATCAGCTTTGCCCGCAACGATTCCCAGAAGTGGAGCTATGCCTTGAAATACTGAATAACCGGCAAAGCCCCCGAGAGCGAAGAGTGGCCAGAAAATACCGACGGTTCCGAAGGCCGCGATCACCAGGGCAATGCTGAGAAGCTGAGCCGCCGCGATCAGCAGGATCTGCGAAGTGGGAAGCTGAGCACTGAGAACCTGTTCCAGCAGATGCCAGGACGGTGCATGGCCCGTGGTGTAGACCAGGGCGACCAGAAACAGAAAAATGCCACCTGCCACCACCCGCATCCAGGTCTGCGTCTGAAAGAGATCCAGAAGACTTTCCTGAAAGTACCGGATCAGACGAATGACGAGGATGCTCAGGGCACTCACACTGAGGACCACTCCTGCGAAAGCCAACCAATCGTTCCAGTGAATCAGATCGTAGCCCTGAAAGATCTGTTCAAACACCATTCGATCCACGGAAGGAAAATAAAGCCGGATCAGTTCCATCCCGACAAAGGCCGTGAGAGCACTGAGTGCAACGGAAAGCGTTCGTCCCCCGATACCCAGTTCAATCGTCATGAGCACTGCGGCGAATGGAGCCCCGAATGCCGCCGCGATTCCGGCTGCGAGTGCACTCCCGACGTCCGTTCGCCTGCGCTGCTCGAACCAGTGCGATGATTGACTGCGAGTCTGAATCGCCAGTCCGTGAGCAAGTTCTGTCGCGGCACCTTCGGGTCCGGCCGCCCCTCCTGCCACACGCAGCAGAAAGGAAATCACGCCTCGAACCGTCCAGCGTGCCGAAGAGTCAGGAGCCGAAAGCAGATGGATGTGAATGAAAAGATCTGACAGTCCGTCATAGCGCTGATCGCCGGGATGTCGGTCGATCGTGAATCGCTGAAGAAACATCGCGACGAGGGTAACGGCCAGGAGCACGATCGGCGCTCCCAGCTCAATGCCAACTGGATGACGGATCACCGATGCAAGACTGACGACAACAGCTGCAACCAGACCCGTCAACAGGGATGAAACCATTATTCGACCGTCACGCTTTTTGCGAGATTCCTGGGCTTGTCCACATCGGTACCTTTCAGAAGCGCCAGTTCGTAACTCAGCATCTGAACCGCGGCAGTCATGAGGAACGGCAACAGGCTCTCGTCCTTCTGAGCCGGGAGTGGAATCCAGAAATCAGAAAGATTCTTCAGATTCTGATCGTGAGTGCCGCCGATGGCAACGATCTTCGCACCGCGCGCTTTGACTTCTTCAAGATTGGAGACGGTCTTGTCGCGCCAGCTGTCCTGGGGGGCGAGAACGACCACTGCCATGTCCTGATCGATCATCGCGATCGGCCCGTGCTTGAGTTCTCCGGCCGCGTAACCTTCCGCATGAACGTAGGCGATTTCCTTCAGCTTGAGCGCGCCCTCGAGAGCGATCGGGTAGGAAAACCCGCGACCGATGAAAAAGAAACCTTTGATGTTCTGAAGCTGCTTTGCAGCCGATCGAACCGCAGTGATCATGCCCTGGGGGTCATCGAGGCATTCCTTGATCTGGTGCGGGAGTTTCACGATTTCATGAAAGAGTTCCTCGAAACTGATGGGCTTGGCGTTCGGGGTTCCGGCTGGACTCGTGCGCGGCGCCTTGTGCTCAATGCCGAGGTATCCCGCCCAGAGCAGGACTGCCAGCATCTGAGTGGTGAAAGTTTTGGTCGCCGCCACCCCGATCTCAGGACCGGCCGAAGTGTAGAAGATCGCGTCCGCTTCGCGGCTGAGCGTGCTGCCACGGACGTTGGTGAGTCCGAGAGTCTTGAAACCGCGCTTCTTCACATCGCGGATCACGGCCAGCGTGTCGGCGGTTTCACCGGACTGAGACATGCCGATCACGAGCGCGCCTGGAGCCAGAACCGGATCCCGGTAACGAAACTCGCTCGCGAGCTCGACATTGACCGGAATTCTCGCGAAGCGCTCAATCCAGTATTTTCCGAGCAAAGCCGCGTGCCAGGAAGTTCCACACGCGACGAAAGTGATCTCTTTGGCGGTTCTGAGGAGGTCCGCGCCAGGCTGAGCCGCGAGTGGAAAGGGATTGGTTTTCACCCGGTCCATGATGCCGTTCAGCGTATCGACCAGAGCCGCAGGCTGCTCGTGAATTTCCTTGAGCATGAAGTGAGGAAATCCCCCTTTATCAATCTTGTCGACGGACCAGTCGAGGATTTCTCCCACGCGGTCCAGAGGCGCTCCAGTCTTGAGGTCGAAGAACGCGAGGCCTTTTTCGGTGCCCACGACGACGTCACCATTCTCCAGGAAAATGACTTCTTTCGTATACTCGAGAATGGGCTGCGCATCGCTCGCGAGAATGGCTCCGCCCTGAGGATCAAACGCCGCCGCCATCGGGGAGCCGTTTCTGACTCCGACGACTTTGCCGGGTTCGCGTTCCGACATCACGACCACGCTGCAGGCCCCTTCGAGGTGAGCGAAGCTCGTGCGGACTGCCGTGACCAGATCCTGGCCTTTTTCCATCGCTTCAAGCACCAGAAATCCGAAAAGTTCGCTGTCCGTTTCGGACTCAGGCTTGTGGCCGCGTGAGATCAGTTCGGCTTTGATCTCCTGGTAGTTTTCGATGATGCCGTTATGGACGATGACGACATGTCCAGCGCGGTGAGGATGCGCGTTCTGAGTGGTGGGCTTTCCGTGCGTGGCCCAGCGAGTGTGGCCAATCCCGCAATGAGCATCCGCGAAGAGCTCGGAGCTGCCGTCCATGAGTCTTTCCACGTTTTCGAGCTTGCCTTGCGACTTCCGGACTTCAAGCTTGCCTCTGCTGAAGAAAGCGACTCCAGCGGAATCATACCCGCGGTATTCGAGCCTCTTGAGGCCTTTGAGAAGAATATCAATCGCTGGACGTTTGCCTACATAACCTACGATGCCGCACATTCAACCACTCTTTAAACTTTCTGCTTGCCGGGAAAATTCCCGAAAAAATGCCTGAAAAACAGGCTGAAAATGTTGAAATCGATCGCTTATTTGCCGCGCAAACGGCTTGCATACCCGGCCTTGTTGACCTGCCGGGATCTCGCGATCGCGAGAGCATCAGGCTCCACACTCTGAGTGAGAGTGGACCCGGATGCGACGTAAGCTCCTTTTCCGATCCGAATCGGAGCGATGGCCTGGCAGTCACTGCCCAGAAAAACATCGTCTTCGATCACGGTCCGGTGCTTGCGCTGACCATCAATAACCCTTCCGTCAAAGTTGCAGGTCACAAAACCGCAGCCGATGTTGACGCGGGACCCAACTTCCGCGTCTCCCAAGTATGACAGATGTGCGATGCTTGTGGAGGTCCCAATCTTCGTTTTCTTCAATTCGACGAAATTGCCGATCTTGGAATACTCCCCCACTTCAGATTCAGGCCGAAGATGAGCATAGGGCCCGAGCTGGGCATGAGCCCCGATGACGGAGTTTTCGGCGACGGTACCGACTTTGAGTTGAGCTTCTTCACCCACCAGGACGTTCTTCAGGACCACTCGAGGGCCGATGATGGCGCCTTTGCGGATCCGGGTCTTTCCGTGCAGGATCACTCCCGACTGAATGGAAACGTCTTCGGCAAGTTCCACCTGGGAATCAATCTGAACGCTCCAGGGATCCGCGAAGCGGACGCCTTTCTGAGCCCAGGCCTTCACGGTTCTTTCATTGAGAAACTTCTGCGCGACTGCAAGCTCCCAGGGATCATTGATGCCTCGGAGATCTTCAGCCGACTGCCAGTTGAGCACGTCGACTTTTTTCTTCGCGCGAGAGGCGTTGGCCACCAGGTCCGTCAGGTAATACTCGCTTTGCGCATTCTTGTCCGACAGCCGATGCAGGGAGGCCTGTAAAAAGGGACTGTGAAAGAAGTAGATGGAAGCGGCGACTTCGTGAATTTCCTTCTCACGGGCGTTCGCATCTTTTTCTTCGACGATTCTGAGTACGGGACCTTTCTTTCCACGGCGAACGACTCGTCCATACCCTTTCGGATCAGGCAGCTGACAGGTGAGAAGTCTGAGCCCGCCGCCTTTGCCGAGCGGTTCGACCATCTGAGTGATCAGAGATCCAGGGATCAGAGGCAGATCGCCCGGGAGAACCAGCACGGGATTTTTAGCGCGAACCTGAGCATCACCCCAGGGAGAATCCATCGCGCAGCGAGCGGCATGCCCTGTTCCCCGCTGTTCGGGTTGGTGAACAAAAGTGATGTTCATCTTTGAGAAATCCAACTGAGCAAGGACGGCCGCTTCGACCTGCTCTTTTCCGTGCCCCACGACGATGGCGACTGGAGCCTTTGGAGCGGTTTCAGAAATCCGGTTCAAGATATGAAACAGCAGAGGCTGCCCGCCAATCTCATGCAGGACTTTCGGCAAAGCTGATCGCATGCGTTTTCCCTGTCCTGCAGCCAGAATCATCACTGCACAGCTGGCGGGAAGTTTGCCTGGAGACTTCGAAGACGTTTTGTCGGTCACACGAGACACAGCTTTGGAAATTTTCATGTCCGTTATTGGTATAAGAACACCGCTTTTGCCGTCAAGGTCGGAGAGTCCAAACGCAAACCTGACAGTGAAATTGATGAGCGTGCGTTAATAGTTCTCAAGCACCGGCAGACTTTGCCGATAAGCTCCCACCTGTGAGGCGAATTAACGCAGATCGCAAGAAGTTTTTTTTAGCGGATTTATAGGGTTTTCATTCAAATTGTTAATTTCGGTAATTCTTTTAGTTGATTAATCTTAGAAGTCCTTATAAAAACCTTGTCATCGCACAGGACGGCGGTAAACTGTTTGGGTGACTTTTAAACCAACGAAAGCCTCGCAAGAGGCTCTGGGTAACGGTTCTGGGGTTTTTGAAGAAGTTGTTTGGGGAGTTCAAGGTTACGGGGGAAACGGAGTCCCGAACTGGCAAGTGTGACTGGAAGGTTGCAAAGGTCAGAGCGGTTCCAAGTGTGTTAACCGGGGGGAATGTATGGATGCTAAGACACTTGTGCGATTTAAGAAGGCTTTGCTGGAAGAGAAACAGCGCCTTCTCAACAATTCAAAAAACGCGCTGAAGAACGAATTGGCTCTTTCGACGGATGATCTGTCGGACGAAACCGATCTCGCCGCCAGCGAAATCAGTCAGAATCTCGTTTTCAAACTTCGCGATCGCGAACGCCAGTTGATCTCCAAAATCGACGAAGCTCTCGCTCGTATGGACGAAGGCCATTTTGGAACTTGTGAAGATTGCGAAGAGCCAATCGAGCCAAGACGCCTTGAAGCGCGACCTGTCTCCACTCTCTGCATCGCCTGCAAAGAGAAGCAGGAACACAAAGAAAAGATTTACGCTTAAGACTCAGTCGTGAAAATCTGAAAAAGGCCCCGAAGGATCACTCCTCCGGGGCCTTTTCATTTGGCGAGACGGAATCTTGCTGGGTGTGGGGGAGTGGTCGTGAAAATCCTTGTTTTTGAAGCGAGCGGCGCTAGGGTAATGGCTCTACTTCACATTCAGGAGAGATTTCGTGCTCAGAACTTCCGGACTTTCAGTTTTCGCGCTCAGCCTTGCTCTCGGCCTTGTGAGCCTCTCAGTTTCAGCTCCTCAGGCACAGGCAATCGAAGTCACGCCGGTTCTCGTCGGAACTTTTCCTCATTTCAAGTATTCAATCGATCCAGGCGATGCCGGCTTCAATTCGAAGCTCTCGCCGGGCTTCGGCGTCCTGGTAAATATTCCGCTCACCGTCATCTCTCTGCAGACGGGGTTGCTTTATGTGACTAAATCATTCGGGATCGATGACCAAAGCGGATTCAAAGATTTTTACCTGAAATTCAAATCCCTTCAGGTGCCGGTCCTTGCCCGAATCTCTCCCTTTCCGATGCTCACTGTAGGACTCGGGGGATACTATGCTCTCGGAGTTGGTAAAATCACGGCAGGAGCCGCATTCAACGATCCTCAGCTTCCACCAAATTCCCGTTTCGACGAAAGCGGTAGCTATGCTGATACGCAATTCAAGAGAAGCGACTTCGGCCTCGAAGCAGCCGTCGGCCTCAAAGTTCCAGTCGACCTCGGCATTTCCATCGTGGGCGATGCTCGCTACCTCTTTGGTCTGCTGAATCGACACACAGGCACCAGTGGCTCCATGAAAACCCGCGATCTCGAATTTCTCGCAGGTGTGAGTTTCGACATCTGATTGACGGCGCCTGTTCATTCTTGCGCCGTGATCAAGGACTTCCATCAGGCATTTTTCAGCCAGCGTTTTGACGGCGTTTCTTTCTTTGACTCGCTCCACCACCTCGTTAAACTTTCAAGAGATGTCACCTGGCCCGTTTCAACTCCGGACTCTCTCCCCTTTTCGAACTTCCCTCGTTGCCGCATACTTGGCATGCGTCGCGCTGAGTTCACTTGTGATCGATTCACCCGCTTCCGCTGCTCCTGGCTGTTCCGCTGGCACCGAAGTGCGCTTGGACGCCAAAGGGGGACCTTTCGAAAATTCTCCCACTCAGAATCAAGGTGAGCTCGGGGTCTGTTTCGCGACGACCGCCAGTCGTCTTCTTCAAAGCGTGCTGCCCGGCCATCCGGAAATTTCCTACCTGGATCTGGCCGCACAGACCAAGGAACTGGGGACCGCCCTGGTCCACCCCACCGCGGCTGAAGCCCGCAAAATGACCGGCTCTGAGCTTCTGGACGAAGATCCGTCCTTTTGGCTCGAGTCCGGTTATCCTTGCGACGCCTTCAAGACTGCCAAGAAAATCGGAGCCTGCCCCCGGGATCAGGTATCCTTGGAAAACCTGTTCCAGGGTTCCCAGGATAAAAGACCGGAGCTTTCCAACCAGAAGCGAGTGATGTGGAATTTCAGCGACTTTCTGGATGAATATCAGAAATTGAGTCCAATCGATCGTTTCACTTTTCGGGATCACCTCAGGCAGAAGTGGGAGCAGACGGAAACCCACGCCAGCTGTGGCCCTGCAGCCCTTCAGGAAAGTTTTGAAAAGATTTATCTGGGGCGAGCTTATGTACCTGTTTCCTTTCGAAGTCGCATCCCAGCGCAGATCCAAACCGGGCTTCAGGCCTACAAGCTCGAGCTACCTGCCTTGATCGCGCAGGGAAAATCTGGACAAGAGATTCTGCAGCTTCTCTTCAGACATCTCAAAGTTCCACTCGAGACCCTTCAGGAGTTCAAAGTGAGCTCGCCCCTCACTTTCTCCACATTGACCCGAAAAATCACGGCCGCCCAAGCTTCGGACCGCTGTCGAGTCCTCTCTCTTCTCTCGGAAATGCAGGGCGGCACTCTTTCCAACCCCACAAGTCCCAACAGGAGCATGGCTTGCGCAGACTGCGCTCTGGATGTGCAGGCAGAAGGTGCTCTGCTTCAGAAAACGACGCTCAATCTGAGCCTCTACGACCTGATGAACTTCATCTCTGAGACCTCCTTGCCCACCGGCGAAATGATCCAGAAAATGCTGAATCCGGAACCCAGGACTCCCTTTCTAGGCGGTTTCCGCTCCCGCTTTCTCAAGAAGGATCTCGTCACCCATGAAATCCCCGGACTCGACTGCAAAGGGGCACGAATTCAGGTCCACGAGAGCTTTTCCTGCGAGCAGATCACGGTCAAAGAAGACCGCCTCCCGCTCACTCGACGGATCCAGGAGTCCCTGAATCAGAGACACGCCGTCGGAGCGTCAATCCGTCCCGAAATTCTGATGCCAGATCATTTCATGGGACCGGCGAAAGGACTGATTGAACGCCACGCCATCACGGTGGCAGGCTACCGCGACGCCACCGCGAGCGGGCAGTGCGAACGCAGTTATCTGATTCTGAACAGCTACGGCGCGGACTGCAGTCAATACACACCTGCAATCCGGAAACACTGTGACTCGGCCACGGGCAAGTTCTGGGTACCAGAAAATGACTTCTTCCGAATGCTGACGGAATTGAGTCTCATCACGGAAACCACGACACGGAAAGTGCCCAGGTCGTCACCTCCGCTCAGCACGCTAAAAAAATGAGAAAAGTTGAAAGCTCCTTCTGGAACTCTCCACTTTTCTCATGAATTGAGCCTATTTCTATTAGTCCTCAGAACTTGAGCACAAGTGAAGCCAGGGTCGCGTTATCCGTCTTCACGAAAGTTGGAACCGCGACGTTTCGCTTCGTGATGTTATGCGAAAGCTTCAGGCTCAGGAACTGCGTGATCTTTGAAGTCAGACCGCCGGTCGCCATGATTCGCCAGTCGTCGTTGTTTCTGAAACTGTGAATGAATGATCCGTCAAGATTGAGATCAGCCACATCGCTCAGCTTGAGAGTCAGACCGGCGCCTGGACGAATCAGCAGAAAAGAGTTCTTGCGGGGGAAGGTCAGATCTTCCGACAAGTAACCCAGGCCGCCTTCCACGTGAAACGAGACGGTTTCCGTGTTGATGGGATAGAAGCCCAGCCCCGTATCCACTTCATACTGATTCAGCACACCCGAAAATTTGTTCTGAAAGTAGTTTCCCTGCGCAAAATAGTCGACTGCGTTAGCGAGGTTGAGGCCGGTACGAAGGTTTCCGTAGATCGTACGGGCACGTTCACGATCATCGGTCTTGTTTCGGAGGTATCCGATCTTCGCTTTGGTGGTGAGTGGCATCGTCCTCAGCGTGACATCAGCCGCACCCCCGATGGTCTGAATCTTCACGTTCCCGTTGGTCAGATCCGCATTGATTTCGGCGCCGCCACTGAATGGGTCTTTTGCATCCGCGTCGCTTTTGTTCACGACCTGGGAGGAGCCAGTGGCAGGAACATACTGGGTGGCTGCCGATGCTGCAGAGCTCAAGCTCAATGCCAGAGTTGCTGAAAGTACGAAGACAGATCGAGTTCTGGGAAATGAAAATTTCATGGGATGGTGCTCCAAAATTTCAAGGTTAAGTCGCTTTGCAGGGTGACCTGCAAAATCACTACCGAAAGCGTCTAAAACATGCTTTTTTCTGCACAATGATCTGACGTTGCCGGTCAAAAATCCTGCGTCAAGAGTTCGAAGCATTGGTTTCGAGCGCAAAGCACTCAGTGAAGAGAGTGAACATTTGAAGCCCCGCCTTCTTCAAGTCGCCGTTCACGTTCTTGAGAATATCGACTTCCTGATCGGCTGTTCCAGAGATCAGCGAATTGGCCCACACCAGGTCTGATCGTCCCGGAACATCAGCGATCAGGACGGAGGTTGCGAATGGTTTGACTTCGCCTCCCGCAAGCATGATCTGCTCATGTCCCGCTAGCAGTTTGCGGGACATGGACAAGGTCGACTTTTCAATCTCTGCAAATTTCGCGGTCGAGCGGTCCAGCACGCCTTTTTTCACTCCCCCTCCCATCCCGATGAAATTCTTCATGACGCGCGCTCCTCATTCAGCAGTTGGGCATCCCCCTTTGGGAATCAGGCTCCCCAAAGTTCCGTTTGGAGCGACGAAGAGGACTCGTCAGTACTCATCCGGGTACTTGCTAGGGTAACCCTCCTTGAGCATCTGAATGATCAAGGCGTCGTCATCGGGGGATATTCGGCCTGCGCCTGACCAACCGATCAAGGCACCGTTTTTGATGGCGGTGGTGATCGTGTCGTTGTCATTGATCGCACCACTGGTGATCACAGACAGGCCACGCTCGTGAGTGACTGGATCTGAATAGGCGATGTAAATGGGGGCACTTGCAATTTGAGCCAGGTTCAGGGCGATCAGTGAAATCAACGGAATCAGTTTTTTAATTTGTCCTCAGTTCGTACAGGTTTTCGGCTTTTGAAATATCGGACCGTCAAAAACGCCACTCAATTTTCAATGAAGCGCGATCGCGGATCGACCCTTTTCACACATCAATGAAAGCGATTGTTTCTTTCGGCAGGCTGATTGAATATCGCCGCCGTCAAAATTCAAACCGCCCATCTCACGAACGTTCACCTTCGTTTCCACTTTAATTTGAACTGAACGGAAGTCTCCCTACCTGACCAAATCGGTTCTCACAATGTGTCCAATAACTGCCGGAAATCGGGCACTTATTTGAGAATCATTCTTCATCCGCTTCCCACAAATCCCTCAAGCGAAAGCAATGAGCGTCCGAACTGTTTTGTAAGAGTTAAACATCTCAGTGAAGTTAGAAAGAGAAGGAGCTAGGGGAATGGTCACTAATTACGACGGCGAACAGGTAGAGATCCCAACGAACTTGCCCATGTTACCGGTCAGAGACATTGTTGTATTTCCGTACATGATTATCCCACTTTTCGTGGGTCGGGATTCATCTATCAAAGCGGTCGAAGAAGCTCTGTCACGTTCAGACAGACTCATTCTTCTGGCTTCGCAGAAAGACATCAGCGATGAGCATCCGGCACCGGACGCCATCTACACCACGGGCACCGTGGCGATGATCATGCGCATGCGCAAACTTCCGGACGGCAGAATCAAGATTCTGACCCAGGGACTCTGCAAAGCGAACATCAAAGAATTTTCACAGAAAGAACCTTTCTACGAAGTTGCCATCGAAAAACTTCCGGAGATCGGTCCTTCCACCCACGGCAGTTCAGAAGCCCTGATGCGCACCGTTCGTGAACAGCTTGAAAAAGTCATCTCCCTTGGCAAAGTGCTTTCACCCGACATCCTCATGGTGCTCGATGACATCACTGATCCGGGCAGACTCGCAGACCTCGTCGCTTCAAACCTCGGTTTGAAAGTCCAGGAAGCGCAGGGCATCCTTGAAACCGCTGATACCCACGAGCGTCTTCAGAAGATTCACGAGATCCTGGCTCGCGAGATCGAAGTGCTGAACATTCAGGCCAAGATCCGCTCTTCCGCCAAGGAAGAGATGACCAAGTCTCAGAAGGAATACTTCCTCAGAGAACAGATCCGCGCGATCAAGAACGAACTCGGCGACACCGACAACAAAGGTGAAGAGATCAACGAGCTTCGTGAAAAAGTCGCCAATTGCAAGATGCCTCAGGAAGTCGAAGTTGAAGCGATGAAACAGCTCGCCCGCCTCGAACGCATGCACCCCGATGCTTCCGAAGCTTCGATGCTCAGAACCTACATTGACTGGTTGACTGACACCCCATGGAGTGTCGCGACCCCGGACAATCTCGACCTGACTCGTGCGAAGGCCATTCTTGACGACGATCATTACAATCTCGACAAGATCAAGGAACGCGTTCTTGAGTACCTTGCGGTTCGCAAGCTCAAGGACAAGATGAAGGGTCCGATCCTCTGCTTCTCCGGACCTCCGGGTGTCGGCAAGACTTCTCTCGGGAAGTCGATCGCAAGATCCATGGGACGCGAATTCGTTCGCATCTCCCTGGGTGGAGTGAAAGATGAAGCTGAAATCCGCGGACATCGCCGTACCTACGTCGGCGCGATGCCAGGCCGGATCATTCAGGGCTTGAAACAGGCGAAGACCAACAATCCGATCTTCATCCTCGACGAGTTGGATAAATTGGGCAGCGATCAGAGAGGCGATCCATCCGCCGCTCTCCTCGAAGTTCTCGATCCCGAGCAGAATTTCAGCTTCCGCGATCATTATCTGAATCTCCCGTTCGATCTTTCAAACGTGATGTTCATTGCTACCTGTAACGTTCTGGAAAACATCCCCTCCGCTCTTCGCGACCGTATGGAAGTGATCCAGCTCTCCGGTTACACTGAAGAAGAGAAATTCTTCATTGCAAAGAAGTACCTGATCCCGAAACAGACCACCGAAAACGGTTTGACCAAGGACCTCGTCGAATTCACCGATGAAGCCGTCAAGACAGTCGTCTCCGGTTACACTCGTGAAGCGGGCTTGAGAAATCTCGAGCGCTTCATGGGCACCCTCTGCCGCAAGACAGCAAGGCTCGTGGCTGAAGGAAAGACCGAGAAGACTCTGATCAACCGCGATCAGGTCACCAAATTCCTCGGGCCAGCACCCTGCTCTCGTGAAGACGAGCAGGAAAAGGATGAAGTCGGAATCGCAACCGGCCTTGCCTGGACTTCAGTGGGTGGAGAGATTCTCTACGTCGAAACCACGGCGATCAAGGGCAAAGGCGGCATCACCCTCACCGGCCAGCTCGGTGATGTGATGAAAGAATCCGCTCACACCGCGCTCGGTCTGATCAAATGGAGAGCCAAGGACTTCGGCATCGACGAAGATACCCTGGCGGCGACTGACATCCATGTGCATTACCCTCAGGGAGGAATTCCGAAAGACGGACCTTCTGCCGGGATCACGATGGCGACCGCGATGATCTCAAGAATTCTGAACATCCCGATCAAGAAGGATGTCGCCATGACTGGGGAAATCACCCTGACTGGACGAGTTCTTCCGATCGGTGGCCTGAAGGAAAAGGCATTGGCAGCGCTGAGACATGGCATCAAAACCATCATCATCCCTGAAAAGAACAAGAAGGACCTCGAGGAAATTCCTCAGGAACTTCGTGACCAGCTCACCTTCGTCACCGCCAAGACCATCGACGATGTTCTTGCAGTGGCTCTCACCGAAAAAGTGGGAATCGCAGCGGATTCAAAGGATGCCAAAGCCAAGGCCGGAAAGAAAAAGACCGCGACTGGCTTTGAAAAGGCAGCATAAGACTTTCATTCCACAGTCGAGCCGGGCTCCGGTCACTGTGAGAAATGGCACTGATTAACTCTTGAGGCCGCGGTGGGATGAGATTCCCGCCGCGGTTTTATTTCGTTGTCATGCCGACCGCTGACCGACTCCGATCAGGCCGAAAAGATTGCCGAAGGGATCCGCGATCTGACAGATCGCATCTCCGTCCTCGATTTCAAGAGGACCTCGGTAGACGACTCCTCCCCTCTCCTCCGCGCGGCGAATGGCCGCGCTGAAATCGGCGACACGCCAGTACGTCACCGTGCCCGCCTTTCCGGAACTGACCTTGGAATCGGCGAGGTGAAACCAGATTTCGGTATGGCCCAGTCGAATGACCGGGATATCGGGCAGAACGTGAAATGGGTCTGTTTCGAGAAGCTCGCCATACCATTTCGCGGCAGCCGGGACGTCGGACACGAAGAACATCACGGAGTGCGCTTTTTCGAACATTCCTCATATCTAACATGCTCGTCGCTGGCCAGGGAGCGGCTTCTTGGGAGTCGCCTGCGCGAATCTTTCTCATTGAACTCCTCCAATTGAACTCCTTTCACTGAACTCGTGTCATAGGACTCGTCTCATAGGACGCGGCTCAGCGAATGCCGGTGCAGCCGACTTATCCACTTATCCCCAAATGTTATCCCCAATTCCGGAACTGACCCAAATGGGGCATCAGAGCGCCCTCAACGCGTGCAGACAGGACATCGTGAAAAGGTCCTGGGCCGCCAGAAATGACATTGCCCCAAGTTAGAAATGTGCTATTCAGGCAATCAAAATGTCATCCAAGCGCATGAAACAACAGTCCTTCTTTCCTCCTTCGCGGCGCGACCACGGAGGCTCAGTGCATACCGGCAAGCGCAAGGAAGCTCGACCTCTGGATCCAAGGAGTCCGCTTCACCTGGTCCTGAGGTCATCACGGGCCCGCGGCAAGTGGTCCTTCCTTCAGCCTCATCACAAGCGGAGGATCGAACACCTCCTGCGAGAAGAAGCGCGAAAATCCGGAGTGGTGATCTATCGCCTGGCCAATGTCGGCAATCACCTGCACCTGCTGCTCAAAGCGCGGAACCGTCTCGCATTCCAGCGATTTCTCCGGACTGCGTCAGGTCGGATCGCAGTGCTGGTCACGGGAGCACGGAAAGGGAATCCCGTCGGACGTTTCTGGGATCAACTCGCCTACTCGCGCATCGTGACCTGGGGCCGGGAACTCCAGGAACTTCAGAAGTACCTGATCAAGAATCTGTTTGAGGCCGCCGGGCTCTGGGACCGAAAGAAGGACCCGGGTCGAAAATTTCATCATTTTTCCTCGGCTTGAGAAACGCGCAAGAAAGGCAAACTCATGGACCCCATTCTCGAAATCGCATTCAGGGATCTCACTGAAAAGTACGGCTGCCACACGGTCATTCTCTACGGCTCCAGAAGTCGCGGCGACTTCACCGAGAAAAGTGACTACGATCTCATGGGCATCCGCTCGGGAGGTGAAGCCGTGCGAGACGCTCGAATCATTCAAAGCGCTGACGGGACGGGAAAGTATCTCGACGCTTTCATCTATCCGGAAAATGCTTTCACTGGAAAGGAGAAGGACTACTTGCGAATCCGAGAAGGCAAAGTCCTGGTGCAGCGAGATTCGTACGCGGATGAACTTCTCGCAAAGATCAATCAGGCCTTCAGACAGGGCCCCACCCCGCTCACACTTTCAGAAGATCAGGAACGCCGGGTCTGGCTTCAGAAGATGGTCGGACGCAGCTCCAGAGGGGACCTCGAAGGGAACTACCGCCGGGCATGGCTGCAGATGGCTTTGCTTGAAGAGTACTTCGCCTTTCGAAACCACTGGTACCTGGGTCCGAAGGAAAGCTTCACATGGCTTGCCGAACACGACCGCAGCACTCACGCACTCTTTGAAGCAGCTCTGCAACCGGGCGCCTCATCCACCCAGCTCACTGCTCTTGTGCAAAGAGTGCTGACGACGACTGTTTCCGGGCCGTCAAAATCCTGACTCTCCTCTCGAACAGACTTACAAAGTTTGGCCGACTCAGCATTCCTCAGGTACACTCTTAATCACCTGTGACACCTCTTGAACTCCTGGTCTGCGTCATTCTGATCGCCGTCGCTGCCTTCATGTCAGCCTCTGAAGTCGCGCTCTTCAGCCTCTCGCGCTTTCAGATCCGCTCCATCAAGGACCGTTTCAAGAAGTCTCACACGAAGATCCGAAAGCTGCTCGCCGATCCAGCCGGGCTCCTGGTCGTCATTCTCGTCGTCAATGAGATCGTGAACATCTCACTTTCGACTCTGATCACAGGTGCAGTTTCCCGGGGCTGGGGCCAGGACAGCCCAGAGGCTCCGGTCAACTTTCTCTTCCTTCACAATATCCCTCACTGGGCGATGGACACGATTCTCGGCATCGTCTTCACGACACCGGTGGTTCTGTTCATCTGTGAGATCACACCCAAGGTCATCGGCGCCAGAGCCAATCAGATCGTCGCGGCCATGACCGCAGGGCCACTTCTTCTGGTCTATGAATCTCTCGCGCCCGTGCGGGTCTTTCTCAAGAAATTCATCAGCTCCTTTTCCGCGATTCTTTCCTCTCGAATGGTTGACGCCAAAGATTACTCAAAGTTCGTGCGACGGCCGATACTCCGTGAGGCTGACTTTCTGTCGATGATCGAGGAAGCCCACAAGGAAGGCACGATTCAGCAGAGTGAACTTGAGCTGATCAAGAACGTCTTTGATCTCGACGACACGGTCGTCAGTGAAATTTACACGCCTTTCTCCCAGGTCTACTCTCTTCCGGCGCAGACCACGCTGCAGGCCGCTCTCAATGCATTGACCCGTGTGAAGGATCCGAAGTTTTCCAGGATCCCGGTCACGGAGTCCGCCTCTGGCCCAGGCAAGATCCGTGTGATCGGCGTGCTCTACTCCAAGGATCTTCTGGTCGCCAAGCTGGAGAAGGAAGATCCTTCGACGCCGATCAGTGCGCTGATGTGGAAGCCCTTCACCGTTTCGATGAACACCAAACTCAACGGGCTCTTTCGCCGCATGAAGAATCAGAAGACCCACATGGCCGTGATCGAAGACGATCACGAGAATGCAGTGGGCATCGTGACGATGCAGGATCTGCTGGATGTGCTCTTTGAAGAACTCTTCCCGCCGGAAAATCCGCCCGCGCCAACCAAGATTGCCCCCAAGGGAGTCATCTCCTGATGGAACTCACTTTGACCACGCTGGCACTCCTGATTCCGCCGTTTCTTCTGATCGAAGGTTTTTTCTCCGGCAGCGAAATCGCACTCCTGTCCGCCGACAAGCTGACCCTGAAAGCGCGTGCGGGCCAGGGCTCCCAGAGAGCCAAGCTCGCACTTGAACTCGCGAATCATCCGGAGCGCATTCTCTCTTCCACCCTTCTGATGACGAGCCTCTGCGTGATCAGCATCTCGTCCCTCATCTCCCTTTATGTGCACAAGATCGGAAGCCGACACGCCGATCTGATCGCCATCGCGATCACTTCACCGCTGGTCGTGCTTCTCGGTGAACTGATCCCGAAGACCATCTACCAGAAGTACGCCACGAAACTGGCTCCGTGGGTCGCGCCCGCCGTGCAGTCCATCTTCTGGATCTTCTATCCCGTGACCCGCATCCTTTCCGGTTACACCTCGCGACTCTCACGACTTCTCGGTCCGATCGAGGAATTGCTCACCGGAAAGCGCCAGGGGATGCGTGAAGAAATCCGTCAGCTCCTGTCCTACAGTCGCAAGGAATCAGAGATCAAGTCCAGCGAACGAAAGATGATCAAGCGCATCTTTGATTTCAAGGACACAGAAGCCAAACATGCGCTCATTCCGCTGATCAAGGTCGAAGCCATCGCCGAAGCGAGCACCATCGCCGAAGCGCTCGAGCGCTTCAAATCCCATCGCCATTCGCGCATGCCGGTCTTTTCGGGCCGAATCGACAACATCGTGGGCGTGCTCGAGATTTCGGACCTTTTTCTCGCCGCGGACACCACTCAGACCATCCGTGCTCACATCACTCCGGCGCATTACGTCGCCGAGACGCAGTCCCTTGAGGATCTCCTTCAGGAAATGCGAATCGAAGAGAGTGAAATGGTCGTGGTGGTCGACGAATACGGAGGTGCGGTGGGAGTGCTCACTTTCGAGGACATCGTCGAGGAAATCGTGGGAGAGATCAGTGACGAACACGACACTGACGTCAATACCCACAAGCAGATGGGCGAAAACAGCTGGCTCGTCCAGGCCAAGATGGAAATTCTGCAGATCAATGAAGATCTGAAACTGGAACTTCCTGAAGGCGAATATGAAACTCTCGGCGGGTTCCTGCTGCAGCAGTTCGGCCGCATCCCGGAACTGGCGGATGACCTCTACTTCAATACGCCTGCAGGTTCCCTGAAATTCACCGTCCGCAAGGCGTCCGACCGGCAGATTGAGCTCGTGCTGATCGAGTTGACCCCCTCCCCATCGCGAGATGATCGCGATGGCCACGAAGCCACGCCAAAAGATTGACATCTAGCTTTTTTACACGGGAGCGTTACACTGGTACGGCAGGCAAATGAATGCCTGCGTTGCTGAAAGGCACCTTTCATTTCGAGAAAGGGTGCCGCTTACAGGGAAGTAATTCATGGCGAAGACCGTTCTCATTGTCGATGATGTACCATTCGTTCGAAAAACACTCTCAGACATTCTGACAGAGGCTCACTACCAGGTGGTTGGCGAAGCTGGGGACGGAGCCGAGGCGATCGAGATGTACGCCAAGCTCAGACCCGATGTGGTCACCATGGACGTCGTCATGCCCAAGATGAGCGGCATCGAAGCCACTCAGAAGATTCTCAAGATGGACAAGGAAGCCAAGGTCATCATCATCTCGGCGATGGGACAGGCCAACCTCGTGATGGAAGCGATCAACGTGGGCGCGAAAGATTACGTCGTCAAACCCTTCAGCTCGTCGGATGTTCTCAATACCGTGGCTCGGGCCCTGGCCGGCGACGATCGCATGGCGACTCGCGGCCACCGTGAGCAGCAGGAAGTCGGCTGAGACTCATGCTGGAGAACCTCACAAAACTCATTGGCGCCTTTCCGGAAAGTTTCACATTCTATCACCTGGGAAATGTCGAAAAGCAGGCTCCGATCGATCACGTCCAGGCCCTGGATCTGAAAGGTCGCAGTGGAGTCAGCTTCAATCTCTACGGCGATACGACCGGACTCATCCTGTTTCTCTTTGACGAGGGGCTGGACGGCTCGACGTACACTGAGATGGGAAATGTCCTGGCCAGTCGAATGGCCAACCAGCTCAGTCTCGAACAGGGCTGGGATGTGATGATCTCGCCTCCGCGCTTTCTGACTTCGCTTCAGCTTCAGTCCCAGGTTCTGCCGGCGCTGCAGGCGCTTGAAAAATCCGGCCAACCCGTTCCCGCTCATCGCTACCATCATCAGTTGCAGCAGGCCGGCGCTGCCGGTCCGCTCATTGAACTTCAACTCCTTGTGCTGATGTCGAGCCCAGGACTCTCAGGAGCCTCAATCCAAGTATGATCAAATTCTTCGGCTTTCTCTTCAAGACCACCCTCTTCATCCTGTTCATACTGATTCTCGGCAACTGGGTTAAGTGGGATGGCAAGACCCTCAATGGGCACATCCAGAGCCACATCGCGAAAGTGGAGAAGTCGCCCAACTTTCGCAAAGCGGCAGGATGGTCCGAGAATACTCTGAAGGAAGTGAGCAAATCCGCCAAAGGGATCGCCAAGGACGTGACCTCGTCCACTTCTTCAGATTCCGGCTCGCACGCCTCTCCCCATCCGTCAGCTTTCCAGCAGGCGAAGGATGCAGCGGACGGAATGAGAAAGCACAACGACGGACTGAACCGTTCACTCAGCGATGAGGGTTCCGAAACCACCGTCAGCGGTCGCCACGGTCTTCGTCAGGAGAATCGTCCCGGCTATGATGATTCGATCCACGAAAAAAGGGCACATCCTCTTCCTCCCGCGGGAAGCGGAGGGAAAGAGAATGCGCCCGTGACGGATATTCCTTCGAGTGAACGGCAGAAGCTCAAGGCTTTGATCCGAGACCTCAACGGTTCCACTCAGACTCACTGATCTTCAAATCAACACACGTGATCGTTTCCGATCAACGGATGCTGGAAGCTGAAGAGCTTGAAGAGCCTGCCGCTGGAGCGGAATTCAGGTCAGAGGTTTCATAATAATTCTTGTCCTGCTGAGCGCCGCAGTTGCGAGCTTCAACTGGAACTTCGTTCCACTTGTTTTCAGAAGCCAATGCGGTTGGGCCCGCAAGGAATCCGACGATCATCACCAACAGGAAACGGGTCTTTACTTTTTTCATACTGCTCTCCTCGTTAATCAAACAACAGACCTTCTCAAGGTCCACCGCTCTACAGTTTGTTCTCTCTCACAGGGAGCCACCCTCAATGGTGAGTCTCTGCTTACACAGGTAATTGCAACGGCGATGCCACAATGCACCACATTCAAGTATATGAAATTGATAGCTATTATATCCGTGTCGAAATTGATTGAGGGTCACTGAAAACACAGGGCTAGGCAGGTGTTCAATCTTTGGACAGATCTGACTCGTTTTGAAACAGCTCAGAAAAGACACAGGCATCCGAGTCAGGCCGAAGGGCGTCCAAGTGAAGCTCAAGAGTGGAGACGAGCTGAGGTTCATGCGCGAGAATTGAACAGAGCCCAGGACGTTCCGCATGCCGCCGGGAGCTGATCACGCCGGGGGGATGACTCCGCTCTCTGATGACGCAAATGAAAAAGGCCCTCAGGAGTATCCTGAGAGCCTTGAAGGGGATTGAAAGGGGGATTCTCTAAAGGGAAACGATCATCTGCCGGCGGGAGCAGCGACAGATCCTGCAGCAGGCTGGGAAGTGGAGCTTGCTGCGGCGGGGGCAACCGCTTTGGCCTGAACGTCAGACATGGATTCGCAGGATGCTGCGGAATCGGTATTCTCACTGGCCCACACAACGGTCCCGATCAGGTTCATGAGCGTGAAAAGCATGAAAAGTTTCGCGAATTTCTTAAAGTTCATAGTGTTCTCCTTGTTTCTCTCTTGCACGCTATGAAGCAAGCGAAGTGCCACCGTGAGTACATTGCAGTGTCCTTTACTTTCAAGGCCTTGGGCACCGCCTTCGATTTAAAAGTGTCGAAAAAGAAGACACCTGTGCAGGTGAAAGCGGTTTCCGCCGATGATACATCCCTGATATTCAATGACTACCCCATGCGAGGCGAGCCGGAGCGGTGGACGAACTTCAGGCGTGCACGTTGTGTCTCCGCGATGAAAGTGTTACGAAGCGGCCAGCCGCCCTGCACAGGCAGCCAAAGGAACTCGCATGTCCACTTTGAACTTCCGCTTCACCTTTACTCTGAAATCGTCCATTCCCAGCTTGAGTCTGCTTCTGCTGAGCGGCCTCGCGGCACTCAGCTCCTGCAACTATTCAAACCCAAAGAGTTCATCCCAGGCACTCGGACCTCGCCTCGGGACCACGACCGCCACCGTCAGTTATGAAATGGTCAGAAATACGGTCTTCGCTCCTCACTGCGTTCGGTGTCACGGCAGCGCTGGTGGAGTGAATCTCGAATCGTACGCTGAAGTCTTCAGCCACGCTCGAGGCATCGAACAGGAAGCGCTCCTTCAGGGCACCATGCCTCCTTCCAGCAGGACTCCGCTCACTGGCGCCGAAAAAGAACTTTTGGGAAGCTGGCTGGATCAGGGCGCACCTGAATTCGTGCGCGATCCCACGCTCCCGATCATCGCGCCACCCGCGCCCGAAGCTTCCTCGACTCCCCTCCCCTCGAGTACTCCAACACTGCCCGTTCCGGGCGGGGTGATTTCCTACGCACAGGTCAAGCAGCGCATTTTCACTCCGAGCTGCGTGAAGTGTCATGGACATGCGGGGGGCGTGAATCTGGAAACCTACTCCCACGTGAAAGAAAACCTGGAGTTGATCACGCGCGAAGCCATCACTGAGAAGTCGATGCCTCCGCGTCATCCCCTTTCCGACGACGACACGCTTTTCCTGAAAAGCTGGATTGAGCAAGGCGCTCCCGAAGGGGCTTTGGAAGCGGTCCCTCCCGTGACTTCGCCTCCTCCCCCTGCAATCATCATTGCACCGGCTCCTTCACCAGCTCCTGCTCCTTCACCAACTCCTGCTCCAGAGACTCCAACTGCCCCCGTCATCGTCCCTGCACCGGAATCTGCTCCCGTTCCTGCGCCTGTTCCGGTTCCGGTTCCAGTCCTTCGAGTCACTTATGCGCAGGTCAGAGACCAGGTTTTCACTCCCAGCTGCATTCGTTGCCATGGCAAAAAAGGAGGGGTCAATCTTGAAACCTATTCCAACGTCAAAGTTAATATTGACCTGGTTGAAGAGGCAGTTATTGTCAACGGGACCATGCCTCCGCGCAAGGCACTTCTGACCGACAACTTTCAGCTTCTCAAGACCTGGATTGAACAGGGCTCACCTGAAAACTGAACTTTGGCCACACCAAGATTGAACTGGAGAACCGCTCATGATGCTCTCAAAAAGGTTTCTCGGCAGGCCCGGACCGATCATGATTCTCACCCTGACCTCTGTCGTGATGGTAGCAACTTTTTCGGCATTCGCCGCGGGAGGAGCGGATCTGGTGCTCAACTCAGAAGGCAAAGTGGAGTTCGAAGCCGTTGGAAACCCCAGTGCTCTGAAGATTCATGGCAAAGGGGGAGCACCGGTTGGAAACTTCAAACTGGTAGCTGACCAGTTGACCGGCGAAGCGACTTTTCATCTCGACAGTCTTGAGACCGGCATGAAGATGCGCGACGAGCACATGAAGAAAAAGTACCTCCAGGTGGAACAGTTCCCGGATTCCAGACTCACGCTCACCCATCTCACTGTCCCGAAAAACTGCACTGAAACCGCGACCGCCACCTGCACGACTCCTTTTCAGGGACAACTCACTCTTCATGGTGTGACCCAGCCCGTGAACGGCAGTCTGGTCCTGACCCGAGCAGCCGACACACTCAGTGTGGATGCACACTTTCCGGTGAAGCTGACAGATTACAAGATCGCCATTCCTTCTTTCGCCGGGATCACCGTGGTTGAAAACGTTCAGATTCAGGTCCAGAGCAGATCTTCGTACACTTCGTCAAAAAAATGAAAATTTCAAAACTGTCGCGGTTTGCGTTTCTGTCTCTTGCTTTCACTCTTCTCCTTCCTCAGCGTGCCTTCTGCTTCCCGGAAATGATCCGCCATTCATACGTGAACTGCACTGCCTGTCACGTCAGCCCCTCGGGGGGCGGCCTCCTCACGGAGTACGGCAGAGCCCTGTCACTCGAAGCATTGTCCATGAACGGAACCGAAAAAGAGTCCAAGTTCGCCTATGGTCTTCTTGAACTTCCCACCTGGCTCAATGCGGGAGGAGACATCCGCGCCCTTCAGTATGACCACAACACTCCGCGCGTGCGCGAGGGACAGTTCATCCGGATGCAGGCTGATCTCGAAGCCGAGGTCAAAGTCAACAAGCTCTCCGTCGTCGGTACGCTGGGAGCGGATCAGAAATACCCTGACCGGATCTGGGCGAGCGAATTCATCAGCCGGCGACACTACCTGCTCTATCATTTGAACGAAGAGAACTACGTTCGAGTCGGCAAATTCAAACGACCTTATGGAATCAACACCGACAACCATTCCCTCTACGTCCGAAAGGATCTGGGCTGGAACGCCGGGAGCGAAACTTACAACGCGGAGTATTCCTTTCTCGGTGATCCGTGGAATGGACAGATTGCCATGATTTTTGGCAGACCTGACGATGATTCGATCCATTCGGAATCAGGGTTTTCGGGCACCGTCGCCTACGCGCTCTCGCCAAAATCCAAACTGGGCTTCAGCAACTTTTATGGCCGCCAGTCGACGCAACCTGGACAGAAGAACGACAAGCGGGAAGTCGTGGGACCTTACCTGTTGCTTGGGATCACTGACAAATTCTACGTTCTTTCCGAGTTAGATTACCAGCGACGCTACACCGCAAATACCAACGGGCTCCTGACTTACACTCAAGTCGGCTATGAGATCATCAAAGGTCTTCACTTCTACGGCATCCAGGAGCTCTCACGCCTGGACTTCGCGCAGTCTCAGTCCCTGAAAAATGCATACACGGTGGGCACCCGTTTTTTTCCGCGGCCCCATCTGGACCTGAACCTCGCCTACCAGATTCAGACTCGGAAGGCGCTCGCTCCCGATGGTCAGGATCAACTGCTCTATTTCATCGCGCACTTCTACCTGTGATCAGCCGTTCGCAGCCCGTACACTTCGCCGTTCGTTGTTGCCTGAAATTTGTTTAAAAAAAGCGGACGACTGGACGCCGCTCTTGTAGTTGGCAGGTTCGATCTGATATTTCCTTTAATCCATGAGCCGCACCTTGATCAAACACAGCTTCAGCTACGAAAATCCCCTCACCCTCCAGTTCACCCCCGAGTTTCAGAAAGCGATTCCCGAAACTCCCGGCGTTTATCTGATGAAGTCGACTGATGACACCATTCTGTATATCGGAAAGGCGAAGAGCCTCCGTACTCGCCTCAGTTGCTACTTTCAGATGAAGCCCGGACGCACCGAAGACCGCATCATGGAGATGCTGGAACAGGTGAAGTTCATCAGCTGGGAAGAACATCCGACTGAGGCCCAGGCCCTTCTGCGGGAAAATGAGCTCCTGCATGCGATACGGCCCCCTTACAACATCGCGGACACCCACGAGGACTCCTATCTCTACCTCGGAGTGAAGGAGGTGACTTCATCGGATAACGCGAAAAATCCGGGTGCATCTCTGAAGCTGGAGTTTCGCCTCAGCAATTGCCGGGAGATCAGCTCCCAGGGATTTGAGGTCTTCGGATGCTTCAAGCACCGCTCGAAGATCAAGGTGGGCTATACCGCTCTTCTCAGACTCATTTACGCGTGCAGCCTGAGCAGGCCGCGCTTTTCCTATCCGGCCAAGATCTCCCGGGCTTCGCCTCCCTGGATCTACCAGACGGAGTTTCCACGCGCCTGGGAGAAACTCCTGATGGATTTCCTGAAAGGTCGCAGCGAAGCGCTTCTCCACGAGTTTCTGGAAGCTCTCCTGAGCAACGACAACATTCCTCGCTTCATGTGGCCATCTCTTCAGGAGGACATTGAAGTCGTGCGCGCACTCTTCAAACTCGGCCCCCAGGCCACTTACCAACTGAAGCGAAGACATGGCCTCAAGGTCAAGGTGCTCTCGGCCCGCAGGATGGACCGGCTGATTCATGAAGAGCTGCGCCTGGGCATGGCCGCCTCCGGCAGCGCACAATGAAAAGGCCCGACTTCCACTCGGGAAGCCGGGCTCTTCAGAAAATCAGGCATTGAATCAGGATGAAGAGATCACTTCTTCTGTTCTTCGAGTCCAGAAGCAGTCGAAGCTTTGGTATCCTTCGAACCTTCCTTCGTCTCACTGAGGTCCTTTGCCTTCGCATCAGACGGAGCTTCACATGAAACTTCGTTCTCCGCGGCCCAGACGGCGGAACCCAGGGTATTCAGAGAGATCATCATCACTGCCAACATCAAAATACTGCGCTTTTTCATCTTCTATTCCTCTTGTACCGGTTTAAAACGACAAGCTCACGCCTGCGGGACGAATGATGTCCAGAAGGTTTTGAAACGCCGAAGTCACCTGCATGGCGATCTTACGACCCGCCGTGCTTTCGACCTTCTTCACTTCGCCACTGTTCGCGTAGCTCACAGTGATGGATCCGAGGGCTGGGTCCGTGATTTCAATCGGCTTGGAGTTTTCGTTGTATTTGAAGTCAATGCGGCGCTTGCTCTGGTCGACCATGCTCTTGATGCGACCATTCGTGTCGTAGAACAGTTTCACACCCTTGTTTTCAGAGTTCTTGGCGAAGACCAGGTTGCCCTTTTCATCGTATTGAAAAGTGGACCAGTTGTTCTGCTTCTTGTCACCCTTGGAATAACGACTGACCTTCGTCACCTTGCCGACTTTCGCGTCGTAAGCCAGCTCTGTCACGTCCGTCGGCGTCGATTTCTTGGTCACGTGGCCGCGAGTGTCGTATTCAAAGGCGGTCTCTTCGCCACCGCGCTTGATCAGGAGCGGCAATCCACAGCATTCATTGTAAGTGGTTTCAGTGATGTCGCCGTCGAGGTTGGTGAGCATCTTGTAAGTCCACTCTTCTCCGTCGGCCTTGGACTTGACGTAGTATTCGTACTTGCTGGATGAAACGACCTTGCCGTCGCTTCCCTTCACCGCAACCGCCACCTTGGAGTGACCCTTGTCAGAAGCCTTTTCATAGGTGTATTCAGTGCGAGTTCCGTCACGGTCCTTCACGCTCTTCACGTTTTCATGATCGTCACGACCATAGTAAGCGAGCTGCATGCTGGTTTTGTCAGAGTAACCGATTTCAACCATGTTGTGGCGCTTGTCTGAACCGTACTTGTAAGTATAGACGCTGCTATCGGTATCCTTGGTAAAAACCAGTTCGCCCATGTCGTTGTACTTGTAGGACGCTTCCTTGTTGTTTTCGCCCTGGATCTTCTCAACCTGACCGTGAGTGTTGAAAGTGAAGTAGATCTTGCGATTGAAGTTGTCGACGATCTTCGAAAGCTTGCCTTCTTTGCCGTAAGTCAGGTCAATGAAGTTGTTGTTCTTGTCGGAGATGCGAACCAGGCGACCATCGTTGGAAAACTTTTCCAGTTTACCGCTGTCGAAACTGCGAACGTAACCATCGACCACCTTGGTGATGTATTGGTAGCTGAAACGGTTGGACTGGAGCTGGGTACCAGTCGGAAGCACACGGGCCTGGATCTTCCCTTGCGCCTTGAACTTCTGCCATTCCTCGTTTCTGAAAGTCGCATCTGACTTCAGGTGCTTCTTGTAACTATCAAGCTGATCCGCACTGCCAGCCACTCCGAGTTTCTGGGCGGTCTGCGCGATGTTGTCAACCGCGGCGTTGAGTTCATTTTCCTTGAAGGCGACCGGATTGAAGCGGTTCTGCGCTCCGCCGCCGTATTCGTTGACCACGACGCTGCCGTCCGCGGAGACGGACATGTAGACTTCATACTCATTGCCCCAGCCCCAGCCGAACATGCCGTTGTACGGAGTCTTCGAGTTGTAAACACGCTCGATCTTGGGTTCGAAACCACCCGGATAGACGATATCCGTGTAACCGATGAAGAAGTTACCATTTTTCAAACTGACATTCGCATGAGCCGTAGACACGCCTCCCATGAATGCTGCCGCCAAAAACGTGACGACTCCTGCCGTACCCGAAAAAATCCTTTTAACGGACATCTTGATCTCCTGATGATTCTGATGAACTCGACCCAAAAAACGAAATTTTTTGCTGAACTTCAAGTATTTATCAAATACCCTTCGTTTACACGTCAATTTTGATAATTTTCATGATCACGAAAAATCCCACCGCTTCCAGCGCGATGATCACCATGATTATAATCCAGCCGATTGCAGTAGTAAACAGAGGCATCATGAATTCTGGATCACTGAGATAGAAGACCAGTCCCAGCCCCGGCGGGATCGCCATGACGATCAACCCCTGATAGAAACCCATTGCGGTCATGGCCGCGATTTTGCTCTCAATCTTGATTCGCTCGCGAATGGTCGTGGTGATCGTGTCAAAGGTTTCCGCCAAATTTCCGCCGGTTTCCTTGAGGATGTTGATCGAAGTCACGAACATCTCCACGTCATCCGTGGTGACCCGTTTGGCAAGGTTGTTGAAAGCCTCTTCCAGCGAGACGCCAAGTTTGTTCTGATTCAGAACCAGGGAAAACTCCTGTTTGATCGGATTCGGCATTTCCTGGGTCACCAGTCCCATGGACTGCGCCACCGAAAGTCCGGACTTCAACCCGTTGGACATCAGACTGAGGGCATCCACCATCTGAAGCACGAACTTGTTCAAGCGTCGTTGAAACATCCAATCGACCACGGGTTTTGGGGCTTTCCAACCGAGGATGGTCACCACAATCGCGAAAGGAATGCCTGGAAAGAGCTTGGGAAGAAAGGCGAGAAAGACCATGACCCCAAGCCCGAAGCTGAGAAGGAACTGGGCGAGCAGAATCCTCTGGGGCGGGATTTCGATGAACATCATCGCGAGCTTCTCGGCGATGTAGTCACGAGTGCCCAGGGACTGAAACCTCAGCCAATCCAGAAATCGCTGATTGTAATGATAGGAGAAGAGCACGACGCTGATGCCGAACGCTCCCAGTCCTATGAGTTTGACGATCAAGCTATACCCTCTGGTTCAATGGTGCTTCATTTCGAAGCGAACAGTCCACGTGAAATCTTCATCCCCTTGGCTTCCATCTCCTCGACGAACTTTGGAATGAAACCGGTCGGCACGAAACGTCCGATGATCTTGCGCTTCTTGTCCAGGCCTTCCTGCTTGAACAGAAAGATGTCCTGGAGACTGATCACTTCGCCCTGCATCCCGGTGACTTCACTGATATGAGTCACTTTTCGGGTACCGTCACTCAGGCGGCTCTGCTGGATGATCAGATTGACCGCTGAAGCGATGTTCTCCTTGATTGCCTTGGCGGGCAGGCCGAGACCGGCCATCATCACCAGGGTTTCAAGACGGGAAATGCACTCCCGGGGATTGTTCGCGTGCAGGGTCGTCAGGGATCCGGAGTGACCGGTATTCATGGCCTGAAGCATGTCCAGCGCTTCGCCGGAACGGCACTCCCCGACCACGATTCGGTCAGGTCGCATTCGCAGGCAGCATTTGATGAGATCACGAATACTGACTTCGCCTTCACCTTCGATGTTCTTCGGGCGTGTCTCAAGACGAACCACATGGTCCTGCCCCAGCTGCAACTCCGCTGAATCTTCAACAGTGATGATGCGCTCGGAAGCCGGGATGAAATTGGAAAGCACGTTCAGAAGCGTCGTCTTACCCGAGCCGGTACCGCCTGAAACGACGATATTGAGCTTGGCCTCGACGCAGCAGCGAAGAAAATCGGAGATTTCTTCAGTCATCGAGCCAAAGCCGACCAGATCCCGGGCTTCAATGCGCTTCTTGGGGAACTTTCGAATGGTGATGGTCGGTCCACGCAGCGCAAGGGGTGGAATGATCACGTGCACTCGGGAGCCGTCCGGAAGTCGAGCATCCACAAATGGAACTTTCTCATCCACTCGTCGGCCGAGCGGAGTGACGATCCGTTCAATCACATTCATCATCTGCTGCTCACTGCTGAAGGTGACCTTGGACATGGTGGGTTTCCCACCTTTTTCGATGTAGATCTGATCCCGGGCATTGACCATGATTTCAGTCACCGAATCATCCGCCAGGAGATCCTCGAGGGGACCGAGGCCGAGCGCCTCGTCCAGAACTTCCTTGATCATCTGTGACTTGAGTTCGCGAGTGCTCAGGAGCGACGACGTGTCCTCGTTGTTCAGCACTTCGACAACGACTTTCTGGGTCTTCTCACGAAGCACGGCCTTCTGCTTCGGATCGCCGGTATCCGTGTTGGTCTTCTTGAGGTCCATCTTTTCAACAAGAGCCTTGTGCAGTCGCAACTTCATCAGAGTCCAGGGATCGAGAAACCCGAATGCACTTCGACCACTCGGGCCGCCCGCACCTTCAGTGCCTGAAGCGCCACCGCCGCCGCCTGGAACCAGACTGAGAGCTGCTGCCTGAGCTTTGGCTGCCACCCCCGTGGGCTTTTTGAGTTTGGCCAGATTCTCCAGAAGATTGGTCTGCTGAATCTTTCGCACGAGATCGTGATACGCGCGTGACACGGGAGCGTTCGGCACGCCGATGCAGAGCGGAGTGCTCTTGGCGAGGCAGCTGTCCGCGGAATTGACGTCTTCCGGGATCGCGGCGAAGATCGCGCGATTCAGATTCTTCTGGATGATCTGCGGATTGATGATGTTGTTCTGCGAGAAGCGATTGATGATGATCTGAACCATTTCCGGTGGAAACAGCAGTTCCTGGATCTTGGCAAGGACCCTCTTCGTCTGATTCACGACAATCACGTCAGCAGTCGTGACGACGAAGATCGCGGTGGCATACTCAAAAGTCTTCAGAGCGTGCGCGTCCGTCCCATTGCCACAATCCACGACCGTGAGATTGAAAACCTGGGTGATTGCCTTGTAGAAACGACCTAGACCGTCCAAATCCAGATCACGAGCGATGATCGCATCACGAGGGGCACCGATGTAACTGTAGCCGGCAGGAGCATTGACCATGTACGGCGCCAGACTCTTGGGATCAATGGGTCCCGGAGGCATCTTGGAAACATCGACGATGTTCTTCTGAGGGCTCTGGCCCAGGATGATGTTCTGATCTCCGAGGCTGCTCAGATCCAGGTCGACGATCAGTGGGCGCTGTTTGAATTCCTGCAGGTACGAAATGGCGAGATTCGCGGCAAAAACGCTTTTGCCCACTCCCCCTTTTCCACCGACGACTGCGATGATGTGACCGGCCATTATTTCACCTTTACCCTGAAATTCTTTTTCAGGTCTTCCGTGCCTTCAGATGCGTTTTCCACGATCTGTGGAGTGACGAAAATGACGAATTGAGACTTCTTCTTTCGATAATTCTTGGAGCGCATCAGATTGAAGAGTTCATCCGTGGTACCGGTGAAGGATCCAGGTCTCGGATCATCCTTGTTGAAATCCGTGCCCACGTCGGCCGAGACGACTCCGCCCACGGCGGCGCTCTCATTGGACTTGACGTAGATGGCGGTCGTGACCGTGTGATTCGAAGTGGTGGGAGGACCTGATGCGGGGGCTCGACCCGTGACATTGCTCTGCGTGAGCTTGAGGTCGAGCTGAATGTCTTCACTCTGGCCGAGAATCTGTGGCGTCAGATCCACGCTCAGGCCCACTTTGGTCGCTGGCTGAGCGACAGGCTGTCCGAGATTGTTGAGGGCGGTCGAAGCGAAGTCAGTCGTCTCCTCGAGATGGGCGGGTTTTCCACTTCGAACGATCACGGTACCGGTCTTCAGCACTCGCGCGTAGCCGGCGGATTGCGCGCTCTGAAGCTTGGGAAAGAGGCTGGAAATCGTGCCCGTGAATGAGGTGCCCGCGGCACCAGCGCCACCGGCAGCCGTTCCGCCGAAAGCGATCGAGGGATCAGCCGTGAACCCAGGAGCCCATTTGAAGGCGAAGACTTTGTTGTAATCCTTGTCGAGTTCGACGAAATGCACGGTCACTCGGACCAGCTTTTCCTGCTTCTTCGGGGGCGGAGGATTGATCACGAGAAAATTCTGAACCAGGGGACGGTTTCCGAGAATCTGCGCGCTCTGATCCTTCATCAGGGGATTGCCGGGACGAACTTCCGGTAGGTACAGTCGCGCGACTTCAGCAGCGCGCTTCGCCTGGTCCACATTATCGACGGTTCCTTCAAGAAAGATCATGCCATTCACGACACGAGTCTTCACCTGAGTGGCAAAAGTATTGATGTCTTCCTGAATCTTCTTGGCCAGGAGCTGCATCGCGAAGGGAGAAAGGGTCGCGAGGTTCATGACGACGCCGGAGTACGATGCATCGGTCACGACTGAAAAGAGACGAGCGTAATCGGAGGGCACGAGCACTTCGCCGTCGATGACGACTTTCTGGCCCACGACTCGGATATCAATGCCTTCGACATCGCGCAGAAGTTCACGCATTTCGCCGGCGCGCCTCAGCAGATTGTTGCCCGTGACGACGACGTCGAAGATCAGGCGGATACTTCCGTCCGGATCTCTCACGGTCGCGGTGGTTTCTCCCGCCTTCAGAGGTTTGAAGATGATCTGTCTGCGCTGATCCCCGATGCGGACCAGAGTGGTGAGAACGACCTGCGGATTGCCGGTCGAAATGCCATTGGCTCCGGCCTCCACGTCAAAGTCCAGATCCACCGCACGGTCTTCGCCCGTGGTCAGGAGAATGCGTCTGCGATCGGCCACCCCTTCAGAAGTCTCATGGGTCAGGCGTGATTTTCTGAAATTCTTGGGTTTCTTCTTCCGGGATCCGGAGGGCACCTCTTCGGTCGGAGTATCCGATGCATCCGAAGTATAAGCGTCATCGGGGGCGATTTCGGTCGAAGACTTCGCAGGGGCAGTTTTGGCGACTGCCGCTTTGCCGCCGTCACCCGCTGCATCTCCTTGAGGTGCGGCGCGAGTGTCCTGTGCCCAGGCATGAATCGGCGCATTGACTCCGGTGAGAATCAAGGGGAACAGAAGCTGCGCGAAGGTGATCGGACTCAAAAGACGTTTCATCATCGTTTACCTGTGGCGATGCCTCTCTGCACTCGAGCAGCTTCGGTTCCGAGCACGTCGCCAGCCATGGAGGAGCTGAGGCCAACTCGTTCAGTGTCATCATTGTTGCGCAGGGAGAGAGTGATCGCATTTTCACCGTTCGCCATGACGAGCGCCAGGGTCTGTGCCTGCGCCGGTTCAACTTCGAGAGTGACGGAAGTGAAACTGAAATCTTCAGACAGTGGTTTCACCTTTTCGCGATTTCCATCCATCTCCACGACGCGAGCCACGTTATTGGTGACGTTTCGTCCGACCGCCAGCACGACGACATCCTGAAAGATGGTCTTGGCGATCTTGTTTTCCTTGCCGCCGCCCATATCGAGAACGGCGATCAGATCCACGCGGTCTCCCGGCTTGACGAGCTTCGCGACACCACTGGTCTCATTGACCGGAATGGATACGGCTCTGCGGCCCGGAGCCACCTGAGGCGAGAGACCGGTGCGGATGCCTGGTTCTGTCATCTTGTTGTAAGTGATCTGTTCACCTTTGCGGATCGCGACCAGCGCGATGGTTCCGGAGAGGGACTTCAGGCTGCGATTGGTTTCCTTGTCCGCTTCAGTCTTCTCAAAAGATACCGACGCAGGCTCAAGAAACGTCTTCGGGATCAGCGCCAGCTCAAGAGCCGTCTCGTTGATGGTCTCCTGTTCCTTGATATCGCGCTTCGCTTTCACGACGAGGACCTCAGTGCCGAATTTCTTCTTGGCTTCCTCTTCCTTGCTTCCAACATAGCTTTGCACCATGAAGACGGCAAAGGCTCCGATGAAAAGTGACAGGGTCAGGGCTTTGTTATTCATTGTTGAGCACTCCTGCAGAATTCCGGTCTGGACTGCTCGCCCAGATTATTTCCGATCATGGGCACTTTCCTTCCACCGATATCGATGGAGTTGACCTGGGTGCAGAGGGCAACGGTCGTTCGCACCCGCACCAGAGCCCGTTCCTTCAGGTTTTCCCTGTCCGAATCATCATTGGCGGGCTTGCGTCCGCGAGTGACCTGCTGGGTGGAGGCAACTGGCTGAGGCGCTCCATCATCATCAATGCCCAGCCGATTCTCTGAAACACCCACCACGAGCTGGCTGGCATTGAAGGGCAGGAAGTCGGCTTCGATGGTTTTTCGTGAAGGGTAAGTGGAACTGTTGAAGGCGAGCCAGTGAGCCGTGGAACGCGCGTACTGCTGATTCACGATTGAAACCTGAACGGCGGAGTTGACCCGCACGAGAATGAGGACGAGGCCGAGCATCATGGGAAGCATGATCAGAAATTCAAGCAGGCTCTGTCCTGACTCGTCCCATTTAACAACCATTGTCAGTGATCCCCATTTGTCCCATGTCCCTGGTGCATTCCGAAGTCGTGGGTTCTCTCCCCAGCCAGCTTTCCGAAGTCAGAGTCAGATAATTGACTTCTTTTCCGGCCTTGGCAGATCCCGCGAACGGAATCATGAAAAGTTTTCCCCTGAATTTGTATCGGACTCCCTGCAGCCAACTTAAATTTCTATCGGTGGGACTGAACTGGGAGCCCGCCCCGATTTTGGCGCCCACCGGGGATCCCCCCTCCACGCCTTTGGCAATGGAGGCAAAGCGGTCGGCACCTTCGCGGCCCACCCCTTTCTTGACCATCTGAACCAGCACGGACTTCGCCCGTTCCTGTTGGTCTTCTTCGTCAGTCCCGGCGGCAAGGTAGGCGCGGGCCGACATGAAAGTGGCGTAGTGCACATAGTTGCCCCACGCAAAGGACATCGAAAGCTGAATGTAGAACAGCATGATTGCCATGAAGAAGCTCAAGGCCAGGGCAAACTCGAGGGTCGCCTGTCCGGAATCATGACCTGATCTGAGAATTTTCAGCCTCATTCTTCTCATGATCATTGATCCCTCGGATTGAGGAACATTCGGCCGTTTGTTCCGCCGGTCATCGCACGGGGATGATGATCCGGACCGCCATCTTCAAACCCTTTGCCTTTGGGATGTCCGTATTGATAGGTGCGGGCGAACTCCTCTCTCAGGGGACGGGTCAGCTTCTGGGCAAGTCCCATGTCCACGAGTCCCCGACCGACGATCACGAACGCCGAAGCGATGATGCTGATCAGAAGCACATACTCGATGACGGCCTGGCCACTTTCATTGCGGCTCATGAGTGAATCCCCCACTTCACGAAGGGATTGGCAAGTGCCACCCAGATCGCGGCAGCCGCGATGGGTACTCCATAGGGCATGGTGAGCTTCCGGTCGATCTTCGGGACCTGGACTTCCAGTTCCCTCACGAAGAGCGTGAGAAAGAATTGATAGATCTGGCGAGCAAATGCCGCGATTCTTCCCTTGAAAGTCAGCAGTACGGCGGCCATCACTCCTCCGAGCAACACACCCAGAGCCGCGACATCAAAAGTGAACCAGAGGCCTCCCCAGGCTCCAAGCGCCATGAGCAGTTTCACGTCTCCTGCACCCATCACCCGAATCAGGAACATCCAGCCGTAGAGAGCGAGCCCCAGGGCAATGCTTGCCGCGGAATAGCCGAACGCACTCCAGCCGCCGTTCTGAAAGGAGACGATCAGGCCCAGGACCATCACAGGCACGGTCAGCCAGTTGTAGATCTTCCCGCGAAGCAGATCCGTTGCCGCCGCCAGAAGTGAAACGGCGATGATCACCGCCGGGATGAGTTCAATTTTTCCAGACACGCAGCGGAGCCCTCCCCGTCTTGAGATCCAGCTCCAGCTGAGCACCGAGCTTGAGAATGCCTTTATCGAGCACTTTCATGATCCCACGTCCCATCGCGATCGCAGTGGCCAGACAGACCGAGAGGATCAGGATGTATTCAGTGATGGCCTGGCCCTCTTCCTCCTGAAAAAAACGACGAAAAGCAAAGGTCGAATGCCTGAGCACCCGAGATTTGCATCCCCTGAAGTTCGACTGATTTTTCCCCGCTATCCCCGAACCTGACTGTTCACTTGATCCCTGCGGAGATGCCGGAGCTTCCAGCATCGTTCATCTCCTTCATTTCCTGCCCCCGTGCAGGTCATCCTGTTACGGGGAAGAATCGCCAAATTTGTCCAGATCGCTGTTCAAACCGTTCATCAGTTTTCCCAGAACCTGCTTTTCGATCGCACCCTTGAATTTGATCGCGATCATCACAACCACGGAAAGAATCAGAATGTATTCAGTGGTGGATTGTCCTCGCTCGTCGCCGGCAAAATCCGAACAGATGTTCTTCAGATGTGTCACCCATTGTAAGTTCATGCAGCCACTCCTTGTCTTTCTATCCTTGCTCATCGGCAGAGCAGTCAAAAACTTGAACGAAAAATGTCGGCCTCACCCTTGATTATACCCAGCACTGACGCAAACAGTCAACTTCTCCGCCCAAGCTCAACAAGCTCAGTGTAAAGATTGTACCGCGACAAGTGTCGGCGTGGACACAGGCTAAATTTGCCGAGTCAATCGAATGAAAACTGACTCAGAAGAGAGTGAGAGAAGCGCTCGCGTTGTCAATAAAACGACACTGCTTCAGATAAGCTTCCGCAGTTTCAGCCGATTGCGCGGCAGTCAGATTCTCAGTCTGAATCTTGAGCAGGCCTTCGCGAATGGTCTGATCCATTCCATCGCTCTGAAGAAGAAGCCAGTCCCCCGGTCGCACCCGCAGTTCCACGATTTCGGGTTCCAGATCCTGGGAAATACCCAAGGCCATCAGGGGCACGGCAGTTCCATCACTCACCTCTTTGTTGAAGGGATCACTGAGTCTGGCGTAAGTTCTCGGAGTCACCAGTTCAGTGGCCATGCCCGAACGAAAGAGCCAGGCACCGCAGGCACCCACATGCGCGATCGCCATGAGATCCTCGTCCAGAAATCCGGCGATCACTGAAGCCCCGCCTCTTTCATGAACATTCTTCTTCTGATTGAGTCTGAGGACCTGTCGATTGGCATGAACCAGCGCATTGAAGAGCACGTTTCCAGCGAGCGAATAGTAGCTTCGAAGAACGAAAGGCAAAGTTGCCTCGATATCGCCCGCTTCCTTCTGGAGAAATCCGAGGACCGCTTCACACGCGGTTCGAGATGCCAGCGCTCCGGGAACGACTCCACCGAAACCATCGGCAACCACGAACAGGCCACGATCCTTCTTGCCCAGCACGAAGTCCTCCTGCGAAGCCAAAGCCCCTTGGGAAGAGAAGACCAGTGAAGCTTTGATCCGCTTTGATGCCTGTGATCTCGTCATCACTGAATCTCATCTTTTTTGAAATAATTCGCGAGCTTTCTCTGAGCGCGTTCGTAATAGATATCGTCCTGAGGCGCCACCACGAGGAGCTCCTTGTATTTCTTCTGAGCTGTCGCGAAATCGCTGTAACTTTCCGCCAGAACGGCTTCCGTGTAGAGACCCTTCGAGCGTTCATGGAGCACACCGCGGATGCGCTCCATCCCGGCGTAACCGGCGGGATGAGGTGGATCAATCACCGTCGCGCGTCTGTACTCCTGAAAAGCACCGGGCAGGTCGCCCGAACCTTCCATCTCCTTCGCTTTCACGAGAACCGGATCACGAAGGGCGATGATCTGCGTGTGTGAATTGGCGATCATCTGCCTGGACTTCTTGACCGCATTGACATCGCTGGCTCCCACTTCCGCGACTTTTTCAAATTCCGCGATGGCCGAATGAAATTTTCCATCCTTGTACAGCGCGACACCGGCCGCGTAGAAGCCCCAGGCGCGTCTGTTGATCTCTTCCTGAACCTGCCGTTCCTGTTCCTGGATCTTGCGATTCTCCTGAAAGAGTTCAAGAATCTTCTTCCACTCCGCAACCTGCTGATTGTCAGGATCCAGGGCGAGGATCTGGGAAAAGAGCTCGCCAGCCAGGTCGTATTTCTTCTTGTCCATCAGAGCGCGAGTCTCTTCGACGAGCTGAGCGATCTTCGCCTTCAGCTGAGACTCTTCCTGTTTCTTTCGCTTTTCCTCTTCGAGAGCTTCAAGCTTGCGTTTGCCTTCGATGGCATAGCGTTCGATTTCCTTGGAGTCCTTGTAATTCGGGATGATGGCGAAGATCTTCCGAATTTCGAAGATGGCCTTGTCATAGTCCTTGTTCTTGTAGCTGTCGAAGCCGAGCGTGTGCTGATTCTCGATGTATTTCTGCTGCTCTTTGGTCAGCATCTCGAAAGTCATCGCTCCCGGAGTCGACGAAGCCGAAGTTTTGGGGGACTTCTTGCCGCTCTTTTTGGCAGTGTCCGCTTCATCATCGAAGAACAGGAACATCGCGAAGATGAGGCCGATCGCGACGACGCGGATCTTCATCTTCCTGTCGAGCTTGGAAAAGTTGCGAATGTACTTGTCGTACTGGCCCCAGAATCCCTTGCGAGCCGGTGCCCCGGAATCGGATCCCGGCATTCCGGCATGATCGTGATGCTGCGGCTGCCCCGGCATGTTGAAGTCTTCGAACTCCTGGCTCGACGGCATTCCGTCATTCTGCTGGTACATTGGAGTTTCTGATGGAACGGGCATGAAATCCCGCTGTTTGCGGGCATAGCTGGAACTCAGGGCCTTGAATTCAAACTCCACGTCGCCGATCTGAATGCGATCGTCGCCGTAGAGTTCCTGCTCCTGGATGATCTTGTGGCCATTCACATAAGTGCCATTGGCTGAATCCAGATCCCTGATGATGAATTTCAATCCGATGCGCCTGATGACGGAGTTCTTTCGGGAGGACTTCTTGTCATTCAGGACGACAACGCAGTCCTTGCCTCGGCCGATCGAAACTTCATTCTGGGTGATTGCCAGCTCGTCATGGTTGGCCAGACCCACTGGAAAGACCAACTTGACGTCGACTGCAGCGGGCGACTGAACTTTGGTCTTGGCTTCCTGATCAACGGCTTCGTGCTCGAAGGACATGGCGGAAGAGCCTTGCACATCTGAAGGAACTTCCAGAACGCCATCCTGCGATGGGCTTGCGGAATTCATCTCAAAGGAAATCGGCTTGGTTCCCAGGTGCTCATCGAAATCTCCACCCAGTTCCAGATCGGAACTCGCTGACGAGGACTCGATCGCGCTGGTGGCTTCGGGCCCTGCGAAACCCGTTGCCGAGGTGGCCTCCGATTCCATCGAGATCTCGCCGATACCATCGCTCAAATTGAACTCTTCTGGCAACTTCTCAGGCTGAACGACCTGAAGCTTTGGAGTTTCTGTCACTTTGGGCTGTGATTTTGCCTCACGGACTTCGCGCGGTTCGCGGGCGACTTTGGCTTCGGAGTACTTCATGTGATACGGTCCGATGGAAATGACATCGCCTTCTTTGAGAAAAGCGCGCGTGCACTCAAGCCCATTGATGGACATCGGAGCGAAATCACTCTTTTTCTCAATCTGAATTCCTTCTGAAGTGGGTTTGATGAGCGCATGTTGGCGCGAGATCGCGCGATCATCCAGACGGATCACGCAGCCCTCTTCGCGGCCCACACTGGCTTCACCCTCCAGAGGCTGAGTCCGGATCGTTTCGCCATTTCGAGTGATGGTCAGAATCGGCAGCGCACTCATCCGCTGTACCCTCCCCTGAGTTCCTTTTCGACTGCGTCCAGCTGATCCTTGGCTTCAAGGTAAGCCGGATTCGACTGATCACGATTCAGCAGGCGCTTCACACTCTGAAAATGCCCCTGGGCACTCCTGAGTTTTCCGGAGGAAAGGCCCTTTTTTCCCATTTCCAGGTGCGACTTCACCTCATCCTCGATCGCCTTGTCACAGTTCTCAAGATAAAGAGTCGCCAACGGATGACCTGGAACAACCTGCAGCACAGTCTCGAACTGGGTCTTCGCGCGAAGGTAGTTCTTTTCACGGTATTCTCTGAAGCCCACACGAAAGAAAGTCTCGGCTGCCCGGCCGCTCTGGGTGTCATCCGGATTGATGGCCGGAAGGTAGGACGCGAGATTTCTGGATTCCTTGGCGGAGTCCTTGGCCACTTTTTTGTTAGGCGCGGGGTCGGAGTCGACGAAGAACATGAGGTAGGCCCCGACACCGATCACGCCGAGCATGAGTTTATTCTTGAACAGTCCGCCTGCAGCATTGGAGCGCTTCTGAGCCGCCGGGTCGCTGCCCTTGCTGAAATTGGTGGCTTTCTTCTTCTGCGCTTCGAAAGCCTTTTGATCAGCCTGAATCTGGGTCATGGACTTTGCCGGCGCCATGAGGAGCTGAGTCGCTTCCTGAAGCAGAAACTCCAGGGTCGTCTCACCGAAGGCGACCGTATCGCCTGATTTGATCGTGCACTGACGAGTGACTTTTCCGTTGTGAAGCAGCCCGTTCGCACTGCCCAGATCCTTGACGGCCCACTCCTGCGAAGTCACTGAGGAGAATTGTGCATGCTTTCTGGAAGCCTTGAGGTCTGAAATGATCATGTCATTCTCATCTCCACGACCGATCGTCGCGAGATTCGCAGTGATGACATAGATCGCGCCCGAATCGGGCCCCTGCACGACCTTCAGACGTGCCTGTTCGCCCGTCTGGCGAGGAACCTGCGTGTGTTTGAATTTCAATGCGTTTGCCATGCTCAATCAGGTTTCACCGCAGCCAGGACATAACAGCACGGTTGACCACCCGGGCTGCCGAATGCAACTGCATGCATCCGGTATGTCACTCCAGAAAATTCGAAGTCTTCGGCAACTCCCTCACCGCCGGCAGAAGCCCGCGAGAAGAGATCCTGCGTGAACATGACGAAAGCCTGATCGCGCGCGACGGAGCCGAATTCACTTCCCACGACATTATCCGCGCGAATTCCGCTGATCTCCTCGAAGAGCGGATTGAGATGAAGAATGCGGTTCTCGGCATCGCAGATCACGAGCCCAATGCGGGAGGCCACACCGAACATCTTGAGAGGGCCAAGCAGGTCCTCGGCGGTCGGGCCGAGGTTTCCGCCCAGCTCCCCGGAGGCGGAGCCATCGGACTTCGATACTCGCTTCAGCGCGGAGTTGATGATATCCCAGAGAGGGTTCATCTCCTGAAACTTGAATTCACGAGTGACCTGCTGAGTGTCGCCCTTGAGGACATGATCGATGTCATCATTGAGAACCTGAAATGGTTTCAGGGTCAGACGATAGAGGATGAAGAAGAGAATCGCCCCGATGATGCCCGTCATGATCAGCGTCTCCGAGTAGACCACGCCGATCTCGCCCATTCCCGGCGTTGAAAGAGTGGTGTCGACGGATACGATGGCCATGCCCACGGTGATGTTCTTGCCCTGCTGTGGATCCAGCACCTTGACGGGTTCGATCGCGATCACGGTATCATCGGCGATTTCAGACAACATGCCGTTCTCACGACCTGCGCGAAATAATTTGCTCGCACGGACCGCGTAATTGGCTTCCGCGCCTCCCGCCAGGTATTGATTGAGCTTGGCGCCGGGAGCGATGATTCGATTGTCGAGATCAGTGAGGATCGCGAGGCGAACTCCCTCCTCATGGTCAATGGTGCCGAGATCAGCTTTGGTTTCCGCACGCGCGGCGAGCACGGCACTGTTCTTTTCGACGATCTGCCTGGCCATGAACTGCGCGCGACGCCCAACTTCACGGACCATCATCGCACGGTGACTGTTCGTGAGCGGCATGACGGTCACCAATAAATTCGTCAGCACGAAAAGTGTGACCAGCCCCATGCCGACGAAATGCCACTCGTGTTTGAGCAGGAGTTGGTAGAAAAGTGGCATGACGTGAGTTTCAATCTGCCAGATCATCTTTCCAACGAAATCCGTGGGCATCTGCGGTCCGGAATGTCCCGCGTTCACGGTGTGCGCAGGATGACTCGGCAGCGACATGGATGCGGAGGAACCGGGGAAAGGAATGACGTTCCCACCCCGGCCCAGTTGCGCAAAATCAGAATTCTGCTGACCGTACTGACCTGGTGCAAGTGCGGAGGACGCCGAACCCTGGCTGAGTTCGAACACGAAATCACCGACACTCAGACGATCGCCGGGGCGGATGGCCTTGGATTTCGAAAGGACGCCGTTGACGAAAGTTCCGTTGGAACTCCCCTGATCCTGAATCTTCACGCTTTCATTGTCGACGACGAGAGTGCAATGCAGTTTGGAGACGTTCGAAGACTGCAGGACGATGCCGTTGCCGGACTGGCGACCGATGCTGGTCTCGCCTTCCTGTATGGAATAGCTCGCACCGCGAACCGGAGTCGCTCCACCCGGTGCTGATACCAGGGTCAACTTGAACATAGCTCATCCCCTGCTTCGATGGCACACTGACGGATTCTGCCTTCAGGCAATTCGAGCGTTTCAGTTCCACTCATGTCCATCAGGGGAGTGATTCTCCACGCCTTCACACTGCTGTGAACTGATGAGACTCTCCAGGTCGCCGATCCATCCGGTTTCTTTTCACAACGAATGAAAACGACATCAATGGGGAAACTCATGAACCACATATGAATGTTATTGCACCGCGGAAACAGCATGCCCTGTCCGGCAACGAAGCCAGACTTTCCGATCAATCCTCTGAGACGTGTGAAATAACGTTCTGCCACAAAGCACTTGTCGGCAATAAGGGCTTGATTTTTGAGGGATTTGATTTGAACCCACGCATCTTTTTTGAACATTCGTCTTTATTTTACCATTTTGGTGTAAACATCTGATTTCAAAGGATTATGAAGCGGGATGCGGAGAGCTTTTTCGGAGTCAGGATTCAGACAGTTCTCTCAAACCGGCATTTTCTGCCGACTGAAGTGGCTCCGAGGAATCTTCAGGTCCCGTTCGGATAGATCATTCCAAGCACGAAAGGACCGAAAACCATGAGCATCACCGCAGGCAGAATGAAGAAAACGAGCGGAATCAGAACTTTTGAAGCCGCCGCCGCTCCCGCCTTCTCGGCTCTCAGCATGCGTTCCACCCGGATCTGTTCGGATTGCTGTCGCAGGATTTTCCCGATGGAGGCTCCCATCTGATCCGCTGAAATCAGGATGGCCACGAAGGAATTCACTTCGGTCATGTTGATGCGAAAGGCCATTTCACGCAGGGCTTCGCCACGAGACGAACCCACTTTGATCTCCTTGAGCATCTGTCCGAACTCCTCAACCAGCGGACTGGGTTTCGCCTTGTCCACGACTTTTCCGATGGCTCCGACGAAGTCGAGTCCCGCTTCAGTCGAAAGCGCCAGAAGATCGACGATGAAAGGCATGGCTCGAAGAATCGATTTCTGCCGGCCCTTGATCAGCGTACTGGCCCAGTAATCCGGGTAGAACCACCCGGCGAGGCCGAAACCGACCATGTAATACCATTCCACATCCAGAAACCCGGTTGCCCGGAGAAACATCCCGACAACCGGGAAGAAAATGATCAAAAACAGTTTGAAAGCGATGAATTCGTCACTCGTGAGCTCCTCTTTGAGCCCGGCCGTGATGATCTTCCGGCGGTAGTTGAGGCGTTGGTTGTCCCAGAAAGGCTTGCCACGAATCAACGGTACGACGTACTGAGTAAAGAACGGACGAGTGAGTTTGACGAGGCCATTGCTGGCCTTCCGGTCCCGCAGTTCGGCCAGATTGTCCTGTGCCGCCCGGCTCTCCTGCTCCTGGAGCAGCATGCGCGCCAGAATGAACGCGCCCAGGCCCACCAGGGCATAGGCTGTCATAATCACGAACTGACCTTTTTCAGCTGTCTGAATATCCATATAGTCTACCGGTACACTTATCGGTTAAAATGGAATCATCTTGAAACTGATCACCAAGAAGACACTACAGTCGGTATTCGCGGATACGTGGAAGCAGATCCAGGAAGCTCAACTTCCTCAGGCGGCTTCGAGTCTGGCCTATACTACCATTCTATCCCTGATCCCCCTCATTGCGGTGAGTTTTTCAATCTTCAAGGCTTTCGGGGGGTTGGAAAAACTTTACGGGATCATCGAGCCCTACATCATTGAAAACCTCACCGAAGGCGCCAGTGACGACGCCATCACGGCCGTGAGAAACATCATCGGAAACCTCCACGGTGGAACTCTCGGGGTGGGCGGTCTCATCGGTCTGATCGTGACCAGCATGTCCATGCTCAACAGCATCGAACACGCCATCAACCGCGTGTGGAAAGCGCCCCTGAGCCGCTCTCTCTTTCACCGAATCTCGATCTACTGGTTCTTCATCACGCTCGGACCTGTCGCCATCTCCGTCGCGATCGGCGCCGCGACTTCAACGGAATTTCCGATTTCGAAATTCATCCCTGACGCCTTCGGGATTTTCGTCATCACGATCTTCTTCTTCTACGGGATCTACAAGTACGTCCCCAATCGGAAAGTGCACTGGATTCCCGCTGCCACTGCTGCCTTCGTCACCTCTCTCCTCTGGAATCTGGCTCGAATGGGCTACTTTCTCTATACGAAGAGGATGATGACCTACGACAAGATCTACGGGAGTCTTGGCGCCATCCCCATTCTGCTGCTCTGGATCTACATCGCCTGGCTCGTCATTCTGACAGGAGCCGCGTTCAGCGCGGCTTTGCAACGGAGGTTTGAACTCAATGTCCCTGAAAGCATCAAATGAAGAACGAAATGAATCTTGAAATGAAATATCTCGAGTCGCTTTTTAAAATGCTCCGTATTCGCGCGACACTCTGCTCGATGATTTTTCTGTCGGCGCTGTCAGCGGCCGCTACCGAGAAATTGCCGCCAGTGAACCCTATTCCGGGGGTCAAAGCGACTCCGGCCACCCTTCCGAAGGCTACTCTTTCAAAAGATACGATCGACTCTTCGGACACCCCTCAAGCAGGCCAAAGCGATGGTAGGGTGCTCTGGGACAGCTGGTACATCGTCACCCTTCAGAAGAAAATTCCGTATGCCTATTATCACGATCACGCCGAAATTCGGCAGGGCCGAGTCGTCTTTCAAAATCACTTCTGGAAGAATGAAGAAGGCTATATCAATGAAGAGCAGGTCGGAGCTTTCGCGCAGAATGACGCCAATCTCACTCCGCTCTTCTTCAATTTTCACTCCACTTACCGCTCGACTGAGCTCATGATTGACGGAAACGTTCAGGATGGAAAAATTCTCACGGTCAAGGTGCGCCGGGGAGACAAGGATCTCCCGGTCATCAAAAAAAATCTGCCGACGAAAGTCTTCTTCTCTTCCCTCTTTCAAGTCTGGATCGGAAAGCATCTGGCAGGACTCAAAGCGGGCGCCTCACTCCCGTTTCTCACCGTGCTTGAAGACAATCTCGATCTGGGCTTCTCCGCAGTGCATGGCCGCATGACCGTCGACAAACCTGATGCCTACGCGCAGAAAACGGGGACCACCCGACTCAAAGTGGAACACCAGGACAAGAATACGGTGTGGTACGTCGAACCCAACGGAAACCCCATTCGCATCGAAATGCCTGAGCAGCATGCACTCGTTGAGCGCGTGCCCGAATCTGTGGCAAAGAAATTTCTCAATGTGCCCTAGCCTGAAGTCGTGAACAGATTTTACCGCATCCCTGCTGCAGTCGTTCTCGTGCTGTTCATTTTCGTCGCGAGCCGTGCGTTGATTCACGCACTCCCGGGTGATCCCCTGGAGACTCTGCTGGCTGAAACTGGAACTCACCTTTCAAGAGAACTTCTCAGAGCGGACCTGAAGCTGGACGAACCCTTCTTTGTGGGAACCTGGCATCAGTTTCTGGCAGCCTTGCACGGCGACTGGGGAAGTTCTCTTCTCACTCGCAGGCCCATCGGACCCGTGCTTCTGACTCGCAGCCTGAACACGTTTCTTCTGAGTCTCACGACTCTGCTCATTGCACTCTCAGCGGCCCTCACTCTCGCTTTTTTTTCGATCTGCAGATTTGATTTCAGGGGAGGAGAATCTCTGAGAAGAGTCGTCGACCGCCTCTGCACTTTTCAAAGCGTGATCGCTGCAGCACTTCCCACTCCCTGGCTCGCACCGATTCTCGGATACGTGCTTGCGGTCCGTTTTCCCATTTTTCCGCTCGGCAATCATCTGGCCCTGCCGGCGATCACCCTGAGCATTCCATTTTCCGGACTCTGGGCAAGACTGCTTCGTGACCGAATCAGGGAAACCCTCGGCGTTTTTGGTGAAACGAGTGGGCCTGCTCAGGCTGCCCGTGGCCGAGGAATCGCCGAGTGGAAAGTGATCCTGAAGTATGGCCTGGCTCCAGCCTCCGGTTCTCTTCTCGCTTATCTCGGCACACAGCTGGGGGCACTCATGGCGGGAGCATTCGTCACCGAAATCGTCTTTGACTGGGAAGGGGTCGGCTCCCTCCTCGTCGAGTCCGTGCTCAAGCGAGATTACCCGATCGTTGAAGCGGCAGTCTTCATCACAGCCACAGCCGCTGTGCTGGGAACATTTCTGGGAGACTGGATGCAGTGGAAAGTGGATCCACGCCTCAGGGAACAGGGATGAGTCAACCCAGATGAAGCTTCACAAGGTGTTCTTCTCCACTCAAAAGCTTTCTCAACGCTTTTCGGCAGTGTGGCTGTTTGCCTGGTATGGTGCGGCGCTCTTTGTTTACTTCAAAACGCCTCATGAAAGTTTCCAGCTCACTCACCTGTTGCGCACTCCCACCTGGGCCCATCCCTTCGGATGGGATCCTTTCGGTCGTGATGTTCTCGGCCTCACTCTGAGAGCATCACTTTTCAGCAGTTTTTTCGCCTTTGCGACGACTCTGGGCTGTTGCATCGCCGGACTCGTGATCGGTTGCTGGATTGCAACCGCTTCACAAACGATGAAATTTTATTTTCAAAGAGCGCTTGAGCTGTTGCTCGCTTTTCCGTCGCTCCTTCTCGCGTTGAGTTGGGCTGCGGTTCGTGGGCCCGGCTGGGATACTCTGGTGGTGTCGCTCATTCTGGGGATTCTTCCCTCCTTCTCGAGACTGATCTTCGTGAGAGCGCAGGAACTGATGCAGGAAGATTACGTCAAAGCGGCTCATGCCCTGGGCGCCACCCAGAAAAGAATCCTCCTGAACCATCTTTTTCCGGGGTTGGTGTCAATCTGCAGCATCAAGATTCCCATCCTCTTTGCCCACGCTCTGCTTGCCGAAGCGACGCTTTCGTTTCTGGGGGTTGGCGCTCCCATTGGAAAGGACACCTGGGGGTCGCTGTTGGCCGACGGGAAAGACTACCTGATCGAGGCTCCTCACATCGCGCTGGCGGCCGGCATCCCGCTCGTCCTGACCCTGCTTGCCCTGCAACTCCTCACCTCAGACCGGACATCCCGTGCAATGACTCCCGAGGACAGTAAAAAACTCTTACGAGAATCCTGAAATCTTCGATATAACCAGGACATGTCCAAAATCGACGACGCAAAGAAACAACTGGGTGAGCTTTTCATCATGGGCTTCAACGGTCTTGAGCTTTCGGATGAGACTTCCGCATTCATCTCTCAAGCGCAGATTGGCGGCGTCATCCTCTTCTCTCACAACTATGAAAGCCCGGGCCAGATCGCTGAACTCACCAACCAGATTCAGGATTGCAGGCACGACCTTCCGCTCTGGATCAGTGTGGATCACGAAGGCGGACGAGTGCAGCGTTTCAAGAAACCCTTCACGAAGATTCCTGAAGGTCAGGTCATCGGCGCGAATGGTTCCGCAAAGCTCGCTTTTGACGTCTCTGAAATGATCGCGATGGAACTCAAGGCGGTCGGAGTGAATCTCAATTTTTCACCGGTCGCCGACATCGCGACCAATCCAAAAAATCCCGTGATTGGTGCCCGCGCTTTCGGTGCCGAAGAAGAACTTGTGACGAAAATGGTGACCGCCTTCGTTCGCGGGCACCTGCTTCAGGGCGTCCTGCCTTGTGTGAAGCACTTTCCGGGTCACGGAGACACGAGCACGGACTCGCACTTCGCGCTTCCAAAGGTGGATGACAGTCTCGAGGTGCTCCGCGAGCGTGAATTCAAACCATTCCTGAAAGCCTTCAAATCCGGTTGTCCGATGGTGATGACCGCGCACATTCTCAATCCGAAACTCGATGCCGAGAAGCCGGCCACTCTCTCTTCGAAGACTCTCCAGGATATCCTTCGCAAAGAACTGCGTTTCACGAAGCTCATCATCAGCGACGATATGGAAATGAAAGCGATCACCGATCACTTTGGCAAGGACCTCGCTCCCCGAATGGCTCTGCAGGCGGGCTGCGACCTTCTGATCTATCGCTCTGAAGCCGCGACCCGCGCCGCCTATGTGAGCCTCACCCGTGATCTCGAAAACGGCGACCTCGACCCGAATCTGATCCTTGAATCCGCAGCCAGGAGTCGGGGTGTCAAAACTGAATTCCTGGATGATTATACTCCTGCGAGCGTGACGGACCTGGGTAGCAAAATTGGCCTGCCCGCGAGTGCCGAGCTCATCAAGAAACTGACTGAAGTCTCGTGATTCTGGAGGCTTAGCTTAGACAATCTCTCCTTAATACAAATTGACACATAGCATTATGTGAAGTAAGGTGCGGCCATTATGAAACAACTCATCTGGGTCGCCGTGTTTGGACTTTCGCTTCTTTCCCTCTCTCAAGCCCATGCGCAGGATTCCGAACAAGCGCTCCTCAAGGCCAAGGTCAACTCCCATACGGCCGCCTGCGAAAATGCCACTTCCCACACCGAGGGAAATTACAAAGCGACGCTCATCACGGACCCGAACACGAACTGGATCCAGGGCGTGAAAGTTTACAACCTGCTTCAGGGCGGGGCAAAACGCTATGAGCTCGAACAGACCGATGGCACCGATGAAGATCCTGTCTTTTCGTTCAGTGCCGTTTTCTATCGCCGCTTTCTGACCAACCTCGTTTCACTCTCGAGTAAACACATCGACAAGGTCAATCCCATCCACCTGACTCTTTCCCTCATGCATCGCTGGAATGGCGGACTGAAGTTGGACTTCAGAAAACTTCCCCTCGTTCTCAAACCCGAAGGCAGTGGTTACGTCCTGTATACGGACCTCGATGACAGCAATGCCTTTGACGAAATGACCTTCGACTCCCTGTGCGAACAGTCCGGAGATTCCGTCGTTGAACGGGGCATCGGAAAGATCATTCTCAAACGCAGAGGTTCAGTCGTTCAGACGATTGATGTGGCCAACGAACTCTGAGAGGACTGGAAACCGATGTCTCCAGCGTCAAAAATATTCCATTGAGACGCTCGCTCGGTGCGGCGTTCACTTGTGAATTTTCTT
>JACMNQ010000032.1 GCA_014378465.1 Oligoflexia bacterium | reverse complement strand
GCTTTCCGGTTCTCCGCAGCCTGCCGGTTGCCCTCCGCAGGACGGAACCCTAGGCAATGTCCAAAGCTGGAGCGGCGCTGCCCGATAAGTCTTCGAGCTTTCTCAAAAGGCGGTTCAAGGAAATCGTGTGGGCCACGATTCTTCTGAGCCTGGTCCTTCTCTTTGCGCTTCTCTGGAGTCGCGGCCCGCTGCAAGGGCTCGAACGCAGATTTCAGAACTGGGCGCAGAAGCGGGTCATCGCGAAACTCGTTTCCGAAATTCAACCCAAGCTTCCGTTCCTCATCGAGACGGTCGAGATCGAAGATCCCTGGGCTGAACTCAGAAAAGGCAAGATCGCCGATCTGCACCTCGTCTTGAAATGGCCGAAAATTGGCAACTCTGGATACCGGGTTCGCGCTCGGGGTCCGATCCAGATCAATCAAGAAGGGCATAACTCGGCGGCGACCTGGAGCTTTCATTTCGATCCCATCCTGACCGTGGAACCCATCGATGCCAACGGCACTTCAGGACCCCCGACCACCCCCCTCAAGCCTGCGCTCTTCTTTCAACTGAGCGCCACTTTTTCGAAACTGCTGGGCTTTGAGATCAGGGTTCCGAAAGGGCCGTTCAAATGGAGTCCTCATGGGGTGGAGCTCGAGAACGCCGAACTTCATTCTGCGTGGAGCATGCCTCCCCTTTCAAACTCCCATCCTGCAGGCGACGTGGCAGCACTCGAATTTTCCGCCGGGAAACTCTCCTGGACCCAGCCAGGGGCGAAACCCGGCAGCGCGGACCGCGTCATTCACCTGGAGAAATTCAATTTTTCCGGTCAGACCCCCCTCTCCCTGCAGCCCTTCGCGTTCGGACCTGAAGTCGCGGTCCAGCTGCAGAGCCAGACACTGGAGCTCCTCTGGGGCGAAACTTACATCGATTTTCCGATCGGGGAATTTCCAATCAAATCCCGCCTGACCTTCAACAGTTCCTACGCGGTCACGGCTGCCGAGTTCGATACTCCGAACTTGCAACTCAAAGGCAAACGCGCTGCGAACCGCTGGCAGGCCCAGTGGAAGAGCAAGGCACTCGCGGTCGCGAAAATTCAAGCGGAGTTCAACGCTTTTTTGCCGAAGTCTCTTGCCCAGCTTGAGATCAAGGAAGGCTTCGTGAGATCGCAGGGCCGGGCTGAGCTTTCCGAAGACTTCAAGACTCTCCATTCGGCTGCGGGAACGGTCGAAGGCGAAAAGGTCTGGATCCTTTTCCGCGAGGCTTCGTCCGAGATCAAAAATGCCTCTTTTCATATTCCGTTTCAGTTTCAGAAGTCGGCGCTCTCAGTACGCGAAGGTATCCTGGAAGTCCCTGAAGCCTGGTTCAAACACTTCAAAGGCAAGCTCGCTCGCACGAGGCTCTCGTGGCTTCCGGTCGAAGAAGTCAAAGTTTCCACCGCGGAAAAGATTGGCGCGATTCAAGAGCTCAAGACTCTGGACACACTTCCTCTGACGATCGAAGGCCTTCCTTTCACTGCCGGAAAGTTCAAGGGTACGTTTGGAGGGCCGGACGGTTACGACATCACGATCCCGCTGAGCGCTGATCACCTGCCTCTCGAAAAGTTCGGTGTGGGCTTCTGCAGGAAATCACGGACTCCGCCGGCGACGGTTCAGTTCAAGTTCGATCCACTCGCGTTCTCAAAAGGGGCGATCGAGCCCGAAGGAAAAATTGCACTTGACGTCTTTGGAGGCACGGTCACGGTGGATGACATCGGTTTCTATGATCTCGGCACTGAAGTTCCGGAGACGGACTTCAATGCATTCTGGAACGGAGTGCAGATCGGGCAACTCGGGCAGTGGCTGGGCTTCGGTGAAATGAAAGGGCGCATTGAAGGGTATTCGCGAAACGTCGTGTTTCAAGCCTGGCTCCCCACTCATTACGATTTCAAGATCCAGATCATTCCGGATCAATACCCGAAGATCGTCTTCTCTCCCGACGCGATGAAGAACGTCGTGCGCCTTTTTGCAGGCAGTGACATTGATCACCTGCCCGGGGTCGCGAACTGGCTCGCCTTTGGTTGGCCGAGCCGTCTCTTTGGCGGCTACGACGTCGATTACTTCGGACTCTCCGCTTTTTCGTCAGAAGGATCGATTCTTCTCGAAACGCTGGACCCACCGGAAGTTTTCGCACGGGAACGTCAGCACTTCATTCTGTATGGCAGCCGCTTTCGCATTCCGCTCAACAGTCCGCGCTACCCACTTGTGGTGGATGCCACGTCCATGAGCAACTTCGTCCGCCACATGTTCAAGCAGTTCGACGCGATTGCTGAGGCGAAGGCGAAGAAGAAGGATGAAGAAACGATCTGCCTGCCGCCGGGTCTAACCCATTGAGTCGAAGAATAACTTTGTTTCACAACGATTCCACAATTTGTTACCCTCGATTTCATTCTCAGAAGGAGCCTTTTCAATGATGAAATTTTACAGATCCACCTGCAGCCTCGCACTCCTGCTCGCAGTCCCTTCAGGAGGCCTGACTCTGGGGGCGCTCGCTCTGGCTGCTCTGCCTGCATGCGTGACGGTCAACGTGAATTTTCCTGAGAGCGCGGCACAGAAAGCGACTGATGATTATGTGCGAGACCTTTACCGCGCCAAAGAGCGTGGCAAGAGTGCTCCGGCCGCGGGAGACACCACTTTCTTCCAGAATTTCAGTCTGATCTCAAATGCCTTGGCGGCTGATGAAGAGAACTTCAAACTCGACTCTTCAAAGTCGTCCGGCATCAAGGAAAAGCTCCGCTCCCGCATTGATGAAGTGATCACTTACAAGCGGATGGGTGTTCTGGGAGAGAACGGTGACGGAAAATTGGTTCTCAAGGATCCCTCAAAACTCAAGACTCTGCAGAAGCAGCGCGTGGAAACTCTGGTGAAACAGGAAAACGTGGACCGCGATGACCTCTACCAGGAAGTTCTCAAGATCAACAAGCTCCCGGACACTCGCATGAGAAACATCGAGCAGAGTTTCGCTCGTTCCTTCCAGGCGGAGTCCCCGTCCGGCACCTGGCTTCAGACTTCTGAAGGTCAGTGGAGCCAAAAACCCTGAGGAAGCCCTGAAGTTCCAGCCCTGATGAAGTTCTGATCCATGGACCGCCAGGATCGTGACGTCAGAATCCCTTGGTAAAGACAATTCCCAAATGACGCCTCCAGCTTCAGACCTTTCAATCCGATGAATGGAAAGTGAAGCCACTTTCGAAATTACGACTCCCAGCCCTGCTTTTCCCGGTTCTGCTCCTCCTGCTCAGCACGCTCGCGCTGGCCGCGGATTTCTGCGCAGGCCTGATCCACGCAAAGTTTGATGCGCCGGTGGACGAGGCTGCGGCGCGGATCAGTCCCGGCACGACCGCGATTCTCACCCACAGGAGTTTGAAAAAAGAACTCGTCACGCGCTTTTTGGGCCGCTTTCAGCTCCCTGACGGTTCAGAACATTCCTACCTGTTTTACGACACGGCTGCCGAAGAAATCCATCTGATCCCTGCCTCGAGGATGCACCTCTCGGATTCGAAGGACACCGCCGTGAAGTCAGAGCAGGTGAAACTCTACGTCCGTTCCGAAATGCAGGAAGGGGGGACTTGCGCCGCATACAGTCTTTACAATTGCATTCGACAAGTGGGCATGAAGCCGTCACCCCCCGCTCAGGTTCAGGATGGACTTGCAACTGAATCCGAACGCCTGCGACTTCTCATGAAAGCGGTCGATCAGATCTATGTTGAACCCGAACCTGGCGACGCCGTCGCACACACGATAGAAAACCTGGCGACCGAATATGGTCTCAAGTCGCGCGTGATTTCCCGGTCCTCAAAAGACGGCTTTCGCTCCAGAATTCTGAAGGACCTTCAGACCGGCTGGCCTGTGCTGGCCCGCTTTGACACTGAAGAAAACATGCTTCCGACCGCTTACACTCTGATATCTCACGAGGGACCGAAGGTTGAGCCCAATGACCGCGATCTCTGGGTTCCAAAGCCGATCAAGGCAGGGAACTTCGGATCCCATGCCGTGGTGTTTCTCGCCGCTTTCGAAGCCAAGGGCGAACAGTTCATTCTCGTGAGTGATCCGAACTGGGAAGTGCCGCGCATCTGGCCAGTGAGTTATCTCGAACGCATGAACACCGCTCACATGGCGGCCTGGACGATTTTCTACTGAAGAAGGGCCTCAGGAGCGGGCTGGGTACAATCTTTTCATCCCAGCTTCGAGGTCAGCCCGATCACGGTTTTCGAGCGACCAGTGATGCCACTGCATCCGTGCCGTCATTGGTCTCTTTGTAGACGAGAATCTCGAAGTCTTTGAAGAGCTCCTTGAGCTCCCCTTTCTCAACGACGTAGTCCCGGCGCATGCCCTGGCCAGAAGCATTGTTGAGCTGATCGACCGTGTAATTTTCGTAAACGACCACTCCGCCTTTTTTCAGTCCGCGCTTGATCTGGGAAATCAGGCTGCGCTGAAAGAACTGGATGTTCACGATCACTTGATAGGACTCGGGCTTGATCGTGTAGTGCGAAAGATCGGCGTTGATCGTGTTGATCGAGACATGATTTTCGCGGGCCAGACGCTTGGCCTTGCGAAGTGCCACTTCAGAGATATCGACACCGTCTACGCTGAAACCCTTCTTGGCCAGGTAAACGGCATTGCGGCCTTCGCTCATGGCGATGTCCAGAGCCCGCCCCACCGGCAGCTTGTCGATGTGAGTCCTCAAAAAAGGCGCCGGCTCCTTGCCGAAGACGTAAGCAGTCTTGTTGAAAAGCGCATCCCAATGCGTGCGATCCTGCTCAGAATCGTCCCCTGTCACCAACTGATAGGCGTTGGTGCCCTTCGGCTTGAGTTCCCCGGCAGAAACCGGTTTAGCGAGGAGAGTCAGAAAAATCAGACCCAATGACAAGCCCGCTAAAGCCGTTGGAATTGACACGCAGCGAAGGCTTCTGTACAACCGATGGATGTTTGGAATATCCGGCGAGCATCTTTTGATTCTTGGCATCGTTCTCATCTTCTTTGGTCCAAAGCGTTTACCCGAACTCGGAAACACGCTGGGGAAAGCAATCCGTAACTTCAAGGATAGCCTAAGTGGGGTCGAAGAGGCCAGCTTTCGTAAGATTATCGAGACTCCGAACCCGAATCCAGCTCAGAATTCCGTGCCTCCGGCAGTCCAGACTGCGCAAGCAGCTCCTGCTCAACCGATCGTCCATACGGACGGTCCGACCGTTACCTCAGCGGCTTCCCCGGATGCATCCTTCAATCCGGACGGTTCCAAAAAGACCTGATTTCCGCTGAGATTTCAACCAGGCCGTTAAAAAACGGCTGGCAAAAATGGTCCGAGAGAGGCAAATTACCACAATGGAATCCTCGAGCCCCCTTTCCAAAACTTTCACCACGAATTTCTCCAGGTACTTCGAAAGAGCCGTGGCCGAACGAGCCGCCCAGTCGCTCGCGGACGGAGCGGAGATCGAATTCCGCATCGCCCAATCCGACGGCAAGGTCACCGAGACTTTCACTTTCACCCGCAAAGACCGCAAGAACGTGGTCCAGGCAGGCTCGGCTGACGAACCTCAGGTGATTTTCACTCTGACTCCGAATGCCGCGCAGGAACTCCTGGACGATGACTCCGAAGAGATCGGCCACATCGGCGTCAAGATTCTCAAACTCATCGTTTCCGCAGACGCGCATCGCCGCATCGCGATCAAGATCAAAGCCGGCTTCTTCACTCTCTTCACGAAGGGTTACTTCGGCGTGATTTCGACCGGCGGCAGCGCCTTCTCCTCATTTCTCACTTCCAAAGGCCTCGACGGCATGGGAGCAATTCAGTCTCTCCTCAAAAAGATCAAAGGGTAATCCATTATGATGATCGACGACAAAAACTTCACCAAGTACCTGAGCCGCCAGGAAATCGATCTCGCGGTTTCCGAAATCGCTCAGAGAATCAACGTCGATTACGCCGGCAAGGAAGTGGTTTTGATCTGCGTGCTCAAAGGCGCGATCGTTTTCACGGCCGATCTGGTTCGCCACCTCACGATTGATACGGAGGTCGAATTCGTCCGCCTCTCCAGCTACGGCAAAGCCCGCACTTCGAGCGGTACCGTCACCATCGTGAAGGATATCCAGGCCGACATCCGCGGCAAGCATGTCCTGATTCTCGAAGAGATCATCGACAGCGGCAGGACCTTGAAATTTCTCTATGACCGCCTGAAGTCTTCAGGACCGGCATCCGTCGAAATCGTCTCGCTCCTCGACAAAGCTTCGAAGCGCGTCGTCGAAGTGAACGTCAAGTACGTCGGCCGCACCATCGACGATCAGTTTCTAGTCGGCTACGGACTGGATCTCGAAGAGCATTGCCGAAATCTGCCGGACATCTACTATCTCAAGTATCCGAACTGAACCGCTGATCCCGTGAGTTCGTCATAACGACTGCTCGGCCAGCCATTCCGTGATCTTTTTGATCCAGGGATTCAGAGCCGGGCGATCCCGCAACCACCACACTCCAAAATGTTCGGGCTCGATTTTCGGCAGGACGGGGTGCCTGATTTCTATCAGCTGTTTTTCTTTCAGTTCAAGCGCCACTGCATACCTTGGGAGCAATGCCCAGCCCAGTCCGGCGCACGCCGCTGCCCAAATCATGGCGATGTCATTGAAGATCGCCTGCACGTTTGGAATGTCATGCGAAAGCTTCAGCACTTCAGAAGTCTTCAGGCCCTGATGGAGAAGATGCGGGTACTCGAGCAACTCTTCAACCGCGCGAATCTTCTTTGCCTTGAGGAGCGACGGTGAAATGACGACGACGAAGGGTTCCTCAACCACTCGCTTGAACCTGATCTCAGGACTCTTCGGCCGATTGCATTCGATGGCCAGATCCGCATCGCCCCGGAGGAGAAAATTTTCACTCCCGTTCTGCGATGCGAAAACGGAAATCTGGAGATTCTTCTCGCCGTGTGTGATCTCCGCGAGTTTCGGAGCCAGCACTCGGGCGCCGTCCCGGCAGGTTCCGGAAGCAAACCACGTGAAAGTCTCGCCAGAGTCCCGGGTTGGACTGAAATTTCAGAATGAAAAATTCATTTTCTACCGCGGGTTCGGTAAATTCACGACCGACCTGAAGATCACCAGTGGTTCAAATCCGGAGAAAGAAGGCCATGACGGCGGCATCACGCTCAGCAATCATTCGATGAGTCCAATCCCGGAAGCGTTTCTGCTCAGGATCACCCCGGAAAGCGGCAGCAGTTCCGCACTGGGTGCTCTTCATTCAGCGCAATAAGCAGCAATGGCCTCATCGATGGGGGCGAAATCCTTCATCTGTTCAATGTACGGCATGGCGTTGTCGTACACGGACAAGTGCGCATCGCCGTGCTTGTAATGATAGGTCTGAGTATCCAGGTAATTGCTGTCAATCACCTGCAGATCGTAACCTTCGTCCGTCTTCACTGCAGACGTGATCAACCAGGCATGAGACGGGATGCCCGGGATCTGAACTTTCAAGTAGGTGATCCGGTGACCAGACTCCACGTCCTCAAAGAGTTCCTCCATCGTACGTTCCATCTTCTGAGCGTTCGGGGTCGCGGAATTGTAGAGACCCCGGATCCAGGCCAGTCGCCAGATACCGTCGTTTCTCTGCCAGGCTTCGAGCAGCTTCTGAATCGTCGATTCCCAGTCATGCGAAAACTCACTTAGTGAGGAGTAGCCCGGGATTTCGACCACTGCGGAAAGATTCTGAAGATCCCACAGGATCGCGCGAACCTGAGCGGCGTTCGGCTTCGGGAGATCAGGACGGTAGACCGCCAGATAATTGGCGGCGCGAGTGAGGCGCGAGTGCCACCAGCAGACCCCGCCGTTGCCAATGCCTCCCCGGTTCTTGAACGAGAGGTGATTTTCCTCTTCGCTCGCGACTTGCTGAAACCAGGAGCGGTCCTGAGACTTCGTGCAGAATCCGATTTTGGAAGTCGCGGCGGATTGCGCAAAGGCAGGGGTGGGAGTCAGACCTTGAATCATCATCAGCAGACTCAGCAGGCCAGCGCTTGAAAAAGTGCGCGAACAAATTCCGGAACTTCCCGCCGCGGATTTGAATTGAAAGGTCATGAAGAGCCGCCCCCACGGCTGCAGAAAAATTATCACGGGGTCGATAAATCACAAAGCTGCTTGTTTGCCGTTTTCCTGACGCAGAGAAACCTCAGTCCCGTTGGCCGATGCATTGCAATGGTTTACGCCGGGGGTAAATCCCCGGGAGGGGAAATCCATGATGGAATCCAAAATTTCAAATCACCAACGCTTCAACAATGCTTTGCTCACGGCGATCGCCGCGCTGATCAGCGTGACGATTTCGTCCTGTGGGACAGACAATCGCTCTTCGTCACCCTCGCAGCCTGCGCCTCCCACTTCACCCGGTGGACAACAACCCGGTACTGCAGCTTCACCCCGGCCGGGTCTGCCCGGGAGCGACGGCGGCGGACGCTTCTGCACACAGATTTACGTCTACGGCTTCACCCTCAAAGTGAAAGACGAATCTGGGCGCCCTGTTCCCAACGCCGTAGCCATCCTCAAGGATGACAACAACCCTTCCTATTCAGAAACACTCCGCAATCAGGGTTCTGATGAGGATCCAACACTCGTCGGCGCCGGTGAACGCGCAGGCACCTACACTCTTCAAGTCAGCGCTGCTGGCGACTCTCCCACCTACGAAATCCGGATGGAACACCTGTTGATCGAGCGTGACACCTGTCACGTCATTCCGCAGAAGGAAACCATCGTGCTCCGGCCCGTGATTTAGGTTTCAGACCCATCGCGGGCACGCTCACGTGATCGTGTCATCCCCGGCTGGCCGACTCATCAGATCCTGCAGCACCTGCTCAACTGAAACATTGGCCTGCAGCAGGCGGTGAACCGCAGCCGTGATCGGCATGTCGATCTTGTTCTTCTTCGCGAACTCATGAACGGTTTCAGTCGTGCGCACGCCCTCAGCGGTATTCCCAAGTTCCTTGAGAATTTCACCGATGGGTTTGCCCTGTGCGAGCTGCTGACCGACACGGTAATTTCGACTCAGTGGACTGCTGCAGGTCGCGAGCAGATCGCCGATCCCGGCGAGCCCGAGAAAAGTCGAAGGGTTCGCGCCCATCGCGACTCCGAAACGGACCATTTCATGAAGTCCCCGAGTGATCATCATGGAGCGCGAATTCCAGCCCATTTTCATCTCATCCAGCGCACCGGCGGAGATCGCCAGAATGTTCTTGAGCGTCCCGGCCCACTCGACGCCGATGACGTCGTGACCAGGGTAGACTCTAAACCGGGACGTCGTCAGGAGACTCACTCCCGCATCAATCACTTCTTCGAAAGCCGAAGCAACCACGGTACCGGCGGGTTCACCGCGCGCGATTTCGTCCGCGAGGTTCGGGCCACTGATGACTCCGATGCGTCTCGTCGGAAGCTCCTCGGTCAGAATTTCACTGATCCGCTTCAGACTTCCCTGCTCAATCCCCTTGGTCGCATGAAGAATCACCTCATCGCCTTTGAAGTAATGAGCTAGGTTTCTCGCCTGTTCGCGACAGACGGACGACGGCAAAGCCCAGATCACGGCCTGCACTTTCGGCTCAAAAACGCGTTCGAGCGAACTGAGCGCCTTGATCTTCGGATTGAGTTTCAGATCCGGCAGGTAATCCGGATTGACCCGGTTCGAGTTCATTTCACGAGCCTGGTCGTCATCACGAACCCAGACACGAACTTCTCCGCAGTTCTGCGCAGCGATCTGCGCCAGAGCCGTGCCCCAGCTTCCGCCGCCCATCACCGCGATCGTAGATTTATTCCAAAAATCCTTTTTCGTCATGTTGTCCCGGCATTCCCGGACGGGAGTCACTCAGGTGAGAGAGACCATAACCCGCCAAACGATTGCGATAGTAGTAAAGCAGACTCATGTCTTCCGTGAAGATCACGCCGTCTTTGACTTTGAGAACCGATGCCCCATGCATCAGTCCGAGATTTCTGATTCCATCTTCAACCCAGAGCTCCGTATCGGTCGTGAGCAGGTCCTCGCTCACGTACATCTGTCCGCGGTCTGAAGCCGACATCACTTTTTCATGCTGATGCTTCGCTTCGGCGAGAAAGGCTTCATAAGGCAATGACCGCTGGGCCAGTGAAATTCTGAGAAAACGATACAGATCCAGATCCGGATAATGCTTTCTCAAGGTCTCAAAGAACGAGAAGGCGACCAGATGTGAAGTCAGCACCGTGTTCTCGCGGTGAAATCTCTCGACAAGCCGGGAGCCCAGTTCGCGCGTGTATTCCATGTCCCGCCTGGGCTCAAAGCCCAGCTGTCCACGAGTCGTGAGCCAGAGCTTTGGATCAATTCGGGTCCCGTTGGGTCCGACGGATTCGCCCTGTTCATCGACGAAATTGCCGAAGATGTCCAGAGGCTTGCCCACGCGCACGGTGACACCACTCTGCGCTTTGAAGAGCTTCCAGAAGAAGCTGACGATCTTGTTGAATTCAGACGACTCATCCTGCATGACGAGAAAACGGTCCTTGCCCGACTCCAGCAGGTAATCCTCAATCAGGGACGAAGCTTCGAGCACGAAGTGAAAGCTCGTCGTCATCGGCACGATGTAGACATTCGGCTTGTTGCGCCCTTCCTGCAGATTATTGACCTGGGCTTCGAGCGCAGTCCCCAGGAGTCCAAGCTTCAGTTTGCTTTCAATGGCACCGCTGCGGGAACGGCCACCGCCCGGGAAGAAAATCGAGTGAATCCCTTCACGCAGGATGCGAGTGCTGTAATTCTTGAGAGTGTGCTTGTAGATCTGACTGCTCTTCTGTCGATCGACCGTGTAGGCGCCGAGACGTCTCATGAAGAAACTGAGAGCCGGATTCGAAAAAAGATTGAGTCCGGCGCCGTAGGCGAAAGGAGGCAGTCCCATCAGGTAAATGATGTAGCCGATCATGATGCTGTCGATGTTGCTTTGATGAGTCGGAACGAGGAGAATCGTGCCCTTGTTCGAAAGCTTTCTCAGGAGATCGACTTCACCCAGGATATTGAGCCGCGACTCCACTCGCTCCGTCATCTTCCAGGGATTGAACTTGTTCAGGCTGGCTGCATTCAGAAGCCAGTCAAAGCCCACGGGCAAGGCATGGGTCGCGAAACGGTAAACGGCGGGATCAAACCTGCCGCCGATTTCGTCAGCGTAGTGCGCGAGCACCTGGTCGAGCATCGGTTTTCGGTCCACGATCGCCGCCGACTGCAGCAATCCACTCTGAATGCCGGACCAGAGCTTCTTGTCGTCCTTCTTGCGTTTCTGCGTGAAGACATTCGCCCGAGTGCGCTTCAGACGCTGGCGCTCGGCATAGAGCGCACTGGTCAAGAGCATTTCAATCGGCGCGGCAGTCAATTCCTGGCGAGTTCGGTCCACCACTTCGGACAGAATGCGCGGCCGAATCGCATTGAAGACCGTGAGCGGCCCTTCAAGGAAGACCGCGGGAGCCGTGGGCAGACCTGTCTCGGCGAGTTCGGCTTTCACTTTCGTGACTGACTCCTGGGAGAAGTCAGGGATTTCTGGCGGCAACATGTCCATAAGTCCTTATTCAGTTTGAAAGCCCAGTTTGAAAATCCGAATGGAGTCTGTCACGCCGTCCGTGGAAGGATCACCAGCAGCTGCCCCTGTACCCATTCGATGCTGCAGACTCCACCGCTCGATTCATTGCTGAGACCGAGCGAGCCAGTCCGCTTCGCGCTGAGTATCCCATCAGGGACCTGATATTTCAATCCTTCGTAATGAACCCCTTTGGCCTCTCCGAAAACAGAAACGATTTGTCCTGGTTTCAAGCGTTTCTCCCACCGATTTCGTTTTTGCCGCGCTGATCTATCCTGCGCGCGAAAGGAACTGAGAAAATGATATTCAGCTTCGGGACCATGAGCGACCAGCTGCCTGCACTTTTCAGAGGCTGACTTCAGTTCCAGCAGCATCGCCTGATGATGATCAGGTCTCCCACCCGTGACCCCAAAGATGTGGATTTCGAGTGCACCATGCAAGCGCAAAGCCTCGTCTACAGCGTAAGCGAGGTCACTTCGGTCTTTGCTTTTTTCCAGGGTAACGTGGGGGACCGTGCTCAGAAGCTTGTGCTGTGAGGGCTTGAGACTGTCCCAATCTCCGACGGCGAGAGCTGGAGTGATTCCCAGCTTTTTGCAGACAGCCAGTCCGCCATCGATCGCGATGAGCAGGTCGTTGCAAGCGGTGACCCGGTCAGCTTGCGCGCCCAAGTCTTCGTTCCGAAATTTCAGTCCCTTCAAGGCCGCATGAATGAACTTGAGCGAGTGCTTACCTGGGACTACTGGGCCGATCAGGAAGGCACGCCGAAAACCGCTCTGGGAGCCGGAGGCGTTTATCGGGTTTTTTCCGACAAACGCTTCGCGCTTCTTATTCAATTTTCCAGCCCTTGCGGCTACGGGTCCGCCAGACGTTTCAACAGCAGAACTTTGAGCACCGGCCTTTTCGACCGCGCGCACTTTGGTCATCAAGCGAGCTGACTCAGACGCTGCATCGCGGCTTCGAGTTCAGCCAGCTTGGCCACGAGCTGGGCTTCGGTGGCCTTTTCCTTGGCAATGAGTTCAGGAGGAGCTTTTGCGATGAAAGACTCACGCGTGAGCTTGCCACGGCAGTGCCCCAGATCGGATTCCGTGCGTTCGATATCCTTCTTGAGACGCTTGGACTCTTCTTCGACATTGACGAGGCCCTTGAGGCCGATGCGAAGCTCCACCGCTGGGAGCACGAGCGGGATGGATGCCTCGAGCGCTCCTGCACTGGCAGCAGACTTCTCAAACGCAACGACTTCGCTCACACGGGCGAGCTGCCTGATGTCGGTTGTGAATTCCTTCATGAAACTTTCCGCATCTGCATTCTGCGGGAAGTACTTGAGAACAAATTCGGTCTTGGGAGAGATCGCGTTTTCGCCTCGAAAATTACGAATCGCTTCGATCACGGATTTCAGAGACGAAACGGTCTTCTCGGCTCCTTCATCACGAAGCTTCTCATTGGCCTTCGGAAATTTCTGGAAGATCAGACTCAGGACTTCATCCTTGCCATCGCGAACACGCGCGGGAGAATTCGCCGCGTGCTTGAATGGCAGCGACAGCCAGAGTTCTTCCGTCACAAACGGCATGATCGGGTGCATGAGGCGCATGAGAGTTTCGAGCACGTAATGAAGCGTGATCAAAGTCTCATAGCGTGCTTCCGGCTTCGCCGTCTCTGGACGCAGTGGCAACTTCGAGAACTCAATGTACCAGTCGCAAACCTCGAGCCAGCTGTACTCGTAGAGAGCCTGTGCGGATTCATTGAGTTCGAAGTCAGCAAAACCCTTTTCCACACGAGTTGTCACGGTCTGCAAGCGCGAGAGGACCCAGCGATTGACCGGAGTCAATTTCGCGTGATTCTTCTCAAGCCAGGCTTCAGTGCCACCAGCGGGCTCAGTGATCGGGCCGCCGTTGGCTTCTTCAAACTGCAGGTGCAGAAATTTCGTCGCATTCCAGAGCTTGTTGCAGAAGGCGCGGTAGCCCTCGACCCGGTCCGTGGACAACTTGATGTCGCGTCCCTGCCCGGCCATCGCGGCGAGCGTGAAACGCAGTGGATCCGCACCGTGCTGATCAATCAAGGTCAATGGATCGATGACGTTACCCTTGGACTTGGACATCTTCTCGCCCTTTTCATCGCGGACCATCGCATGAAGGTAAACCTTCTTGAACGGCACATCACCCATGAAATGGATGCCCATCATGATCATGCGTGAAACCCAGAAGAAAATGATGTCAAAGCCCGTTTCGAGAATCGAAGTCGGGTAGAAAGTCTCAAGTGCTTTCGTCTTGTCGGGCCAGCCGAGAGTCGAGAACGGCCAAAGCGCCGAGCTGAACCACGTGTCGAGCACGTCTTCATCGCGAGTCAACGCAATCGCGGTCGCGTTGCAGCTCGAGCAGTTGCGCGGTTCTTCGCGGGACACTGTGATACCGTCGCACTGGTTGCAGTACCAGGCCGGAATCTGATGACCCCACCAGAGCTGGCGCGAGATGCACCAGTCGCGGATGTTGTTCATCCATTCAAAGTAGGTTTTATCCCAGGATTTCGGGCTGAAAACGATGTCGCCATTTTCGACCGCCGCGATCGCAGGTTTGGCCAGAGGTTCAATCTTCACGAACCACTGCTTGGATAGGATCGGTTCAGCGACCGTTTCACAGCGCTGGCAGAGCCCGACTTTGTGGGAGTGCGGCTCCACTTTCACGAGGTCGCCTGCGGTCTGGAGATCAGCCACGAGCTTTTCGCGCGCTTCGGCGAATTTGAGACCAGCGTAAGCGCCGCCCTCACTCGTGATCTTGCCGTCCTTGCCCATGACCGAAATCGAAGGCAGGTTGTGGCGCTTGCCGAGATCGGCATCGTTGAAATCGTGCGCAGGAGTGACCTTGAGTGCGCCACTTCCGAATTCTTTGTCGACGTACGTGTCGGTGATCACCGGGATGAGGCGACCGACGAGCGGGAGCACGGCACTCTTGCCATGCAGGTGGCTGTAGCGTTCATCTTCAGGATGAACGGCCACGGCCGTGTCTCCGAGCAGCGTTTCTGGACGAGTCGTTGCAATGATGAGCTGAGCCTGCGTTCCGTCCGCATTCTTCACGGGCTTGCCGGCATCGTCCACGATCTTGTAAATGATGTGCCAGAAGCTGCCCTTGCGGTCCGTCGGCACGACTTCGAGATCAGAAAGCGCCGTCTGGCAGCGAGGGCACCAGTTGATGATCCGCTCACCGCGGTAGATCAGGCCCTCTTCATACAACTTCACGAACACTTCACGAACCGCTTTTGAAAGTCCTTCGTCCATCGTGAAGCGCTCGCGCTTCCAGTCGAGTGAGGAGCCGAGGCGCTTCAGCTGATTTGTGATCGCGGTGCCGTGTTCTTCTTTCCACTTCCACGTGCGCTTCAGGAATTCTTCGCGACCGATGTCGTGGCGAGTGAGCGGACGCCCGCTCGGGCCTTTGCCTTCTTTGGCGATCGCTTTTTCGACCTGGGCCTGGGTGGCGATGCCCGCGTGATCGGTGCCTGGCAGCCAGAGCGTGTTGTCTCCGCTCATCCGGTGCCAGCGCGTGAGAATGTCCTGAATGGTGTTGGTGAGAGCGTGCCCCATGTGGAGAACACCCGTCACGTTGGGAGGCGGGATCATGATCGCAAACGATTCCTGCCCGGGAACATTCTCATCGGATGCTTCAAAGCAGCCGTTTTCGTTCCAGAACTGGTAGGTTTCCGCTTCAAAGGCTGCGGGTTCGTAGCTTTTGGCCAGAGGGCGTGCAAGTTTGTCAGCCGCCGGAGCGATCACTTTTTTGGTCATAGTGGAGATTAGATTTCCGGGCCCTCTTTAAGCAAGGGCCCAGTTAAATATTAGTGATTGTGGTGGTCATCGTCTTCGGACCCGTGGTGTTCGCCCATTTCATGGTCGTGACCATGATGGCCGTCCGGGCCGTGGGCGTGTCCGTGCGTGATTTCTTCCTGGGTCGCTTCACGCATGCTGAGCACTTCGACTGCGAAGTGGAGGCTCTGGCCTGCGAGAGGATGATTTCCATCGATGCTGACTTTGTCGCCTGCGATCTCTTCGATCGTGAAAACGATGCCCTGGCCGTCTGGAGTCTGAGTCTCAAACTGCATGCCTTCTTCGATTTCGGCATCTTTTGGAAACTGTGCGCGGCTCACGGTGAGCTTGAGGTCCGGATTGATTTCGCCGTAGCCTTCAGCAGGGGTGACGGTAACGTCTTTCTTGTCGCCAATCTTGAGGCCTTCGAGTGCGGACTCAAGTCCTGGAACGATCTGGGATGCGCCGTGAAGATAAGTGAAAGGATCGGCCTTGTCGGCCTGATCGAGGACCTCGCCATCGGAGTTTTTCAGGGAGTAAGCCAAATCGACGACAGTACCGTTTATAATCATGATCAGGGGGTCCTTTCAGGACAGTGCCTTAAATAGTCTTCCGGTTTTAGCACAGATCTCTCGCAGGAAGAAACAAGTTGCGTGCGGCTGGGAGGGTTTTCAGGGCACTTGCGTTATGGGAAGGCCGAGATGAAAGTCCTCAGAACTTGCGATGCGGGGCGCGTCGTCAATACGCTTAGCGTCAGGAACTTTAGGAGGCCTGCTGCTCGACTGCTGCAATTTCCTGAATCAGTCGGGTGGCTGCAATACGGCGCTGCTTGAGATAACGGTCCAGTTCCTGATCCCGAATCCAGAAAAATTCAACGAGCAGGGCTTTGAGCTCGGGAGCGGATCGAGAAGGCCAGTAGTGATCCAGGGCCTTGAGGGTGCAGTAGGCCATGATCATCTCACGCGTGAGTGAGGGCTTGGCGAGCTCACGATTCGAGAGCAAGATGGAGAGAGCATGTTGGACCGATGGGAACTGCATCCCTCTTAGAATACCGAAACCAGGCAAGGCAGGTAAATGGAAATCACTCAGATCAGCGCCCTGCTCGAAGAGCTCTGCCAAAAGGTTGGCGGTGACTGGCTCTTGACCGGAGGCAGTCTCGTTCAACTGGAATTTAACGGGCAAAGGGCCACTGAAGACATCGATGTCGTACTGGTACGGCACTCTCAGGTCAGTGATGTGATTGCCCAGGATCGCCTCTTCAAAGCCGCGATCGGTCTTGGACTCTCCCCTGAAAACGTCAACTCCGCAGCTCGGTTCTTCGTTCAGCAGATTCAAAACTGGGAAAATCACCTGATTGAAATCAAATCGGGCCCGGTCGGCCGAGTCTTTCGGCCAGACCTCACCCTCTTCGTGGCGCTGAAACTGAAACGCGGGACTGAAATCGACCTCGAAGACATTCGGGATGCCGTCCAGTTCTGCCACGGAAAGAACGATCGAATCAACGAGACTGAGTTGAAAGCCATGTTGAATGCTGAGCAGTTCAAAAAACTTGAAGCCCATCGAAGTCGTTTGGGACTCTAGTTCCCAACCGCGAAGCCGCACTCCTGGAAGAGTCGCGATTGCAGGGCGAAGGTCCTGATCGGCTTCAAAGATATCAGGGTTTTGAGAAAACAACCCTGACATCTCTATATTCACCGGGTTTTTTTGTACTCAACTGAAGTAATGTTTCGTCCGAAAAAGTGATTTTTGTAAATCCTAATCTCTTCGCCTGAGTGCCCTCATGCGTGTGCCATACTGCTTCTTGCGGAGACAGAGATTTTGGAGGAGCAGTGCACTCGTTGAAAACGGAAAGGTTATCTGAGAGTGCCCAGTCGCTAGGCCACACAGCGCTGATCCCTTTCACCGTGCTGGAGTTAAAGTATTCAAGCGTTTTGTCATATTCGTTCGCGGCGTTGAGATATTCACTCCGCTCGCCTTTGAAATTTCCTGTTTGAACACTCACATGCATGTAACCCTCTTTGTCCAAATGGGAGTTCCACTTGAAGCCTTGGGAGAATTCATTGATCGGACCCGGCTGATAAGCCATTTTAGGTTCAGTCAATTCTTGAAGTTCGTAAATATCACGTGTGGTTTCATCTTCGTGTGTCACCAACCAAAAACTTTGTTCCTTCGAAACATAGTGGATCTTATAGACTGGCTGTTCGGGCCTTCCATAATAAAGAGTTTTAATGACCTCTTCTTCACTGTAGAGAGTTCCGCTTCGTCCAGTGAAGCCCTTTGGGTACTCCGGAGAAACAAGCCGCACGCACTCTGTCTGCGTCTCGCTCTGCGCTGCAACGCAAACGTTTGAAATCGTAAATGCCATAATTACGATTGATGGCAGAAGTAATCTACAATGCTTGAGGCGGATCAACATGATTTCATGATAAACTGGAAACCGATCATATGTCCCGTCCAATGCTTGAAGCTGCGGAAAGTTCTCATCTCAAGGCGCCTGCAGTACTCTATTGAACTGACTCCCCTGCAGGTTTTGCCCACCCATTTCCCAACCCACTCTGCAACGGAGACTTTAGCTCAAACTCAGTTCTACTCACGACGATTTCAAAATTTTAATCACTTTTGCAATGTTGTTCAGAGTCGGATTCGAGTCAGCACTCAACATCCTGAAAAGGGTCCGCCTTGAAATTCCAGATTTCTCTGCGAGTTCAGTTTTGCTGACCGCTTCGAAATGTCCCCTTAGGATTTCCTTGAAGGCCTGGTCGTCACCCTCTTCGAGAGCTTCAAAGATTGCTTTGAGAACGATTTCCTTTTCCAGAAGTGCCGTAGAAGGGTCATGCTCCTGCAGCCTTAAATCCTTTTTTAGACGAACCCCTTTGAAATCATCCAGATCAAAATTCTTACTCAGAGATTTTTTTGAGGATTTTCCGATCCTTTTCGATGTCTTGACTTTGGCCATATCCAGTCGTGCCATATATGGCACTATCGAGTCCAGCTAGTTCGCCACCGCGAACCCGCATTCCTGGAAAATTCTCAGGGTCCGGGTCAGATTCTCTTCTTTGACGAACACGTAGTCCGTATCAAAAGTCGAAAACGCCAGGATACTGATCTCAGCCTTCGCCAGGGGGCCGAGAATCGAAGAGAGAATTCCGGTGAGCTGAAAGCTCAGGGGGCCTTCGACTTTGAAACAGCGCCAGTCTTTCTCGCTCTGAATGCCATCGGGAATGAGAGATTGCTCACACAGGACCGAAAGCTCATCAGGGGTTCGTGAAATTGAAACAATGCCGCCGGCTCTGCCGCTCACACTTCCGTTAAAATCCACCCAGTCAGGAATGCGAGCCTGGGGTTCGAGGCGACAGATGGCATAAACCGAAGACAATAAATTCAGGCGAAGAGCGGTCATGACCCGATCGTACAATGAAATCGATGGACGGCCTACCCTCCGAAGCAATTTTACGGACGAGGTCCAGAATTGTGCTAGAAATCGAAACCATGAAATCCTTTTCACTGACTTTCGCTTCACTTACCATTTTGGGTTCGATTGCACTCTTTGCACTCCAGGGCTGTGGCTCAGGTGAACCCAACAGTGACCTCCTGAAGACCACTCCCCCTCAGCGCCAGCAACCGCGCATCGTCGATGGCGTGATGGATCTCGGAGCGGCCGATGCCCTGGTGACGGACATCCTCAACGAGAGTCGAAACAATTTCGTGCACTCGAGTCATCTTCAGAACGTGCACACCGTGAAAGCGGACTTCCGCTTCAACTCAGGCTCGCACTCCGCCTTCTTCATCGATCCGGATCTCGGCCTCAGAAATTGCCAGGGTACTCAACCCTTCGTGACCTGGAGCCTGCAGAACCTTCAAGGGGACCGCACGGTCCAGGCTCGGACTGAAGTTCCGGTCACGCTTCACACAGATTACGTTCTGCATGTGCACGTCGAGTCACTTCACTGCGAAGAGTTTTCGGTGGTGTTCGGACTGAGGCATGAAGGGGCTGGGGACTGATTTCAACGCCCCAAACCGGAAAATCTTGCCGGTTTCAAAGTATTCCTCCTGGATTCACAATTGAGGGATGATCTTCCTTCGAATCTCGCTTCTGCTGCTCCTGGGATTGACCTCCACCACCTTGGCTCAAGCAGCCCCAAAAATGGTGGCCCACCATTCGGATGAACCCGCCTGCCCCTTCTACCTGAATGGCCAGCTCCTGAGGGATCTCCCGATCGAGCGCTCGCAGCTACCGATCGAGCGCACCTCCTACAAAGATCTCACTCAGATTCTGCTCGATGAGTATGCCACGGACTACCTCGAACGCCGAAAGCTCCTGCGAGTCGGCCCCCCGGGCTCCCCCATCTGCGTGGTGCCCGGACAGAAGAATGCCTGGGACGACGGCAAAGAAGTTTTTCTTCATGAAAAAACCAAGAATGATCTGACGTCCCTGATAGCAGGAATTCCGAAAGGCCTCTCCCCTGAAAAATTCAAGGAGGCTTATGAGAATGTGATTCAGCAGCGCATTCGCGCTCGGGACAAGGACCCAAAAAAAGAAATTGCCTACAATGTCGATTTCGAGAATCCGTTCGATCTCGCCTGCGACGGTAAGATGCAGTGTTACGGCGGTACCGTACTTCAACAGCTTCTACTTCGACTCTATCTGACTGAGTCCGAGTACAACGCCAACCGACCTTTAGTGATCTTCAAGGAAAACCACATTCTGTCTGGCTACATCAAAAAGAATGAGCAGGGAGTCAACGAGCTCCTGGGAGTCGAGCAGACCGGATCCGGCGCTTCCCTCATCAATCACGGCAATGTCGAAGAACTTAAGGGCAAGATCCGCGTACTGGATGCTGAAGACTTTCTCAGGACTGAAGCGGTGAAGTCCGCCATGTTCGAAGGCTATGAATCCTTTACCTTTGATTGTCTCCTGAAAAAGACTGCGGTACGGCTCAAAACGAAGCACTTTTATGAAAATGAGGCTCTGATTGCAGCCGACGCGTCAGCGGGTTCAGTCACGTTCGGAGGCAAAAAGAGTCGCGAACTGAATAAAACCAAACTCGGTTTTGGTGGCAGCAAGGACGGCCAGGGCCAATCCGAAAAGGGCGACCAGAAGCGCCAGTTCGTCGACAAGGACGGCAAAGGTGCAAAAGACGGTAGCACTCCGCGAGGAGACGGGCCAGTTATCCAGCCGACACTTGACCCAAGCAAAACGAAGGGAGGTCGGCCGAGCGAAGAAGCGTACGTCGTGAAAGTGATTGGCGCAGAAGACCTCAAGGAACAGGACCAAGCCCAGGAAGAGATGAAGAACCCCGTCAAGCGTGAGCCAGGACAACTCTCCGAGTTTCTTCAGATGCCAAGCGGTTATCGGTATCGCCTGAAAGGGGATCACGAAATCCAGTTTGAATCGGATCTGCCGCAGATCGTGGCCGAACAAAAAGGCTCGATCCTGGCACTGCTCGAACAAAAGAAGACCCAGGAAGCAGAAAAGAAGTTCAAAGCGCTTTTCGCAGACTTCTACTGTCCAATCGACCTCGGTTCTCTTTCAAGCGCGGACCGACTGGAGTTCATGAACCGCATCCTGAATGCCAATCACATTTTCGACATCCTGGCATCGGATCGTCAGAACGATCACAAGGTCGCAATCAAGAAGACGGGCAAGGACTTCACCTTTGATGGAATGATGCACCTCAGTGACTACGAGTTTGCGGATCTCACCGCTACCTCGAATTTTACCGGTGGTATGGAACGATCGTTGGCCCATCAGATTGCGAAGACTCACAAAATGCCGCCCACCTACAGTACTTCAAGGACCTTCAGTGCGGTGGAAATCAAAGATCAGGAACTCCTTGAAGCTTACGCGGCGCTCATGCACAAGGACCTCTCTGACGCTGACCGATTGACTCGTACGAAGGTTCTGCTGAATTCAATGGATATTGAATGGGCCTTTCAGGATCCTTCCGGCAAGACCACGGCAAAACAGGCGCAGAAAATTCAGGACGACTACATTCTCTCCATCGGAAAGAATTTTGAAGTGCTCGCGGGCACCATCAACTCATACAGTCATCGTAACTTTGCGGCTGACTTCTCTCCCAAACCTTCCAAGATCATTCTTGTGCCAGGCTCGTCGCTCGCGAAAATCAACGCGGCTCTCAATCAAGACGAGATCAAGCAATTCATCGAAAAAGGGCAGTCCTATACGAGCAGGACCGGCGCCATTCTGGTCAATACTGAAAAGCCTCAGAAGACATACAGCGCTGATTTCCTGCTCCCTAGATGGAGAAGCGAAGCCAACTCCTCAAACTACGGAAAGCTGAATGAAGCTTTGCTTCGGCGACAGTTTCCAGGGGTGAGTTTCATCTTTCCTCCGGAAGAGAATGAGGACGTCCTGCCGCTTTATACCGGAAGAATGAACTACTCCTTCCCCTCCCTCGTCATGTCCAATCCTGACCTCGCAAAGCAACTCAAGGACTCGGCTCAAGCTGGCACCTGGATCATTGAACGAGCCGATTCAAACGACCTCAGTGCCGTTCGCGTCGATAAGTTCAGTCACCGGATTTTCCTGCCCATGAACTACTCGGGCGGAAAAGGAGCGAAGGATAAAATCGCCCAGGAGCTCATCAAGAAGCTGAAAACGAATTGACCGAAAAAAGGCTCAAATCGAAACCCGCACTCCAAACTGAAATTGCCAGACATGGTAAGTGTCCAGATTGAAGCCTCCGTCTGTTCCGCTCGGTGACCAGCCGTACTGCAGCCCTGGCAACAGAGTCAGCGATTTCGTGAGCTCGTAAGGCGCATAAAGCTGCAGAAAAAGATTCTGGCTCCCCGCAGGTGAAGCCTCGGTGTCGACGCCAGCCAAGTCCATTCCTGCAGTATCCCGGAACAGGAGCGCCGCGCCCAGGAGCCAGGGTGCGGAGTTCATTTCTCCGTAAACGGATCCCGTGAAAGTGTTTCCACCTTGAAGGTCGGTCTTCGTTGAAATGCCGCCCGGAAGTTTCTGCTCCAGCTTCGTATTGGACTTGATCACATCATAAGCCAACCGGACTCCGCCGATCCATTGATCCTTTGCCAATTCAGCCCCAAGGAAAGGGGTGAAAGTCTGGCCGCCCGATCTATTGTTCCGGTCGCCATTGGCTTGAGTGATCGAGCGACCGACGCTGAGTGAGGATTCAAGTCCATACCGAAAAAACAGGGGTATATTTGGAAGTGGATGGAGGCCCACGACCCGCAGTTCGATATTGTCCAGTCCCTTGGCTTTACTGCTGGACGAGAAGGCCCCGTCCGATTTCAAAGTCAGATTCGAATAGGAGAGGAGTCCTCCCACTGAAAGTGACTCTGTCACGCCGTAATCGTAGCGAAGCCCTTCGGACCAGCCTCTGGTTGAAGTCAACACATCGGGAAGGCCCGGTAGCGGCTACAGCTTGATGGCCGCAGTCGTGTATTGAACGAAGGGCTGAATCGCATGCACTCCGAACGTGGGTTGAAAGACGTATTCAGAACCCTGTCGCAAGGCTTCAGAGTGGATGACTGAAATGACTGGAGACGGGACAGGACTGGGCGACGCCACTGGCTCGGGCGCCTGGACGACCGGCGTCTTCTTGGTTCGCTTGGCTGCGAAACTGGTTTCAGCCGTGAAAAGACCGCATGCGACCAGAAGGGTCAGCCCGAGTGACAAATTGGAAAATTTCATGCGCCCACTATGACTTTCGATCCGGAGTGGTGCAACAAAAAACCAGCTCATCTGCCCCGGTTCGTCACCTCGAATTTTTCTGGTATCTCTCTTCAAGGGTGTTAACTTTTACTCATGACGAAAATCATCGTTTCGATTTTAACAGTGCTCACCCTCTTGTCCGTGACTGCAGTTGCGGACACTCCCCTTTTCGCCCCGAAGGTGGGCGATCTCGCAGTTTACGACATCCAAGTATCTGACCTGAACCTCAAGGGGCAGAGGATGGTGCGACTGGAACACATCGATCATCGCCAGGCCGGGGTCACGATTTATATGGCTGGGTTTTACACGATCAAGAGCGACGGCTCCCTTCGCCCACTCGGCAGAGACTCCATTTTTCAATTGGAAAAACTGTATTTCACCGAACTGGCTTCTGCATGCGCGGAGATGAATGGAGCCATCGAAAACGTTACCGTCCCTGCGGGGATTTTCGCTGCATGCAAGGTCAGTAAGCCGGTTCCACCCACCTACGTCGTGACTCAGTTTTACGCCGCGAACATCCCTTTCGGACTCGTCAAGGAGATCGTGACGAAGACTTCCGATGCCAGTTACTCGAGCACGCAGGAGTTGAACCGGTTTGAAGTTGGGAAGTAACT
>JACMNQ010000031.1 GCA_014378465.1 Oligoflexia bacterium | reverse complement strand
CGCTGGAAGTTTCGGTACTGGCGGAGTGAGCTTCAGAAGATTCAGATTCAATCGACTCGCCAGTTGCTCCTGATCCTGCGGATTCGGGATTGAGAAACTCCGCTTCAGCTTTTTCAGCGGAAGTCTCGGCTTCAATCGCGAGTTCCTGTCCAAGCAGGACTGCGACTTGCTGAAACGAACTTGCAGGTCCGTACCCATCGGTCATGAAGGAGATGATCGATGACTTTCCAAGCTGGAGGGGTTCAGAAGGAGAAGTGCCGGAACCAAAGACGAAGGACTCTTCGAAACGGACCTGTTCACCCTGTACCGTGGCCATGAAGTCGGCTTTGCCTTCCGGGATCCAGTCAGAGCCCGTGAACATGCGGTCGAGAGCCTGTTTCATGCGGCGAAGTTTCTTCGCGATCAGGTGATTGTCCTCAACTTCGTCGGCGGCCAGGAAAAGCGTCCAGACGCTGGAGCGGCCTTCATCAAAAAAATACCCGAAGACTGAACGCTGAATTTCTTCGCCCGCTTCCTTGTTCGTCGCGCCGTAGAACCCTTCACGGATCTCCGAGCTCACGAAGGCGGTCGGATGACTGAAGACGGCCTGGAGAAGTCCCTGCGCGTGACGATTTCTCATGAAAGGCAGGCCCTTGGGCAAGCCTTCGATTTTGGGAAGTGTCGACCAGCGATCCGCATAGATGATCCGTTCGCACTTGAGGGTGCGGCCGGAGCCCAGAAGCACTGAAGTGTTCTCTTCGTGAAGATCCACCCCGTTGACCGGGACATTTTCGATGCGCTCGACGTTCGGGAGAGCCATCACGGCTTTCCGGAGCTGCTCCTCGAGATTCGCGAGCGAAAGATCAAAGCGGGATTCAAAAGCGGCGGCAAAACGAGTTTCGGGGACCCAGAGGATTTCATCCCGAGTGTCGATGCGGTCCTGAGGAGTGGGAGACTTGTTCCAGGCGGGCTGGCGAAAAGACTTGTTCCGAAACTCACGAAGAAAAGAGCCGCGCACGAGGGGGCCTGCCGTGACGTTCAATCTCTCGGCCAGTTGAGCCCAGGCAAAGGCACCGGGGCCCGACTCAAGGGAAGGAAGTGGAGACAGAGCGCGAGCACCGGTACCCGTGACCCAGCAGACCTGCTTTCCGGCGTGGGCAAGAAATCCGACCGCTCCAAGTGCTGCCCAGCTGTCCCCGATCACGACCACGGAAGGGTCTGGATAAACCTGTGCTGCGGGAACTTCCTGTTTCGCTTTTGATTTTTTGCCTGGTTTTGCCATCGCGAACTTTCCTTAATTTAAACGGATTCGGCCATGAATTTTTGATGCAGGACTTGCACGGCCTCGTCCGCCCGATTCCTCGGGACCGCGACATGGATGGCAAGGGCTGAAGCTGCCCCCATCGTAACCGAGATTGCGCTCTGAGCAAGTGTTTCGAAGATTTCGCAGAGCGCCGTCGGGTCTTGAGAAAAGCGCGATCCCACGATTGACACGGGCACCCATTCCTGCTCGAATTCAAATGATTTCACAAAGCCGTCGAGGATGAGCTGATTCAAATGCTTTTTCCAGTCTTCTTCTGCTTCGCGAGCTGCAAAAAACTCCAGAGTGTGCTGCGAAAAATGCGGTGAAACCACACTGAGCTGGGCGGATGCCGCTACGCCCCAAACTGCGCCCATCACAGTCGATCTCATGAGTTGAACGCGGACCAGAACCTTGCTTGCATCGGCCGTGACGCCGGCGACGCGAAATTCTTCCATTCCCTTTGGGGGACTCTGCTGGGAGGACGCAAGACTGTTGCCGGCAGCCGGACTTGCGTCGGCAACCGAGCCATGTGGAGTTGAAGTGATCACTTGAGTTCCTTCCTGATTCTGAGTGCTGAGACTGTTCTTCACGAAGAGTTTGACCTGATGCTCACGCGCCAATTCAACGCTGCGAGGATGAAGCACTCCCGCGCCGCGAACGGCAAGTTCAATCATGAGATCATACGGAATGGTCTTCCAGAAATGGGCTTCGGGAACGACACGCGGATCAGCGGAATAAATTCCGTCGACGTCCGTGTAGATCTCGCAGGACTCAGCCCCGAGAGTCGCGGCCAGAGCGACCGCCGTCGTATCTGAACCTCCGCGTCCGAGTGTGGTGACTTCCTTGGTCTCGCTCACGCCCTGAAAGCCCGCCACGATCACGACGGAGCCTTCTGCGAGGGCTGCCCGCAATCGATCGCCGAGGATTCTCTTGATTCGCGCCCTGCGGTGACTGGGAGTGGTGATGATCCCACTCTGGGAACCGGTGAAGGAACGCGCGTGAATCCCCTTTTCAGCCAGCGCCATGCTGAGAAGCGCCATTGAAATTCTTTCACCCGCGGTCAGGAGCATGTCCATTTCACGATGAGGAGGATTCTTTGAAACCTGGTGAGCCAGGGCAATGAGTTCATCGGTCGTGTCGCCCATGGCGGAGACCACGACTACGAGAGAATGTCCGGCTGCCTGAGCATCTGAGATCTTCTGGGCGACGGCGTGAATCCGTTCAGGTGTGGCGACCGATGTGCCGCCGAATTTTTGCACTAAAAGGCCCATGACTTTGTATTAAAGCCATGGGCCCCAGGGTGCAATGTTTAAGTGCCGAAAGTGCGATTGAACGGAGCGATCAGGATTCGTCGGAACGTCCGCGACTGCGCGCCGCTTCGCGTTTCTTGTAGGAAACCTTGTAGCTCCGGGCACCGCCGCGGCGATGACGACGACCGTGACGTCCGACTTTTTCAGGCGGATCACGAATTTCCAGAGACGACAGAGTTCTGGAACGATCGTTTGGCATCGGCAGCAGCACCAGCGCACCTTTTCTCAAGGTGAGCTTGGGAGAAACTCCGTTCAGGTCCGCGATCGGATCCACTTTGATGCCGAAATTGTGAGCGATGCGCTGAAGGTTTTCACCCTTGCGGACCTTGTAAGCCATGAACTGCACTTTTTTCGGAAAAGCGGCCTGGTTGTAGACGGAGAGAAATTTGTCCTTCACGGAAACGGGCAGTTTGATTTTGTAATTGCCGACGTTTGGAGGAGTGCACCAGCGAAGGATTTCCGGATTGAGACTTTTGACCGTGTGATAGGAAAGTCCGGCGGCGCGGGCTACCTTCAGAAGATCAGCCGGGCTTCGAACTTCAAACTCTGAAAGTTCTTCACCGCTGGCGTCACCCTTGCGGTCAACCAGTGGAGTGGGAACTGGACGAGCCAAGGGCTGGATCACAGGAGAATCCGGTGGATTCATCCCAGACGAAAGAGTTGCAGGAACCAGCTGATTCGGTGATAGATCTTCGGACTCCTCTTCGAGAGTCTCGTAATCGTCCCCTTTGATGACGCTTGCCAGGGCCTCTTTCTGAGCGAGAGGCGCGGGCTGAGCAGCTTCGCTTTCGACTTTGACGACTTCACCATCGCCCGCGACGGCTTCGCCGACTCCGGGCTGAATCGTGGAGGCGGGAAAACCGAATTGAGTGCGATTCTTGGCGACGATCGCTGCCGCCATGATCTTCGGCACGTAGTCGCGGGTTTCAGGTCGAAGGAAACTGTGGCGAGAGAGGGCCCAGAAATCCTTGGTTCCGAAACGGCGGATGGCGCGAGCCACTTTCGCTTCACCGGCATTGTAAGCGGCAGCCGCAAGCTCCCAGGACTGGAACATTCCGTGAAGATCCTTCAGGTAACCCACTGCCGCGAGAGTGGACTTGTTGGTGTCACGACGCTCGTCGACCCACCAGTTGACCATGAGGCCATAGCGTTTCCCGGTGGCGGGCATGAACTGCCATGGCCCGACGGCTTTGGCCGAGGAGCGAGCGTGATTGTTGAATCCGCTCTCGATCATGGCCAGGTAGACCAGGTCTTCCGGCATCCCGTTGGCTCTGAGAATGGGGCGGATATAAGGAATGAACAGTTCAGAGCGTTCGAGGTAACGAACGAAGTGTTTGCGACCGCGGCCCGTGAAATAATCCACCCAATACTCGACTCTTGAATTCACGGAGATCGGATAATCAAATTTGGTGTTCTTGAGCTTGATACCCCGGACGATGAGATCGCCGTTGCTGGTGACGATGATGGGCTTGGACCTCGAGCTGGAGCCGCCGGAGGAATTGCCATCCTGAGTATCGGAAGAGGAGACGGAATCGCCGTAACCTTCTGAGGAGCTCTGATCTGAGCGAATTCGATCGGACTGACTTTTCGTGTGGGCACAACCCGTGAGAGCGCCTGTGAAGGCGAATGAAGCGGTCCATGCCGCCATTGCGAGAGCTGGAGCCAGGTGGCGGGTCAGTGTCCTGCGAGAGTTCAGCCGAGGGGTCATCATCCGTGAATACTCCACCATCTCCCTGCCCTCTTCAATTCACAAATTGCTCCGAGTCCTCACAAAGTGGTGACGATCAGAGCCATTTCCGGAATCAAAAAGCGGAGGCGATTGTTGTTAGTTCGTCCTTGAATCAACGGGCAATCAACCTGAAAATCGGTCAACAAATCCTCTGATGAGCGACTAGGAAAGTCCCGTTAAAACGAATAGATAGCCCACCCATGAGCTACTCTGCGATTGTACTCCGCCGTTTTCGACCTTGTCAAAGTTTAGTTTCCCGATGCATCTGAGGAGGAGATGAGCTCGACGCCCGCGCGTTCAGCGCCACCCGGGTGCAAGAACACTTGCTTCTCCCGGAGCGCTTTCGCATTTTCCATCTCAGGGTCGATAGGTTCAAGAATGAGTTCCTCCGATACTGGGGAGTCACTCACAAGGGCTCGACCTGCGGACCACGCTCCAGCCCTGCCGCCCTTCCAAGATTCGAGTCCGGAGGCTAGAACTGGCCTTTGAGACGAGTGATCGAGCCAAGACAGCGCGCCCAGACTTGAAGCCAGAAAAAGGATAAAAAAGATGCGCCGAATCATAAACTAGAATAGCTGCAAGCTCGAGACCTGGATAGTTAATTCGATTTAACAGTTAATAATCTCATAATTTCAGTGGTTTAGAGCTATGAGCCATGGCTATCTCTACTTAAAAGGCGAACATCTTTTAAACAATGTAAATTCCTTAACCATTAATTCGTGTAATTCTGACTAAACGAGTCAAATTTATCTTTTTTTCACGGTCTGGTGCGTTAAAACGAGTACTTATTTCATCTCTTGGGAAGCGGATGCAGGTACTTTTTTCAACGCCTTTTAACCCCCTGATCTTCAACGTCAATTTATTACCGCCCGCTTGGCGCAGACATTGCTCTAGAGGCAGCCACTCGCCTGCTATGATGGCACGAGGAATCATCCGGGGTAGTACGAAATGAAAAGTTCATCCAGCCTTCGAATCCTTCTGACTCTCACCTCCACCCTCTGCGCAACTTCGGTTCTGGCATCGAAGCCGGCGCTGGCCGACTTCGCCGAAAATCAAGAGCAGGCTTTCTCACTCCAGGCCCTTTCGCCTTTCAGCGCGGAAACCTCCGCTTCTCTGACCCGCCTCATGGATGCGTACAGCGACATTCAGAAGGACGTCGGCCTGGATCAGGTCACGAAGAGCAAACACGTCGTCTTCACTCCGGTTCAACAGGTGAGCGATGAGTACAGCGAAACCACGAAATTTCAGTCGTACTATGACGGGATCGAAGTCATGGGCGACATGGCGCTCCATCACAAAAGCCGCCGCGGCAACAAGAAGATCACGAATTACATTTCCGAGTTTGACCTTCAGACTCGACCGACCCTCAGTGCCCAGCAGGCCATCGCGATCGCCAAAAGTCGTGACAGCCACAACAGCCACCTGAGCGTATCTGAAGCTCCGGAATTGAGAATCCTTCCTTCCTACAGTCGTCATGCCGCCAAACTCATCTACTCCGTGAAGCTGCAGGGCGCGAGCCTCAACAAAGGTTCAGAAGTGCTCATCGATGCTCACTCCGGAGCCGTGATCGCTCACCTCTCCGATGTGGTCGAGATCGCTCCGATCGATGTGCTGGCCGCGAATGACAACTGCCAGACTTTTGATGCCAAGGGAAATGCCGCGCTGACGGATCCCTCCCTTTGCACAATGCTGATCAATCATAACAAGAACTTGGGAAAAGTGGACGCTTCGGCTGATCGTGCGGCCAAGAACTCCATCACGGTTCTGAATTATTACAGCGCGGTTCACGGCCGAAACAGCTACGACAACCGAGGCGCGACCATCCGAAGCGTTGTTCACCTGGGCCATAATTTCGGCAACGCCTTCTGGTCGCCGAAACTCAAAGTGATGGCTTACGGCGATGGTGACGGCAAACGGCTGCGCGACATGACCCTCGGTCTCGATGTCGCCGGACACGAGATCACTCACGCCGTGACTTCTTCGACGGCAAATCTGGTGAGCATGAGCGAAACGGGAGCTCTCAACGAATCCTATTCCGATTTCTTCGGAAAGATGATCGAGAACAAGGGTGACTGGGCCATCGGAAAGGCTCTTTTCACGGATCCAAACTCCAAGGGCCTGCGCTTCATCTCCGATCCCTCACTTCTCCAGGCCACTTATCCCGACACCCAGGGCAATCTCAAAAAGATGCCTTACCCGGACAACTACAGCAAACGCCTTCGCGATCGTCAGACCTGTGATGGCTCCAATGATCGCTGCTGGGTTCATATCAACTCGACGATTCCAAGTTATGCGGCTTATCTCATTTTTCAGGCTCTCGGAAAAACCAAAACCGAAAAACTGTATTACAACGTGCTCACGCAGCGCCTGACTTCAACCGCCAGGTTCGTGGATGCGAAAAACGCGACCGTTGCAGCCTGCCAGGACATGTACGACGCCGCATCCTGCAGCAAAGTGCAGCAGGCCTTCGCAAAAGTGGGAATGTGATTCGGTTTTCGATCGGATCATCGGGCCTATCAACCGCCTGATCAAACCAGGTGAACCAAACTAAAAAAGCGCGGCTCTCAGGAGCTGCGCTTTTTCAATTTCCGTGATCGAGCTGAAGCACCCGGAGCAAAGCTCAGTGCAGGTCGGCGGGATTGAACTTCTGAACCACTTCGACGATCTGCTTTTCGAGATCATCATCGGTCTCATACACATCATCGATGTGGGAGGAGCGCATCAGGTATTCAGCGATCGTGTGAGCCACGATCTTGAGGCTTTTCTGAAAGTAGAAGCCGTTGAGCACATCATCGCCGAAAGTGGCGCGCACCATGCTCTTGGCGGTCTTGAACTGATCACTCTCAGTGAAAGCGGAATCCTGAAGCAGGTCAGCTCGTGCGCCGACTTTGGCGAGGGCTCGCTCTTTCAGATCTTCATCCGTCAGAATGTAAGGGCCCACCAGTCCAAAGACTTCATCCTGAACGATCTGTCTTAACCTTGGAGGAAAGGAGATGGCCTTATGATTTTCCAGTCGAGTGATAATGCTTTTGCACAACAACCGTACGGTTTCTCTTTGTGTAGCCATCGTTAATCCGCCTCCCGCGAACAGTGATCTTTCTTTTACCTTATCTTAGTTTTTTTAACGACTCAGCTTCTTTTTCAATTTTTTCGTAAAAAAATCGAGGACCTCGGTGGTTTCGGGCAGGCCAAGAACACGGCTGAGGACAAAAACAACCCCGATACCCTCGCCCACCAACAGTCCCATGCGCAAAAGGCGAACCCCCACGACGCCCGAATCCGGAAGGATTCTCTCGAAACCCTGCGCTGAGAAAAAGCAGAGGAGCCCCATGACCAGGGCCACAGTGAGATGGCCGGAAAAACACTTCAGCAACTCACGAGCCGGGAGGTAGTTTTTCAGCACTCGGAGTAGAAAAACTGCG
>JACMNQ010000030.1 GCA_014378465.1 Oligoflexia bacterium | reverse complement strand
CTCCGTGAGGCCAACTATTTTTTTTTCAAAAAATCAAGAGCGCGCTCCCAGAATGTGGAAGGGTATCCTTTTTCTCGTGATGCTGAGCCTGAAGTTGACCTGGAAAGGTGCCGGGTAAAGCCTTGGAGCCGATCAGTAGTTGGCGTTGAACAGGCGAAGAGCGGTCTCGTCGAGAATGGAGATCGTCTGGGCCCCTTTGTGGTCCTTGCGATTTGAGGTGTGGCAGCCGGAGAACAGGCGGAGGGGCAATTCGCGGACGAATTCGCTGCGACGGAAAGCGGTGTAAGCGACGGTATTGGCGTCCATGCAGATCGGTGCGTTTGGATCTGGATCCACAAGTTCAGCGGCGTTCAGTTCAGCGATTTCGGTCTTCATCAGCTGCAGCTCCTTTTCGCTCACTTTTCCGACTACGGGAAGAGAACCGCTCTGGCGGGTGAAGAGCAGCTTGGCGGTGCCATCCGTGAACACGGTGAGCTGAAAGTTCGCGACCGGGCTTGGAAAGAAGCTGCCCATCTGCTTGCGGGCGAGAAGCTGCATGGCGCCCTGCGGAGCGGGATCAGCAAGTGAGGTGGATGCGATGGCGAGTGCGGTAAGGACCAGAGATACGATCTTGAAGGTTTTCATGTGATTTTCCTTTTATTTTGAAGTGTATGAGTTCGGTTTCGTAAAATTTTTCGGTTCGGTTCAGTCGACGTTCATCATTCTCTGCATTTCAAAATGCTGAGCGCGTGAACCGTCGATGGAGAGTCCGCCCGTGATCGGTGCATTCGGTGCAATGATCTGACGAATGATGAGCACGTACTGATGGGGGGTGGCGGGGCCGGAAGGCTGGCCGTCGTTTTCACCGACGAAAGTTCCGGTGTACTGAGCGGCACCGACGCCGGCGACTCCTGGATTCAGGTACTTCACCGAGGCCGACATGAAGACGGGGTCTTTGGTGAAATCCTGGCGGACGATGAAGTAGGAACGTCCGGAGGTGGAGGTCTTGCCGGCACTGGCCAGGCAGATCTGGGTGCTGCGGTTGAGGTGGCCACAGAAATCATAATTCAAAACATCGGCGTGGGCGGAAGAAGCACCCAGCAATAGCAGTCCGGCGGTCATCAGGGTTTTCATACATACTCCTTGTTGAAACAGTTCAGTTTCAGGTTCGTCAGAAGCGTTTTGCTTCGGACGAGCGGAGATGTACGTCGATCTAAGTATTATAGATAATGATTCATTTTAAGTTTTAACTATCAGTATTTATTATGAGCGAGTCAGGGCTGTTTCTGCTGTTTCAGATAGGCTTCCCAGACCTGATGGGGCGTTTTCGCGTAGTGGTGGGGACCGTATTTTTCCAGTTCTTCGCGATTCGCCATGAAATCCCATAAAGCGGCAACACTCTGTGCTCCCGCCGCTTTTGCAGCCAGGATATCCATGTGCGAGTCGCCGACATACATGATTTCTTCGCCGCGAAGTTTCATGGCGTCCAGCGCGAGGAGGATCCCATCGGGAGCAGGTTTGGGTTTCGTGACATGGTCGTGTGCGATCACTTTGACAAAGCGGTCCATGACCCGGTGGTGGTTGAGAATTGCCTGCGTGGTTGCCCAACTGCGACCCGTCACGATCGCGACTGGGACCCCATTGGATTTCAGAAGCTCCAGCAGTTCTTCCGCACCTTTGTGAAAGGGGATCTTCTCCAGACTGTCGTCCGTGAATTTGCAGAACTTGACGTAGGCTTCATGGGCCACTTCAGCGTCCACTTCTTCGCCGATCACCTGAGCGATGATCTCGCGTTCGCCTGTCCCGAAATAAGCCATGATCTGATGGGGCGTGAGCTCGGGGGCGCCATATGCCATAAAAACGTGGTTAAAGCCGTCAAACGTGACGGAAAGGGAGTCAGCGAGCGTCCCGTCCAGGTCGAAAACGATTCCCTTGAGCATGTCCTATCTCCTCGGTTATGGTGCCAGGTATGCTTCTCTCAAACGTACCCGGCTATTTCAAGTCCCGACGCGATTCTCTCATGAAGGCCCAGCCCGGAGCCGCTTTCATTTTTGCCGCAAGCCCGGAATACCTTCGCAATCCGGATGTTCATTTCCCGTTTCGGCAGGAGAGCAATTTTTACTACCTGACGGGCTTTGAAGAGCCTGAGGCGTTTGTCGTGATGGTGCCGACTGGCAGCCAGGGGCGCGGATCCTACAAGACCGTCATGTTCGTTCGCAAACGAGATCCCGAAAAGGAAATGTGGGAAGGCGAGCGGTATGGCACAGAAGGCGCGATGAAGATCTTCGGCGCGGATGAAGCTTATCTCCATGAAGAGTTTGACCGAAAGCTTCCCGAGCTCATCAGGGCGTCTGAAAAAATCTACTACCGGGTCGGAATGGATGAGTCGACCGACCGCCGAGTCCTTGCAGCCCTCGAAACTCATCGCCGCAGCATGGGCCGAAGTGGCAAGGCGTTGTCCCCCATTCTGGATCCCAATGAAGTCATCGGCGAGATGCGCCTCTTCAAATCTCCGGAAGAAGCGGAGACTCTTCGCAAGGCCTGTCAGATCACCGCGCGTGCTCACACGATCGCGATGAAGGAAGTTCGTCCAGGCATGAACGAGTCTGAAATCGAAGCTTTGATTGACTATGAGCTTCGACGCGGCGGTTGTCAGCGTGTCGGTTACGGCAGCATCGTTGCCGGTGGAAAGAATGCAGCCTGCCTGCACTACCGTCACAACAATGAAGTTTTGCGGGACGGCGATCTGCTCCTCGTGGACGCCGGTGGCGAACACAACTACTACACTTCCGACATCACCCGTACTTTCCCGGTCGGACGCAAGTTCACCGCCGGTCAGGCCAAGGCTTACGACCTGGTTCTCAAATCTCAGCTGGAAGCGATCGCTCTCGCCAAACCCGGGGCAACGATGCCCGCCATCCACCAGAAAGCGACTGAAGTTCTGATTGACGGTATGCTTTCGCTCGGGCTCCTGAAGGGCAAAGCTTCGGCAGTCTTCAAGACTCTCGAGTACAAGAGGTTTTACCCCCACGGCACCGGTCATTGGCTCGGCATGGATGTGCATGATGTCGGCCTCTACATGAAGAACGGCGAGCCCCGCACCCTTGAAGCCGGAATGTGTTTCACGATTGAGCCCGGCTTCTACGTTCAACCGGGAGACCGGGAAGTCGCGGCCGAATTCAGGAACATCGGCATTCGGATTGAGGACGATATTCTCATCACGGCAAACGGCCACGATATCCTGACCCGCGATGTGGTCAAGACTCGCGATGATATCGAAAATCTCAGAGCCCACTGACAGCTGGAAGTTCAACCTCAATTAGCAGTAAAGAGCAGAAAAAAAATGAGCTGTACCGAAAAAAAATTCAAATTGGGGCCTTTTGATGTGGAGCATCCGTTCGTTCTGGCGCCGATGGCCGGGATCACCAATTCTCCGTTTCGCAGGCTCATGCGTCGGATGAAGAGCGCAGTGGTGATTTCGGAACTCGTTTCGGCCAACGGGCTCGAATATGGCGGGCAGAAATCCTTCGACCTTCTCAAATTTCACGAAGAAGAGCGGACGGTCGGTCTTCAGATCTTTGGCGAAGACACGGATCGGCTCGTTCGTGCATGTCAGCATGTGGAACGTCTGGGTGCTGATTTCGTCGACCTCAACATGGGATGTCCGGTCCCCAAAGTCGTGAAGAACGGCGGAGGCTCCGCAATGTGCAAGGACATCCCTGCACTGGCAAAGACTCTCAAGGCGATGGTCGAAGGGGTGAAAATTCCTGTCACGATCAAGATCAGGACGGGTTGGGATGAAACCAGCAGAAACGCGCTCGAAGTGGTGCGTGTGGCGGCCGATGCAGGAGTGAAGTGGGTTGCGATCCATGGCCGCACGCGCGCGCAGGGTTACTCAGGCCTCGCCGACTGGGAATTCATCGGGAACGTGAAAGCCAAAAGCCCGCTCCCCATCATCGGTAACGGCGACGTCAACACTCCCGAAGTCGCGGTCGAACGCTACAAGACTTACGGCGTCGACGGAGTGATGGTCGGGCGAGGCGCTCTTCGAAATCCATTCATCTTTGAGCAGAGCATGGCTCTCCTGCGCGGCGAAACCTTTCCAGTTCTCACTGCCGAAAGATACCTGCAGCTTCTGGACGATCAGCGCGTGCTGCTCAATGAAACCTTTGATCCCAAGGGTGCCATGATTCATGCTCGAAAATTTCTGGCCTGGTATTCGGCGGGATTTCCGGGTTCAAGCGAGTTTCGCAAGAAGGTCTTCGTCATCGCGGACGGCGCAGAACTCTGGCGTGAAGCTTTCTCATTCTTTGAGGCAGGCACCCGGCAGCGCGATTTCAAGTATATGTCGGAGCCGTTTCTCATGGGTGGACACGGCTGAGCGAGATGCCTGACGACCGTCAGTCCAATGCGGTCAAGGAGCCTGATAACTCATCAGTTCGATCACGGTTCCATCGACGGTTGCACTGGGTGGAGGTGTTGGGCGCGGACCTGGACTGGGTGAGTAGGTGACTGTCGGGAAGGTCGCGTAAATCAATGTGCCGCGAAGCGGTCCTGATGTTTCGTCGCCCCAGCAGACGTGAGTGATATGGAGGGGTGAAGCCACTTCAAAAACCTGAAAGGCTCCTGCAAGCACGGTCTTCAGGTCACGGATGACCATTCCACTGGTTTTCGTGAAGATGAAATTCGAGAGTGCGCAGGTTTTTGGGTTCATGCCGCCCGTATTGACGCAAGATCCATCCGAGAGTCTGTAGGCTTTGGTTTCACCCGGCATGCCGGGCAGAAACACCGGAGTGGGAGCGTTGAAAGTCGTGAGTGTGATTTCTTCCTGGGTGACTTTCAATACGGTCATCTTCTGGTAGGAGATTGACTGTGTGTTCAAGTGGGTGAGGGTGGACCTCCATTGATAGGAAGCTCCAACGACGAATTGTTCCCCTCTTGAGCCGGGGATGAGTCCGTATCGGGCTGACGACTTTCCGTCAGATCCACGATTGGGCTTGTTCAACTTGCAGGCCGACACTCCTGAAAGTGCTGCGAGGAGCAGAACTCCCTTGAGAAGAGTCAAGGTACTGAACGACGAACGAAGATGAGCGAATTTCATGATCTTAAAATCATCCTTCTTCATGAAACTCCACAAGTGAATTGGCTATTCGGTTTTGGTGAACATCTTCGAGAAACCGTCCAGCAGTACATGATCAAACTTTCCGGTATCCTCGCGCATGAGCTCGAGAGCCTTGGCGGGAGAGAAGGGCTCTTTGCGAAAAGGACGCTGACAGGTGAGGGCCGAGAAAACGTCCGCAATGGCCACGATCTTGGCCGGGTAGTAGATCTGGGGGCCACGGAGGCCGTTGGGATAGCCTGAGCCATTGGGCTGTTCGTGGTGCTGCATGATGATCAGGCGAACTTCGGTGGGAACGCCTTTGACGTTCTCCAGCATGCGTTTGCCGAGGTGAGTGTGCTCTTTCACCGTCTTCCACTCGTCAGGCGTGAGACTCTCGTACTTGCTTTCGACGTCAAACGGGATCATCGACATGCCGATGTCGTGAAAGAGAGAACCCAGTCCGAGGATCAGGAGATTTCGGTTGCTCTCCATCTGCTCGATCTTGCCGAGGATGAGTGAAAAGATCGAAGTCGTCAGCGCATGTCTCATGGCGTAAGGACGAGTCCCCATGATGCGAAAGATCTTGGCGAAGGACTTCGGATCCTTGGCGAGAATGTTCAGGCAACCTGCGATGGTCTGCGTGGCGTGATGGAGTGATTTCTGATCGACTTCGGTGCGCTCGATGATTTCAAAGACTGCTAGATTGGCAGTTTCCTTGAGAACATCAAGCATCTCATCAACCGGGATCTTGTCGTTGGGATCGCGAGTGCCGAAGATTCTGTTCGCCAGCGTTTCAACCAGAAGGAGATACTCCCTGTAGTCCTCTTTCCTGACGTAGAGAAATTCAACCCCTTTGGTGGATTTATAGCGCTGCAGGATTTCAGGATCAGGGGTATCGCCTTTGGTAAAGAGGCGAGTGTAGGCATCAGCGGCGCGTTTGATGTAAACATCAAAGTCGAGCGCTCCCTGAATCTTGTCAAAGACAGCTTGGCTGATCGCGATGAAGTCGGTATCAATGATGTTCGCCATGGCGTCATCAAGGATCTCAATAAAACCCGGCCTAATCCATGACGATTTACTCCCTGCCCTCTGAGACTGGGAATTTTTTACCCAAGTTTGATCCTGCTTGATCCGATCTGGACGAAGTAATCCTCGCCCTCCTGCTCCAGATCCTTGAGGAGGTCAAAGTAGGCCTGGGGTAGAAACCTTGCCTCAAACGGACCCCCTGGAGCCAGCTTCTTGACGGTGCAGCTCAGGCGGCTGGGACTGTAACTCAAGGATTGAGGATTGAGCTGTTCCGTGGACTCATCGTTGAGAACCAGGGTGACCGCATCCGAAGTCGATTTGATTCGCGTGACGAAGAAGGGAGTATCTTCCACTTCAATTCGTTTGTGATTATTCCCGATCTGAATGAAGTATCCTTCGGTATCGCGTCCCAGGTGTTTCGCGAAGGCTTTGCATGTCTCGAGATGCGTGATTTCTTCGCCGTTCGTCAACCAGACGCCTTTTGAATTGAGGATGATGGTTTCGTGATCGATGTACTGCGGAGGTGCCTGATGAGGTGTATGATAGTCGGCCATTTTGGTCTCCTATGGAGTGAGTTGCAGCAGGTGTGCCGCATCCTTTGCGGGTATCCCTCGTTCGGCTAGCGTTAGCAAGGCTTGCGCCCTTCAGATCGTAACGCTAGAGTCTACTCACTATGAATTCAACTCCCGATGTTCCCGATGTCCAGGCAGTTGCGGCCTCTTCAGGTGTGAGCTCCAGCAAGCTTTATGAGACTTTCATCGAAGTCATCCGCAAGACCTCCACTGAACTTCCTCAGGATGTCATCGACTGCATCGAAGCGGGAAAGAAGACTGAAGAAAAGGATTCACGCGGCGCCTACGCCATGGGGATCATTACCCAGAACATCGGACTGGCAAAAGTCAAAAGCCAACCCCTCTGCCAGGACACCGGCAGCATTCTGTTCTACATTCATTACCCCTCCCATCTGGATGCAGAGGTGATATCGGAGACTGCGCGTCAGGCAGTTGCTGAAGCGACGAAGAAAGGGTACCTGCGCCAGAACAGCGTGGACAGTCTCACGGGAAAGAACAACGGCACGAACGTGGGGCCAGGGTCTCCCACTCTGCACCTCGAGCCCTGGAAGAAATCTCATTTTGACATCCGCCTGATGCTCAAAGGTGGTGGCTGTGAAAATGTCGGCGCTCAATACAGCTTGCCAGACACACGCATTGGAGCGGGGCGCGATATTTCCGGAGTGAAGAAGTGCATCCTGGATGCAGTTCAACAGGCGCAAGGCAAGGGCTGTGGACCTGGAGTTCTCGGGGTGACCATCGGAGGCGACCGGGCCACGGGCTACCTGAGTTCCAAAGAGCAGCTTCTTCGCAAGATGAATGACACCAATCCCAATCCGGAACTCGCGAAGCTCGAAAAAGAGTGTACGGACGCCGCCAACGAACTGGGCATCGGTCCGATGGGCTTTGGAGGCAAGACGACTCTGATGGGAACGAAAGTGAATGCTCTCAACCGCCTTCCTGCTTCATTTTTCGTCAGCATCTCTTATATGTGCTGGGCCTACCGCCGCCAGGGGGCCGAGATCTCGGCTGACGGCACGATCCAGAAATGGCTCTACTGAAGGATATGAAAATGATTCAACTCCAGGCCCCTTTTACTGAAGACAAGATCCGAGCCCTGAAGACCGGAGACATGGTTGAGATTACCGGCGTCGTTTTCACTGGTCGTGATGCGGTTCACAAGTGGATCCACGATGGCAACGAGCCCCCCGTGAGTCTCAAGGACGGGATCATCTACCACTGCGGCCCAGTCGTCGTGAAACAGGAAGGCAAGTGGGTCGTCACCGCGGCAGGCCCGACCACTTCCATCCGTGAGGAACCTTACCAGGCCGGCATCATCGAGAAGTACGGACTGAGAGCCGTCATCGGCAAAGGCGGAATGGGCGAGAAGACCCGTCTGGCTTGTGCAAAGTTCGGTTGCGTCTACCTTCATGCAGTCGGTGGCGCTGCTCAGGTGCTGGCCGAAGCGATCAAGGAAGTCGAAACCGTCTACGGACTCGAGCAGTTCGGAAGTCCCGAAGCGATCTGGCAGCTCCGAGTCGAAAAATTTCCTGTGGTGGTCACCATTGACGCCCACGGCAGATCCCTCCATAAAGAGATCGAAGCTTCGTCGAGCGAGAAGCTGGCGGAGATCTTTTCCACCATCAAGAAGTGACCTGAGCGTCACTCAAAGTCAGGGAAACCATGTCAAACGAAGTGCCCCCGCCAGGATGTCCCATGAACCCGAATTATCAGGGTTCATCCACGGCGATCCCCAACATCTACGGAAAGACGGATCTCACTTACAATGACTACCTGAAAGTCCCCGATCTCCTGCAGCTCCAGGTCCAGCAGTCAAGTCCGGTCCATCATGACGAGATGCTCTTCATCATCATCCATCAGGCCTATGAACTCTGGTTCAAACTGGTCCTTCATGAACTGGAGTTCGCAATCTCCTATATGCAGCAGTCTGAAGTTCTCCGGGCCCATCACTTCGTGAAGCGCGCGGTCGAGATCATGAAGCTCATGGTCCCTCAGATTCACATTCTGGAGACCATGACTCCGATTGAGTTTCTGGAGTTTCGCGAGCACCTGAACCCGGCCAGTGGCTTTCAGTCGCTGCAATTTCGTGAGATTGAATTCGTGGCTGGACTCAAGGACCCGACTTACCTCAAACACTTCGTCAATCGACCTGAGATCATCGCGCAGCTCAATGCGCGCCTGCAGGGTCCTGACCTCAGGACCGGTTATTTCAAGCTTCTCAAAAATCTCGGGTTCGACATTCCCACGGAAGACACGGATGAAAACCGCGAGGCGATCATTCTGGGCATCAAGCCGATCTACCAGAGCCCAAAAGACCACCTGCCGCTCTATCTGCTGAGTGAGTCTCTCGTGGATCTGGACGAGTACCTGTCCCTGTGGCGCGAGCATCATGTGCGGGTCGTCGAAAGAGTGATCGGTTTCAAACGGGGAACCGGTGGCTCAAGCGGTGCAGAGTATTTGCGCTCGACGACTTCCAAGAAGTGCTTTCCACACCTCTGGGATGTGAGAACATATCTTGAGAAAATGCCCTGAAAGTTGGGGTGACACTGGACCTGAATGGGGCAAAACCGAATTTAACCAAGCGAGATGACCTGCCATGAACGCCGAAATCAGAAGCCAGTTTCCTGTCCTGAGCCAAATGACTTACCTGGCCAGCCATTCGCTGGGCGCTGTACCTGTGAAAACCTCTGAAGCCCTGCAGGAGTATTATCAGCTCTGGGCAACGCTGGGAGTGGGAGTCTGGGGCAAGCCTTGGTCGGATTCCATTCCGGACTTCGCTCGACAGATCGGCAAAGTGATCGGAGCTCCGGGCGAGGCGATCGTTCCGATGGAAAATGTGACTCGCGGCATGGCTGCAGTCGCCAGCTGTTTTGACTATTCAGGCAAGCGCAACCGCGTCGTGATGACGGATCTTGAGTTTTTGACGAGTTATCCCTTCTGGCAGGGCCTGCGTTCTCAGGGAGCGGAGATCGTCCTGGTGAAATCGGAAGACGGTGGAATCACGGTGCCTACCGAAAAGCTCATCGCCGCGATTGACGACCGAACTCTGATCGTTCCCACCAGTCATGTCTACTTTCGCTCAGGAGCCGTGCAGGACCTCAAAGCTGTGACCGAAGCTGCGCACAAAATGGGCGCTTACGTGCTGGGTGATGGTTATCAATCCGTCGGTGTCGTGCCCATGAACCTGACTGAAATGAATATCGATTTCTACGTGGGCGGAAGCCATAAGTGGCTCTGTGGAGGCCCGGGTGCGGGTTTTCTCTACGTCCGACCTGACCTCATCAGCAAACTCACTCCGAAACTTGCGGGCTGGTTCGGCATCACGGATCCTTTCAAGTACGAAGCGACGACTGAATTCAAACCGGCTGAAGGCATCAGCCGATTTCTGGCCGGCACTCCCAGTATTCCAGCGCTCTATGCGGCTCGCGAAGGCATCAATGCCGTTCTCAAGGTGGGGATGAAGCAGGTTCGAGAACATTCCGAGAAGCTCACGCGCGAAATCATTCAGCAGGCGGATGACCGCGGTTTCGAAGTTCGTACTCCTCGTGATGCTGCGCAGAGGAGCGGCATGGTCTGCCTGCAGTTCATGCATTCCAAAGAAGTTGCCGCAAGGATCAACCAGGACGGAGTCGTGGTGGACTGGAGACCGAACTGCGGCATTCGCGTTTCGCCTCATTTCTACAATCTGAGTTCCGAGATCACCCGCTTCTTCGAAGCGACGGATCAGGCGCTGAAGACTTTGTAAGAGCTTTCAGTCCTCCGAGTGCCTCGTAATGAATCAGAGGCTGAGCCGGGTCAGTCCTTCATAGTGAAGTTTGCAAGACACCAGGTCCAGAACGAGAGGGTAGACGATCCCGTTCGGGATCGGCGCAGGGTAGTGCTGATTCTGAACTGCGAACTGAATCAGTCGACGGATCACTCCTCCGTGGGTCGCCACCCCGATTCGTTCAAATGAAGTTTCACGGGCAAACTGCAGCAGTGCCTGAAGGGCTCGTTCATTCACTTCCTGGCCACTCTCCGAGCCCAGCAGTTCAACATCCGTATCTGCAAGCGGTGCCGAGCGGAGCCGGGATGAAAACTCGGGACCGAGGAGTTTTTCAATTTCCAACCGATTGAGGCCCTGAATCTTTCCGAGGTGAATCTCCCGGAGTCGAGGGTCAAGGCTGACCGAGGGCAACCCCAGTTCAATCGAAATGATCTCAGCGGTCTCGGAGGCACGGCTGAGGTCGGAGCTCAGGAAGGCCTGCACGCCGAGTTTTCTGAGTGCCGGGATCAGGCGCCTGGCCTGACTTCTTCCCAGGTCATTCAAGGGGATGTCGATATGTCCCTGAATGCGCCCTTCGGCGTTCCAGTCCGTCTGTCCATGACGGAAGATATAAATCGTGCGAGTCTGCATGACCCTGAGTGTATCACATTGCCATCACATTGCTTGCGGATGTGATAAGCTCCTGAAATATGGCAATTCGAAAGATCGCCCGCATGGGGCACCCGGTTCTGAGACAAGTGGCTCGTGATCTGACCTTTCAGGAGATCAAGTCTCCGGAGATCAAGAGGCTGATCCAGGACATGATCGAAACGATGGAGGATGCGGGCGGCATAGGCCTTGCGGCTCCTCAGATCCATGAATCCATTCAGCTCGCGATCATTGGATATGAAGAGGACAACGAACGTTATCCCGATTCCGGCGATGATGAAGGCCAGCCGCTCTCTGTTTTCATCAATCCGAAGATCACGGTGCTTGATCCCACTGAGCAGGGTTTTTGGGAAGGCTGCCTTTCCGTTCCTGAACTGCGTGGCCTCGTGTATCGCCCGAAAAAAATTCAGGTCGATTATCTGGACATCAACGGCAAGCCAAAGTCCCTGGTTGCCGAGAATTTTCTCGCCACCGTGTTTCAGCATGAGCTTGATCACCTGGCGGGAATTCTGTATGTCGACCGCATCAAGTCAGGTCCCGGGACCACACCGATTTCGTTCACTGAAGAGTACCAGAAGTACCTTGCCCCTCAGCCCGATGACGACATCGGGGAGTTGGAAGATTGAGCGGGGTCCCGCAAGCTCCCGTCGCGATCCAGGTGCTTGCGCAGCGCCCACTGTCCCCGCGACTCTTCTGGGGGCTCATTCTCTGCAATGTCATCTGGTCCGCGAATCCCACGATGGGAAAAATCGCACTGGAGAGCCTCACTCCGGTCCACGCGGCTTTCATGCGGTATTTGACCGCACTCGTCGCCTATGGATTTGCCCACCTCATTCTCAAGTTGCGTGGAGCGACTTCAGCGCCCGCCTTTCTTCGTCCGCACGGCCCTCGCCCCGGGATGATGTTCCTCATGCTGCTCGGCCTGGGCTTCGCTCCCTTCTGCTTTGCTCCCCTCTTTCAAATGACCGGACTGGCTCAGGCCAAAGCGATTGACAACGCTCTGATCGTTGCGATGGAGCCCTTGATGACGGTCTTTCTCGCCTGGATTTTTCTGCGGGAAAGACTCGGATGGCTTTCAGTGCTGTCCTTCATGCTCTCCCTGGGAGGCTTCGCATTGCTGACGGATCTGAGTCCTGCCCGACTCCAGAACGGCTGGGACGCACATCTCTGGGGCAATCTTCTGATGCTCACCGCTCTGGCGGGGGAGGCGATGTACTCGATTCTCGGGAGAAAGCTCATCTCCAGGCATTCTCCAATTTCGGTTTTCGGCTCCGCACTTCTTCTGGGTGTCATCTGCCTGACGCTTTACACAGTCGTTTTCGAAGGACTTCCACAGTTGCAGTCAATTTCTCCGCGCAGCTGGCTCGCGCTGCTTTGGCTCGGGCCTCTGGGCACGACTGCGACCTATCTCTTCTGGATGGTCGCACTGGTCAATGCTCCTGTAGCCAGCTTGGCCCTCACGCTCTTCGTCCAGCCCGTATTGGGTGCACTCTGGGGTTATTCGTTTCTCGATGAACGCCTCACTTGGGTCCAGTGGAGTGGGGGAGTATTGATTTTGCTCGCGGTTTTGGCGCAAGCGCGCAAGTCGCCTGCGCATGCGTCTACCTCCCCGTAGTGGTGTGTTCTCGCTCGATCCCCCAGCTATGGTGTAGCTCAGTGAATATCCACGCCTCGTTCGCCCTTTGGGAAATTAAGTGAAAAATAGAACTTGCCGTTGGAAAAATAACCTTCCTATACTTGAGTCTTGGAGGGGGAAATGGAATTCTCTCATGTGAAATTGGTATCGAATCGGGATGGTGGGCTTGAACTTCTGAATGAAGTGGTGAGCCTTACGGGACTGCCGGAACAGTGGACTTCAGAAGTTCAGGCGGAACTGACCAGCATTGTGAAAACCTCAGGACATGCGCCGCAAAACCTCACGTTGGATGAGTTGCGTGCGTCCATGGTCGCCTATTTGGAAACCCTTCAAAAGGAATTTGAAGATCGGGAACAGCAGGAGAGCGAACAGCGTTCGCGCTCAAATGCTGCATTGTGTGGCAGAACTTTTTACGTTGAGTGAAAAGTAGGCTTTTTTTGCCGAGTTTTTAGCTCCCCGCTGCTGGGGGAGCAGTCGAGCTTAACAGTGCCTGCTCCTGATCTTTTCGACATCGTCCGCCATAGCAATTTGCAAATTTATTTATCGGTAGCCCAGCGCAACATTTTGCAAGGGTATGTATACTTAATAGAAGAGGCAGGAAGCTCTGCTCTTCCAGAAGATTTGTGAAGTTGTGAATCTTTGGAACTTGTCCACGAACCATTCAGGTAGTGCCACCTTTCAGGAGGAGTTGTCGCAATGTTGATCCTATCGTCTCAGAAGAAAGTTCCCGCGGATTTGGTCCGACCCGATTTGGTGGGTTTCAATCCTCCTTCTTACGGTGCCTATGGCTCTCCTGCCATGCATGCTTATGGGCATATTCCCAACCCGATCGTCATTGAGCAGACTGCTCGTGGCGAGCGCCAGTATGACATTTACTCTCGCCTGCTTCTGGATCGCATCATCTTCCTGGGTACCGAAGTGAACGATGTGGTCGCTAACCTGCTCGTGGCCCAGCTCTTCTTCCTCGAGTCATCGGATCCGGACAAGGACGTTCACATGTATGTGAATTCGCCAGGCGGTTCCGTAACCGCGGGCCTAGGAATCTACGATGTCATGCAATACATCAAGCCGGACGTTTCCACCTATTGTACGGGCATGGCCGCCAGCATGGGCGCGCTTCTCCTTGCTGCAGGAGCAAAGGGCAAGCGTTACAGCCTTCCACACAGCCGCATCATGATCCATCAGCCTTTGGGTGGAGCACGCGGGCAGGCGTCTGACATCGAAATTCAAGCCAAAGAAATTTTGTATCTGAAAGACCGCTTGAACGAGATTCTTGCAAAGCATTCAGGCAAGTCGGTTGATCAGATTCGCAAGGACACCGATCGAGACAATTATCTTTCAGCGCATGATGCGGTGACTTACGGGCTGATCGACAAGGTCGTTGAGAAGCACGTAGCGGTTGAGAAGGCCACTTGAGAACCTAATTTCCTATTCAGCACGAATTTAATCAGCGGGAGAACTATGGACGGAAAAAAATACGGTGACGGTTTCGGGAATCTTTGTTGCTCATTTTGCGGAAAAAATCAGCGTGAAGTCAAAAAGCTGATCGCTGGACCTACGGTTTACATCTGCGATGAGTGCATTGAGCTCTGTAATGACATCATCGCGGAAGAGGGACAGAAAGAAGGGCCAGCGCGTCCTTCCGAGAAAATTCCCAAGCCTGCTGAGATCAAAGCGAATCTGGATGACTATATCATCGGCCAGGAACGCGCCAAGCGCGTGCTCTCCGTCGCGGTGTACAACCATTACAAGCGCATTTCCCACCAACAGGACAAGAAAGCCAAAGACGGCATTGAACTGACCAAGAGCAATATTCTCCTGATCGGTCCGACCGGAACTGGCAAGACCCTTCTTGCGCAGACCCTGGCGAAGCTTCTGAATGTTCCATTCGCCATGGCGGATGCAACGACTCTGACCGAAGCCGGTTACGTGGGCGAGGACGTTGAGAACATCATTCTCAACCTGCTCCAGAGCTGCGACAACAATGTGGAGCGCGCCCAGAAGGGGATCGTCTACATCGATGAAGTGGACAAGATTTCCCGCAAGAGCGAAAATCCTTCCATCACTCGAGATGTCAGCGGTGAAGGCGTTCAGCAGGCCCTGCTCAAGATCATCGAAGGTACGGTTGCCAATGTTCCGCCCAAGGGTGGGCGCAAGCATCCGCAGCAGGAGTTTGTTCAGGTCGATACCTCGAACATTCTCTTCATCTGCGGTGGCGCCTTTGTCGGTGTCGACAAGCTCGTTTCCCTGAGAAAAGGGAAGAGAAGCCTGGGAATGCACGCCAACGTTGAATCCCGGAAATCAGAAAACCCATCCCAGCTGATGTCTCAGGTTGAACCTGAGGATCTGGTGAGATTTGGCCTGATTCCTGAGTTCATCGGCCGCTTGCCTGTCATCGCGACTCTTGAGGAGCTCGATGAGAAGGCTCTCGTCGAAATTCTGAAAAAGCCACGCAACGCCCTGACCAAGCAGTACAAGAAGCTGTTTGAATATGATGGCGTTGAGCTGGACTTTGACGAAGACGCCCTCGAAGCGGTTGCAAAAGAAGCGATCAAGCGTCAGACGGGTGCTCGTGGTCTCAGAGCCATCCTTGAATCCGCGATGCTCGAAGTGATGTACGACCTGCCAGCCAACTCAGAGGTGAAGAAGTGCCTCATCACCAAGGATACGATCACCAAGGGCCAGCGCCCCGTGCTCTTCCTGCAGGATGGTACCCACGCTTCATTGAAGTCGGCCGCTACGCCAGTGGCCGCAGCACCGGCGAAAGCGGAAAGCGCTTAAGTCGCTCGCTCGAGATAGATACGATTCAGGCCCGAGGCAGACTCTGCCCGGGCCTTTTTCTTTTCGCTGTCGTTGGGATTCCGGTAGCTCTCGGGCGAGGTCACTGTCAAAGAGGGGGCTTTCCACGCAGCGACCCAGGCATGTCTGCTTGGACTGAAGCCTGGCCAGTGCCAAAGAGCGCCCATCCGAGTTTTCATCGAACTCTCAAACAGCTCTTTTCAAATATATTTTTACCTGAACTAACGCCCGGCAACTATTCACCTTCTTCGGCTGCCGGCTTCGCTCAGAGTTTGCAGTCTCCCAAACGGTGTGTTGTAGTTGATTGAAGGGAGGCTTGGAGCCTCCTTCAAAAAGGGTCGAATTCACCGGCTTGTTGGAATTCATGGAAGGGCCTTATGAGTAAAGAAAAAAAGAGCAGCGGATCAGGTAAGGACAGCGCCAAGGAAAGTGCGAAGGAAAGCGCAAAAGAAGCCCGGGAGAGTCGCGAAAGCCGCGAAAAGAAAACCACCGTCAAGGTACCTCTCCTTCCTCTCAGAGATGTGATCATTTTCCCTCACATGGTTGTTCCTTTGTTCGTCGGACGTGAGAAGTCCATCAACGCTCTCGAAGAGTGCGTGAACAAGAAGATGGATCTTTTCCTCGTTGCTCAACGCCAGGCCACCACCGTCAGCCCTGGCGAAAAGGATATTTTTGAAGTGGGGACGCTGGGGACGATTCTTCAGATCCTTCGACTTCCGGACAACACCGTCAAGGTTCTCATCGAAGGCAAGAAGCGCGCTCGCATACTGAAATACGAAGAGAACGATCGCATGATTGAAGCCGTCGTCGAAGAAGTCAACGACTCCATCGAATCCACGGTCGAGCTTGAAGCTCTCGTTCGTTCCCTGAAGGGAACCTTCGAGAACTACGTCAAACTCAACAAGCGCATTCCACCTGAAATGCTCATGAGCGTGAACACGATCGAAGAGCCATCCCGGCTGGCCGATCTCGTGGTTGCTCACCTGAACCTCAAGCTCGAAGACAAGCAGGAGATCCTTGAGATTCCTGATCCGACCAAGCGTCTCGAAAAACTTCTGCAGCTCATGCAGGGTGAGATCGAGATCCTTCAGGTCGAGCGTCGCATTCGTTCCCGTGTGAAAAAGCAGATGGAGCGCTCCCAGAAGGAGTACTACCTCAATGAACAGATGCAGGCGATTCAGAAGGAGCTCGGCGAAAAAGACGAGTTCAAGGCTGAGATTCAGGCCATCGAAAAGCAGATTCGCACCAAGGCCATGAGCAAGGACGCCAAGGAAAAAGCGACCAAGGAGCTCAAGAAGCTCAAGATGATGTCGCCGATGTCCGCCGAAGCCACGGTCGTTCGAAACTACATCGACTGGATCGTCACGCTTCCCTGGGGCGACAACACCCTGGATCGTCATGATCTCAAAGTCGCCCATGAAGTACTCGAAGAAGATCATTACGGTCTCGAAGACGTCAAAGAGCGTATTCTTGAATATCTCGCAGTCCGAGTGCTGACCGACAATTCCAAAGGACAGATCCTCTGTTTCGTCGGACCTCCGGGCGTCGGCAAGACCTCCCTGGCCAAGTCCATCTCCAAAGCCCTCAACAAGAAGTTCGTCAGGGCTTCTCTGGGCGGCGTGAGGGATGAAGCTGAAATTCGCGGACACAGAAGAACCTATGTCGGCGCATTGCCTGGCAAGATCATTCAGTCCCTCAAGAAAGCCGGTTCCTCGAACCCCGTTTTCCTGCTGGATGAAGTGGACAAGATGAGCACTGACTTCCGCGGAGATCCCTCATCGGCTCTTCTCGAAGTGCTCGATCCTGAACAGAATTCGACTTTTGGCGATCATTACCTCGAAATCGACTATGATATTTCGAAGGTCATGTTCGTTCTGACGGCCAATTCGCTGCACTCCATTCCAAGACCGCTTCTGGATCGTATGGAAGTCATCACGATTTCGGGCTACACCGAAGTGGAGAAGTTCAACATCGTGCGGAAGTACCTCATCACGAAACAGATGGAGTCTCACGGTCTCAAAACCGGCGATTTCAGCATCAGTGATGAAGCGGTCCGTGGCATAATCCGAAACTACACCCGTGAAGCCGGCGTTCGTAATCTCGAACGCGTCGTGGCCACCGTGTGTCGCAAGGCCGCCAAAAAGATCGTTGAGCTTCGAATGATTGACGCTGAAATCGAGGCGAAGGACACGAAGTCTCCGAAGAAGAACAAAGCGACGGGTCCGATCACTCACTTGATCAACATCGAAGTGACGGATCTCGAAGAATTGCTTGGTCCTCCGAAGTTCATCGCAAGCAAGGCGGAAGAGCAGAGTGAAATCGGCTTGACCAATGGCTTGGCTTACACTGATGCCGGCGGCGGCATGCTTCAGATCGAAGTCAGCGTCGTTCCTGGCAAGGGCGCAGTCAAGATCACCGGCAAGCTCGGTGAAGTCATGCAGGAGTCCGCGGCAACCGCCATGAGCTATGTTCGTTCACGTGCCGAATTGCTGGGTCTTGATCCTGACTTTTACTCCAAGGTTGACATCCACTTGCACGTGCCAGAAGGCGCTGTTCCGAAGGACGGACCATCGGCCGGCATCACCATGGCCACTGCGATCACCAGCGCCCTGACCAAGATCCCCGTCAAACGGGACGTTGCCATGACCGGTGAGATCACCCTGCGAGGTCGCGTGCTTCCGATTGGCGGACTCAAGGAAAAGCTTCTTGCGGCCAACATCGGCGGCATCAAGACTGTTCTGATTCCTCACGGTAACATTCCGGACATGAAGAAAGTGCCGAAGGAGATCACCAAGGGCATGAGAATCATTCCGGTTGAGAATGGAGACCAGGTCCTGAGACTGGCCCTTGAACTCGACAAGCCGGAAGAGTTTCTGGTGCGCAAAGGAATGGATCTTTCGACCATCACTCATCCAGCTGAACTGGTTCGTGAAGAGACGATCAAAGTTCCAGGTGCTGTGAAACACTGAATTCAAATGATGCGCCTCTGCTTCCGATGGAGGCGAGGCGCTTCTCGAATCACTTGAAATGAAAAAGGCCACTTGCCGTCCCAGCCTGGGAGCAAGTGGCCTTTTGATTTTGTAAGATCCAGAGACTTGACTCTGATCAGAACCAGATCTTTGCTGTGGCCATCGGATTGAAGATCGTGATGGTCTCAGTGCCGGGCTTGGTCAGCATGACGCTCAGATCAGCGCCCAGACTGAAGTTTGAAGGATAGGACATCACGTAGTCATAGGCTGCTTTCAGACCATAGGCGAAACTGGTGCTGCTGGTGCTTCCGGCGAAAGGACCAATGCTTCCGGTGGAAAACTTCGCGGTTCCCAAGTCAACGCCTAGGTGGAGGCCTGGAGCTTCACCTACACGGTAGAGTCCTTCGACCGCCACAAGAGTGGCAGAGAGATTGTTGTCAAAGTTGGCCTGCTTCAGATTCGCACCGATACCGAAGGCGGGGTCAAAAAAGTACCCTCCATTGATTCCAAAGCCGATGCCAGTCCCAAAGCTCTGGTTTGCGCTTGTGATCCCCAGCATTGCGCCCACAAACACATTGGATTTGCCACCTTGAATATCGGCGCGTGCTGCTGGGGCTGAGCACAGGCAAAGGGCGGTCAAGGCCATCACTGAACTACGCACGGGGGTAAAAACTTTCATCGGATCCTCCTGAGGACTCCCCGGTAAGGGAAGTCGGTGTTCATCCTTCAGCATTTGATCAAGAGTTGAGTCAGGCTCATTTGCGAGAGAGATGTAAATTGAGAAGTAAATATAACGCGCTAAATTAACGTATCGCGTTAATTAACAGCCGACCTACGGGTCACTTCAGCAGGCGGAATTGCAAAACGTGAACCACGAGTCAGCCGAATGGCGGGGCAAAGTAGGACACTGTGGCAGTCAATGCCACTAAATGCTTGACCCCAGCACCCAGCTCGTCTATTTTCGTGCTCCTCAGCGCCCAAAAATTGTGGTTTTTCTTCGCTCTTTCTGTTTACTCATAGCTAGTCGTGCTGCTATACCGGCGACGCTACCCGAGAAGATGGAACGAAGTTCGAACCACGGAATACTTCAGGTTTGAAACGGGTATGCGAGACAAGTTTTGAAGGAATAAGCCGTTTCAGGCTATTTTTCAACCCTTGGCAGGGGTTTTTACTTTTGGTTAGGGTTCTCAGGACCTGTATCGGCTGAGCGTTTCAATGAAAAACAGTGCTCAGGATCGGATACGAAGAATTTAGAATTAAATTGAGTACGGCACTCACTGAGTGCGGTACGAGTACAGAGTGCGAAAAAAATATTTCGGACGAAGTACGAAAGTACAAGAGACAGTACGAAAGGAAATGTAGTTCATGCCTACGATTAACCAGCTCATTCGACAGGGACGCACCGACAAGTTCTGGAAAACCAAATCTCCAGCGCTTGAAAGTTGCCCTCAGAGACGTGGCGTTTGTACCCGCGTTTATACCACGACTCCTAAAAAGCCGAACTCCGCCCTGCGCAAGGTTTGCCGCGTTCGCTTGACGAATGGCTTCGAAGTGACCTCTTACATCCCAGGCGTTGGACACAATCTTCAGGAACACAGTATCGTTCTGATCCGCGGTGGTCGTGTGAAGGATCTCCCCGGCGTTCGTTACCATACGGTTCGCGGTACTCTGGATGCCCAGGGCGTCGCCAATCGCAAGCAGAGCCGTTCCAAGTACGGCACCAAGAAATCGTCCGGCGCAGCAGCCGCTAAATAATTCAGTCACTTTCTGATTCAACAGTAGAGGTTTAAGATGGGCCGTAAAAGTTTTATTCGTAAGCGCGAGATTCTTCCTGATCCAAAGTTCCACGATGTGATCGTGGCCAAGTTCGTCAGCAGTCTTCTGCAGGACGGCAAGAAGAGCACTGCAGAAACCATTCTGTACACCTGTATGGACATCATTTCCGAGCGTACCGGTGAAGATGGCCTCAAGACCTTCAAAAAAGGCCTCGAGAACGCCAAACCGATCCTGGAAGTCAAATCCCGCCGAGTCGGTGGCGCGACCTACCAGGTTCCAGTTGAAGTGAAGCCTGCTCGTCGTCAATCGCTGGCTTCCCGCTGGTTGATTGAATCTGCCCGTAAACGTCCCGAGCATTCGATGGCAGAGCGCCTTGCCGCTGAATTCATCGAAGCAGCAAACGGCCGTGGCGGCGCAATGAAGAAGCGTGAAGACGTTCATAAAATGGCTGAAGCAAATAAAGCATTCGCCCACTATCGCTGGTAATCGTCACCCTTTTCATATTCTAAAATTCACTTGGCCAGACCTTGCAACGGAAATTCCGCTGCAGAGTCTGGCCAAGTTGCTTTTGGCTCCCTTGTTTTAAATAGGAACTCAGGTAGGTTACCCCGTATGGCAGCTGATCAATCTCTGACGATGACTCGAAATATTGGCATCATGGCTCACATTGATGCGGGTAAGACGACGACGACTGAGCGAATCCTGTTTTACACGGGTAAAACCCATAAACTGGGTGAAGTCCATGAAGGGACCACCGTCATGGATTGGATGCCCCAGGAGCAGGAGCGTGGGATCACGATCACTTCTGCTGCAACGACTTGCTTTTGGAAAGACTACCGCATCAACATCATCGATACTCCTGGCCATGTCGACTTCACCATCGAAGTGGAACGTTCTCTTCGTGTTCTTGACGGCGCTGTAGGTGTCTTCTGTGCGGTGGGAGGTGTTGAGCCTCAATCCGAAACTGTCTGGAGACAAGCTGACAAGTATCATGTCCCGCGTATAGCCTTCGTAAACAAAATGGATAGGGTCGGCGCTGACTTTTTTGACGTCATTACGCAGATCAAGGACAGGTTGAGAGCCAATCCGATTGCACTTCAGCTCCCTTGGGGGTCGGAGGACACTTTCAACGGGATTGTGGATCTGATCACCATGAAGATGGTGGTCTGGGATATGGATGGCTCTTCGGGAGTCACCATGAGTTACCAGGATATTCCTTCTGAACTTGCTGAAGAAGCTCAGGAGTGCCGCGACAAGCTGGTCGAAGCCGCCGCAGAGTGCGACGAAGAGTTGACGGATCTTTATTTGAACGGTCAGCCGATTTCTCCGGAGCAGATCAAAAAAGCGGTGAGAAAAGGCTGTTTGGCGCTGAAATTCGTACCCGTCCTGTGTGGCGCGAGCTTCAAGAACAAAGGGGTTCAGCTTTTGCTGGATGCGATCATTGATTATCTGCCTTCGCCCATGGATGTTCCGCCGATTGAAGGCAAGGACCTGAAGGATGAAGAAAAAGTTCTCACTCGCAAAGCTGACGAGAAAGAGCCTTTTGCGGCACTCGCGTTCAAGATCATGAATGATCCGTTCGTGGGCCAACTCACTTATTTCCGTGTTTACTCAGGCAGAATTGAAACAGGTGCGATGGTTTACAATGCTGCCAAGGGAAAGAAGGAAAGGCTGGGTCGACTTTTGAAGATGCACGCGAACAAGCGCGAAGACATCACCGAAGTCAAAGCCGGCGATATTGCCGCTGCCGTGGGACTTCGTTTCACGACGACTGGTGATACTCTCTGCAACGAAGCGCAGCCTATTTTGCTCGAAAAGATGGACTTCCCAGAGCCCGTCATTTCGATTGCCATTGAGCCCAAGACGAAAGCGGACCAGGATAAGCTTGCAGGAGCTCTGCAGAAGCTGGCGATGGAGGATCCATCCTTTCGTGTGACGACCAATGAAGACACTGCGCAGACTCTTCTCAGTGGAATGGGTGAGCTGCATCTCGAAATCCTTGTGGACCGCATGCGTCGCGAATTCAAAGTGGATGGAAATGTCGGGCAACCACAGGTCGCCTACAAGGAGACGATCTCGCAATCTGCAAGTGCTGAAGGAAAGTTCGTTCGCCCGGCTGGACAAGGTAAAGGTCAATACGGTCACGTGGTGATGAAATTTGAAAATCTTCCCCGCGGAACTGGCTACCAATTCGTCAATTCTCTCCGAGTCTCTAAGCCTGAAATCATTCCCAAAGAATTCATTCCAGCGATTGATAAGGGAGTGTTCGAGGCGATGCTGGGCGGCATTGTGGCCGGCTATCCAGTCGTGGATATCAAGGCAACTTTGCTGGACGGTTCCTTCCACGATACTGACTCCACGGAGATTGCGTATAAGATCGCTGCATCCATGGCCTTCAAGGAAGCAGCCTTCAAAGCCACCCCCCTGATATTGGAGCCGATCATGGCTTGTGAGATCACGTGCCCGGAAGACTACATGGGTGGAGTCATTGGAGACCTCAATAGTCGTAGGGGCAAGATTCTCAATATGAGTATGCGTCACGGTGTCCAGGTGATCAAGGCTGAGGCCCCACTCGCCTTGATGTTTGGGTATTCCACTGCGCTCAGGTCATCCTCACAGGGGCGCGCCAGCTACACGATGCTTTTTTCTCATTATGAAGCCGTCCCGCATGCTGTTGCCGAAGAAATCCGGGTGAAATCGGGAGTGGTGGCTCGACCACCTTCGCTTTACTGAAGTGAAGTACGTATAAAAGCGTAAATTCAAGGGATTTGTCGCTTGTCTTAGAACTGCATCCCAAGTATAAGTTTCAAACTCTTAAAGTTTGTTTTTGTTTTAATAATGACGATTTAAGGAAGATTGCTTGGCTTTCACCACATCAAAGCCGGGGGAACTCCTTGAAACATATGAATTATGAGGAGATGTGAAAATGGCTATTGAACATAAGATCCGGATTAAACTGAAGGCTTTTGATCACCGCGTTCTCGATCAATCCGTTTGGGAAATCGTGAACACCGCAAAGAGAACTGGCGCGACTGTTCGCGGTCCAATTCCTTTGCCTACGGTAATCAATAAGTATTGCGTTCTCCGGTCCCCTCATGTAGACAAAAAGTCCCGCGAACAGTTCGAAGTGAGAACTCATAAGCGGCTTTTGGATATCCTTGAGCCAACTCAGCAGACTGTCGATTCATTGATGAAGCTCGACTTATCGGCTGGTGTGGACGTGGAAATCAAGTCCTGAGGTTTTACTGTCTTTTACGGCACTAAGATTTTTGGATTCGAGGGATTCGAAACTACTCTTTGCAGGCACGGCACATTACCGAGCTTCCCATTGAGAAAGTCGATGAGCTCAAGCGACTACTGGCATGAAAGCATCCGGCGGCCCCGGCGTTTGAAAGAACGCAAAGCGAATGAACGCTTATGGGCAGCTTCCCGGTGATGCTGTGACGGTCGAATTCGTAGACATCAATAGAGAAAAAGGTCGCGGGCCAATTTAAAAGCCTCTGCCTTATTGGAGAAGATCATGGAACAAACGGCTGAAGTACAAGCCAAAACTGATGGCCAGCGGGAGTCTGTTACTCTTGCTCACGGTCGCGGTGGCATCGTCGGCATCAAAGCCGGCATGACTCAGGTTTACAATGAAGCAGGCGATTCTATCGCTGTGACGGTCATTGATTTGAAGCCTGCGGTCATCACTCAAGTAAAAACCAAGGCAAACGACGGTTATTCCGCTGTTCAGGTCGGATTTCTGGAAAAGAAGGCAAAAGCTGCCAACAAGCCAGAGCAGGGCCATGCAAAGAAGGCCGGCGTACCGGGTTTTTATCACTACCAAGAATTTCGTCTCGCTGATGATGCAACGACCGATGGTTTGACCGTTGGAAAAGTTCTCTCTGCGGAGTTCCTTAAGCCGGGTGACTATGTCGATCTGACCTCCATGAGTAAGGGTAAGGGTTTTCAGGGCGGCATGAAACGTTACCACATGGCTGGGGGCTTTAAGACTCATGGTAACTCTCTTTCTCACCGATCACTGGGTTCCATTGGTAACCGAGCTGATCCAGGTAAAACTTTCAAAAACAAAAAGATGCCAGGCCAAATGGGACATGAACAGGTCACTGTTCAAAATGTCCGCGTGATCCGAGTGGATGTTGAGAATCAACTTCTTCTGGTTCATGGCAGCGTGCCTGGTTCCAGAAGCAGCATTGTGACGGTTCGCCGCGCAGTGAAGAGTGCGGGATAATCATGCCAACTTTAGACGTTATTAATTTAGATAAGAAAAAAGTCGGAACCATCAATCTCAGCGATGCAGTCTTTGCCGTCGAGATTAATATTCCTCTCGTTCATCAGGTCATCAAGGCTCAGTTGGCCGGTCGCCGTCAAGGCAACGCGCACACTAAAACCAAGGGTGAAGTTCGGGGCGGCGGACGCAAGCCTTTCAAGCAAAAAGGAACTGGAAACGCTCGTCAGGGCTCCACTCGTTCTCCTTTGCATCCAGGCGGTGGACAAAGCTTTGGACCACGTACTCGTTCTTACGAGCAGGCTACTCCAAAAGAAATGATGCGCGGAGCTCTCCGTTCAGCACTTTCTGATCGTGTGAAGGCTGAGCGCATTTTGGTGATGGACGAAATCAATCTGACCTCTGTAAAGACCAAGATCTTTGCCGACATCATGAAAAATAAACTTCAGTTAGACAAGGTTCTGATCGTTGACGACCAGAACAAGAACTTGGAGCTTTCCGGACGCAATATTCCGAAGGTGAAAGTACTTCGTACTGAGGGAATCAATGTTTACGACATCATTCGTTATGAATGGGTTGTGATGACTAAACGTGCGGTGCAGGCGATTGAAACTCGTTTGGCACCGAATGGATGAGGTGAGACATGCGTACTATTTATGAAATCATTCGTCGCCCCATCATCAGCGAAAAGAGCACCGCTTTGGCAGAAATTGCCGGAAAATATGCTTTCGAAGTCGCCATCGCAGCTAACAAGCATGAGATTCGCGATGCGGTTCAAAAACTGTTCAGCGTCAACGTTCGCGAAGTGCGCACGATGGTAATGCACGGGAAAGTGAAGCGCGTTGGACGTTTTGAAACCAAGCGCCCGAATTGGAAGAAGGCCCTTGTTACTCTGGCTGAAGGTCAGAAGATTGAGTTTTTCCAGAACAAGTAAGCTGGAGAAGGGTAATTCAAAGGTAAAAAGACATGGCTACAAAAACATTTAAGCCCACAACTCCGACACAACGTTACAAGAGCGTTGCAGATTTCTCGGTACTGACTCCTAAAAAGGATCAGCCTAAAAAGCCTGCTCGCCTCACGTCTCCATTGTCAAAGTCCGGTGGACGCAATCAATTCGGCAAAATGACGGTTCGTCATATCGGCGGCGGTCATAAGCGCAAGTATCGCGTGATCGATTTCTTGAGAGACAAACGTGAGATTCCTGCTCGCGTTGCTTCTTTGGAGTATGATCCAAATCGTACTGCGTATATTGCTCTCGTGAACTACGCTGACGGCGAAAAGCGCTACATTCTTGCCCCTTTGGCTTTGAATGTAGGCGATTCTGTCTTGGCTAGTGAAGCAGCAGATATCAAGCCGGGCAACAGTCTCTCCCTTTCATCTATCCCAGTCGGAACTTTGATACATAATATCGAAGTCGAGCCAGGCAAGGGTGGCAAATTGGCTCGTTCGGCTGGCGGTTTCGCTCAGTTGATGGCCAAAGAGAGCGAATATTGCCAAGTGAAGATGCCTAGCGGCGAGATTCGCTTGTTACACTCTCGCTGTAAAGCATCCATTGGTCAGCTTTCCAACACCGATCATGAGAATATCAAGTTGGGTAAAGCGGGACGCAATCGTTGGTTGGGCGTACGTCCAACCAATCGAGGCGTTTCGATGAATCCTATCGATCATCCTCATGGCGGCGGTGAAGGTAAGGCTTCAGGCGGCGGTCACCCACGTACTCCCTGGGGTGTTCCAACTAAAGGTTATAAGACACGCAATAATAAACGTACCGATACGTTCATTGTTAAGCGTAGAAAGTAAAGGAGACTACCTGTGGCCCGTTCAATTAAAAAAGGCCCTTTCTGTGACGATCACTTGGTTAAAAAAGTCCAAGAATCTCGCCAGAGTCAGGATCGTAAAGTAATTAAAACCTGGTCCCGTCGTTCAACGGTTCTTCCAGAATTTGTTGGATTGACTTTTGCGGTGCATAACGGCAAGAAGTTTGTCCCAGTGTACGTGACTGAAAATATGGTGGGTCATAAGTTGGGTGAATTCTCTCCAACTCGTACTTTCCACGGTCATACTCCTGCAGATAAGAAAGCAGCCGGAGCTCCAGCTCCAGCAGCGGCCCCTGCTGCAGCTAAACCAGCAGCTAAACCTGCTGCTGCGAAGTAAGGATTAGGAGCCAGCAATGCAAGTTACTGCAAAAGTCTGTTCAGTTCGACTTACCCCACGAAAATTGAGTCTGCTCGCGGACGAGATTCGTGGCAAGAGTATCAATGAAGCACTCATGTATTTACAGTTTTCTCCGAGAAAACGTACCGCAGGAGTTCTCTATACGCTTCTCAAGAGCGCGGTAGCTAATGCCGACCAGAAGAAAACGGTCGATGTTGATACCTTGTTTGTGAAGACGTTGTTGGTTGGACAAGGAACCACTCTGAAGCGTTTCCGCCCAAGAGCAAAGGGTTCTGCTTTCAAAATCAATAAGAAGACTAGCCACGTGAGCGTTACGCTCGCAGAGCGTTAAGAGGAAAAGATGGGTCAAAAGGTTAATCCAATTGGTTTTCGCCTAGGTATCACACGCACGTGGGATAGTCGTTGGTTCGCAAAGCGCGACTACGGCAAACTCTTGCATGAGGACATCAAGCTTCGTCGATATTTGAAGTCCAAGCTTTACAGTGCTGGAATTGCCCGCGTTGAAATCGAACGCGCCGCCAGTAAAGTAAAGATCAATGTTCATACTGCCCGCCCAGGTATCGTCATTGGAAAAAAAGGCGCTGGAGTTGAATCACTCAAGGCTGATGTTCAAAAGCTGTCCAGCAACGAAGTATTCTTGAATATCATAGAAGTCAAAAAGCCTGAGGCAAATGCCACCTTGATCGCCGAGAACGTCGCTTCTCAGCTTGAAAAGCGTGTCGCTTTCCGCCGCGCGATGAAAAAATGCATGACTTCTGCTTTCAAGCAGGGGATCAAGGGCATCAAGATTCGCGTCTCGGGTCGCTTGGGCGGAGCTGAAATCGCACGTACCGAATGGTACAGCGAAGACAGCGTTCCACTTCATACCTTGAGAGCAAACATCGACTATGGAACTGCCGAAGCACACACGACCTACGGGATCATTGGTGTTAAAGCTTGGGTTTACCATGGCGAAGCTCAGACCTTGAAGAAACAAGCTGCTGTTGAAGCAAAAGCTGTTCAGGGCGCGTAAGGAATAAGACATGTTATCACCAAAAAGAGTTAAATGGCGTAAAGTAGCTAAAGGCAAAATGCGTGGAAAAGCTGATCGTGGGGGAACGTTGTTCTTCGGCGATTTCGGCCTCCAGGCAACTGAATGTGGAAGAATCACTTCTCGTCAGATCGAAGCTTCCCGTGTAGCGATGACTCGTTACGTAAAACGTGGCGGCAAGATTTGGGTACGTATTTTCCCAGACAAGCCGATCACGAAGAAAGCTGCAGAAACTCGCATGGGTTCCGGTAAAGGAAACGTTGAAGAGTGGGCAGCAGTTATCAAGCCAGGAAGGGTCATTTTTGAAATGACCGGAATTCCACAGGTAGAGGCTTTCGAAGCGCTTCGTTTGGCAAACAACAAGTTGCCCTTACACTGTAAGGCAATCAGTAAAGCAACCGAAGCTTTAGCAGTCAAGGCAGCAGCCGCCGCCAAGATCGCTAAAGTGGAAAAAAAGGCAAAAGCTACTTCAGCCCTTAAGGTTTGAGTAGTTTGAGAGGTAAGTAACGTGGCTACGAAGCGTTTTAAAGAATTAAAGAATTTGGCCCAAAACGAACTCGTGAACAAAGTTCGTGAACTTGAAGCTTCCCTGTTTCAGACGCGTATGAAGCGTGCAACGGGTCAGTTGGAAGATACCGCTTCCATCTGGCGCATGCGCAAAGACATCGCTCGAATCAAGACGCTGCAAGGTCAGGCGAAAGGGAAGTAAATTATGGCAACCGAAACTAAAGCAAAAAAACCTGCCGCTAAGAAGCCTGTTGTTGAAGCCAAGCAAGCTGTTCCTACAGCCTCAGCTGCAGCTACTGTTCCTGCCGATACCCGTACAGCTATGGAGAAGCGCCGTGTAATCACCGGCACCGTAGTCAGCGATAAGATGCAGAAAACGATTGTTGTAAAAGTCGATCGCCGAGTGCGACACGAACTTTACAAAAAATACGTCATGAAATCTCGCCGTTTCAAAGCTCACGATGAAAAGAATGATGCAAAGATTGGCGATTTGGTGACTTTGGTTGAATCTCGTCCGCTTAGCCGCGACAAACGTTGGGCTCTTCAGTCCATCGTTCGTCGTGCTGCACAGGCGCTCGAGGCCAACGTCTAAGAGAGCGAGAAAGGTTATTTTATGATTCAAATGCGCACCCGTCTCGACGTGGCTGATAATTCCGGTGCCAAATCGGTAATGTGTATTAAAGTTTTGGGTGGTACCCGACGCAAATATGCATCCATTGGCGACGTGATTGTTGTTACCGTCAAGGACGCTTCCCCGAATGCAAAAGTTAAAAAGGGCGAAGTTCTCAAGGCTGTTATCGTCAGAACTCGTAAAGAAGTGAATCGTCACGATGGTACCTACATTCGTTTCGACACCAATTCCGCAGTTTTGATTAACGCTCAGAACGAGCCGATCGGCACACGTATCTTTGGGCCAGTGGCTCGTGAGCTCCGTGCCCGGGCGTTCACTAAGATTATTTCTCTCGCTCCAGAAGTTTTGTAAGGGCCTCCCGAGGCAGAGGGGGTGAACAAACTCAATCTGCTACGGGCTCATAGGTTGCTGAATCTGTTGGATTTTATCTAAACAAGGGCGGCGCTTGCTTCGGTGGAACGGTATTTATGTCGAAGTTTAGGCTGCGACATTAAATTACTGGAAAAATCTGTGTCTCAAGGTAAAAGGGGTACTTGAAGCCCCCTAAATTAAATCCGGGTCTGCAAGCGCGATGAATCATTCGTAAAAATCGCGTGTTTTCGGGCAGGAAGCATTGCTTCCAAAATGGTACTCGATTCGTTGAGTTTGACAGAGTCGAGAAAAAGGAAGGTAAGTCGTGGCAAAAGATACTGAAGAAAAGGCTGGCGGAGAAGTCGTAGCAGCTAAAGCAAAAAATGATGCTAAAAAGGCAACTGCTGATGCAGCTCGTGCCAAGGCAAAAAAAGCTAAAGAAGAAGCTGCGATGGGTATAAAAATCGCTGCGGAAGGCGAGACCAAGGTTTCACCTTTACTGATGCCACGCTTGCAAAAAGAGTATAACGACAAAGTTGTACCCGCTCTGATGAAAGAGTTTCAGTTTTCCAACTCGATGCAGGTCCCTCGTTTGAGCAAGATCGTCATTAACTGCGCTGTGAAGGATGCAGTCGCGAATCCAAAGGTCCTGGATGCCGCATTGGAAGAAATCATGGCAATTACCGGGCAAAAGGGCGTTTTGACTCGCGCTCGTAAAGCAATTGCAGCTTTCAAGGTTCGTGAAGGCAATGCAGTCGGTGTGATGGTGACGCTTCGTCGTGCACGTATGTACGAGTTTCTTGATCGCTTGATGAATATTTCACTTCCGCGTGTTCGCGATTTCAAGGGAGTTCCTTCGAAGTCATTTGATGGACGTGGTAATTATTCCCTGGGGATCCGTGAACAGATCATTTTTCCAGAAATCAATTACGACAAGGTTGATAAAGTTCGTGGGATGACCATTACGATCACGACTACCGCTCAGACAAATGAACATGCTCGTGCAGTTCTGTCTGAGCTCGGCATGCCTTTTCGTAAGTAATAAGATTAAATAGAGACCGTCTCCTGATTCGATGGGTCCACGAGGGCCCGAGTGGAGGAGTGGTACAGGCTAAGTGAGGATATCGATATGAGTATGACTGATCCGATCGCAGATTTGCTGACTAGAATTCGAAACGCTTCGAAAGAAGGCCATGAAAAGTTGGAAGTTCCAGCTTCTCGTTTGAAGGCCAACGTCGTTCGCGTTTTGAAAGAAGAAGGCTATATCAAAAATTTCCGCCTTCAGCGCGAAGAAGGTCTTCCTTCAATTAAGGTATATTTGAAGTATACGACTGCCGGTGCAGGTGTGATTCAGGGTATCAAGCGCATCAGCCGCCCTGGTCTTCGCCGTTACTGCAGCTATGAAGCAATGCCTCGTCCGCTCAGCGGCGCTGGTATTGCCATTGTATCAACCTCGAAAGGGGTTATGACCGGGACCAAAGCCAAGGCTCAAAAAGTCGGCGGCGAGATCCTTTGTGAGGTTTGGTAATCTATGTCACGCGTAGGCAAAGTCCCTGTTAAGATTCTCCAGGGCGTAAAGATCGATCTTACCGATTCAATGATCAAAGTCGAAGGCCCGAAGGGCAAGCTTTCCCAGTCACTCCCTCGTGGAGTCGTGGTGAAGGTTGCTGACGGAGCAATCACTGTCGGCCGCGATGAAGCCGTTGCTAACAATGCAGGCGCATTGCAGGGACTGATTCGCACGTTGATTCACAATATGGTTCACGGTGTTCACACCGGATTCAGCAAGGAGCTTGACATTGTTGGAGTGGGTTACCGCGCCGCAATGAAGGGCAATGTGCTCAATATGACTCTAGGATATTCTCACCCTGTAGAGTATGAGCTTCCACAGGGGATCTCTGGCAAAGTCGAAAACAACACACATGTTGTTGTTACCGGCGCTGACAAGATTCTCGTTGGAATGGTGGCTGCAAAAATTCGTTCCTTCAAGGAGCCTGAGCCGTACCAAGGAAAAGGCGTTAAGTACTCGAACGAGCATATTATCCGCAAGCAAGGTAAAGCTGCGGGCGCGAAGTAAGGTGTAAAGATGTCCACAAAGATTCGTAATTCAACGAGCACAAAACAAACGATTCGTTTCAAACGCAAGAAGCGCATTCGCGCTAAGATCGAAGGATCCACTGAGAGACCGAGACTTGCCGTATTTCGTTCCAATAAGCACATTTCGGTGCAGATTATTGATGACGTAAGCGGACATACCTTGGTTGCAGCTTCTACGAATGAAGAAGAATTGAAGGGTAAGGTTGGCGGCAGCGTAGAAGGTGCCAAGGCTGTAGGTAATCTGGTTGCGAAGCGCGCCATTGCGAAGAAGATCGCAAGCGTCGTTTTCGATCGTAGCGGTTACCTCTATCACGGCCGCATCAAAGCGTTGGCTGATTCAGCCCGCGAAGGTGGCTTGAAGTTTTAATTTTAGGATAACGGGAGATTAATTCCATGGCAGTCGGTCCACAAAATTTTCGCCAAAACGAAGATTCCGAATTTGAAGATAAAGTGATCCACATCAATCGTTGCGCGAAAGTTGTCAAGGGCGGTCGTCGCTTCAGCTTTGCAGCAATTGTCGTCATCGGCGATAAAAAAGGCCAAGTCGGAATCGGACTAGGTAAAGCCGGCGAAGTTCCAGAAGCGATCAAAAAGGCTGGGAAACAGGCAAAGAAGAACCTGATTCGTGTTCCTCTTGCAGGTCATACCATCCCTCATGAGATTCTCGGACACTTCGGCGCAAGCCAAGTTCTGATGAAGCCGGCTCCCGAAGGTACTGGAATCATCGCCAGTTCTTCGGTTCGCGCGATCCTTGAAGTTGCGGGTATCCAAAATATTCTGACGAAGTCTCTTCGGAGAGATAATCCACATAACGTGGTTCGTGCCACGCTCGAAGCCCTCAAAAACCTTCGCAGCTTCTCCGACATTGCCGCGGGCCGCGGCAAGACCGTCGCTGAAATCACTACTTAATGGAGTCCAAGATGAAGTCTGCAAGTAAAAAAACGATTACCATTCGTTTGAAAAAGGGGACAATTTCTTGTCCTCCGGATCAGAGAGCGACCGTGAACGGCCTGGGCCTGAAACGTCGCGAACAAGTGAAGACTTTGGAAAACACTCCATGCGTTCGTGGAATGATCAAAAAAGTTCTTCACCTTGTCGAAGTAGTATCCGAAAACCGCTAGTAGCGGTAACTGAGTCATATAATGGCGAGCGCTTGAGCGCGATAGGAGATAGAAATGCTTAGATTAAATACGATTAAGGCCCATCCAGGTGCAACCCATAGAAGTAAGCGACTGGGTCGCGGAGCAGGTTCCGGTCACGGACAAACTGCGGGTAAAGGGGATAAGGGTCAGCTAGCTCGTTCCGGCGGAAGTGTCCGTCCCGGATTCGAAGGTGGGCAGATGCCCTTGTACCGTCGTATTCCCAAGCGCGGTTTCACTAACATCCAGCGCCGTACCAATGTGATTATGAACGTCGCTGACCTTGAGCGTCTTGATTTAGCTAGCTTCAAGGAGATATCTTTGGAGTCTTTGTCTAACGGCAACGTCATCAAGGGCCGCTATGATCGCCTGACGATTCTTGCTACCGGCGAGATCACCAAGGCGTTCATCATTAAGGCCCATCGCGTTAGCACGGCAGCGCTTGAAAAGATCACCAAAGCCGGGGGAAAAGTCGAAATGATTCCGATTCCAGGAAAAAGAGCTGCACTCAAAGCTGCTGAAAAGCCAGCCACGAAAAGTACTTAATCGCCACACAGTCCTCTAAATAACCAATTCGTGAGGCAGTTGGCTCACATGAAGTGGCCGCATCCAAAGGGAGCTGCACCCAATGTCAGGTATTGAAGGCATCGTTAAGATTACAGAATTACGGAAGAGAATCGTATTCACTTTGGTTATGCTGGCGGTTTATCGCCTTGGAGTTCATATCCCGACTCCAGGCATCGACAGTGTGGCTCTCCAGCAAGTATTCGCCAACATGAAGGGGACTATTTTTGGATGGTTCAATCTTTTCAGTGGCGGAGCGCTTGAAAGATTCAGTATCTTCGCACTGGGCGTAATGCCTTACATCAGTAGCTCGATCATTTTCCAGCTTTTGACCGTAGTGTGGCCGTACCTCCATGATCTTCAGAAAGAAGGAGATCAGGGTCGTAAGAAAATTACACAGTATACACGCTATGGAACCGTTTTGCTCTGCCTAGTGCAAGGTTACGGTATTGCGGCAGGACTCGAAAGCTACACTAATCCTGCGGTAGTCGTCGCCCCAGGTTTGGCCTTCCGTCTGATGACCACGGTTACCTTGACTGCTGGCACGATCTTCTTGATGTGGATCGGTGAGCAGATGTCTGAGCGGGGTATCGGTAATGGTATATCGCTCCTGATTTTTGCTGGTATCGCGGCGCGTATTCCATCCGGGATTGGCAACACTTTGAGCCTCTACCGTTCGGGTGAACTGAGTTTTTTCAAGATCCTGTTGGTCGTGGCAGTAATTGTGATTACCTTTTTCGTAATTATCTTCGTGGAGAGGGGTTCTCGAAGAATTCCGATTCAGTACGCCAAGCGGATTGTAGGAAGAAAAGTATACGGCGGGCAAAATACTCATTTGCCGCTCAAGATCAATACTTCCGGAGTCATTCCTCCAATCTTTGCTTCTTCCTTGATCATGTTTCCCGCCACTTTCGCAACATTTTTTCACTCAGCTGCCTTGCAGAAGATTACTGCACAGTTGCAGCCTGGTGCATTGTTGTATGAAATCCTCTTCGTCGGACTCATCTTCTTCTTTTGCTACTTTTACACAGCGGTGACCTTCAAAACGGATGACGTAGCAGAGAATCTCAAAAAGAACGGTGGATTCATCCCTGGTATTCGTCCCGGGCAGCCGACAGCGTTCTATATTGACCATGTTCTTTCTCGAATCACATTGGGTGGCGCGGTATATATTTCGGCCATCTGTGTACTTCCAACCTTGTTCACGCAGAATCTGAAAGTACCGTTTTATTTTGGCGGTACGAGCGTCTTGATCCTTGTCGGGGTTGCGCTCGATACGGTTGCTCAGATTGAGACTTTCTTGCTTGCTAGAAATTACGAAGGCTTCATGAAACACACGAGATTGAAGGGTCGCCAGGCGTATTCATGATCCTCGTGCTACTTGGCCCTCCCGGGTCTGGAAAAGGGACGCAAGCTAAAAAACTCGTTACTCTGAAAAGTTGGCCTCAACTTTCTACCGGCGATATGCTTCGCTCTGCTATTAAGCAAGGTTCCAAGCTTGGTTTGGAAGCCAAAGCATACATGGACAAAGGTTCGTTGGTGCCCGATGCGGTAGTAGTTGGCTTGATCGGAGAGCGGATCCTGCTCCAGGACTGTAAAACCGGTTTCATCCTGGATGGTTTTCCTAGGACAATTTCACAGGCGGAGTCATTGGACCAGATGCTAGCGTCGGTCCATCGCAAGGTCGATCGGGCAGTTCTTTTCAGGATTGAAGATAGTGAGCTGGTCAGAAGGTTGTCTGGACGTCGCACGTGCATTAAATGTGGAAGTATGTACCACATTGAAAATGCCCTTCCGAAAAGCGGCGGCGTTTGCGATCAATGTGGATCGAAAGAAATCGTTCAGCGCGACGATGATTTTCCCGAAATCATTGAAAAGCGGCTCATGGTTTATCATCAGCAGACAGCACCCTTGGTTGAGTTCTATAAAAAACAGGCAAAACTTCGATCTGTTGAGGCGGCTCGGCTGCCTGACCAGGTAGCCCAGGCATTACATGCTTGCTTGATTGGCTAATCGGGTAACGGTTAGGTTATATAGGTTTTGATATGGTTTCTCTAAAATCAGAGCGTGAGTTGGACTTCATGCGTATAGCGTGCCGCGCTGTTGCTCAAATTTTGGAAGAAATGGTCAACTTGGTTAAACCTGGGGTGACGACGGGGTACCTCGATGAGTTTGCAGAAGGCCGCTGCCGCGACCTTCAAGTGCTGCCTGCTTTCAAGGGGTATCACGGTTTTCCGGCCTGTGTTTGTATCTCTATCAATGAAGAAGTTGTTCATGGGATCCCTTCTATAGATAGGGTCTTAAAAAATGGAGATATTGTAGGTTTAGACTTTGGAGTTAGCCATGAAGGGTGGTATGGAGACTCCGCACGTACAATTGCTGTAGGTACAATATCGTCTGAGGCTCAAAAACTGGTGGAAGTTACCCAGGAAGGTCTTATGCGAGGGATTGCTGCCTGTTGTGAAGGTAATCGTGTGTTTGATATTGGTCATGCGATCCAGAAATATGTTGAACCTTTTGGATTTGGCGTGGTACGGGAATTTGTTGGTCACGGGATCGGAAGAGCGCTCCATGAAGATCCTCAGGTACCTAATTATGGGCCTAAGGGTAAAGGCTTGCTATTAAAGGCAGGTATGGTGCTCGCTATCGAACCTATGATTAATGCTGGTGGTCATGAGGTTAAGGTTTTGAATGATGGCTGGACGGCAGTAACTGTAGATAGGTCACTATCAGCTCATTTTGAGCATACAGTTGCAATAACTCCGAACGGTCCTGAAATTCTGACAAAAATTTGAAGCTGGGGTTTTGAAGCAGTCGGGCAGAATTTGCTGGGCTGTTTCGGGGTTTTGGTTCATATCTCTGGTGGAACGACGATGAATGTCATCATTGTTTTGCTTGTAGACAAAGTTACGGTAGAGATGATGTCTTGCGATTCAATTCGAAGACGTTTCAAGTGCCGTGTGAAGTAGCGGAGTGACGCATGAAAGTACGCGCATCTGTAAAGAAGATTTGCGAAAAGTGTAAAGTAATCCGCCGCGCAGGGGTTGTACGAGTGATTTGCGAAAATCCCCGTCATAAGCAGCGCCAGGGTTAATTTTTGGAAGTGATTCGACTGAGCGATCAGTACGAAGATTTGATTTGAAAGGAAGGTAGTAAGTGGCCCGTATCGCTGGAGTAGATCTCCCACGCAATAAGCGTATGGAAGTGGCATTGACCTATATCTACGGAATTGGTCGTCCTGCTGCAAAGAAGATTTTGGCTGAGGCAGATATTGATCTGAGCAAAAAATCGGATGGATTGACGGAAGCTGAGCTTCAGAAGATCCGTGAAATCATTGATCGCAGTCATCGCGTGGAAGGTGATCTTCGCCGTGAAGTGAGCATGAACATTAAACGCCTTGTGGATCTTGGTTGCTACCGCGGTGTCAGACATCGTAAGGGTCTTCCAGTTCACGGGCAGCGTACCCATTCGAATGCACGTACTCGCAAGGGCCCAGCCGTAGCGATTGCGGGTAAGAAGATTGTTTCTAAGTAATAATCTCAGAGAGGATTGAAGGACAGGTTAACTATGTCGGAACAGAAGTCAGATACCGCAAAAGCGGAAAATAAAGCGGCGCCAGTCATTGCTGACGGCGCTGTAAAGAAAATCAAGAAGGGCAAAAAGAGCGTTTCTGCTGGAAACGTTTATATTCTTTCTTCGTTTAATAATACTGTCGTAACGATTACCGATACGATGGGTAACGCTATTTGCTGGTCTAGCGCCGGTGCAAAGGGGTTCCGCGGTTCCCGCAAGAACACGCCTTTCGCTGCACAGGTCGCTGCTGAAGACGCTGGTCGTAAAGCAGCTGAAAATGGCATGCGTTCCGTACAAGTCTACGTGAGTGGTCCAGGGGCTGGTCGTGAGTCAGCGCTTCGTGCGTTGTCTTCGGTTGGTCTCCGCGTCACCTTCATTGAAGATGTAACTCCAATCCCTCATAACGGCTGCCGCCCGCCGAAGAGAAGAAGGGTCTAAGTCATGGCTCGTTATAGTGGTTCAGTATGTCGGCTTTGTCGTCGTGAAAATCAGAAGCTCTTTTTGAAGGGTGATCGTTGCTACTCTGAAAAGTGTGGATTCGAGCGCCGTGGCTACCCACCTGGTCAGCATGGCCAGGGTCGAATCAAGTTTTCTGAGTATGGCCTTCAGCTCCGTGAGAAGCAGAAGATCAAGAGAATATATGGTCTGATGGAAAAGCAATTCCGCAGCGTGTTCGAAAGAGCAGATAACACTAAGGGCATCACCGGCTCGAACTTGTTGTCGATGCTTGAGCGTCGCTTGGATAACGTTGCTTACCGGTCTGGTTTCGCAAATTCTCGCGCAGAGGCTCGCCAGTTGGTAAGACATGGTCACTTTTTCGTGAACGGCAAAGCCGTTGACATCCCATCTTTCATGGTTGGCAAAGGTGACCTGGTTGAGATTCGTGAAAAGAGTCGTGGAGTCGCCCGCATTGCAGGTGCCCTCGAAGCTGTTAAGCGTCGCGAAATCCCGCAGTGGCTCGAGCTTGATGCAACCTCGATGAAGGCACGTATTCGTGACCTTCCTGCTCGCGACGATGTGACTGCTCCAATGCAGGAACGTCTCGTTGTTGAGTTGTACTCGAAGTAATTTTGATTGCGCTGAAATCTGCTGGATTTCAGCGCTTATTTTATGCAACTGGGTGAGCTGAAATGTGCCGGAGGCACTTTCGGTTGTGCCTTCAACCAACTGATCCGCATGGCTGAGTAGGGACGCGAAGCGAGGACCGGCTAGGTACAAAGGAGAGATTGATGTTAGAAAAGAATTGGCGTGACCTCATCAAGCCAAAAGCACTGGATGTAGATAAAGAGTCCTTGACGGCGAACTATGGCAAGTTCATCGCAAAGCCACTCGAGCGTGGATTCGGCCTGACCTTGGGAAATTCTCTTCGTCGCGTAATGTTGTCCTCTCTTCAGGGTGCAGCAGTTACCGCAGTGAAGATTGAAGGAGTTCTTCATGAGTTCACTCCTATTCCTGACGTGACTGAAGATGTTGCCGAAATCATTTTGAATCTGAAAGAAGTGCGTTTTCGCCTTCATTCGGAAGACGCGACCTTATTGATCGAAAAGACTGGACCTTGCGAGATTTCTGCAGCTGACATCATGGGCTCAGAAAGTGTGCAAGTTCTCAATCCAGAGCAGCACATCGCTACCCTCGGCAAGGGTGGAAAGCTCCATATTGAAGTGAATGTCAGCCGTGGTCGTGGTTACCAGTCTGCTGAAAACAACAAAGATGATGAAATGCCTGTTGGTTGGATTCCGGTCGACAGTTTCTTTTCTCCGATCCGCCGTGTGAATTACACTGTCACTCAGAGCCGTGTCGGTCAGAGAACTGATTTTGACAAGCTTACTTTGGAAGTATGGACCGACGGTTCTGTGGATCCTGAAGATGCAATTTCTTTGGGTTCGAAGATTCTGAAAGATCAGCTTTCTGTGTTCTTGAACTTTGAAGAAGAGCCGGAGCCGATTGCACAGGCGAAGGAAGAAGGCAGCTCACAGTTCAATCCGAACCTTTATCGGTCGGTTGAAGAACTTGAACTTTCTGTTCGCTCTGCCAATTGCTTGCAGAACGCAAATATCAAGTACATCTATGAACTTGTTCAGAAGACTGAAGCAGAAATGCTGAAGACCAAAAACTTTGGTCGTAAGTCTTTGAATGAGATCAAGGATATTTTGGGTGAAATGGGATTAAGCCTCGGAATGAAGTTGGATGGTTTCGTGCCTCCGACCCAGCCTCCGAAGCCAGCTGATTCTGACGTCGATGAAAGTCGCATCATGAGCGATCGTCAAAAGTCTGAAGATTTCGGCGACGAAACTGACGACGTAGAAGATTAATTAGGAGTAATGTATGAATCATAATGTAGACGGTCGTAAGTTCGGCCGTAATACTTCACACAGAATGGCAATGTTTCGTAACATGGCCAACTCTGTTATCGACAAAGAACAGATCGTGACCACAGTCCAGAAAGCGAAGGAAGTCCGTCGCGTTGTGGATCGTTTGATTACCTTGGGTAAATCTGGCAAGCCTGCATCTCGCCGTCTAGCTTTCGATCGGACCCGCGACAACGACGTGGTGAGCAAATTGTTCACGACCTTGGCAGAACGCTACAAAGAACGTGCAGGTGGTTACACCCGCGTTTTGAAGCTTTCTGACCGCCGTTGGGGTGATGCAGCCGAAATGGCTGTTCTCGAGCTCGTAGATCATCCAGAGCTGGATCGTAAGCGTAAACCAAAGGCTGCAGCTGCTGAAGGCGCTGAAGCTCCGGATGGAGAAGGCAAAGTTGCTGATCCATTCAATCGTTTTCGTAAGCTTTTCTCATCGAAGCCGAAAAAGGCCGATGGCGCTCCAAAGAAGGCTAAAACTTCTGCGAAGTCTGCTGTCACTGCCCGCAAGGCTCCATCAGGTGGCGGCAAATCGGGTGGAAGCAGCGGCTGATCGCTTGCTGATTTCCGTTTAAGTATGAAAATTCTAAGCCACCTCTTCCGCTGGAAGAGGTGGCTTTTTCGTTTATGGGCTCTGTAGACAAGGGTTCGTATTCCGAATCCTATGTCGCTGCAGTGATCAGTGTCTAAAAGATCGTCGGACAAAATTGAGATTCCCAAAAAATGAGTGCGGTGGCCGTATAATTGGTCATTAATTTCAATGATTTGGAGTTTCGGCTTTATCTGCTTTCAGGTCCGGTGTTTGCTTATCTTAGGGAACAGCTCATAATTCATACTGTGTCTGATGTTTGAGAGAGGATACGATTGCCGCATTATCGAGTTTCCATAAGCGTGTTGAGTCGGTTTCGAAGCTTCACAGCTCTTTTGGGGGCCCTTTGCTTCATTTCGGGTACGCACGCCTTGGCAGGACCCATTGACGGTTCTAAAAAGGCTCCTGCAGCGTCTCAGAAGATTTCACCTGAAATAGCAGCTGCAAAAAACTCAGAGGGAGGCGGTCAGGCGCCAAAGCCGGCTCCAGCCACGACCGGGCCTGGGGCTGTTCCGGATGGCACCCAGACTTTCCGGCGAGGAAATACCGTGATCACTGGGGCTCCCCCAACGGAGTGCGGGCAATCCTGCACCTATCAGAAGGCAAACGACAACGTGACCCTGCAGAGTCGCTATTTGATTCGCAAACTGGAGCGTCTCAAGGAGCTCCACACAGAAGGCAAGAACTCTGAAGTTCTCAGTAATCTGGGTAATTTCTGCACTGCGAGTGAAGATGCCGAATCCTGCCTGAACCGGTATCAGCATGTGCAGATTTCGGCGCTTGAGAAGATGCGAGCTTCGCTAGGGTCCAATGAAAACATGATCGGAAACCTGAATTCGCGGCAGCCTGATGCCCGAGGCGTGAGCCGGGAAGAAGCATTGGCCGTGGGGAATACGGAACCTGAGGACCAAGTACCCGAAGTGCCCACTCTCAAGCAGATTGACGGCATGATCAAAGCCAATCCCGGGCTGAGCAAGATTCGTCAGTCCGAGTACGTCAACTGGCTTCAGCACGCAGGTGATGCGCCGAAGAAGGAAGATTTTGTGAAGTTCGTGGACGTGGACCGTGAGCCAGGAAATCCTGCCGCCGGCAAACTGAGCATGATTCAGAAAGATGGAAGCGGCAGGCCGGTGGTGGACAATGACGCCTACAAGAAGGCTAGAAAATCGTGGGAAGACCGCAGGCGCGAAGCGGGGGTTCAGGATGCCGACTTTCAGAAAATCGCGAAGGATCTTGCCCCAAAGGCAGTCCCGATCGATGCGGTCACTCTCGATCCGAAGTTGAGCAAGGCCAGTCAGGAGGAATTCAACGGCGCTCGGCACGAAATCATCTCGGGTGCCAATCGCGCGGTGAGTGGCAAGTCGGTAGTGAAGTCACCTTCGAATACGAACGGACTGTTCGTGGATCCCAAGAGTGCCGGCGTCATGTCAGCCGCGAGCAAGGGTGAAGTCCAGCAGCTTCAGAGCTACGATCCTGAAGAGCAGGTCGATCCTCGGCGAGCAAAAGGCCAGAACATTCACGTCACCTATCGAGTGGATCAGATCCTCAAGGACATCGAAGACGCTTCGAAGTGATAGAGGCTTCCAGGTCGATCTTCAGGTTGTCGAATCTGCCGGAGTCAAATCCAATCACAAGCGCCAGAGCCGGACCACAAGCGCCTGAGCCGGACCACAAGTGCCAGAGCCGGACCACAAGTGCCAGAGCCGGACCACAAGTGCCAGAGCCGGACCACAAGTGCCAGAGCCGGACCACAAGTGCCAGAGCCGAATTATATCTGCGAAAGCCAGATGACGATGCGTGCTCGACCTTTGGGGATTTCCCGTTTGGATTTATTCTTGTACCAAGTGAAGGGCTGATTGGAAGTTGAGTCATTGGATACAAGTGCGACTTTTACTCCGTTTTTCGCAGCAATATGCCCGCTGGCGGCCAGTTTCTGAAGCTGTGCCTTGAGGTTCGGAATCACGGACTGGGGAACAAGCAGGTCAAACTGGATTCCGCCGGGTGCTTCAATGCCCCCGAGGCCGGGAGTGTTTGCAGGGATCTTCAGGTCAACCAGAGTTTTCACGATCTGAGGTCTGATCTGGTGAGGGCTGTCAGTCTTGAGGTTGAATCGCCAGATCTCGGCGTTGCCGACTTTCATTTTCTTGCCGGTCTGTTCGGACTCACCTTCGGATGCGGAGAAGTCCTCTGCTGGCACCGTGTTCATGACGGGAGTGAATTCACCCGTGGGAGAAGTCGCGCCAGCGTCAACCGGTTTGCCGCGAACAAGGGGTGCTGATGCCAGGCCGGAATCTTCGGTATATTCGGAGTCATCATGCACGTTGAAAGCTTCGAGTTTGCGCTCAATTCCGCGCTCATAGAGACTGCGCATCTTGGGGACCATGGAAATCACGATGAGGGTGATGCAGGCCAGGCCGAGACCTTCAACGCCGGTACGTATGAACCACGGGGTCTGCTGCCACTTGGAGCGTGAATTGCTGATATCGAGTTTGGGCAGACTGAAGGCGAGGGGTGCCTGGCGAAGGGGGATCGGTACAGCGGCACGAGGCTGGGATGAAATGGTGGAAAGCAGAGTGACATAACGGCGATGCCTTTCACTGCAGCTTTCACAGCTGTCCAGATGCTCGTCGGCCAGACGTCTCGGAGTGCCGATGAGAGTCCCGTCGAGGAAATCAGAAGAGCGGTTCTGCCATTCAAAGCAGTTGATGGAATCTTTGGTCAGGTCACTCATTCCAGAGCCATCCTTCGAGCGCTCGGAGAGCCTGCTGACGACGCATCTTGAGTGAGCCTTCAGGAAGCGCAAGGGCAGCGGCGATTTCGGGATAGGGTATCCCGTATTTATCCCGAAGTAGAAGGAGAAGTTGCTCGTCCGTGTTCAAACGGTGAAAGTAGGAATCAAACTGTTTGAAGCGCGCGTTCATGTTCAGCGTTGAGTCGAGCATGATCTGCTCTGAGGGAGTCAGTTTTCTGGACTGAGCAATGGAGAGCTGTTTGAGTTTCTGGGAAGCCACTCGCAGGACCCATGCGCGCTCGAAGCTCTGATAGTGATTCAGACGTTTCTGTCGCTTGAGCTCCTTGAGGACGGAGCGAAATGCGGCAGGCGCTCCGCTGGGACTCCACAAGACGCTCTCGCAGAGGTCGTAAAGAAGATCGCCATAAGTCTGCATGATCCGCTCAAGCCACAGGTTCGTTTCCGTTGGAGCTCGGGAGGAACGGGGGCCGAGCTTCTTGAATTTCTGAAACGACAGAGTATTGAGAATGGATTGGAAAGACACTCCGAAATTTTAACGCTAACGCGCTGCTTTTGTCAGTCTGAATCGTCAGCGAGATCGAAGGCTGAATCAGCTCCTAGCTCAGGTTCGTTTTTTGACGAATTTCCGCGATCGAGTTTGAGATAGAGCTTCCAGCGATCGGGAGCGACGCTGACCCCGAGGGAAAGTGAAGAGGACGGAAGCCAGGCTGGTCGCTTCGGTTTTCCCCGGAGAGTCATGTTGGCTTGAGCTGGAGTCCTGCCGCCTTTGCGCTGATTGCAGGGCTTGCAGGCAGTGACGATGTTTTCCCAGCTCTTGGCCCCGCCCTGAACAACAGGGATGACGTGGTCGAGAGTCAGCTGGGTCTTTGGAAATTTATGGCTGCAGTACTGACACTTCTGATTGTCACGCACGAAGATGTTGGTTCTTGAGAATCGAACGATCTCTTTTTTGCGGTTGAGGGGAACGTAGGTCAAGAGTCGGAGAACCGCCGGCACCTTCATGGTGAAGCGAACTGTTCTGATCTCTTGATCAGATTCTTCGACGACTTCGACTTTCCCCTGAAACAGGAGCTGCATGGCGCGTTGCCATGTGACGATGTGGAGGGGTTCGAAACTGGCATTGAGAACCAAGGCATGGCTCATCCTTCAATTATAGAGGAAGATTGAAAAAGCATGCAACTCCTAGAAAAAACCAAGTGCCTGAAATAACAGACTAAAATAAGCTGGAAGTTGCTTGTTTAAATAAATTTCCTACTATAAACAAGGGGTTGCGCCTGTCTCAAGGCAGGGCAGGTAAAATAACATGATGATAAGATTTATATGTAGTGGGGAGCTATGACGGCGCGTAAACCAGGCTTTTGGATTCTGATCGCCACTTTGAGCGTTCTGGCGGCAGGCGTCGGAGCGTGGAAGCTGATGTCATCAGATTCCGCTGTCACCGGGACTACCGCTCCGGGAGCAGCGCCGAATCTGAAAGCTGCACCGCAATTTGTGCTGAAGACTTCTCAGGAAAAAGCGCATTCTCTCGAGGATGCCAAAAACCAGGTCGTCATCGTTCACTTTTGGGCGAGCTGGTGCCCTCCCTGTCTGGATGAACTGCCGGAATGGGTGGAGTTCGCAAAATCCTTTTCTCAGAAACACCCTCAGTCTCCAGTGATGTTCTATGCTCTCAGCCGTGATGAAAACTGGGCAGATGCCTTGAAGATCTTTCCGGATGCAAATTTGCCGGCGAAGATGGTCTCTGTCCTGGATGTGGGTGGAAAAGTTTCGGATCTCTTTGGAAGTTACCAATACCCGGAAACTTACGTTCTCAACAAGAAGCACGAGATCGTCGCCAAATGGGTGGGAGCTCAGCCGTGGGACGCGAAAACTGAAGAGGCCCTGCTGCGGTTAGCAGCGGAGTGAAATGCTGCGGTTAGCAGCGGAGTGAAACAACTCGCCTGGTAGCGTAGTGATCAGGCTTTTCCGCTGAGGAGACGATCCATGAATGCGATGGATTCATCGAGCGCGTTGAGCAGAGTCTCCACATCTTTCAGTTCATTGCAGCTCGAAAAGCTGATGCGGATTGCAGACTGATAGGCTGCAGGGGCAACGCCCATCGCCTTCAGGACTGGATCGGGTTCAGCTTTGGCGGAGCTGCAGGCAGAGCCGGTCGATACGAGGCAGCCGCGCTCTTCGAGGAGCTGCGCGACCATTGAAGAAGGGTAGTGGGGCACACTCAGGCTGATGATGTGAGGAACGCAGTGGCCCGGGTGCTCAGGAGAATTCCATTGGGTCTTTTCGTTGAGCTTTCGAGCGTGGAGGCCTTTGCGAAAGCGGGTCTTCAAGGAGTGCATGTGCTGAGTGTAAGCTTCGCGTTTTGAAAAAGTATGTTCGGCGGCAGCATGAAAGCCCGAGATCAATCCGGCACTCTGAGTGCCTGACCTGAAGCCTCCTTCCTGGTCTCCTCCCCAGATCAGGGGACGAAAGCCTTCTTTCAGAAGTGAAGGATTGAGAATGATGAGGGCGCCGACGCCTTTGGGGCCGTGGATCTTGTGGGCCGATACAGAAACAAGATCGACCGCGGAAGGTGAAGTGGGGACATCCACGCGCCCAAAGGCCTGGACGGCGTCCGTGTGAAAGATCACGCCGGGAACTTGCTGTTTGGCGATCTGAGCGAGCTCTTCGACGGGCAGGATGGTGCCGACGATGTTGTTCACGCGGTGAATGCTCACAAGAACCGTTTCGGAAGTCAGGAGCTCGAGATAATTCTTCTGCAGAAGCTGACCCTGCTCATCAACAGGCGCGAGTTGGACGTCGAAACCCAGAGCTTGAAGTGACTGTACGGTCTTTCGAACGGCGGGATGCTCCGTTGCAGAGCAGATCACTCGCGGAAAGGGGGAGGAAGAATCGAGCTTGCCCGCCTTGATCCCGGCAGTTCTCTTTGCCAGCGCGTCCATGGCAACTCCGTAGACTGCCAGATTGTCGGCTTCACTGCCACTGCCGGTGAAAATGATCTGTTCGGGCCGGGTGTTGAAAAGTTGGGCGAAATAGTTTCGGGCTTTCTTGATTGCGCGCGAGGCAGTCTGACCAAAGATATGGCTGGAAGAGGGATTGCCGAAATCCTGCAGGGCGAAGGTCTTGAGGTGCTCAGCAGCGGCTTCACAGCAGCGCGTGGTGGCGGCGTTATCGAAGAAGAGGTAGGACTTCATTTCATTCGGTTTTATAGGAGTTTGGGCGACCTCACAAGGGCATAGGGCTGGAGCGAGCCCCAGTCCAGCGCTCGCCGGCCACTCTGTGCTTACTGCTCCACCGTTCCGGCTCAAGTGAGTCTCCGTCCCTGGAGTGAGCTCCCATGCCACCGTCTGGAAACTTCTTAACAATCAGGTCCGATTAACCCCTTGAACTGTCTAACTATTTGCCGGTCAAAAAGAATCTTTTAGACAGTGCTCAATACTTGTCCAATTCGGTCCGAAGAGAGTCTTGGGAGATTCATACTATGATCAATTGGGAAGAGCTCAAACACATTCACGTCATTCGCAAGCTCGAGGGCATTTTAGCGCAGTGGTTTCACACGGAGATCTTCTTCGTTGATGAGCGCGGCGCCGTCAGAAATTATGATCCGCTGGATCGCCAGCGTGAATTCAAGAATCCGCTGAGCGCGCATCTCCTGCCGAAGGAGAAAAGCCGCGCCTGGATCATGAAATCCATGGCTGAAGCCAATGAAAAAGCATTCAAGACTGAAGCTCCTCATTTCGTCTGGGAAGGTCCAGCCGGAGTCGAGAGCGTTCTCGTTTCCCGAATCTCCATCGACAATGAGTTTCTGGGAAGCGTATACGCTTACTCCTTTCTGGAGACCGAAATTCCGCAGGAAAAGCGCGTGGCCGCTCGCAAGAAGGCCGAAGAAGCCGGAATCGATGGTGAAGACTTCGATCAGGCCGTCGGCAAGCTCCGCGTCCTCTCTGAAGGCGAGCGCAAGTATTTTTACGAACTCGTGGATCTCGTCGCGCAGGAAATCGTCGCCTTTCACACTGAAATCGGAAAGCGCGAAGACCGTATCAAGAACTTGAACCATCAGCTCGGGACTCGTTACAGTTATGATTCCATGATCGGCAAGTCCAAGCCGATGCAGGATCTCTACGGCATGCTCGACAAGATCAAGAACTCGGAATCCACGGTTCTGGTCCAGGGCGAAAACGGAACAGGTAAAGAACTCATTGCGAAGGCGATTCATTACAATTCGCCCCGCAAGGAATCTCAGTTCGTCACCGTCAACTGCTCGGCTTTCAATGAAAACCTGCTGGACAGTGAGCTCTTCGGTCACGTCCGCGGATCTTTCACCGGCGCCGTCAAAGATAAAAAAGGTCTCTTTGAAGCTGCGGACAAGGGAACTCTGTTCCTGGATGAAATCGGGGACATGTCTCCGACCATGCAGGTGAAGCTTCTGCGAGTTCTCCAGGAAGGCACCCTGACTCCAGTCGGCGGTACCGATCAGAAGAAAGTCGACGTCCGAGTCGTGGCCGCCACGAACAAGGATCTCAAGGAAATGGTCGAACACGGCACATTCCGAGAAGATCTTTACTACCGAATCAACGTCATCAATCTGGTGGTGCCACCCCTCAGAGAGCGTAAAGAAGATATCCCGATCCTCGTGGAGCATTTTCTCAACCGCGGTTGCAAGGAAAAGGGCGTTGCGCTCAAATCCCTCGCGAAACGCGCAATCGAGAAAATCTTCGATTACACCTGGCCCGGCAACATCCGAGAACTTGAAAATGAAGTCGAGAGAATCATCGTTCTCTCCGGCGACGACGCCCGCATCCCTGCGGAACTTCTTTCTCAGCGCATTCGCGAGCACGGCGAAAATTCAAAGGTCCAGGGCGTTCGCGTCGCGGGCAAGTTGAAAGACGCGCTTGAAGAGCTCGAGAAGACCATGATCAAAGAAGGCCTCCGCCGCACCAATTGGAATAAAAGCCGATTGGCCAAGGAGCTCGGGATTTCCCGCGCCGGCCTGATCATGAAAGTTGAAAAGTACGACCTCGACAAGCGCAAGCTCATGAGAGCCGGAGAAGTCGCGTAAGACTTCTCCGGTGCACTGAACGGGAAGTCGCGTAAGACTTCTCGTTTCAAGAGTATGAATCCCAAAAGGGGAGCGGGAAACCGCTCCCCTTTTTCTTTGGTTTCAGTTCCTTTTCACGATTCGAGCTCTTCTTACCGAGACAGTCCTTTGAAGTAGCGCCAGCCTTTGTAATCGCTCGAAGAGCCCCCGGAGTCATCGGCCTTTCCGAAGCGGATCGAACCGAGGTAGAGGCGAAAGTAAAACCCCACGTCCGCGGCAGGTTTTGGGCTTTGCGCTCCCGAAGTTGACACGGCTTGTAGAGCCAGGTGAGTGCCAAAGGCGATTTCAGGGGTGATTGGAAAAAGAAATCCGACTTCGCCGAGACCTGCAATGCTCCCGGCGGCGCGAGTCAGCCCGTCTTTCCACACGAATGGGGTGACGCCGACCCCGAAGTACAGGCGTTTCACCTCGACCCGAAGCAGGGGGTATGTGGCTTGCAAAGAGTGGCTCGTTCCCGAGCCCGTGCCGGTGAGGTATTTATGTTGAAGCCCCAGGTGGAAGTGGACCCAGTTGCTTGACCGACTGACGTCACCTGCGAGGGTGAACGTTGCGGCGAGGCCTCGTCCCAGTTTTGCCGGAGCCCGAGCAGTGGATGAGTCAAAGAATGGAGTGGCCCCTGAAATTTGAGAGACGCCTCCTCCGAATTCGTTGTAGAACTCGACGGCATGTGCAGAACTCACGCTGGCAATACTCATGGAAACTAATGCCCCGATGCGCGCGACCCGCACGGCCCCTCTCCGTTTGAGCACGCGAACCCGAATGCGGAAATGCGACGAACCACGATTCATCTTTCGATTGTACCGGAACCAGCCCTCTTGGGTCGCTGGGCTTTTTTTGCCTATGGTGGCTTCGTTGGCCCTGTCCTGCCTGTTCTGCCCAATACCCCAGGCGCAGGCGAAAAAGCTCAAGGAAGAGAAGCCTTGTCCCCACATCACGATCAAGGGCGAAAATATCCCCAAGTTCACGGATACTGAGAAACGCCTGATCTGTGGTGATCCGAAGACGGACGACGCTGTGGGGGATTCGTGGAAGAGCATTCCGAACTCCCAGGCCAAGTTCAGCCTGGACACATTTCTTCAGAGTCGAGGTTATTTCGACGCAGTCTATGAAATGCGTGAAGACGGGTTTTCGGTGAATGTCGGCAAACCGACCCAGGTCAAAGCCCTGGTGGGGGTGGGTTCGCCTCCCGATCTCGAACTTTTCAGAAAGCGTCGTGTGGTCGGCGAGATTTTGACCCCGGCGCTTCTGGACAAGGTGGAGCAGTGGACCGCGCAGCGGCTGCAGGGGATCGGTTACGCCTGTCCGGAGATCAAGAGCGAAGCGGATCCAAAGACGGGTATCATCACCGTCGCGATGGTTCCGGGGGAAAAACAGATCGCTGCCAGAGTCATCGATGAAAGCTCAGGCGGAATCACGCCGGGCATTCTTGATCGGTACAACGCTTTCAATTTCGGAAAACTCTTCAACGGAGATCTTCTCGTCCTGAGTGAGAGGCGTATCCTGCGAGACGGTGTTCTGCAGGGGCTCCATTTCAGCAACGCCTGCGAAAAAGAAGGCGTCGTGATCAAGAGAACGGGCATTGAAGGTCCGCCTCGACTTCTGACCGTCGGTTTCGGGACCAATACGGAAGGTCTTCTGCTGGTGAAAGCATCCTGGAAAAATACCCGCATCGGGAGGCGGGCTTCCTTGATTGACGTCACTGCCTTGGCTTCATCAAAGACGCAGCAAGTGAATGCCACGATGAACTGGTACAATTTTGCGCACACTTCTCGGCGCTACATTCAGCCTTCGATCGCCTTCATTCACGCCAATGAAAATCCCTACGAAATCTCTGAAGTTCGAACCCAGCTTCATGAGGCGACGAGTTACGACAGTCAGGACATCGGTCTGACTTTCAAAGCCGGTCCCACTCTGGAATTCATCAAGACCGCGCGGGGGAACGGTCCGAAGGACTCCCATTTTCTCTCCTTCGAGACGGACACGAGCCTGACCAGCCATTACAATGAGTTTTACTTCAAAAGTCCCCGCACGGGCTACCGGGTCGATCTGACCACTTTCTTCAATTCAGATCCGATTTATTCGGAGACCACAGCCGAGCGAATCAACCTGGACTGGGAAGCCCTCTGGAATTACCGCAATTTTGATCCGCCCCTCTGGGTACTGGGTTTTCGAGGCGGCCTGGGGACGGTGGTTTCGGGAGAGCGCCCGGGACCTGGGACGAAGCTTCCGCCTCATTTCCTGCGCTATCTGGGAGGCTCTGAGAACCTCCGGGGCTTTGGTCGGCAGGAGCTGACGGACAAGGGCAGTGGCGCCATGAGCTCGGTGTCTGCAGGAGTGGAGTGGAGGTGGGTGGAGTCGCCGCTTCCCTTTGATCTGCAGCCGTTCGTGTTCACGGATCTGGGCCTTCTCGGGCTGAATCCCCTTGATTTTGATTCTCCCCTTTATTGGTCGCCTGGGTTAGGAATACGCTGGGAATCTCCCGTGGGGGCGCTTCGGGCGACCCTGGCTCACGGCTACGCCAGCGGACAGCCGCCCGAAGTTTCACACCTGCAGTTCTATTTCAGTTTCGGAGAAGAGTTTTAAGCATGGGCCCGATCGCATCGAAGTTTCTTAAAGTCGTGAAGTGGTCCTTGCTCAGCTTGCTGACGCTTGTCCTGCTCATCGTGATCGCTCTGGGCGTCGTGCTCATGAAGCCCTCCGTTCTCATCAATGACAAGACTCTTGCCTTGGCGCCGCGATTTCTCAGGAAGAGCGGGATGGACATCCAGTGGAAGGCCGCCCATGTGACTGCCGATTCTCAAAGTCTGAAGAACAAGAGTTTCACTTTCGCCTTCGAAGGTCTCTGCGCTGACCTGGAAGCCGCGTCGGGCTGCTTTGACAAACTGGCTCTGGCATTTGACGTTGAACTCGGGATGCCGGTGAAGCTTTTCACCGCCGGTCCGGTCGAAATTCTGGGGGGGGACGTCCTGGTCAAAAAGACTCAGCCAAAACCGCCCAATTCTGATGAACAGAACAAGTCATCGGGGTCCTTTGATCGTTTCATCAACCTGAGTCAGATGAAAGTTCAGACGTTGAAAGTGGAGCTCAAGCGCTGGCGCTATGAAATGGCCGAGGAAACTCTGCAGGGTTCCTTCAATTTCGCTTCGGCGAATGAAACTTCGGGTCTCGGCCACTGGATCGGGGTTTTCGAGACGGAAAAGTCCAGGCTGGTTCAATCGGCACGCGCGAAGTTTGATTTCGAAAATACGAAGAAAGACGGAACGGGATCGTGGAAGGCTCAAGTGGAAGCCAAAGCGGTATTGGCCCGTAAAGGAAAGACGCCTCAGACTGAAGCGGACGCCAATGTGCATCTCACGCAGCTTGCGGTCGGCAAGTTTGACTTCGATTACCGAGTCAAGGCTCACTACGCGCAGAAGCCTCGGGAAGTGCACGCGAAAGTGGATGGCTCCTACCGATTGGACGAGATCAAGGCACACCTGAATTCGATCGTACACAGCGGCATCCCAAGCGCCCCGAAGCTGGTCATCCGGAACTGCAATCTGGATCTCAAGCGCGTCTCGCAGTCTGAAACGAGTCCGGGACGCCTGTTGCTCGATTGCCCGGTCACGGCTGACATCATTTTGCCCTCTCTCAAAGACGCTCCAAATCTGGACCTGCCGCAGTCGACAGGCGGCAAGCTCACTGCGGATCTGAAGACTTCATATCCTCCTTCTGCTTCAAAGCTGATCGACGGCAAAGTGGGTCTCGTTTTCGACCCGATTCTGACTCCGCTCTTCGAAGGGGGAGGACACGTCGAGGCCGTTCTGTCAGGCGTTCCCGCAGAGTTTCCGGAAAAATTCAAAGTGAATACGGATCTTGCATTCAAGATCGCGGTCCCGGATTTCAAGAAGATCGTTCAGAAGTTTCAGAAGACGAAGTGGGCCGTCCCAGCGCCGATCAATGTCATGGCGGGCAGAATTGAATTCGGCGCAAAAGGAAAGGCCGACCTTCAGGGCGGAAAATTTCCCCTCTACCTGACCACCCGTCTGGCGTCAGCCCACGAGAAGATGAATATCGACGCCAATGGCGAGTTTGCACTCGTGAAATCGGGCACTGCAAAGGAGCCGGTCTATGACGAGGATGTGACTGTTGATGTGGTCCTCTCGGATATCTCCATGGCATTGCCGAGACTCAACCTGGAGAAGCCACCCAAGCTGATGGCGGATCGACGCATTGAAGACGAGCAGAAGACGAAGAAAGCGGCAGTCGCGGCTGAAAAGAGTCATTTGAAGTACAAAGTGACCATTCGTACTCCAGAGCGGAAGCCGCTCCACATTTTGTCCAATCTTGCGGACGCGCCGATCCCGATCTTCATTTCCACGAAGATGACCGAGTCCCAGTCCATGACGGGCTCCGTGAGCGTCGGCAAATTTCCCCTGAAGCTCTTTCGCCGGGATGCCAAGCTCGAAAGCTTCGTGATGGAGTTTCCATCCGCGAAGGATGAGCCTGCGACTGTGGATGGTGCGATCCAGGTGGCGTACACGGATTACGTGATCCGGATTCTCATCTACGGGACTTCAGACAAACCGCAGGTGAAGATGGTCAGTGAGCCTCCTCTCGCGGAAGATCAGCTCGTGGCAGTGCTCCTCTTCGGTCGACCTCTGCAGGAGCTCGAACCCACCCAAGGCGAATCCGTTGGGAACGCCAAAGCCGCCATGGCCGACGGTGCAGTGGGCCTGGCGTCTCTCTATGTTCTCGCCTCCACTCCCATTGAAAGTCTGGGCTACGATCCCGAGAGTCGCGAAGTGTCCGCGAAAGTGAAGCTTGGCGAAGGCACTTCCCTGAATCTCGGAACCAGTGCAGCGGGAAGCGAACACATCGGCGTGCGCAGGCGCCTGAGCAAGCACTGGACGGTCACCACCGACTTCGCGAACGGCTCGAGTGGCTCGTCGGCCACTGAGCAGAATGGCTTGAGCGCATTTCTCGAGTGGAGCAGCCGGTACTGAGTTCACGCCCCGCGTCGCGGCTGGTGGCTTGAAGGGAGAGGATCTTGAAGCGCAGATCCTGCGAAGGGTATGCGTGGAACTCACTCAGAGCTGTTTAAAGGGTCCGCGGTGGCCAAAATCCATGACACCGCCCCGATCCCCGTGTATGCAAATAGGCATATGCCCCATTTGCAAAAGTTGAAGGAATTGGCTGAGAAAGATCGTCTTGCCGAAGCTGGCGGAGGCGAGGACCGAGTTGCCAAACAGCACGCCGCTGGAAAGATGACCGCTCGTGAGCGCATCGAAGCTTTTCTTGATCCCGGAAGTTTCGTCGAACTGGATAAATTCGTCGTGCACCGCTGCTCCGATTTCGAAATGCAGAACCAGAAGTTTCTCGGTGACGGAGTCGTCACGGGGTACGGCTCGATCGAAGGCAGAACCGTTTACGTTTACTCGCAGGATTTCACCGTGTTCGGGGGCAGCCTTTCCGGAGCTCATGCTTCGAAGATCTGCAAAGTCATGGACCTGGCCATCAAGACCGGGTCCCCGATCATCGGACTGAACGATTCGGGTGGCGCTCGCATTCAGGAAGGTGTCGAAAGTCTCGGCGGCTACGCTGAAATTTTCTGGAGAAACACTCAGGCCAGTGGCGTGATCCCGCAGATCAGCGTGATTCTCGGGCCTTGCGCCGGCGGGGCAGTGTACAGCCCTGCGATCACCGACTTCATCTTCATGGTGGAGAGCAACTCCTACATGTTTGTCACCGGTCCGGACGTCATCAAGACCGTGACTCACGAAGAAGTGACCAAAGAAGTTCTGGGTGGTGCGGAAACTCATTCGGAGAAGAGCGGCGTCTGTCACTTCGTGCTCCCGAATGAACGCGCGTGCCTGAAGGCCGTACGCGACCTGATCGGCATGCTGCCTTCGAACAATCTCGACATGGCGCCTGCCCTGGCTCTGGCGGATCCCGCTGACCGCCCTTGCGCTGAGATCGCGAAGATTCTTCCCGATTCTCCCAACAAGCCTTACGACATGCGTCGCCTGATCGCTGACGTGGTGGATGATGGCAAGTACACTGAAGTTCACGCGGGTTACGCCAAGAACATCGTGGTGGGCTTCGCTCGAATGGCGGGCAAGACGGTTGGAATCGTCGGCAATCAACCGATCCATCTTGCAGGGTGCCTCGACATCGAAGCTTCCGTGAAAGCGGCGCGCTTTGTCCGGTTCTGTGACTCCTTCAATATTCCACTCGTGACTTTCGTCGATGTTCCGGGCTTTTTGCCGGGAACGGAGCAGGAGCATGGCGGCATCATCAAGCATGGAGCGAAACTGCTCTATGCCTATGCGGAGGCCACGGTGCCGAAGCTGACTGTCATCACTCGCAAGGCCTACGGCGGCGCTTACGACGTCATGGCATCAAAACACATTCGGGCTGACTTTAATTTCGCATATCCTACAGCTGAAATTGCCGTCATGGGCCCGGAAGGGGCAATCAACATTCTCTATCGCAAGGAAATCCTGGCAGCGGAAAAAGCCGGACGCCTCGCCGAGGAGAGGACTCGCCTGGTCGACCTTTACCGCAATACTTTCGCTAATCCCTACAAGGCCGCAGAGCTCGGATACGTGGACGAAGTGATTGCACCGGAAGAAACCCGTCGCCTGTTGATCAACGGTCTCAAGGCCCTTGAAGGAAAACGCGAGCGCGGACCCTCACGCAAACATGGAAATATTCCGCTTTGAGAGCTTCTTGCTCATCGCTGACCTCATGCTGAAAAGGAACACCCATGTCCATACAGACTAAGAAGAGAGCGCCTGTCCTCATCGCCAATCGCGGCGAAATCGCGATCCGCATCGCTCGGACCTGCCGAGCGCTTGGCTTTCCGACCGTCGCGATCTATTCTGAAGCCGATCGATTCGCCGAACACGTGCGTGTCTGTGATCAGGCTTACCTGGTCGGAGGAGCGGCGCCGAAGGACAGTTACCTCAACATTGAGAACGTGCTGAAGGCCGCGAAAGCTTCCGGAGCGAAGTTCATTCACCCGGGTTACGGATTCTTGAGTGAGCGTGCGAGTTTCGCTGACGCCTGTCAGGAAGCCGGAATCACATTCGTCGGCCCCTCCGCCGAAAGCATGCGACTCATGGGTGACAAGATCCAGGCACGCGCCACGGTCGACAAGCTCAAGCTGCCTCGAGTTCCCGGGAGTCCCGGAGCCGTGCCCAACGCTGCTGAAGCCGCGAAGTTCGCCCGCGAGATCAAGTACCCGATCCTGCTCAAGGCTGCGGCTGGCGGCGGTGGCAAGGGGATGCGGCGTGTGGACAGCGAAGCCGAGATCGCGGCCGCTTTCGAAGGCGCTTCTCGTGAAGCACTGGGCGCGTTCGGGGATGGCTCGATGTATGTCGAGAAACTCATTCTGGAGCCCCATCACGTCGAGATCCAGGTCTTCGGCGATGGAAAAGGGAAAGCGGTCCATCTGGGTGAGCGCGAGTGCTCGATTCAGAGACGCCATCAGAAGGTCTGGGAAGAGACTCCTTCACCGATTCTCAATCTCCATCCCAAGACTCGCGACGCCATGTTCGCTGCCGCGATCAAGATCGCCGAAAATGTGAACTACGCCGGAGCAGGGACTCTGGAGTTCATCGTGGACGGCGAAGGCAGCTTTTACTTTCTCGAGATGAACACACGCCTCCAGGTCGAGCACCCGGTGACGGAGTGGGTGACGGGAGTGGATCTCGTCGCCTGGCAGCTTCTGCTTGCAGCAGGTGAATTCACGTTGCCGGCGATTCCAGAACGCCGCGGCTCCTCGATCGAAGTTCGCCTCTACGCAGAAGATCCTCACCATTTCCTGCCAGCTCCGGGCCCGATAGGCGCGATCCAGCTCCCGGCCGGTGCGTTCGTGCGATTCGACACGGCCTTCACCAGTGCAGGTGAAGTGAGTGTGAATTACGATCCGATGATTTCGAAGATCTCCGTCTGGGGATCCACTCGCGAAGAAGCGATCGGTCGTATGCGAGTGTCTCTCGATGAAACTCGAGTCGAGCCGCCAAAGAAGGCCAACGGCCAGAGAGTGGGTTCGCTGCGAACCAATCTGGAGTTCCTCAGAAAGCTGTCCCGTAACGAGATGGTCATCCAAGGCGACACGCCGACGGATCTGATCCCTCGGAATCCGGACCTGACTCAGTTCAAGGATGAGGCTCCAAGCACAGAGGCGGCAATTGCTCTCAGTCTCTATCAGCTTCTCGTGTCCTCCCAGGAGACGACTCTGGAAGGCGGCTCCGGACACACCAATGAAATGCGCTCCAATTGGGCGCGACTCGCCAAATGGGAAGGGGTTCGCTCATGAGTTCACTCAAAGGCAAAGTTGGATCGATCGAGTTGACGTGGAAATCCGCACCTCGCGGCGCCACGGGCAAGACCCAGGTTGAAGTCGGCGGAAAAAAGATGGACGTTCAGTGGCGCAAGGATTCGGACGGAATCTGGATCGAGTTGGCCAATGGCGTTTATGGCTTCGATATTTCGGGTGAACCGAACGAAGCCGAAACCGGCCTGAAATTCAAAGTATCCGAGCGCGGTACCGAGCTGGGCTGGGAAAATCTGTCTTTCGTTCGCGAAGGCGAAGAGCTGGTCGCCTCTGCCGAAGGCGCGCAGAAGAAGGGTGTCCGTGTCCGGGCTCAGATGCCGGGCAAAATCATCCGCGTTCTGATCAAGCAGGGGGATGAGGTACAGAAGGATCAACCACTTCTCGTGATGGAAGCGATGAAGATGGAGAATGAAATTCGCGCTCCCCATGCCGGCAAAATCGCCGAACTCAAGGTCACCGAAGGTCAGGCAGTCGAGAGCGGCGCTCATCTCATCATTCTGGAGTAAGTTCTTTCGAAGCATCAGGAGCATCACATGGCTGAATTCTACACACGTTCCGGCATCCCGATCCAGGAAACCTACTGGCCTTCAGATACTTCACTGACTTCAGCAGCCGACAGCGCTGCGAAGTCCTACCTCGGCGAACCGGGCAAGTACCCTTTCACTCGGGGAGTTCAGAAGGACATGTACCGGGGCCGCACCTGGACGATGCGCCAATACGCGGGCTTCGGAACGGCGGAAGAATCCAATAAACGCTACCTGTACCTGCTCTCTCAGGGAACCACGGGGCTGTCGGTCGCTTTCGATCTTCCGACCCAGCTGGGTTACGATCCTGACCACGTGCGCTCCAAAGGCGAAGTCGGCAAAGTCGGAGTTTCGATCGCGACTCTGGACGACATGCGCACTCTCTTCGACGGGATTGATCTGGCGAAAGTCTCGACCTCCATGACGATCAACGCGACTGCGAGCATTCTCTTCGCATTTTACGTCACCATTGCTGAGGAAAAGGGCGCAGCGGTGAAAGATCTGCGCGGGACACTTCAGAATGATGTCCTGAAAGAATACATTGCCCGCGGCAACTACATCTATCCTCCAGAAGGAGCCCTGCGAATCACCACCGACATGTTCGACTGGTGCGCGAAGAACACGCCGAAATGGAATCCGATCAGCATCTCAGGCTATCACATTCGCGAAGCGGGCTCGACGGCCGTCCAGGAACTCGCTTTCACCTTCGCCAACGCCATCGCCTATACCGATGCCGCAGTGAAAACTGGGCTCGATGTGGACCAATTCGCAGGCCAGCTTTCGTTCTTCTTCAATGTGCACAGTGACTTCTTCGAGGAGATCGCCAAATTCCGCGCGGCTCGCAGGATCTGGGCGAAGCTCATGAAGGAGCGTTTTTTTGCGAAGGATCCGAGGAGTTGGACTCTGCGCTTTCACTCGCAGACGGCGGGATCCACTCTCACGGCGCAGCAGCCGATGAACAACGTCGTGCGCGTGGCCGCGCAGACTCTGTCCGCGGTGCTCGGCGGGACCCAATCTCTGCACACCAATTCTCTGGATGAAGCTCTGGCACTGCCGACTGAAGCTTCGGCTCGCCTTGCGCTCCGCACTCAGCAGGTCATCGCTTGCGAAACCAATGTCACGCAGACGGTGGATCCTCTTGCCGGAAGTTACTTCGTCGAATCGCTCACGAGTGAACTCGAAGCCCGAACCTGGAAGTACCTGGAGGAAATCGACACTCGCGGCGGGACCGTCAAGTGCATCGAAGAAGGGTACATCCAGAACGAGATTCTGAACTCCGCATACAATGACCAGCGCGGAATCGACGCGGGCCGGATCAAAGTCGTGGGAGTGAACTGCTTTGCGGATCAGGGAGATTCAGCTCCGATGGAACTGCTGAAGATCCCCGCAGCGCTCGAACGTTCTGCAGTGGAACGCCTGACTGCTTACAAAGCCAAGCGATCTCAGGCTGCAGTGGATGCATCCCTGAAAGCGCTCGAAGCCGGCGCCAAGGGGCAGGAGAACATGCAGGTCCTGATCATCCATGCCGCCAAGGCCGGTGCCACGCTGGGAGAAATCTCGGACTCCATGAGAAAAGTCTTCGGACTTTTTCAGGATTATTCAGGGTTTTGAGTTCAGTTTGCGACAGGATGCTCAACGATCCGGTTTTCGGAGTCGACCATCCCTTCGAGTCGGGCGAGTTGGATGATCGTCGCTGACAGCATCTGGTCCAGGTTGATGGCCTGATCATAGAGCCACTCGTGCGTTTCCCGATCTTTTTCTGACTTCAGTATGCAGTTCTGCTCGTAGGTCTGGAACTCGCGAATCCGGGCAAGGATCAGAACCAACTGACTTGGACATTCACATGCCAGTACTGATGCCCTCTTCACGATCTCAGTTTCAGCATACTGAGTGAGTAGTTGGGAATCGTTCAACAGTCTCAGGTCTTGAGTCATCTTCAAATCTCCAGGATGTAGTTTCGTAGTGTTTTGGCCTGGGGAGGGATCCAGTAAGTCGCGAGCATCTCGGACTTTCCCTTCACCGCCCGAGGAGCCATCGGCATGAACTTGTGGTGGTCTTTGACTTTGTCGAAGGTCGCGGAGGAAAGAAGGATATCAACCGCGAAATCCTTGGTCAGGCTTTCAATGCGCGCGGCCACATTGATGGTATCACCCACAATCAGAAAGCTGCTGAAGTGACCCAGCTGAACATGGCCGCCTGCGATCACCCCCGAGTGAAGTCCGATCCCGATCCGGAAAGTCGTATCTCGGGCGATATGCAGCTCGCGATTCAGCTTCTGAAGTCGCTGCCGAAGCTCGATCGCGCAATTGACGGCCCTCAGGGCATGACTGTCATCAAAAAGTCCGATTCCGAATTGCGCCAGAAAGCCGTCGCCTGTGAGGTTGTTCACGCTCCCCCCTTCCTGAATCACCGCAAGAGTCAGGCTATGCAGGAATTTTTCGATGAACTGGAAGGCATCCTCAGGAGTGGTCTTCTCGAGCAACTGAGTGAAGCCGCGGATGTCGCAGACCAGGACCGTGCTCTGGAAAGTGGTCGAAGGCCCCACTGAGGCCAGAGTCTTGGGTACTGAGGCAAACCAGCTTTCTTCGGACATCACTCCATTATAGGAATTGAAGCTGCATTTAGACAAGTCCCTTATGAAAGAAAATTCACAAGTGAACGCCGCACCGAGCGAGCGTCTCAATGGAATATTTTTGACGCTGGAGACATCGGTTTCCAGTCCTCTCAGAGTTCGTTGGCCACATCAATCGTCTGAACGACTGAACCTCTGCGTTTGAGAAT
>JACMNQ010000029.1 GCA_014378465.1 Oligoflexia bacterium | reverse complement strand
CGAAGCTGGTCTTGCCGGCCTTGAGCTCAGTGTCCTGGACGTTCTTGATCTTGGCGTACGCCTTGGCCTGGTCTTCCTTGCTCGCGTCAGGTTTCAGCTGCACGAAGATGTGGCTGGTGCGCAGCTCAGGATTTTTGGAATAGAAATCCTTGGCCTCGGCATCCGTGATGTTGATCTTCTCGAACTCCTTTCCCAGCTGTTTGTCCAGAAGTGCGTGATAGAGAACGGTGTTCATGCGGTCGACGATTTCCGGATCACGGTCCAGCTTCAGGCGTCTGGCCTCCTGAATTCCGAGTTCTCGCTTGATGAGATCGTCCAATACACCCTTTTTGGTCGGCGCCTTGAATTGAAAGAATTTCAGATTTTCCCGGTATTTCTTGTTGAAATCTTCCAGGCTGATGACCGTGCCGTTGATGCGCGCGAGCTCCGTGGCGGCTTCGATGGTCTTGAGCGCCATCAAGGGAATGATCATGGCTGCAAGCACAGTGAGCGAGAGTCTTTTAGTGTTCATAGATCAACAGCTTATCATCAATTCAAAGCTTGGCAAGACGAGGAAGGAGTTCCTTCAGCAGGGTCTGAAGCGTGAAGTAGAGATCCCGCAGGGAAGTGATCGTCACTTTTGTGACGAATTTTGAATCCGGTGTGAGTTGATACTTCTGAGCGTGACTTGAGATGAGCGCGATCGCCCTCACGGGATCCAGCTGGCTGTTCGGACCCGGAACCAGCACGATGCGTTCCGGGCCCACAGTGAGGGAATCAATCCCGATCTTTTTCAGGACCTGTTTAACCCGGATCAACCACATGAGATTCAGAGCTTCGACGGGAAGTGCGCCGAAGCGGTCCTTGAGTTCCTCTTCCATGGAGTCGAGCGCGGACTCTTCGTTGGCGGCCGAAAACCTGCGGTAAAGCGAGAGCCTCTGGTGCACGTCCGGCACGTACTCTTCACTGAGAAATGCGGAGAAGGGCGCCTTGATCTCAGGCTCGCGTCTCGAGTCCTCGGGCTTCAGAGGTTTGCCTTCAATTTCACGAATCGCTTCCTCGAGAAGCTCAGTGTAGAGATCAAACCCCACCGCCGCGATCTGGCCCGACTGCTGGGCCCCGAGCAGGTCTCCGCCCCCTCGCAGCTCAAGGTCATGAGAAGCGATGTTGAAGCCGCTCCCGAGTTCCACGAAGCGCTGAATCACTTCAAGGCGTTTCTTCGCATCCTCACTGATGCTGCCTTCAGCCGGGAGCAGCAGGTAGGCATACGCACGCTGTTGACCTCGTCCCACGCGCCCCCGGATCTGATAGAGTTGCGAGAGTCCGAACGCATCGGCACGGTTCACGATGATCGTGTTGGCGGACGGTACGTCGAGGCCCGACTCGATGATCGAAGTGCAGACCAGCACGTTGGCGCGCTTTTCATAAAATTCCATCATGGCCTTTTCGAGCTCCCCCTCGCCCATCTGCCCGTGGCCTACGATGACTTTGGCGGAAGGTACGAGTTCCTTGATCAGTTTCGTGATCTCGGCAATCGTCTGAACGCGGTTATGAAGGAAGAAGACCTGACCCCCGCGGTTGAGCTCCACTTCGATGGCGCGTTTGATGAGGGGCTCATCAAATTTCGAAACATAAGTGCGGATGGAGAGCCGGGTCACGGGCGGAGTATTGATCAGGCTGATGTCGCGAAGTCCTGAGAGTGCCATGTGAAGCGTTCTTGGGATGGGGGTGGCAGTCAGGGTCAGTACCGAAGTGTTGAGGCGAAAGGTCTTGAGCTTCTCCTTGTGTTCAACTCCGAAGCGCTGCTCTTCGTCCACGATGATGAGACCCAGGTCATTGAATTCGACGTCACGCGAGAGCAGGCGGTGCGTGCCGATGATGATATCGAGCTTGCCGGCTTTGAGAGACTCGAGGACTTTTTTCTGTTCCTTCGCCGATTTGAAACGTGAAACGGAATCGACCAGAATCGGGTAATCCTTCAGACGATTTTTGAAAGACTGCTCATGCTGGTGCGCAAGTACCGTCGTGGGGACGAGAACGGCCACCTGTTTTCCGTCAGAAACGGCCCTGAAAGCCGCGCGGATGGCGACTTCCGTCTTGCCGTAACCCACGTCTCCGCAGACGAGGCGATCCATGATCTTGCCTTCTTCCATGTCCTTGAGCGTGGCATCGATCGCTTTGATCTGATCAGGAGTCTCATCAAAGGGAAACTTGGCTTCGAATTCCGTGTAAGCGCTGTCGCGCATCGAGAATTGAAAACCCGAGCGGACTTTCCTCTCGGCGTAGAGCTGGATGAGATCGATCGCGATCTTCTTGACCGCATCGCGAACCTTCTCCTTGGCGCGAGCGAATTGCTGGCTGCCGAGGCGATCGAGCAACACACCCTCTCCTGCCCCGATGTATTTCTGAATCACATTGAGTCGGTAGACCGGCAGGTAAAGTTTGTCCTTGTTCGCATACTCGAGAAGCAGGAAGTCGCTCGGCGCACCGGAAAGATCCAGTCGTACCAGACCCTGGTAGCGGCCAATGCCGTGATCCACGTGAACAATCGCGTCTCCCAGCGCCAGATCCGAGAGTGCCTGGAGGTTGGACCAGTCCTTGGATGCGGAGCCAGACTCCTCGCTTGCTTTTGAGACGCGCCTCTTCCCTTTTTTCGTATGTTTTGCGCCGAGAATGTCACTTTCAGTGAGAAGGACGATTCCTTCGGTCGGCCAACGAAAACCTTCTGCCACCGTACCGATGCAGATGCAGATCACGGAAGGATCCAGAGGTCCTTCCATCCGACAGGGGAGCGAGCGCTCTTCAAGAAGGTAGCGAATGCGCTCGGCCTGACTCTGAGTGGGTGCGAGTGCCAGGATCCTGAACCCCTGCCGAATCCAGAGCTTGAACTGAGGATCGAGCTCTTCGAGGGGCTGCCTGGAGCCATGAGTGAGATCACCGTTCGATTTGACGAACACTTTATGGTGATTGGAGATCCTGTCCCCGCCTCCAGTGTCCACCTGTTCTTCCGGACCTGCGGAGGATTCAGCGAATCGGGCGGATTCGAAGCGATCAAAGTAGAGTCGAGTCTTCAGGTCCAGAAACGGTTTGAAGTGCTCCGAAGAAACGTAAAGGGACTGAACGGCAGGGAGGATCAGCTGTGAGTTGATGGATTCAGGTTCAAGCCTTTTCTGCTCCTCGATGAATTCGTCCCACGCCTGGAAGCAGGAGAGCTCATCCGAGAAAGCGACGCCGCCAATGCCTCCGACCCGACTCAGAAGGTGCTCCCAGAAGGTGGGCGAATCAGGATAGACAAGCGGTCCCCAGGCATCACTGTGATCGGGGTAAATTCCTTCATGAATCGAATTGAGTACCGGGTCGCGCACGCTTCGAGGGATATCAATGTCATCCGCACGCGATTTCAGTCGTTCGCGGAGGCCCGACGAGGTTTTACGATTGATGAGGACTTCACGAGCTGGGCCGACGGTGACTTTTTGAAGTGTGGGCTCTGCGGCGGCACGCTGAGACTCAGGGTCAAACTCACGGATCTTTTCGATGACGTCTCCGAAAAGCTCAACTCGAAGGGGTCGGTTTCTTCCGGGAGGAAACACGTCAACGATGTCTCCACGGACTGCAAAGGTTCCCGGATCCTCGACCGGATCCACTCTGAGGTACCCCGCGTCAGCGAGTCGTTGCATCAATGCTTCACGCGTCTCCACGGAAGCTTCGACCTCAAGTGTGATGGAGTGATCCAGAAGCGTCTGGACCGGAATCGTTCTTTGAGAAGTCGCGACCAGAGTCGTGAAGATGACTTGAGGCGGCAAAGCCGAATGAAGGTCGGTCAGAGCCGCAATTCGAGACAGGCGAGTTTGAATCGAAGGAGCGATCGGGGAGTAAAGCGATTGATCCCAGCTCGGAAGCACCGAATATGTGACGCGCTCACCAAGTATCAAGGCACTGAGAGTTTCCATGTCGGACGCAAGCTCAGCTGCAGCATCGTCACTCGGGCAAAGGATGACGAGTGGCCGAAAGACTGCGTCACGAGGGGTTGTCGAATCTCTCAAGGCAAGCGCCCAGCGCGCGATCACCAGCGCTTGAGGAGAAGCAGGCGCCCCAAGAACACGTATCGGTTCCGAAAGATCAGCGATGGACTGAAGAATTGCTGAGATTTTACTCGAAGCCATAAGCGCCTTTTACTTCTACACTATCATTGACACCATATTTCAACTTCGTTACCTTTTTTTTGTCCAAGTCACCGTCTCTCAAACGGAATTTTAGAAATAGAGTGGACACGCGGGCACCCATGACTGAGCAAAAGCTCAGCCAGAAGCAATCGTCGCAGTCACAATTCGGCAGAAGCCAAAAAGTCAGACCAAAAGTCTGAAAGTCCAAAGGTTCAAAGATCAGTCAGTTGAAGAAAGAACAATCATAAGAAAATGGGTACTGAAAACACGGTGAATGCAGTGCATGCACTCTTACCAAGCAGCTGGGACACGTATTACGTCGTCTTCATTTCGGCGTTATTGGGCGTTGCCGTATCCCTGCTCCTTCGGTCCGTTTCACGCCGGACCAAACGAACGCACACCACGCCTCCAGAGCTCACTCCCAAAAAAAATTCAGATACTCTGGGCCGGAAGATCAACGTCCGATTCTTTCTCGGAACCAACGCGGCTTTCCTTCTGATCACGCTCGGATTTCTTCTCATCCCGTGCGTCGGGACTCTTCATGAAAAGCCAGAGTCTGCTCGTGGCCTCATCAGCATCGTGACACTGGCTGCCCTGGCCTCACTCGGGCTGTTCTACGCCGTGAGAAAGGGCGACTTGACCTGGGAGCGGTCCTTCCAGAAGCCGTCGCCTGCCCGCGCGAGTGAACCTTCCCGGACCGGATCATCCAGCGAAGAGGAGCTCCCATGAGCGGTAACTTTTTTTCCTCCACGCTTTCCAAAGCCATTGAATGGGCTCGCGCCGGGTCCCTCTGGTACGTGAGCGTCGGCTCAGGCTGTTGCGGTGACGAAGTCATGGAGACAGTGGGGTGTCGTTATGATCTGGAGCGGTTTGGTTGCGTCCCCCAGGTCAATCCTGAACAGGCAGATTTACTGATCGTGAGTGGCATCACTTCTTACAAGGCAGCTCCTCATCTGCGAGCGCTCTACGACGCCATGCTCTCGCCCAAATATGTTCTGGCAGTCGGGGCTTGCGCGAGCTGTGGCGGGGCCTTCTCTCCTGAGTCAAGCTACTCAGTCGTTGCAGGAGTCGACAAGATCATCCCGGTGGACGTCTATGTTCCGGGCTGCCCCCCTCGTCCCGAAGCCATCATGAACGGACTCATCACTTTGCAGGAAAAAATTCGTGGATACCAACGAACTCAAACGGAAGCTTGAAATCAAAGGAGCGGGCTCCTCTCTGAAGCAATCGCTTGCGATTGATGTGGGTTCGCTCGCGCATACTGCACAGTTTCTGAGGGATGAGCCGAACTGGCAGATGGACGACCTTGAAAACATCTCGGCCTTTGAAATGAAGGGGGATATCCTCCTCACCTACTTTCTGAAATCCTCTTCAACCGGCAAGACGATGGTGCTTCGTGCGACCGTCACTCCCAAAACGGAAACTTCAGAAGTCGATGCCGTATCGGTTTCTCACCTCTGGGCGATCGCGATTCCTCTTGAGCAGGAAATCTCCGAACTTTTCGGCGTTCGCTTTCAAGGTGGAAAGACCAGGCCACACCAGGTGTTGCCTGAAGGCTGGAGAGGCTTCCCCCTTCGCAAGTCGTATGTATTTCCGATCGAGTTCGCTTCGATCAAGCATCAGAGGCATGAGCACGAATGAGCCTGAGAGAGTACCTCGCAACTGATTTCACGAACTGGAGCCTGGGACCCTACCATCCAGCTTTGCCGGGCCCCATGATGCTCAGGCTGCAGCTCGACGGTGAAATCATCGTTTCAGGTGAAACAGAAGCGGGTTTTCTGCACCGTGGACTTGAAAAAGCGCTGGAGCGCCACAGCTGGCAGTCTTCGCTCACGTATGCGGATCGGCTTGATCCCGAGTCCGCGATTTTTGGTGAGTTGGCCGTTTGTCTTGCCGCCGAGGAGATCGCCGGGATCGATGTTCCTCGCCGGGCCCAGAATATCCGGGTGATTCTTTCAGAACTCACGCGCATCTCCTCTCACCTGGGCTTCCTTGCCCGCATGGCCAAAGCGGTCGGATCCACCCCCATGTTTCACTATGTCCTGAGAGACCGTGAGAGGGTTCTGGATCTCTTTGAGCTTCTGACAGGTGCACGCTTCTCCATCAACTTTCTGAGGCTCGGCGGAGTCTCCGCCGATGTGACTGAAGGCTTCATTGAGCGTGTGATTGACGTCTGTGAACTCATCCGGATCCGTCTCAAGGAATATAACGATCTGTTTTCCTTCAATCATGCTTTTCTCAAGCGCTCGTCGTGGATTGGCGTTCTGTCATCGGAGCGAGCGCGAGCACTCGGAGTGACGGGGCCCAACGCTCGCGCCGCGGGTCTTTCACTTGATGTCCGCAAGAGTGCACCTTACAGCGGCTATGAGCTGATTGATTTCGAAATTCCGGTGGGGCGTGGTGAAGGCGGCACCATCGGAGACGCGCATGATCGCTTCGTGCTGAGGCTCCGCGAGATCACGCAGAGTCTTGAAATCCTCAAGCAGTCCGTGGACTCGATTCCGGCTGGACAGTTTCAGAGTGTCAAGATTTCTCGGGAATTCACCATTGCTCCGGGTGAAGCGTACTCTCGTGTGGAAAGTCCGCGAGGAACTCTGGGCTGTCATCTGGTTTCAGACGGGGGCACCCGCCCCGCTCGCGTGCAATTCAAGACACCTTCGACCGGTCATATGCTCACCATTCCGGAACTCGTGATTGGAACACGGGTTGAGGACATCTCCGTCATTCTGCTCAGTCTGGATATTTCCCTGGCGGAGTTCGACCGATGATCACCGCCTGGCAAAGCATCCTGAATCTTCCTGAGCACACCCCTCACGCGGTCGTGATGATCCTGGTGCTGATCATTTCCTATCTGTTCGTCGTTCTTCCCTGCAGCCTGATCATGGCATTCATGGAACGAAAACTCAGTGCCGATCTTCAAGCACGAGTGGGTCCGAATCGTTCCGGCCCGGCGGGATTCTTTCAGCCGGTGTCGGATGCGCTCAAGCTCATGCAGAAAGTCGATTCACCCTCGAGCAACCGGGCTGAAGCGATCTGGCTGGGAATTGCCGGAATGGCGCTTTACTCAACGGTGGCCGTGCTGCCGCTCGGATCCCTCATTCTTCTGGTCGATACTGACATGAGTGTCTTCCTGCCTTTCTGGGGCGTGATCGTTCTCACTTTCGCGACTTTGATGATGGGGCTCACTCAAGATACCGTTTCCGGGTGGCTCGGCGGATTGAGAACCTCACTTCGGGGCATGGCGGGCGTGTTCCCGGCACTCATCGCCGTGCTCTGCGCGGGTCTCCCGGCCGGTGGTTTCAGCTGGAGCCACATTGCGGCTGCGCAAAGCGCGGCTCCCTATCACTGGACCGCATTCAACAATCCCTTTGGCGCGATCTCCCTCATCGTGTTTCTCATGAGCGGGATGATCGTGCTGGGAGTGGCACCCCTGGATGGTGCCATTTCATTTTCTGAACTTCGAGGCGGCACCGCGGCTCACCTGTCGGGTCCCAAGCTCGGGATGTTCAGGCTCAGTCGCTTCTACGGGATGTTTCTCTGGTGTGTGATGGCGGTGGTTCTTTTTCTGGGAGGCTGGTCCATCCCCGAAGGACTGACCGAAGCCTTGAGAGACTCGAACTCTTTTGGTGTCATCGTCCTGATCGAGCTGTTCGTGCTGTTGATCAAGACTTTTGCCGTCATGCTTCTGATCGTGATGTTTTCACAGGTCACTCCGCGAATGCGCGTGGATCAGGTCACCGATCTCAACTGGAAGGTGCTCAGTCCCTTCTCCCTGATCTCACTGGTGGGGTTTGCCTTCTGGACAGCGTGGTTGCACGGATGAGGAAGAATTAAAATGACGAGTTCAGTATTGTCAACTCTGGCCGAATACTTCAGAGACGTTTTCAGGGGCGCGAGGTCCCTGTTTGGATCTTTCATGACGGCACTGCCCTATCTTCTGAACGTCAATTCAGGCGACTTGAGAAAAGAAGTGACTGAACAGTATCCGGACCCGGTCTCTTCAAAGACGGCAGATGATCTGCCGCCTCGCACTCGCGGACTGCTCTTCAATGACATCGACCGCTGTTCCGCCTGCCGAGAGTGTGAATGGGTCTGCCCCGTTCACTGCATCGAAGTCGAAACTCAGAGTGTTCCTGCCGATGCGAAGGTCTGGGTGTCGAAGTTTGACATCGATTTCGCAAAATGCATTTTCTGTGGCCTTTGCGTGGAGGTCTGTCAGCCGGCATCCCTCATACACACCAAGCAGTTTGAAGGTTCGGTCTATGATGTGCGGGATCTCAAGAAGAGTTTTGGTCGCGGGCCGATCGGCGAAGATCAGCGCCGCAAGTGGGCAAGAGCCCAGGCCCTGGATGAAGGTCGTGAAGATCCGAAACGGGGAGAATGGCCATCGTGAACACCAACCTCACACTGATCGAACTGGTCTACTGGATCTGCAGCGCGGTCGCCCTCGGTGCGGCTCTGACTGCGACTTTCATGAGCTCCATTCGCTTTGCAATTCTTTCGCTCTGGGTCTGTGGACTTGCGGTGGGCGGGATATTTCTTTCGCAGGGAGCGGAGCTTCTGGCCATCACTCAGTGGATCATTTCCACTCTGGGTGCACTTTGCTTCATCTTCTATTCGGTCATGCTGGGTGAGTATCATTCTGAAGAGACCACCCCTCTCAAGCGAAAGCTGGTTTCGGCCATACTGCCGACTCTGGCTGGCCTGGGTTTCAGTGGCGTGATCTGGCTCGGAAGCCGTTCTCTCTCCTCGGCGAATGCCGGAGCCAACGCCTTGAACATGGCCCCCCCATCCCCTGAGAACGCGCACAATCTGGCGACCATCGGAAAATCACTGATGGACAAGCAGTTTCTGTCACTTCAGATCCTGGGTCTGACCCTTTTTCTGGTGGTGGTCGGCGCCGGGGTCATCGCTCGCCCGGAAATGAAGGAGAAATCCTCATGATGGTTCTCATTTCGGCTCTCCTGGGGGGGACGGGCATCATCTGCCTGCTTTACCGCAAAAGTTTTCTGGGTTTTCTGATCGGAACGCAACTCCTCGTGCTGGGCGCCAGCAGCATGATCGTCTCCATCGGCGTCTCGTCCAAGGTCATTGACCAGGGCTACTTGTTCGGTTTTTTCATTGTACTGGGAAGTGTGGCTCAGCTGATCATCGGCTTTGCCCTTGCAGTGAGACTTTTTTATCTCAAGAACAGAACGGGGATGGATGAGCTGCGCTCACTCAAACATTAAAATGACTTACGGGAACGAATCAAAATGTTAGGAATTCTCAGCGCGGATTTTCTGATTCCCAATGGACTTCTGATCGCGGGCCTGAGCAGCGTACTGTTCGGGGTCATCGTGCTCTCGTCCGGCAAGCGCCTCCCTCGTCAGGGCGACTGGCTTGCGGGCCTCGGGGTTCTGCTGATTTTCGCCTGGGTGATTCTGAGCTGGGGCACGGATCATCAGTGGCTTGTGGGCTGGATCTGGCCGAAAAATGAAGCGATCTCCCTGCAGATCGGAATCTGGTCAGATGTATTGGGTTCCACACTCACTTTCGTTGGAGCTCTCCTCGCAGGAATTCTTCTGCTCTCCAGGCGCTCAGCAGGAGATGCACCACAGCGAGTTGAACGTCAGTATTCAGCTTCCGCCCTCAGCGTTTCAGGTCTCGCTTTCTGCTGGTACGCGCTCACCCCCTGGCTCGTGTTCGTGGGTCTGGGGATCACCCTGCTTGGAGGAGTGATCTCTCTTGCGGCCTCCTGGGATCAGGATGCTGATGCCGGCATCGTCGCCAGCTTCATCAAGGAACGAGTCGCCTCGCTCACTCTGATGGTCATCGGCGCATCTGCCCTGGCGAGCATGGGTGTACCGCTTCAATTCGCGCATCTGGAGACGGTCAAAGCCTGGGATTTTTCAAGCGGTCTTGAAGTGCAGGCCCTGGGTGCAGGTCTCCTGGTCTTCGGTTGGGTGCTTTTCGTTCTGCCTTTTCCATTCCTCACTTACCTCGCGCGTCCCTCGTCCGTTCTGCCTGCGTCGCGTCTCACCTTCGCCCAGCTGCTGCCCAGCTGGGGAGCGTTTGCCATTCTCTTTCGGCTCTATCCACAATTGCAGGCCACGGGAGTGCTTCCGTACTTCGGCTGGCTTGCCCTGGCTGCTTCGGTTCTGAGCTCGTTCATGGGTTTTCTTCAGAAGGACTGGAAGCTCGCACTGAACTGCTGGCTTTCCTCGGCCTTCGGTTTTTCAGCGGCCTCTCTCCTGTTCTGCGGACCCACTGCCGCCTTTGCCTGCCTGATCTGCACCGGGCTTGCGGCCTGCATGCTCGCGCAGAGCGGTTGCACTCTCGAAGACGGAAAGTCCTCGTCCGAAACTCCGAAAGCCTCGACCGTTAATGGAAACTCCAAAGCCACCTGGGCCAAGGTCTCCGCTTTTTTCGCCGCTGCAGTCGGTACTGGAATGATCGGCTTCGCATCGTGTTTTGGATTCATTCAGACCCTGGGAAGAAGCCTTTATGACGTGGGTCTTGCCGTTGGTTTTGGAATCGTGCTTTTTCTCCTCAGCGCACTCATTTTTCGACTGGCTCTGCAGCAGACCCAGCTCTCTCGATCGACTCCGGCATCGTGGTTTTCAGTGCTCTCCCCCTATCTGCTCTTGATTCCGGGAGTTGGAATTCTCTGGAATGGCTCCATCAGTGGGGGCGCGCTTCCGGCGGGAGTGGACCTGGTTCAGGTCATGACCATCTGGGATCTGCCCGCTTACCTGAATCCCAAGCTCATCACCCTGGATGAGAACGGTTTTCTCACCGCCTCCTGGATCCACTGGTGGGTGCTGGTCATCGCTGGACTCGCCGCTTATTGGTTTTCAGTTGGAAAGCGTGACGCTGTTGTGTCCATCACGGAGAGGTTTCCGAAGTTCTCGAGCTTCGTGGCCCACGGTTACGGCATGGATCTGGTCCTGACCCGCACGTTTGCCGGAATCCACTGGGTCGGAAACATGCTTGAGACCGCCATCAATGACAGATTCTGGAACCGTTTCGTGCCCCGAGTTTCAAAAGCGACCACGGAGTTCGTGGGAAAGACGAGCGCGAGCCTGGATGAAGCCATCACCGTTCGCATCACTTCGGGAGTGCGACACTTCGTCGATGTTCCCGCTAAACTATTGCAGCTGATCCACAACGGTGACGTGCAGTGGTATCTGTTTTTTGCAATCGCTTCAGGCATTGCGGTTTTGATTCATTTTTTGAGATTTTAAATTGAGAGGATAGCGCGTGACTCGCCACTTGATCACTTTGATGGTTTTTCTCCCCTTTCTAGGAGCCCTTTTACAGGCTTTCCTGCCCACTTCCCAGATGGTGAGAGGAAAGTTCTCAATCAGCCGCTGGACGGCGCTTGGAACGAGTCTCGCCAGCGCACTCTGCGGAGTGTTCCTGGTCATCGCCATGAAATTGCAGCTCGTGGATCTGCCCATTCAGGAAATCACGCCCTGGATCGGTTCCTACGCGATCAGCTACGACATGGCCCTGGACGGGCTCAATGTCCTGCTCGTTCTCCTGATTTCGATCGTGTTCCCGCTGCTCGTCGCCGCGGAATGGAAACAGAAAATCGGTACGCAGGGACTCTATGGTCTTCTGCTCGTTCTTCAAACCGCTTTTCTGGGTGCGGTCTGCGCTCAGGATCTTTTCCTGCTGTTTTTCTTCTGGGCTCTCAGCGCACTTCCCTTTTATTTCCTCATTGGAATCTGGGGTGGCGAAAACCGTGAAAGTGCGGCTTTCAGAACCATCGTCTCCGCATCCATCGGCAATGCGCTGCTTTTCTGCGCATTGATTCTCGTCTATCACGCCCTGGAGCCACATACTTTTTCCCTGCGTGAACTTTCCGGCGGAAAGCTCGAGGACAAGGTCTTTCAGTTTCTGGGATCGGATTTCAAGGTTTCAACGGTCGCGTTCATTCTTGCCAGCGCGGGCCTGACTCTTCGTGCTCCGATCTGGCCTTTTCACGGCTGGTTCTCTCAAGCCGCGAAAGAAGCGCCTTCTCCCGTGTTCGTTGCTTTGTCTGCAGTGGGTGTTCCGGTCGCGATGTACATCTTCACTCGACTCTCGTACTCACTGTTTCCGGCAACGCTGGTCCAGAGTGCGACCGTGATCGTCGTCATTGGAGGCATCAATCTCGTGATGGGTGGCATCTGTGCTCTGGCTCAGAAGGGTCTCAAGCAGTTGTCGGCGTACATCTGCCTCAGTGAAGTAGGCATGATTCTGATCGGGATCGGTTCCCTGAATGCTGCCGGAGTGGTGGGTTCGGTCTTTCAGGAACTTTCGCTCGGGCTTGGACTGGCAGGCTTCGGTCTTTTTGCGGGGCTGCTCTTTGAAAAGGGTGGAGACGCCAGTTTTCAGAACCCAGATGGAGAGTCGACCTATGGGGGTATCGTCACCTATGCTCCGCAGATGGCCATGGTGGCCGGAGTCATCGTCGCCTCACTCCTGGGTTTTCCGGGGCTGAGTGGATTCGTGGGTCATGCTCTGCTTCTGATCGGCAGCTACTCCATTCATCCGATCGTCGTCATTCTCGCGGGCCTCATCTTTCTTCTTGCGAGCTACTTTCTCTTCACGATGTACCGTCAGCTCTTTCTCGGGAAGAATCGCAAAGGCCTGTCGTTTCCTGACCTGAGCCTGAGAGAGCAGGCCTTTCTTCTTCCTCTCGTCGCAAGCATCCTGCTTTTCGGGATCTATCCAAAGCCCCTGATCGAGCTGGTTCGCCCCACGGTCATGAGCTTGCTGGGAACGATCAAATGAAGGATTTCGTTTTTCTCCTTCCTGAGATCTTTTTGACTCTGACGGTCGCTGGGATCATTCTCAGCGAAGTGGGTTACCATGGTGAAAAATTGCGCCTCATCACCTGGATCGCGCTGACCGGCCTGGTCGGAGCTTTCATCCAGACCCTGCTCACTTATCCGTACGGAGCGTCCCAGCTCTTTTCGAATGCGATCGTGGTGGATGGCTTCTCTCTCTTCTTCAAACTGTTTTTCATCACGCTGGCCATGCTTTCAGTTCTGACTTCAGCCCGCTCCCGGGAAATTCCGAAGGATAAACGAGCCGAGTTCACGGCCCTGATTCTGGGTTCAACGATCGCGATGTGCCTGATCGCGTCGGCGGCGGATCTCCTTCTGGCTTTTCTCTGTCTTCAGTTTCTGAACGGAATGAGTTACATCCTCTCCGCTCAGAGAAAACTCAGCGTCCTGTCGACTGAAGCGTCTTTCAAGCACCTGGCTTTCGGAGCTGTTTCGGCGGCGCTTCTTCTTTACGGAGTCGCCTTGCTCTTCGCGGGAACCCAGTCGCTGAATATTTATGAAATGCACAGGATTCTTTCGACCACTGGCCTTCCAAATGAGACTGCATTGGTCGTATTTATCCTGGTCTTCATGGCTCTCAGTTTTCAGTTCGCCGCATTTCCCATGCATCTCTGGGCTCCGGATGTACTTGAAGGGGCTCCCACTCCGGTTTCCGCCTTCATTTCAGTGGGAACTCGCGCGGCCGGCTTTGCCTTTGCTCTTCGTCTGATCATTGTCGTTTTTGCACAGCCCGCTCTTGCCCAAGGCGAGTGGCAAGTGCTGGGTCATGTGGACTGGACTCGTATCGTCGCACTGGTCTCGGGGATCACGATGGTGGTCGGCTCCCTGCTCGCCTTTAGACAAAATGGGGCCAAGAGGTTGGTCGCTTATCTGGTCGTGGCCCAAAGTGGTTATCTGCTCATGGGACTTCTGGTTCTGGACGAAGTGGGCCTCTCGGCCCTTCTCTTCAATCTGGTCGTTGAACTCTTCGCTCTCATGGGAATCTTTTACATCCTTTCCTTTCTCTTTGATGAAGTCGGCTCAGACCAGCTCTCAGCGCTGAAAGGCACGCTCAGGCGCGCGGTGCCGGAATGCGTCGCCCTCATTCTTTTTCTCGCCTGCCTGGTCGGAATCCCGCCACTCCCCGGTTTCATCGGAAAATTCACGCTTATTGGCGCCGCAATTCGTCATGAATGGAATTTTCTAGCCGCTCTGGCCATTCTTTCAAGTGCGATCGGAGCAGTCGCAATTGCCCGACTTGCCTACAGCCTGGTCGGTGACTTCAAAACTCAAATTGAAAATCCAACTTCAACGGCCATCATCACAGGCGGCGGCCATCGCGCCCTGCTGGTCGGTCTTCTGCTCCCGATGATTCTGCTGGCCGTCTTCGCAGAGACAGTCCTGTCCTGGGCAGGTCAGTCTATTCAATTCATTTTGTGGTAGCACCTGGCAACCCGTGGCGCTATAAACATACAAGATCATTCATAAGTAAGAAATATGAACAGAGGGGCAAATCCGGCCAGTCGCAGACCCAGGCGACCGAGTCATGGAGTCTTTGACACCCTCTTTCGACAACAGACAAGAGGTTGGCTCAACGATGTCTTACATCCCCGTTTTAATTTTGATGGCAATCGGAGTTTTTCTCGGCGTCGTGATCATCACACTTTCCGGAATGCTCGGACCCAAGATCAAGAACAAAGCGAAGGAACTTCCGTTTGAATGCGGCATGCCCGTTTATGGAGATACCAAGCAGCGCTTTTCCGTCCGCTTCTACCTTGTCGCAATTTTGTTCCTCCTCTTTGACGTTGAGGCGGTTTTCTTTTTTCCATTTGCGGTAGTTTACAAAAAACTCCTCTCCGTCAATTCGTTCATCATTCTTGATATGGGCCTCTTCGTCGGAATCCTTTTGGTGGGATACTTCTATGTGCTCGGCAAGGGCGCGCTGGAGTGGGAATGAACTTCTGTTCAGCTAAGGAATTTTTATGAGTAAAGATGGATCAGCTACTTACCTCACCACTCGACTCGACGACTTCGTCAATTGGGGCCGCAAGAATTCCATGTGGCCGCTCCCTTTCGGCACGAGCTGTTGTGGGATTGAGATGATGGCGACTCTCGCTTCGGACTACGACATGGCTCGTTTCGGAGCGGAAGCCATGCGTTTCTCCCCGCGCCAGTCAGATCTGCTGATCGTCGCAGGCATCATCAATACGAAAATGGCACCCGTACTCAAGACCATCTACGACCAGATGAGCGAACCCAAGTGGGTGATGTCTTTTGGGGCCTGTGCTTCTTCGGGCGGGATCTTCAACGTGTATAGCGTCACTCAGGGAATCGACACCGTGATTCCGGTTGATGTTTATGTGCCTGGCTGCCCACCTTCACCTGAAGGCGTCATCCACGCATTGATGCGACTTCAGGACAGCGTTCAAAAAGGCGAAACCTATTCTCAGCGCCGCGAACAAAATTTGAAGAGTGCTCAGCTCAAGCTCAAGTAATTTCACCCTCATAAGGACGCTTTCAAAATGGATATCAAGTTCGACATGGATATCAGGCAGCCGATCCCCTCCAACGGAGGCAGCTGGCTCGCACAGTGGGGAGAGGGTTGGAAGTCCCAGGTCGCCCGACTTCAGGAAAAATTCGGAGCGTCGATCGAAGAGGTGCGCATGCCGCCGGATTATCCGACCGATGTGCCGATCATCTATGTGAAAAAGGAAGCCATCGCGCAGGTTCTGGAATTTGCCAAGAACGAGGCAGGCTTTGAATACAATTTCCTGTCCGACATCACCGCGACCGATGAAGAAATGGAACCCCGCTTCGAAGTCGTCTATAACCTTTTCTCCCATTCCAAATTCTGGAGAATCCGCTTCAAGGTTCGCGTGAGCGAAGGGGCGGAAGTTCCGACCGCAACGGGCGTCTGGAAAGGCGCCAACTGGGCTGAGCGCGAAGTCTTCGACATGTTCGGTGTGAAATTCTCGGGCCACCCGGATCTGAGAAGGATCCTGATGGACGCGCGCTGGGTGGGGCACCCCCTCCGCAAGGATTACCCTCTGAAGGGCTACCAGATTTTCCCAAGTGCGGAACCGATTGACCCATCGTTTTTGAGATAAGGATTGGAATTTATGCCTAACGACAGCAAAAGAGAAATCGGAAGTCTCAGTTCCAACATCGAACACGGTGTGATGGAGCACGACACGGATGACCTCTGGGGTGATTCCCGGGTTCTGATGAATATCGGCCCGACTCATCCGTCCATGCACGGTGCCCTCCGAATGGTCGCGCAACTGAACGGTGAGACGATTGAGAAGTCCTACTGTGAGTTCGGCTATACCCACCGCGCGAAAGAAAAGCTCGGCGAAAACCGCACTTATCATCAATTCGTCGTCTACACCGACCGCCTGAACTACTGTTCGGCCCTGATCAACAATGTCGCTTACGCGATGGCTGTCGAAAAGCTCATGGGAGTTGAACTCCCGCCGCGGGCGATCTGGATCCGCATGATGTGCGCTGAGATCGCGCGAATCATGGATCACCTGGTCTGCGTCGGCATCAATGCCGTCGATCTCGGTGCGTTTTCCTTCTTTCTCTATGGCTTCCACCAGCGCGAAGAAGGCTACTCCCTCATCGAAGAGCTTTGCGGCGCGCGCCTGACCACGTCCTACACGCGCATCGGCGGCCTCATGCATGATGCTCCTGAAGGCTGGGAGAAGCGGTGCAAAGCCTGGGTCGTCAAGACCCGCAAAGTCATCGATGAAATGGACGAACTCCTCACCGGTAACAAGATCTGGTGCCAGCGCACCATTGGAGTCGGTGTCTTCAGCAGGCAACAGTGCCTGGACTACAGTTTTTCGGGCCCCGTTGCCCGCGCTGCCGGCATTGATCTGGACCTGAGACGTGACCAGCCCTGCATGTTCTACAAGAACGTCGAGTTTGACGTACCCATCGCTCGCAACGGTGACGTTTTCGACCGTTACATGGTTCGCATGGAAGAGATCCGTCAGTCGCTGAACATCGTTTCCCAGTGTGCGGACAAGATTCAGCCCGGTCCGATCTGGGCAGAAGACAAGCGTGTGAGAATTCCTGACAAGGACGTCGTTCACAACACGATGGAAGGAATGATTCATCACTTCAAATTCTTCATGCACGGCTTTGACGTCCCAGAAGGTGAAGCCTATACGCAGTTTGAAGCGGCAAACGGCGAGCTGGGCTTCTACATCGTCAGCAAAGGCTCCCCAAGAGCCCATCGCATGCGCATTCGTGGACCTTCGGTCTGGCACTTTCAGGGACTTGACCCGATGGTCAAGGGCTCGAAGATCGCCGATGCCGTGGCGGCACTTGGAAGCATCAACATCATCGCGGGAGAGTTGGACCGGTAAGGCGGCGCGAGCCCCTCACTGAGTTTGATCAGAAGTTTATGGCAAAAATACTTTCTCAAAAATTTTACGACGAAATGAACAAGTTGGTGCCTCGGTATCCGACTCGTGTCGCCCTTCTGCTTCCGGCCCTTCATCAGGCGCAGGAAGAAGCCGGCTGGCTCCCCTCCGAAGTGATGGAAGAAATCGGCGAGTACATCGGCATTCACCCCGCCCAAGTGCGAGAAGTGGCGAGTTTTTACACGATGTACAACCTCAATCCGGTCGGAAAGTACCACATCAAAGTGTGTACGAATGTCGCCTGCTGCCTTCGCGGCGCGGACGAGATCGTTGAACACATCGAGAAGAAGTTCGGCATCGCGTGCGGCGGCACGACCCCGGACAAGAAATTCACCCTGATGGAAGAAGAGTGCCTGGGCGCCTGCGGGACCGCTCCAGCCATGATGCTCAATGACGATTATTACGAGAACCTGGACATCAAGACGATTGACCAGCTTCTAGACGGGTTGAAATGATTATGGCTCAGCAACATGAACCGATGTACATCCAGTATTTCAATGACGAGTGCCGCCCCCTCTCCTTTTACCTGGAGAAGATGAATGGCTACGCGGCTTCCAAAAAAGCGTTTGGAATGTCCCAGGACGACATCATCAATGAAGTGAAGAAGTCCAATCTCCGCGGTCGCGGCGGCGCGGGTTTTCCGACCGGCATGAAATGGGGCTTCATCCCCAAGCAGTCCGCCAAGCCCAAGTACCTCGTCTGCAATGCGGATGAGTCTGAGCCAGGCACTTTCAAAGACCGCGATCTCATGCGCTACACCCCTCACCTGTTGATCGAAGGCATGCTCATTGCGGCTTTCGCAGTCGGCGCGCACCACGGTTACATCTACATTCGGGGTGAGTACACACGTGAAGCCAAACTCCTTCAGATTGCCATCGATGAAGCTTACGCCAAAGGTTACCTCGGAAAGAACGTTCAGGGCTCAGGCTTTGATTTTGATCTCACTGTTCATCGCGGTGCCGGTGCTTACATCTGCGGCGAAGAGACCGGCCTTCTGAACTCACTCGAAGGCAAACGCGGTGAACCCCGCGTGAAGCCGCCGTTTCCGGCTCAAGCTGGCGCATTCGGTGGCCCAACGGTCGTCAACAACGTCGAGACCCTCACCGCCGTGCCTTATATCATCAACAAGGGCGGCGAATGGTTCTCGGCTCTCGGCAAAGTCGAGAAGTCCGGCGGAACCCGAATCATCTGCGTCTCCGGTCACGTCAACAAGCCAGGCCTGTATGAAATCAACGCCGGCAGCATGACCGTTCGTCAGATCATTGACCTCGCAGGCGGAGTTCTGGGCGGCAAGAAACTCAAGGCAGTCATTCCGGGCGGATCCTCCGCACCGGTCCTCACCGCTGACGAGATCGACGTCATCTATGACATCGAGCCTCTGATGAAGGTCGGCACGATGATGGGATCTGCCGCCATGATGGTCGTGAGCGAAGACTACTGCATGGTGAAGCTCATCCAGCGCATCACCAAATTCTACGCGCACGAATCCTGTGGCCAGTGCACTCCCTGCCGCGAAGGCTGCAAGTGGATGGAAGACGTGCTCGAGCGCATCCTTCATGGGAAAGGACGCGAGCAGGATCTGAATCTTCTTTTGGACATCACAGACAATATTGCCGGTAAAACCCTCTGCGCGCTGGGTGACGCGGCCGCCGGTCCGGTCGCCAGCTTCGTCAAGAAGTTCAAGCCCGAGTTTGAAGCATACATCCGAGGTGAGAAGCATGGCTAAATGTACGATCGATGGCCGCGAAGTTGAATTCGTGGCCGGTACCAATCTCATTGAAGTGGCCGCCAAGGCAGGGATCGAAATCCCATATTTCTGTTATCACCCAGGTCTCAGCATCGTCGCTCAGTGCCGCATGTGCGCCGTTGAGATTGAAAAGATGCCAAAACTTCAAACGGCATGTTCGACTCCCGCAACCGAAGGCATGGTCGTCAAGACCCGCTCGGACCGCGTGAGACAGAATCAGAAGTCCGTGATGGAGTTTCTCCTGATCAATCACCCTCTCGATTGTCCGATCTGCGACAAGTCCGGAGAGTGCGACCTTCAGGACCAGTCTTTCAAGTACGGCGATCCCTACATGCGCTACACCGAAGAGCGCAGAACCTACCTCGATCTCGACATGGGCCCAGTGATCAAGAAGAACATGAACCGTTGCATTCACTGCACGCGCTGCATTCGTTTCGGCACTGAAGTCGCGGGCATTCATGAAATGGTCGCCGTTCAGCGAGGGAGCAATACCGAGATCACCACGGTCGACGGTCGCCCACTCGAAACCGATTACGCAGGCAACTACTCAGACGTCTGTCCGACCGGCTCCCTGACCCTGAAGGATTTCCGGTTCAGAAAGCGCGCCTGGTTCCTGAAGAAGACTCCAACCGTCTGCGAAGGTTGCTCACGCGGCTGCAACATGGAGATTCATCAGGACGCCAACGTCATCTACCGCTGCCTCCCGCGCACCAACATGGAAGTGAACAAGTACTGGCTTTGTGACGAAGGTCGCTTCAACTACCACTATGTGAATCAGGAAGACCGCATCGTCCTGCCGACTCTCCAGGCGGGCGAAAGCTATCAGCCGACCGACTGGAACCAGGCGATTGATCAGGCCAAGGCCGTCTTCAACGGAAAGAAGCTCGCCATTCTCGTGGGCACGGATCTGACCAATGAAGAAGCGATTCAGCTCCAGACCTTCCTTCCGAAGCAGTTTGGAAATGCTCCCGTGTTTCACTTCGGAACTCCGGGCATAGCCTCGACCCAAGACGACGCGCCAGCCGATCAGATCCTGAAGCGCAAGAGCAGGACCTCGAACCTCAATGGCTTTGAAAAGCTGGGCTTCAAGGGATTTGAATCCCTCCCGGCCGGTATCGAAGCAGTGCTGGTCATTCGCGGCGGCCGTGCGGAAATTCCGAAGTTCGCGGCAGGAGTCAAAGTGGTGGGGCTTGGTGTGTTTCACACGGCCGAGAACCCCGGTTTTGAAGTCGTTCTGCCTGGAACGAGCTTCGCTGAAAAAGACGGCACAATCGTGAATTTTGAGGGACGTGAGCAGAAGCTCAAGCGCTCCATCAATCCTCGCGGCCAGTGCAAGCAGCTCCCTGAGATCCTGATGATGTGGATGAACCGTGGAATGTCCGCAGGAGTGGCGTCATGACTAATTTCGAATGGTTGACGATGGGCGCGAAAATCGCCTTCATCGTCGTGGTTCTCCTGCAGGTCGTTCCGATCATGGTCTGGGTTGAAAGACGCGGCTCGGCTCTCATGCAGAACCGCCTGGGTCCGAACCGCATCGGACCTCTGGGGCTTCTTCAGTCCATCTGTGACGTCGTGAAGTTCTTTTTCAAGGAAGACCGCGCTCCAGGACATGTCAACAAGTTCTACTACACGCTGGCGCCCCTCATCGTTCTGGTCCCGGCCTTCATGACCTTTGCCGTGATCCCTTTCGCCAGCAGCATCGTGATCGATGGCCAGACCGTGAACTTCCAGATCGCGGACCTGAACGTCGGCCTCCTCTACATCTTCTCCGTCGCGTCCCTCGGCGTTTACGGAATCATCATGTCGGGCTGGTCCTCGAACAACAAATACGCGCTCCTCGGGAGTCTTCGAAGCACTTCTCAGATGATCAGCTATGAACTCTCCATGGGTCTCTCCATCATCGGGATCGTCATGGTTTTCTCAAGCGTCGAACTGGGCGCGATCGCTCGCGGCCAAGGGGAAGCTTTCTTCTCCGTCGGGATGCTCACCATTCCGAAGTGGGGGATCTTCATTCAGCCCATCGGTTTCATCGTGTTCCTGACTTCAGTCTTCGCCGAGACCAACCGCTTGCCCTTCGATTTGCCTGAAGGGGAGTCTGAGATCGTCGCCGGTTACCATATTGAGTACGGATCCATGAAGTTCGCCCTGTTCTTCATGGCCGAGTATATCAACATGACGGTCGGAGCGGCGCTCATCACCACCCTGTTTTTCGGAGGCTGGCAGATGCTCCCCGGAATGCACTGGTTGCTCGAGGTGATGAACCTCGACGGGATGGCTCACGAATGGGTCCGCATCCTGTTTGAAGCGGCGTCCTTTGGAGCCAAAGTCTGCTTCTTCATGTGGTTCTTCGTCTGGGTTCGCTGGACGATCCCACGCTTTCGTTACGATCAGCTCATGGATCTCGGTTGGAAAGTCATGTTGCCTCTCTCCCTGGTGAACATCTTCCTCACTGGTGTGCTCATTTACTATAAGGTGTTGTAATTATGTTGGTTAAAGCAAAGACAAGCGGCACACAGAAATTCTATCTGGTTGAGATCATCAAGGGTCTCTACATCACGATGAGAGCCATGCTTTTCGGAAAGACCGTGACGATTCAGTATCCGGAAGAACGCCGGGACTACTCCGATCGCTACCGTGGCATGCACTACATCAAGGCAACCAACGGAGTGGAGAACTGCACGGCGTGCATGCTTTGCCCGACCGTCTGCCCTGCCGAGTGCATTCATATCGAAGCCGGCGAAAGACCGGACAAGGAAAAGTACCCGGTCAAGTTCGAGATCGACGTGCTCAGATGCTGCTTTTGCGGCATGTGCGAAGAAGCCTGCCCGAAAGACGCGATCAAGCTCAGCACGATTTATGAAATGAGCCAGACGCATCGCGAAGTTTTCGAAAAAGATTATCTCCTTGAACAGAGGGGCAACAAGTAATGGATATCTCACCTGTATTCTTTTACGTTTTCGCCGCTCTGGCCATCGGATTTTCCCTTTCAGTCATTCTGAAGAAGAACCCCGTAGGGAACGCCTTCAGTCTGGTGATGGTCTTCTTCGCGTTTGCCGGGATTTACGCGATCCTTGGGGCCCATCTGATCGCCGCACTCCAGGTCCTCGTCTACGCGGGCGCCATCATGGTGCTCTTCATTTTCGTGATCATGCTTCTGAATGCGGATGAACCTTCCTTTGATATGGGCAGATCCCACATCGGGATCAAGATCGGCGCGGGAACTCTCTGTGCGATCCTGTTCTGCACGTTCGTCTGGGCCATCAAAGAGAGCCCGATCAACATTCCTGCAGGGCGCTTCACTCCTGAAGCCATCCAGGCATCGGGCGGAAACACTCAGGTCGTGTCCGAACTCATGTTCTCCGAATACATTCTGCCATTTGAACTCACTTCGGTGCTTCTCCTGGCCGCGATCGTCGGCGCTGTCGCCATCGCCAAACGCAAGTTGGGAAAAAATTGAATATGGCACTTTCGGAATTTCAAGTTGAACCCTGGTTGGTCCTCGCCTTCTGCTCGGCCATCTTCTTCATCGGCCTGGCCGGACTTCTCATTCGCAGAAACATCCTCGTGATCCTGATGTGCATCGAGCTCATGCTCAATGCCGTCAACCTCACGTTCGTGACTTTCTCGAAGATTCACAACCACATGGGTGGTCAGATGTCCGTATTTTTCATCATTACCGTGGCAGCCGCCGAATCCGCTGTCGGACTCGGCCTTGTGATCGCCATGTTCAGAACTGTTCGCTCCGTGGATACGGACGAAATCCAGCTCTTGAAGCAATAAAGTAAAGGGAGAGAATTTCAATGTTAGCGTGGATTCCGCTGTTTCCTCTCATCGGGTTTCTGATCAATGGCTGCTGGTATGCGTTTTTTCAGGCCCCGGTGGGCGGCAGGAAGGCTCACGCGACCCTTCCGGGAATCATTGCCAGTCTTTCCATCTTTGCTTCGTTCATCCTCTCGCTGTTGCTCTTTCTGCAGCTCAAGGACATGCCGGCTGAAGCTCGAGTCATTGAACAGACCGTTTTCAACTGGATGCACATCGGGGGGAGCTCGGGCTTTCACCTCGACATGGCTTTCCGTCTGGACTCTCTCAATACACTTTTCACTCTCGTGATCACGGGCGTCGGCACGCTCATTCACATCTACTCGATCGGCTACATGAGCCATGACGCGACACCTGGCCGATTTTTCTCCTATCTGAACCTTTTCTGCTTCGCGATGCTCATGCTCGTGCTCGGCGCGTCTCTCCCTGTGCTTTTCCTGGGCTGGGAGGGTGTGGGTCTCTGCAGTTACCTCCTGATCGGTTACTGGTACACGGATGATGAAAAGGCGAGCGCTGGCAAAAAGGCTTTCATCGTCAACCGCGTGGGCGACTTCGGTTTCCTTCTTGGCATGTTCCTGATCTTCACGACTTTCGGTTCACTCGATTTCGTGGCCCTCAAAACTGCCTTCATCTCCGGTCACGGCGCATTGGCTGCGATCCCTGCCGGTGTCAGCCCTGGAACGATCACTGCCATCTGCCTTCTTCTTTTCGTCGGCTGCATGGGTAAATCAGCTCAGATCCCGCTGTACGTCTGGCTCCCCGACGCCATGGCAGGTCCAACGCCCGTCTCCGCGTTGATCCATGCGGCAACCATGGTGACTTCCGGCATCTACATGGTGGCGCGTCTGAATTTCATGTTCAGCTTCTCACCAACCGCGCTTGGAGTGATCGCCACGGTCGGAGCGTTCACCGCATTTTTCGCCGCCACCGTTGCAATCGCCCAGAACGACATCAAAAAAGTCCTGGCTTACTCGACCGTCTCGCAGCTCGGGTACATGTTCCTGGCCTGCGGAGTCGGCGCTTACACGGCCGGCGTCTTTCACGTCATCACTCACGCTTTCTTCAAGGCTCTTTTGTTCCTTGGAGCCGGCAGCGTCATTCATGGAATGAGTGAAGAGCAGGACATCACCAAAATGGGCGGCCTTCGCACTCGCATGCCTGTCACTTTCGCGGTGTTCGCGATCGGTTGGCTGGCGATCTGTGGACTTCCTCCTTTCTCCGGCTTCTTCTCGAAGGATGAAATCCTCTGGCAGGCGTTCAGTTCTGAGCACGGCTCGATCTTTCTCTGGGCTCTGGGCGCAGTGACGGCCGTGATGACCGCCTTCTACATGACTCGTCTTTTCTACCTGACTTTTCTTGGCCAGCCTCGCTTCAAAGAAGTCGCAGGACCTGGCAAGAGTCACGCTGCCCATGATAGCCACGGCCACGACTCTCACGCCAAACCGAAAGATGGCGCAATTCATGTTCATGAGTCCCCGCTCTCGATGACTGGCCCTCTGATGGTTCTCGCGGTACTGAGCGCCGTCGGTGGACTGATCGGCATTCCGCACATGAGCTGGCTTGAAAAATGGCTGGAGCCGGTCATTCCAGAAGCTGCTGAAGCGGCAACCCACATGGTCCCATCGATGGAATGGGTTCTCATGGGAGTCAGCGTCCTGGGCGCAGTGCTCGGGATCGCCTACGCCTTCAATCTCTACAAGGATCTCGCCAAAGCCGCGAAGCTCAAGCAGCGCTACGCCGGTCTGCACAAGATTCTGGAGAACAAATGGTATGTGGATGAGTTCTATCAGGGCGTGATCGTTCGCCCGATCTTCAATCTTTCGCAGGCTCTTTGGAAGAATTTCGACGTCGCGGTCATCGACCGCGTCGTCCTGGGCTTTGGCCGGGTCACTCAGTGGACCGGACAATCCGCTCGGACCATTCAAACTGGATCCATTCAGGTCTATGCATTCGTGCTTCTGATTGGGCTTGTCGCTTCAGTGGGGTACTTGATTTATGGACTGGTTTAATTCTCATGTTCTCAGCGTCGTCGTCTTCTTTCCTCTCGTGTGGGCTGTATTCGGACTCCTGATCCCGACCACAAACGAGAGTGGACGCAATGCTCTCAAGTACTGGACCTTGATCGGATCTCTCCTCACTTTCGCGTTCTCTCTGAAGATCTACTACGCCTTTCAAGCGAACGGCGCGGCGTTTCAGCTCACTGAGCTGGCCGAGTGGATTCCTGGGCTCGGAACTTCCTATAGCCTGGGTATGGACGGCATCAGTCTCTGGTTGATCATCCTCACGACTTTCCTCAGCCCGATCGTGATTCTGGCCTCCTTCACTGCGGTTGAGGAAAAGCTTCGCGGCTATTACTTCCTGCTTCTGGCGCTCGAAACAGGAATGCTTGGGGCCTTCGTCGCCCTCGACGTGTTCCTCTTCTACGTGTTCTGGGAAGTCATGCTCATCCCGATGTACTTTCTGGTTGGCATCTGGGGCGGCAAAGACCGCATCTACGCCGCAATGAAGTTCTTCGTCTACACGATGGTCGGCTCTCTTCTGATGCTGGTCGCGATCTTCTTTCTCGCTTATCAGCACAAGCTTCAGATGGGGACTTACTCCACTGCGCTTCTTGACCTCTATAAGGTGCACATTCCTGGCGGCGGCTTCACTTCGCCCCAGTCCCTGCTCTTCATGGGATTTGCTCTGGCGTTTGCGATCAAAGTACCGCTTTTCCCGCTGCATACCTGGTTGCCTGACGCTCACGTTCAGGCACCTACCGCCGGTTCCGTGATTCTGGCCGGTGTTCTTCTGAAAATGGGGGGCTACGGCTTCCTTCGGTTCGCTTTCCCGCTCTTTCCGGACGCGGTTGCAACTTTTCAAATCCCTTTCATGATTCTGGCCGCGATCGCCATCGTGTACGGGGCCTGGGTAGCGACGGTTCAGCCTGACATGAAGAAGCTGGTAGCCTACTCCTCAGTCAGTCACATGGGCTATGTGGTGCTGGGACTTTTCTCCATGAACGCGATTGGTGTGACGGGTTCCATCTATCAGATGCTCAATCACGGGGTTTCGACCGGTGCCTTGTTCCTCCTCGTCGGCATGATTTATGAGCGCCGACACACGCGCGAAATCAGTGACTTCGGTGGGATCACGAAAGTGATGCCGATTTTCGCGATCATCTTCATGATCGTGACCTTGTCGTCAGTCGCCCTGCCGGGAACCAATGGATTCGTCGGCGAATTTCTGATCCTGCTCGGAGCCTGGAAGACCAGCCCGGGTCTGGCCGCAATCTCCGCCCTTGGAGTCATCTTCGGTGCCGTCTACATGCTCTGGCTTTTTCAACGAGTCATGTTTGGTCCCGTGAAGAACAAGGAGAACGAAAAACTGAAGGATCTCAGTTTTCGTGAAATCGCGGTCATGGTTCCCCTGCTCTTCTGTATTTTCTGGATGGGCGTGGCTCCAAACTTCTTTTTCAGAAAGATGGAACCCTCCATTGAGCGATTCTTAACCCGATCCACTGCCACTGCAGTCGCGCGCGCAAGTGTTCCGAGTTCAAGCTCGATTGCCGCTTTTTTCTCCAAGAAAAACTAAAGGACCCAGACCAAATGGAAGCTTTAACCATCATTCGTCCCGAATCCCTGTCGCTTTCGTCTGAGCAGGTGAGAGCCCTCATGCCTTACTTCCTCGTTTTCGGGGGCATCATGCTGGCTACGTTGCTTGCGGTCGTCAAAGGCATCAAGCCGAAGTGGCCCGTCTTTCTTCTGGCGGTGGCCACTGCAGTGGTCGGAGTGGTGGCTTCGGCCAATCTGATTCCGGACGCGACGATCGGAATGTTCAACGGGATGATGGTTTCAGATTCCTACTCTCACTTCTTCAACGTGATTTTCATGGCTTCGGCCGGCATCACGATTCTGGCGTCGCTTCGCTATCTTGACCGCGAGCAGCTTCAGCATCCTGAGTATTACGTCCTCGTGCTCCTGTCCGCGCTCGGCATGATGCTGATGACTTCGGCTCTCGATCTGATCGTGATCTTCATCGCGCTTGAAATCATGTCCTTGGCCGTCTACGTCCTGGTGGGCTTTCGCCGTACAGACAAGAAATCCAATGAAGCAGCCATGAAATACTTCATCCTTGGATCGGCCGCTTCCGCGATTCTTCTTTACGGCGCTGCCCTTCTTTACGGCGCGACTCAGTCGACCAACATTCATGAAATTCTCAAGTTCACCCAGGCACAGCCCGCAGGCATGACGCCTCTTTTCACTTTGGGCGTATGGCTGGTCATGATCGGGTTTCTTTTCAAAGTGGCTTCGGTTCCCTTTCACATGTGGATGCCTGACGTTTATGAAGGTGCTCCCGCTCCCGTCACCGGATTCATGACGACCGGCCTGAAGGCCGCGGCCTTCGCTTCGTTCATGCGTTTTTTCATCTCCATGGGCTACGGAACGACTCTTTCGGCAACGCTTCAGGCCCACATCCACGACATCCTCTGGGTCTCAGCCGTACTTACGATGATCGTCGGAAACGTCATCGCTTTGACACAGACCAACCTCAAACGCATGCTCGCTTACTCGTCGATCGCCCACTCGGGATATCTGCTTGTCGGCCTGCTTGCGGGTTCCGGCACTCCAGGCGGTTATTCAGCAGTTGTATTTTATCTGGTCGCCTACGCGATCATGAACCTCGGGGCTTTCATCATTCTGACCGTGATCTCCAACCGTGAAGACACCGGTCTCAACCTCCATGACGTATCAGGTCTCGCGTCCCGAAGTCCCTGGCTGTCGTTCGCCATGGCAGTCTTTCTGTTTTCGATGGCGGGAATTCCGCCCACGGCAGGATTTGCCGCCAAGTACATGCTCTTCTACTCGGCAATTCAAGCCCATGAGACTCCACTCGTCATCATCAGCGTGCTCTGCAGCTCAATTTCAGTATACTATTACCTCAGGGTATTGGTTTACATGTACATGCGCGAGCCCGTTGGCAGCGCCCCCGCTTCGAGAGTTTCGATGTGGTCGGCACTGGCAGTGGCCTTGATGGTGGCGATGACTCTTCAGTTTGGAGTTGTCCCGGCCCGCCTGGTTGAAGTGACGAAAAGAGCGGTCGCAAGCCTCTGAGCTTTTGGCAGCTCTCGTCCTTCAGGTAAACTGAAGCCCCGAAATCTTCAATGCTCTTTCGTGAAATGATTTCGCGAATGGGCCTTGGTGAAGGAAAAGGATGGCTTCGGTACAGTATTACAAGATCAAACATTCCTCCGGAAGAATACTGGGACCGCTGGATCTCGAGCGCGTTCGCGCGCTTATCGCCAAAAAACAGCTCAATGGGACGGAGATCGCCAGACTTCACCCGCAGGGTGAATGGACCGACGTCGCGAAGATTCCTGAAATCGCTGAGCTGCTGCTGCAGCAGGCGAGCTCGAGTGGAAAGTTTCAGTCCAGGGATTCTTCAGGTACGCGCGCCAACAGCTATCAACCCATCCTGGGAAACCCCAATGCACAGGGACAGGCACGCAATTACGCGGACGCGATGGCGCCGACCGAACTTCTTCAGCCTTCGGAAAAATTCCCGACAAATGATGTCCTCCCGGGCGCAGAGCATGCATTCACGGCGCCTCTCGTTCTGAACCCCGGGGCCGCTGAGCCAACACTCGTATTGAAGCCACCCGCACGAGTCCCAGCCGAAGTCGAAGAACCAACCGTGATCGGCGAGCTGATCCGGCCTGCCGATTTCGATGCGGAGTCAAATCGAACGAGTGTTGATGTTCCGAGGGACCCGGAAGATCCAACCCTCCTGACCAGCCAACTTCCCGTCATGCCTGAACGCTCTGAAGAGTCCAGACTCATGGACCCGAACCTTCCGGTCGCCCTGGAGTCCCTGCACGGGTACGATGTGGGCTCAAAAAAGCTTTCTCAGGAAAAGACGGTTCTTTTTGAAATGGACCCTGCCAAGCGCAAGAAGAAGATGCGCATTCCCGAGCGCAAGGAACTGATCAAAGTGATCGTCGTGGCCCTGCTGCTCGGCGGTTTCGGGTACGAGTACGTTTTTGATGATGCCGCTGAAGAGAACGCCGAACTGACGAAGATTGAACTCATCCGACCCAAGCTCCCCAATACTGTGCAGGGAAAAGGAGATCCGCAAAAGAGTCAGAAGCTCTACGCGGACGCCATGAAGTATTATGTGGTCGATAACGTTGCGGGCTACAAGAGCGCCGCATCTCTGCTGCTTCAGTCAGCCAGTGCCGACATTTCCAATGTGAAGGCTCTGGCAATGCTCGCCTCCTGCTACATCAACCTGATCGACACTTCCAACAAGGATGAGAATTACTTTTCAGTCATCACCAGGCTCATTGATCTCTCGCGAGCCAAGAGTGTCGACCTTCCGGAGACCGTCATCGCGGATGCCGAGTTCTATGTGACCGTTCACCGCTCGGACGCAGCACTCAACCGCGTGATCGAATACACGAAGACCCATGAGAATTTCGGCCTGGAAATGTTCTTCTACCTTTCGTACGCATTCTACAGTCGTGGAGACGCCCAGAACGCGGCGAAATACATCGCGCAGTACCCGGACAACAAGGTATTCACCCCGCGGGTGTTCTATCTCAAGGGCCTCATCGCTGAAAAGCTGGGGGACACGGAAGCGGCCCTGATTGAGTACCGCAAGGCCCTCAAGTTCAGCGTCTCACACACTCATTCCCGCCTCCGCATCGCTCAGATCTACTACCAGTCCGGAAAGCTGAAGGAAGCAGGCAAGGGTCTTGAGTACCTGGTCCAGCACCCGCAGTATCAGGCACCGAAGGAACTGGGTCTCAGCAATTATCTTTACGGACAATACAACCAGCTTTTTCACCGCGACAGCATTGCATTGGGCGCGTTCGAACGCGCGACGAAACTGGATCATGACAATCATGACTACCTGCTTGAAGTGTACACGCTGCGCGCCAAAACCGGCGACGCCGTCAAGCATGCTCAGACTGAAGCCAAGATGTACTATTACCTCGGCGAGGGCGAAAAGCGGATCAAGGAAGCCAAGTATCAGGAGGCGCTCGCTCAATTTCTTGAAGCCAGACAGGTCAACCTCAGTTCAACTCTGCCCCTGGTTCGCGCCGGTGACATGTTCGTGAGCCTCAATGATCTGGTCAACGCGCGAATGAATTACCAGATGGCGGCTGAGAAGGCTCCCAACAACATCGAGATCTGGTCGAAGTACATGGACGTTCTCATTCAGAGTTACGAGTGGGAGGACGCCCAGAAGGCGATGGAAAAATTCAGAAATCTTCCGGTCAGCCAGAGTGCGATCGACAAGGCGGCAGGCGACATGTTTGCCAAGCAGGGCCGTCACCTCGAAGCCCAGATGTTCTACAAAAAAGCCATGGCCCGAGATTCAATTGATACCGACGTTTACATCTCCTATGCAAAGAGCCTCATGGGTTCCCATAATTTCAAGGACGCTCCGTTCTTTTTTGCCCTGGCTCTCCGCTTTGATCCGACCAATACGGAAGCCTTGATCGGTACGGCAAAGAGCGTGGCTGCGGCTGAGTCCATCGACGCGGGCATCACCTTTCTTCAGGATGAAATGCAAAAGGAAGGCGGTACGCGCGCTGAGCTCATTGCGGCGATCGGCGAGTTTCAGATTCAAAAAGGAGAGTGGGAAATCGCCCAGCAGTATGTGGATCAGGCCATAGCCGCCAACCCCGATTACGCTCTGCCGTGGAAGTTGCAAGCTCAGATCCACATGAACAAGGAAGGCATGGACAAGAAGGCGCTCGACAAGGCCCTGGATGCCTACCGTTCCTACTCGGACCGAAACATCTCGGACCCCTCCGGCTACCTGGAGCGCTACCGGGTTTTCGTGAAGAAGTCAGAGTTTGAAAAGGCCTCCGATGAACTAGGAAAGATCTATTCGCTCTATCCGAAGTACCCGAATCTGCATTATTACAAAGGTGCTTTGTATGGGGTCATGGGAAATCACAAGGCTGCCGTCGAGGAGTACACGCTGGAGCTCAAGAATAATCCCAATGGTGTCACCACCATGGTCTCTCTGGGCAAGGAGCTGATTGAAGTCGGTGATGCCCGGCAAGCGCTCACGCATCTGAGCAAGGCGATGCAGATGGCTCCCACTTCTGCAGAGCCCAAGTCGCAAGCCGCTTACGCGAATTTCATACTGAAAAACTATCAGGGCGCAATCGCCCTCTATAACGCGGCGCTTGTGTACGATAAGGGCAACCCTCAGATCTACAAACGCCTTGGCATGGTCTATCGCGATATGGGAGACATGCCGGGAGCCAAAAATGCGTTCAAAAAATACCTCGAAATGGAACCCGATGCCCAGGACCGGGCCGAATTTGAACGTTTTCTTTGAGGCCGGACTTGGGTTAAAGTATCGGAATGTTAGATCCTCGTTATTTTCAGGAACAGGGTGCGGAACTCGAAAAGGGCCTCAAAAAGCGTCATCTCGGACCCGAGGTGATCGCGCGCGTCGCCGAAGTCGCCAGGACTCGCAAGGAACTCATCGCCCAGGTGGAGACCTTGAAAGCCGAACGCAACAAGGCTTCTCAGGAAATCGCGCAGCTCAAATCAAAGTCCAAGACCGACCCCGAAGCGGCCGCGCTGGCTGAAAAGCGCGTGGTCGAAATGCGTGGCGTCGGCGACCAGATCAAGAAGCTGGACGAAGACCTCAAAGTCGTCGAAGAGAAGATTGCTGAAGAAAGTCTTCGGATCCCGAATCTCCCTCACTCCAGCGTTCCGGAAGGCAAAGGTGCCGAAGACAACGTTGAGGTGCGCAAATGGGGCAAGCCTGGCAACTACTCCTTCGAAGTGAAGGACCACGTCGCCATTGCCGAGGGGCTTGGGGTCGTTGATTTCGAACGCGCCGGGAAAATCTCAGGCGCAAGATTCTGCCTCTACCTGGGTGCCGGCGCAACGCTTGAGCGCTCGTTGATTCAGTTCATGCTGGATCTCCATACTCGCGAGCACGGGTATGAAGAAGTGATTCCCCCATTCATGGTCAATCGCGCGGCGATGACGGGTACAGGTAATCTTCCGAAGTTTGAAGAGGATCTTTTCAAGACGAGCGTGGGTGATCGTGAGCTTTTTCTGATCCCCACTTCTGAGGTTCCACTGACCAATATCTACCGGGATGAGATCATTGAGCACGGTAAGCTCCCCTTTTATTTCACGGCCTACTCACCCTGCTTCCGTAGCGAAGCAGGCTCGTATGGCCGCGACACCCGTGGTCTGATCCGTCAGCACCAGTTTCAAAAAGTGGAAATGGTGAAGATCGTTGAAGCTGAAAACTCGCACGAAGAGCATGAGAAGATGACCAAGAATGCGGAACGCATTCTGGAGCTTCTCGAACTCCCTTACCGGACCATGCTTCTGTGTGGTGGCGACATGGGTTTCAGCGCCGTGAAAACCTACGACCTTGAAGTCTGGTTACCGTCCCAGCAGATGTACCGCGAAATTTCCTCCTGTTCCAATTGCGAGGATTTTCAGGCCAGACGAGCTGCGATCCGCTACCGAAGCGAGCCGCAGGGCAAGCCGAAGCTGGCCCATACGTTGAATGGTTCCGGCTTGGCTGTAGGGAGAACCTTCGTCGCCATTCTCGAGAATTTTCAAGACGCTCATGGGAATGTCAAGATTCCTCAAGCTCTGCACCGCTATCTGGATGGGGCACCCGGCTTCACTCGGGATGGCGCAGACCTCTGGATGAAAAAGAAGACCTGACGCGGAGCGACTTAGTCCGCGGGCGCGGTCATAAGAATTGACAAGCGCCCCTGATTTCTGTGAAAACAGTGGCAGCCATGGGCTCATGTGAGCTTCCTGCCAGTTTTTTGAATGCGGAGAGATGTCTGAGTGGCTTAAAGAACCGGTCTTGAAAACCGGAGTCCCTTTGCGGGGACCGTGGGTTCGAATCCCACTCTCTCCTCCACTTTCAATTTGAATCTCCAGCCCAGTTCATCTCTTCCTTTTTCGGTCCCTCAAACAGACTCGCGGACATCGTTGTCCCGAGAGCGTGCACAGTTCTGCTTTTGTTCTTTCGTCACTCGAAGCTGGCAGCGAAATAACATTTGATTCAATCCGGACACCCCCCCCCGGAGCCAAAACGCACTTCCTCTCCGCAACCGACGAACTTAGTTGGTAAAGTAATAGTTGTGGCTAAGCCTCTTCAAATCCAAAATGTTGAGTCAGTCACTCCCCGCGGATGATCGTGTAAACGCTCGAGAGTTCGTACGACTTGTAGCGGGCCGGCTCTTGCCGGTCACCGCCGGCATAACTCAGCATCAGTGCTTCGCCAGCAGCACGGTCAATCCATTCGACGAAGATTGCGCTGTGTTCGACATCTCCATAGGAGTGATTGATGAAGTAAAGCCAATCGCCCGGCTGGATCTCGCTCAGGCCCGAATAAGGTCCGGCTTCGTTCGTTTCATAAAGAGTCTTCTGACGCTTCGACGGATATCCGGCCCGTCTGTAAATTGCGTCAATGTAATCCCAGCAACTGCCGATCACGAGTTCTTTCTGCGAGATCATCCTTCGCCCGGCCTGAAGCACTGCGCGCCCTTCTACCGATGCCCGCATTTCTGCTTCATCCAGTACCGATTCGAGCTCACTGAAGTCGATTCTCTGCATGGGTTGGGATGAGTTCTCAGCAGGCAGCCGCGAAAAAGTGGATCGCGCTCGCACTCGAGCAGAAGAATCATCGACCCTTCCGCAGGCGTTCAATAAAATTACTTGCAGAATCAGGACTAGGAAGCAAAAGGGCATCCGCACTTTGAACATGAGTAGATTCATACCGCGTCCTCTGGCCAAAGGCATGGCTATTCCAGGGCCATCACGCTAAGTCTGGACGATGGACCTGGAATCGATGGCCGAGCAGCTGGAAGCGACGGGCAAGTTCATTGATTTAGACTTTTTCAGTCGTGAGCTCATCCTGGAGATCCGAGCCGACCTTGAGCGCATCCAGGCCGAAGGCACCTTTGTGCGCGCGGGGACGGGGCAATCCGGTCAAGGCAAAGGCCGCGAAGTTCGTGATCAAGTTCGCCGGGACGAAATTCATTGGCTGGAAGATGCCATAGCGAACCCGATTCAAAAGATCCTCTTGGGGAAGATCGAGGACCTGAAGAACACTTTGAACCGGACTCTCTACCTCGGGTTATCGGAATTCGAAGGTCACTACGCTGCCTACCCGAGCGGGGGTTTCTACAAGCGACACCTGGACTGTTTCAAGGAGGATGACGCCCGCATAATTTCATTGATCCTGTATCTCAATCCCGACTGGAAAAGCTCCGACGGTGGGCGCCTCAGGATTTATGACCTGGACTCCACTCACGTCGATGTTGATCCAGTCGCCGGCACACTTGTGGGTTTTCTCAGTCGCGAACATGAGCACGAAGTTCTCATCAGCCACGCGGATCGGTACGGCTTCGCGGGATGGTTCAAGACTCAGCGTTGATTGGCTCGCAGAGGGCCAAGAGTGTCCCAGTCGCCTAATTTTCTGAGAAGAAATCCGGAACTGTACAGAACAATACCGGGATGCGAATACTGCTCCATATCAAGCAGGGTGGCTGCAAAGATTGAAGTGCAGGACTACCTTTTCGCTCTGTGTCTCGGGTACACTGAAGACGAGGTCAATGTGAATCCCAATTCTGTCACTTCGATGCAACTTGGTGCTACTGTCTTCTTCGCTCTGGCGTTGGTCCATACCTTTCTGGTGAAACGGTTTCAGAACCTGGCATGCAGGCATGAAGAGGGTTCCATGGGCGAAAATCTATTTCACCTCCTGGGCGAAGTGGAAGTGGTTTTCGGTCTCTGGGCCGGAATCTACCTGGTCCTTCTGACTCTGGTTCAAGGCTCGCCCGGCACGATTGAAATGGTCCAGTCTCTGAGTTTCACTGAGCCCATGTTCGTCTTCGTGATTCTGGTGATCTGTTCGACCAAACCGATCCTGGATCTGGCATTTCTTCTGATACAGCGGTCCTCCTCCGTCCTTCCTCTCCCGAGCCCACTGGCGTTTTATGTGACGACTCTGACTCTGGGTCCCTGGTTGGGAAGCTTGATCACTGAGCCAGCTGCAATGACCGTTGTCGCAGTTCTGCTCAATCGTCACTATTTCAGGAAGAAGATCTCCGATCCACTGAAGTACGCGACACTGGGGCTGCTTTTCGTGAATATCTCCATCGGCGGCACGCTCACCCACTTCGCTGCGCCTCCAGTACTGATGGTGGCTTCCAAATGGAATTGGAATCTGATCTGGATGCTGACTCATTTTGGCTGGAAAGGAATGCTGGCCTGCATCCTTTCTACTGCGCTGGTCGCTTTTCGTTTTCGCGATGAACTGAAAAATATCGAGTCGCATGGCGAATCTGAAACTGAAAAAGTTCCTCATTGGTTAATTGCAACACACCTGATCTTCCTGGTTTTCATCGTGCTCACGAGCCATTCTCCAGTGATTTTCGTTGGTATCTTCCTGTTTTTCCTGGGCCTGACATCGGTCACCCGCGAGTACCAGCAAGAACTGAAGCTTAGAGAAGGTCTGCGGGTCGCTTTTTTTCTAGGTGGAATAGTGGTCCTCGGAGCCGGACAGGGCTGGTGGCTTGTACCTCTGCTCAGCGGCTTGCAGAAGCTTCCTCTCTATCTGGGCGCAATTGGACTGACTGCTTTTACGGACAACGCTGCGCTCACCTATCTGGGTTCTCTGGTGCCCACTCTTTCAGAAGATTCACGGTATGCTCTGGTGGCCGGAGCAGTGGTTGGAGGAGGGCTCACCGTCATCGCCAATGCTCCAAATCCCGCAGGCTACGGGATTCTCAATCCGGCATTCGGAAAAGATGGCATCAGTCCCCTGGGCCTTTTTCGCAGTGCCCTGATTCCAACCCTGATTTCCGCCGCCTGTTTCTGGTTTTTCTGACAAAAAAAAGAGGGAAGCACTGAAGTGCTCCCTCCGTCATAACTCATCCAACGGAAACTGAACTTACTGAGGCACCAAAACGGTATCGACGACGTGAATCACGCCATTCTTCTGAATGACGTCAGCGACGGTGACGGTGGCCACGCCGCCTTTTTCATCGGTGATCTTGACGGCTTTGCCGTCCAATGAAGCGGTGAGCATTCCACCTGAAACGGTTTTCATTTCAGCTTTGCCTTTTCCCTTTTTGATGGCTGCAACGATGACTTTAGCAGTCATATTGCCGGAAACCACGTGGTAGGTCAGGATCTTGGTCAGGGTCGCTTTGCTCTCAGGCTTGAGAAGGGTATCGACGGTACCTGCTGGGAGCTTTGCGAAAGCGTCATTGGTCGGTGCGAAAACAGTGAAAGGTCCTTTGCCTTTGAGGGTTTCAACGAGGCCTGCAGCTTTGATTGCAGCGACGAGAGTGGTGTGATCTTTGGAATTCACAGCATTGTCGATGATATCTTTGCTTGGGTACATGGCAGCGCCGCCGACTTCGACAGTCTTTTCGGAAGCCATCGCGGACATCACGGTCATCGACAAAGCCATGCTCATCACTAGAATTTTTTTGAACATTGAGATCTCTTTTCTTTTGAAGGAATCACACGTGCGTGAGAGTCCTTCCGGTTGAACTACTTTTTGATTCGACTATCGATTATAAGGGCATTGAATGAAAGCACAACAGACATGGATCGGAGCTGGTGCGTTGCCTCTGGAATCATGAGACAAAAGATGCACGAAACCATTTGGAAAGTGGGTCTTGTGAAATACATCGCGTTTATGGCTCTTTTTATATCGGCAGTGCACTCTGCGGTGTCAGTGGGCGCCGCATCCGTGAAATCAGAACTGAAAATGGAAAGGGCCGGCGTGCGGCATTTTATTTCACTCAGGGACCTGGAGAAAAAGTTACAGCTGACGACGCTCACGGTTGAGGATCCTGTTTACCATTCGAAGAAGACGTATGAAGGCTATCTCCTTGCAGACGTGTTCAGAATCGCAGGCATGGATCAGACATCCGGGGATGAGATCGCCTTTCATTGCGTGGATGGTTACTCTCCCGCCATGCAATTCGCAAGACTTGCGGACAACAAAGGACTTCTTGCCATTCGTGAGAAAGGTCGCAAAGGAGGCTGGGAGAGATTTCAGCAGGGAAAAGTCTGGATGACTCCCGCGCCTTTTTATGTCGTGTGGGAAAACGCTCAACCCGAGAAACCCTGGCCTTATCAAGTGATCGGGATAGAGGTGATCAACTTCAAACAGAAGTACGACCGGCTCTATCCAACTGAACTCGAGAAGACGAGTGCAGGGTACAAAGGTTTTCAGACGTTTAAAAATGAATGCCTTCGGTGCCACTCCCTGAACCTTCAGGGCGGTGATCTCGGACCGGAACTCAATATTTCCAAGAACATCACCGAGTACCGTGATGACGCCTTTTTGACCCATTTCATTAAAAATCCGGGTGAATTTCGGGAGCGAAGCAAGATGCCCGCGTTTCCTCAGTTGAGCGATGGTCAGATCAGTGAAGTCATCGAGTATTTCAGATATATGAAATCACACAAGCAGCTCGTCAAATGAATACCTCCAATCATGAGCGTGCACTGCCGGGCAAGCCTTTGAAAAAGCCCCTTCTTCGCGGTTACCTTCATCAGGAAACCTTTTTCGTCTCACTGGGGGCTTGCTCACTTCTCATCGCAAAAAGCTCGAATTCAAGCTCACTGATCTCGAGCGTGGTTTATTCATGCGGGCTTCTGCTGATGCTGGGGATCAGTGCGCTCTATCATCGTCCACATTGGGAACCTGTCCCTCGGGCCCGGATGAAACGAATGGATCACTCCGCGATTTTTCTTTTGATTGCGGGGACCTTCACTCCCGTCTGTCTGCTGGCGCTCCCTTCGCGGGACGGGCATCAATTGCTGCGAGTGATCTGGATAGCGGCTTTGACT
>JACMNQ010000028.1 GCA_014378465.1 Oligoflexia bacterium | reverse complement strand
GATGCTCCAGCCGCCTGTTCCGTTTTCAGCGTCGGCGCTCTCCAATCGCGTCGAGTTATGTTAAGGTCAGGGCATGTTCAAAAACTCACCTTTCAAAACTGCTCCTTTCAAAATTTCTTCCGAGACTGAATTGCTGAACTGTTTTCGGGATCTCGATCGCGACGAAGTGCTATTGACCCAAGAGTTGAGTTTTCCCATCATCGTCACTGACTACCTGACCTGGCTTGAACCTTCTGGAGTTCGCGCTTACCTCGTGTTCAAAGACCGCTCAGAAGGCGCACCGCTGGGGATTTCCTTTCGCAGGGATCAGGGGCCGGGAGTGAGCCCCGCCATGTGCGAGTGGTGTCATTCGGTTCGAAGCGGTGAGAGCATCGGCCTTCTCAGTGCAACTGCGAGTTCAAAGAGACGCGTGGGCATTCAGCTCTGCCGAGATCTCAGCTGCAAAGCCAAAGTGCTGGCCGAAGCGCCCGGAGTGAGTGACTTGTCGTCGACTGTCAGTGCAGAGGCCAAGCTTGCGGGAGTGGTCGGGAGAATGACCGATTTCGCGAGGCGCCAACTTTTCTGACGCCTGCGGTTGGAGTTGCAAACGGCCCATTGAGATGGAATGCTCGCCTCATGGCCTCCTCACATGTTCTCGCAAAAACTGATTACCGCCGCGCGACCTGGAAAAATGGTCTGGGTTATACCGATGAAATCGCCATTTATCCCGCAGGTTCGGAGCTCAAGCGCGGCAATTTTCTCTGGCGCCTGAGTTCGGCCCGGATTGAACAGGCTTCTCCCTTTTCCGCATTTCCGGAGCATGACCGAGTGCTCATCGTTCTCAAGGGAGCGGGAGTCAGGTTGACTCACACTTTTGATGAGAGCGAAGATCCTGAAAGAGTGGATGTCCCGCTTCTTTCTCCCTACGAATTTCCTGGCGACGTTCCGAGCAAGTGTGAACTTCTGCAGGGCCCCATCACCGATCTGAGCGTCTTCGTCCGCAAGGCTGAAGCCGAAGCGGTTGCAGAAGTGGTCGAGGTCACTCCGGGTGAGCCCTTTGATTGGTTGCCGGCCGGTCGTTGGAATTTCGCGTTCGCCGTTCAGGGTAGTTTCGAAATCACGACCCCGGATGGAATGCGACACCTCGATGAAGGGGATACGCTTCAGCTCGAATTGAGTGAGCCACTGGCCGAAGATGCCCCAGTGCAGATTCAGGCTGCGCAGAGCACGGCAGGAAAACTCGTCATCATCGGTCTCCAGGGCTGATCCTGCAGCGGACCTGATTTTCCACGAGCGGCTATCTCAGATCAAGCGAAGTTTTTGCAGGGGTGGCTTGCATGCCACGGATCTTCACTTCAGCCTCAGCTGCCGTCGTTCTGAGTTTGCTCACTTCATGCGGGGGAGATTCCCGCGCGTTGCCGCTCCCAGCCACCGCTCAAGCAGGAACTGCGCAGAACGAATTGGCGTCCCAGACTCGCCAGCGAACCGAGTCGTATCGAGAGGCTGCGCGAAAGTACTTCAGAAAACACCGCAAGAAACATTGGCGCACAGCAGCTCCCATTTCGAGCCTCACTTCGACATCGAGAATTCAGGACGCTCCGGAAGGGGCAACCACTGATTCCGTTTTCATGCGCGCCGTCACACCGGAGCAAGTGGACTGGAATAGAATTCCGCAGATCACCTCCGACGCATTGAACGCTGCCTTCAGACTGGCCCGGGACAGCCGAGATCTTCGAATTCCTGATCAGCCTGAGTTCTCGAGGCGCCTGAGTTGGCTTTATCCGGATGATGGGTGCTTCAGTCGTGCGACCCTGGCCATGCAGAAGATCAAAACTCAAGGCTTGCCGGAACCTCTCAAGGTTTTCATCTTCGGTGACCTCGAAACGAAGACTCCCAATGCGCCCGGGGGTGCGGTCATCTGGTGGTACCATGTCGTGCCGGCGTATCGTCTGAGCGGTCAATCGGGCGTGGACGCGGTTCGAGTGCTGGACCCGGCCATTCAGGGAGCGGGGCCTCTGAGTCTCAAGGACTGGGCTCTCGCTCAGACCACGGATCTCACGGCAGTCAATTTTTCGATCTGTCAGCCGGGAACTTACGAACCGGGTGATTCGTGTGATGCTCCCGATGAACTTGCCACGAGCAGCGCTGTTGAGGATGAATCGCAGTTCCTGGAGCTTGAATGGAGCCGTCAGTTTGAACTGGGCCGCGACCCTCATGTGATTTTGGGAGACGCTCCTCCCTGGAGTTCATGAGGTTTCGAAGCGGCCGAGGGTTCAGGATTGGAGCGCAAAAAAAAGCGCGGCCCTTCTTGAGAAAATTCGAAGAAGGGCCGCGCACACTGATTTGAAACTACGAATTACTCGTGGGTTTCAGTGGTCTTCTTTTCGTCCATCTTGTGGCCCTTGGAGTCCATCTTTTCAGTGGTGGTTTCGTCCTTGGACTTGTGGCCGTGGTTGTCGTGCTTGGTGACGTGCTTCTTTTTGGAAGTGGTGTTGCCAGCATCGTTCTTGGTTTCAACGGTGTCAGTGGTGGTGGTGTTGCCAGTGATCGCGTTGTGGGAAGTGCCGGTGGTGTGTTCAGCGGTGCCGGTGGCCGTCTTCATCTTGGTGGTGTGGTCATCAGCGAAAGCGACAGCAGACAGGGCAAGGCTCAACAGGATAGCGGTTACGATACGTGACATGAAATATCTCCTTGGAAGATTTTGTTATGAGCTATGGATCGTTGGATCCAGTTATGATTAGCAAGAACAACACCAAGCGGCTTGTTTTTCAATCAATTCCGTTTTGAATCGCGTATTTGGAGAATTGACGCGCGCTCATGCGCGGGGTGGTCATCTGAGTGTTGAAATTCACTTCAAAAAGGCCGAATTTTGGACCGTATCCGTGAATCCATTCAAAGTTATCCAGAAGTGACCAGTGACAATAACCCTGAACCGGTGCGCCATTTTGTACAACGCGCTGGATCGCTAACAGGTGATCTCTCAAATAGCCCGGACGTTTCAGATCCTTTGCGTCAGCAATACCATTCTCGGTGATGAAAATGGGCGTTCCAGGAAAGCGGTGAGCCGTCTTCAGAAGAAGCTTCTCGAGTCCCTCAGGATGGCTCTCCCAGTTTTCCGGAGAGTAGAGAGCTTGGGCTTCAGCGGAAGGTGGGGTGTTCGCTGAGCGAAAAAGTTCCTTGAGAATCAGCGAACTCGAAGTGCGGTCCCGAGTGTAATAATTGATGCCGAAGAAATCGTAACTGCCTTGCAGCCCCGAGATGGCGATATCGGCATGAACGAGTGCGGGGACATTCAAAGTGAGCTTCCCGGTCCGGAGTGAATCCGGAAGGGCCCAGTTCCACAGGAGGTCAAACTCGCGGGCAAAAAACTGATCCAGTGGGTTGAAGCGTTTTGCAGCTTGAAAGTACCGGAGGTGGTTTGCCATTCCAACCTGAATCTGCAGGGGGTGAGTGCGATTCTCCGCTTCATGATGAAGCGCGTGGTAAGCGCGCGCATGGGCTTTGAGCAGTCCGACCATCACTGGGATGACGTGCTTCAGCTTTCTCTTCTCCTGCGGAGGAACATTTCCGAGAAAGTAACCGCCAAGCAGGTGGACCATCGGCTCGTTGATCGTCACCCAGTACCGGGCGTCAGGAGCGATCTGCCTCTGGACAACTTGAGTGTAGGCTTCGAACGCTTCAGGCGCGCCTTCCCACTCCCAGCCGCCCAATGCCCTGAACCACTGAGGCAGTGTGAAATGCTGAAGAGTGATCATGGGCTGAATTTTCGCCTGCCTCAGCTTTTCCACGAAAAGTCGGTAATGAAGCACGGCTTCAGGGTCGATCTGTCCGCGCAAGGGCTCGATTTTTGCCCATTCCACCGAAAACCTGTAAGTGGTGACGTGGAGTTCACGCAGCATCTCGATGTCGCGGTCCATGTGATGCCAGGAGTCCGTCGCGACTGCCGCCGTATCCCCGTGCTTGATGTTTCCCGGGATCTTCTCCCAATCCCACCAGTCACTTCGAGTGTTTCCGCCTTCGATCTGATGGGCGGCCGTGGCGACGCACCATTCAAAGTTCAGCGGAAAGGGATGAGTGAGAGCAGGCGCGGCAAATGCAAGGGGGTGTCCCATGAACGACATGCCGGAAAAGACCAGAACCGGGAGCCCGAAAAGGCTGAAAAGCGCGAAAACGGAGTTTCTCATTGGGGCCGAGTCTTATAGGATCGCGTCCATGGCTGACTACGGAATTCGACCTCTGCGAAAAGAAGACAACGTGGCCGTGGCGGCTCTCATCCGCAAAGTCATGCCGGAGTTTGGCTGCGGAGGGGTGGGTTTCGCGAGTCAGGATGCGGAAGTGGATGACATGCATGCTTCGTATCTCCAGCCGCGCTCCGCTTACTTCGTCATCACGAATCTCCAGACTTCAGAAAAGATCCTGGGAGGGGGAGGGATCGCGCCCCTGGCAGAAGGGGACGGCCTCACCTGTGAACTTCGCAAGATGTATTTCTATCCGGAACTCAGGGGCCAGGGAATGGGGCAGAAGCTCATGGACCGGTGCCTTGAGACTGCCCATCGCGAAGGCTTCCGATTCTGTTATCTCGAGACGATGCACGCCATGGTGCAGGCGCGAGCCCTTTACGTTCGAAACGGGTTTGAGCCACTGACTGGCCCTCGAGGCGCGACCGGTCACTTCGGCTGCGACAGCTGGTTTTTGAAGTCCCTTTAGTTTACCCTGAAGTCATGAAAGATACCGACCGACTTCGCGTGGCATCCCTGCAGTACTGGCTGAGACCTGTGAAGACTTTTGAGGAATTTGCTCAGCAGTCCACGGACTGGGTGAGAAATGCCGCCGACTACAAAGCGGAACTCGTGGTTTTTCCAGAGTACTTCACGCTTCAGCTTTTCAGTCTGGATGATCCCGATAAATCTCTGCCCGAACTCGTCCGTGCCGTCGCGAAGTACAAAGACCGTTACGTCGAACTTTTTCTGGGCCTCGCCAAAAAATACAAGCTCACGATCGTCGCCGGATCCATCCCGGCTGAAGGCGCGAAGAATCTCATCTATAATGAAAGCCATGTATTCTCAGCATCGGGCGGCCACGGCGTGCAGCAGAAGCTGCGCATGACCCGATTTGAAAAAGAGGACTTCATCGTTTCGACCGCTTCGCCGGGCAAGCTCCGGATTTTTGAAGCGGAGTGGGGACGTTTTGCCGTCGCCATCTGCTACGACGTCGAATTTCCTGAAATCGTTCGGGCCGCCGCACTCGAGGGCGCGCAACTGATCGTCGTGCCGAGCTGTACGGACGATCGGCAGGGGTATTACCGGGTCAGGCACTGTGCCCAGGCTCGCGCGATTGAAAATCAGGTCTTCGTCGTCCAGTCGAGCACGGCAGGCGGACTCTCCCGTTACCCAGCGGCTTCTCTCAATTATGGGCAGGCGGCGATTCTCACGCCCAGCGATTATGGCTTCTCCCGGGATGGATTGCTTCTTGAGGGAATAGCCAATACCGAGACGATGATCGTGGGAGAACTGGATCTGAAAGTGCTGAAAGAATCCCGCTCGCGAGGAACGGTGCTCCCTCTTCATGACGCTCAAACGTCCGAAGTGATGTCCAGGCAGGTCGAGATTGTCCAACTCTAGCTTTGAACTGAGAAACACGCGCCTCGAAGACATTGATCCGATCATTGATCTTTGTGCGGCCGTGTACCCGGGAATGTACTCCTGGGGTCCCAACCAGCTGACGTCTCATCTGGAAGTCTTTCCCGAAGGCCAGTTTGTCGTCGTTCAGAAGGTGCCTTCGCCTGCGAGCGGTCTGGTGACTGACCGGGTGATCGGCATGGCATCGAGTCTGATCGTCGATTACTCGAATCACGATCTGCGCTCCAAATGGAAGGACATCACCGAATGGGGCTACCTCGGCAATCATGCACCCGAGCGGGGTCGCACTCTGTACGGAGTCGAAATCATGGTACACCCGGAGTTTCAGGGCAAAGGGGTGGGCAAGCTTCTCTATCAGCGCCGTGAGCTCCTGGCCCGCGAGCGACGCATGCTCAATATCCGCGCGGGTGCGCGCATCAGCGGCTACCACCGGTACGCGCAGAAGATGAGTGCCCGGGAGTACGTCGTGGCGGTGATTCGGGGTGAATTTTCGGATCCGACGCTTTCATTTCAGCTCAAGCGCGGCTTTCGCGTGATCGGACTGACGCCTTACTATTTTCATGATCCGGAAAGTCTCAATCACGCAGCCGTGATCGAATGGCTCAATCCAGAAGTGGCCACCGAAGCTGATCATGCCTCTGGTGACCTCGAATTTCTGGACGCTGCGAAAGCGGCAGCGCTCCCTCTGCGGCCGCGATCACCAGAGTGAGCAGCGTTCCGCGGGATTCATGAAATCTCCGGCCTTGCAGCCGAAATCCCGGGCAAACTCAGGGCGCATCATGAGAACACCGTTGACTCGGAATTCTTCCGGCGGATGTTCATTCGTGGTGATCTGCACTCGGAGACCCTCAGGAGTGCGCTTGGAACACCAGCTCTGCGCGTACGCGATCCAGTACTGCTGCTTTTCCGTGTACTGCCCGAGCCAGAGCGGTGCGGGTGCGCGGGCATGAAGCGCGGTCTGAAGCGCGATGTAACCGAGCTTCACGCCGCCCTGGTCGGCGAGATTCTCGGTGATCGTCGCGCTTCCGTTCACATGCAGAACCGTCTCGCCGACCTGAATCGGAAAGGCGTCCGCCTTGTTGACGTAGCACTGCGTGCGTTCTTCAAACTTCTTGAGCGTGGCGGCAGTCCACCAGTCCTTGATATTGCCATAACCATCAAACTTGCGGCCGTCGGCATCGTAACCGTGAGTGAGCTCATGTCCGATGGTGCCACCGCCGAAAGCGCCGAGGTTGGCTCCGTCTGATGCTCTCAGATCAAAGGACGGAGGCTGAAGGATGCCGAATGGAAACACGAACTCGTTGTTGGACGGATCATAGTACGCGTTGATTTCCCAGGGCATCATGTACCATTCGTTCTTGTCGACGGGCTTGCCGATTTTCGCGAGGTCGTGACGAGAATTGAATTCGGAGACCTTGAGCTCATTTTCAAAAAAAGAACTTCGGTTGGTGGAGAGAGCTCCGTAATTGCGCCAGACTTTCGGGGCGCCGACTTTCTGACTGAGGAGTTTGAATTTTTCCAGAGCCTGGTCCATGGTCGCCTTGTCCATCCAGGCGTTGGGTCCGTAGGTCAGGTCCTGAAGATCATCGCGAAAGGCCTGTTTGATGCTTTCGATCATCGTCTCAACCCGTGCCTGAATCGCCGCTCCGTCGACCGTGCGGACGTAAGCCTCCGCGAGCGCATAACCGAGATTGCCTTCGGCGAGCTGGGTGCAATGCATCCATACCGGCTTCATGCGCTTTTCACCGTGGAGGTACGCGTTCCAGAAGCCAAAGTTCTCCTTCTCAAAAGCGGGTGATACGGAAGGAGCGGCTCGGTGCGCGAGCTGCCAGGTCAGGTAAGTCTTGATCTGTCCGAGATCCGAATGCTCGACCAGGGATCCAAGCTTCGAATAGAACTCAGGCTCAGTGACGTTGAGCTTTTCAAAGTTCTTCAGGCCCAGAACCCTGAAGTACTCCTCCCAGGCGAAGTGAGGAGCCAGTTTGATCAGTCCAGATTTTCCGATCAGGTGGTTGGTCTTGGCAGGATCGCTTCGGTCATCCAGGGACATCGCGTGGCTCGCGAGCTGAGTCTCGAAATCGACTGTGGACTTTGCGGAGAGCAGCGCTGAATCTTTCGAGGAGCCGCTGAGCTCAAGGATCGCTGCGATGTGAGCCGTGTACTTCTGAACGATCTCCAGGGATTTTGCGTCCTGCTTGAGGTAGTAATCCTTGTCCGGAAGGCCCAGGCCTCCCTGGGTGGCCATGCCCACGACCTGAGTCGAATCGTTGAAGTCCTGACCTGAACCAAAACTGAACAACGCGTTCGTGCCGCTCAGGTGGAGCCGAGCCACGGCCCGAGCCAGTCCAGCCTGATCCTGGATCGCATCAATTTCATGAAGTCGAAGAGTCAAAGCGCTTTCTGCCCTGGCCGTTGACTGTTCACGCTGCACGCAGCTGGCGTAATAATCTCCCAGTTTCTTCGAAGCGGACGCCGAGAGCTTGAAGCTTCCATCTGCGTAAGCTTTCAGGATTCCGTTCAGAACGACGTCCGTCTGATCGCTGAGGGCGGTGGACTGATGGTAAACGGAATTTTTGTCGGCCGGAATTTCAGTCTGATCGATCCAGGTTCCGCAGGCAAACTGATAGAAATTGTCACAAGGCTGAATCTGGTTCTTCAGCGCGGACTGATCCAGGATGTCCGGGACTCCGGAAGCGAAGGAAGTCTGAATCGCTGTAGGAGAGAACATCAGTGCGACGGTCGCGGCGGTGGAGATCAGGTGAAAAAGGGTGAATCGATTGAATGAAATCATGCGCAGGAAATAACGCATCGGCTGCAGTGAGTAAAGTCGGCGTGAGGGTTTTCCGCACTGCATCGAGGTTTTTCACAAAATTCCGCGATCATCCCGGATCAGTGGACTTTGGAGTCGTTCTACGCGTTTTCTGAAAACAGGAGTTTCAGGAGTGGGTGCGCCAAAGTAAATTTCAATGCGGGGCCCATTGGCACCGTGTCTTTGCCGGGACGAATGACCCAGAGCTGATTGTCGAGGGCGCCCGGTCCGAGATTGGGCCAGACCGGATTCGCGACGATCGCGTGAACTTTCTTCTTTTCCATCTTCTGTCGTGCACGCTGGATGATTTCTTCGACACTTCCGGTTTCAGCGGCGAAGGCGATGACCTTCTGATGGGGTTTCCTGAGCGAAGCCATGCGGGCGACGAAATCCGGTACGGCTCTCATCGGAAGGCGCATCTCGGACTGCGTCTCGAGCGTTCTTCGTTCAATCTTCGTGGGATTCGGGATCACTTCAAAATCCAGAACTGCAGCCACGGAAAGGAAGGCGTCGCATTTTTCAAAAAGATTGAGCAGTTTGTCGCCGTAGTCTTCCGGGGTCGTGTAGGAGGTGACCGCGAACGGTTCGAACTGCTCCTGCACCGCGACCTCAACCGGCCCCAGAAGTACGGTGACTTCGGCTCCCGCGTTTCGAGCCGCCCGCGCGATTTCGAGACCCATGAGTCCCGAAGACTGGTTCTGAATGAAGCGAACGGGATCAATCGAAGTGCGCATCGGACCTGCTGAAATGAGGATCTTCCGGCCCTTGAGAAAAAGATCGGCTTCCGAGGCCAGTGAGGAGACCGCGTCGACGATTTCAGAGATTTCAGCGATGTGTCCCACGCCCACTTCGCCACAGGCGACACGGCCGGGGATCGGGTCAATGAAATGAACTCCTCGACTTCTGAGCTTTTCCAGATTTTCCTGAACCGACGGATGAAGCCACATGGTGGGGTTCATGGCGGGGGCGACGAGCACCGGCGCGGCGGTCGCGATGAGCTGCAGATTCAGGAAATCGTCGCAGATGCCGTGAGCGTACCTCGCGAGAAAGTTCGCAGTGGCGCCATAAATGACGAACACCTCGGCCCAGCGTGCGGTCTCGATGTGATCGGTGCCCGAGTGATCCGCACCAAAGGCATCGCTGGAGAGGACGGGTCTCCGTGTGAACGTCGAGAGGACGCGCGAGCTGACCAGTTCTGAGGCGGAGTCCGTCAGAACGACGCTGACTTCATGCCCTTTTCTGGTGAGCTCCTTGACGAAATCAACGGAACGGTAAGCCGCGATACTGCCAGTGATACCGACGCAGATTCTCATGCTTTGACGAATATCAGATCCTCGAGTCCTTCGGAAGAGTCAAGGTGAAGGTCGTTTGAACCGAGGCGTTTTGAGTGAGAAATGACCTTGATCCTAACCGCTGGAGTGGCCTGTGGCAGCCCAGAAATCTGAGATTTCCTTCAGGATTCCGCGCGATACCAGCTCCCGAGGAGAGCTCTCAAACCAGTCGGTCGGCATGGATTGGGCATAATTCGATTGCACGAATCTTTGATCCATCAAAATGATGATCCCGCGGTCAGTTTCTGACCGAATCACTCTTCCCGCTGCCTGAACCGCTTTGGCCATTGCGGGGTAGGTATAAGCATAATCAAAGCCGGCTCTTTCGTAGCGCTCGTCGTAAAATTTTCGCATCTGCTCCCGCTCGAGATCAAAGCTGGGCAGGGGAGGACCGATGAGGAAGGCGCCGATGATCATGTTGCCTGGGTAATCCACGCCTTCTGAAAACACTCCACCCTGGACGGCGAAGATCAGAGTCGGCGCGACTTCACTTCGCAGATGTTCAATGACGGCTTCCACCTCCTGGGGCCTCATGCTGCGCTCCTGTCTGAGGACCGTGAATCCCGCTGGAATTTTGAACTGATTCAGAACTTTTTCCATGAAATCAAAACTCGGGAAGAAGACGAAGTAGTTGCCTTTGCGAAGTGCCACGATGCGTTCGACCGTTTCAGAGATCTTCGGGTAGTTACGTTCCCGGTCTGAATATTTCGTGGAGATCTGGGGGATGATGAGGATCTTGCGGTGATTCTTTTCAAACGGACTTTGAAATTCGGAAGTTTTCAGAGTGTCTGAATCGAGACCCGACAGGCCCGAGTAATACTTGAAGGGCTTCAGGGTCGCTGAGAATCCCACGACCTGCTCATAGTCGTCGTACGCCGACTTCAGCATCTCAGAAGCATCACAACAGGTGATCTTCACGGTCCCTCCGCTCGAGTGAGGCTGAAAGGTCGTGAAAAATTCCGCATGAGCGGGATCTCCTACGAATTCCAGTGCTCCAGTGAATTCTGACCAGTAGAAGACGAGCTTGAGAATCGGATCCCTGGGTTTGATTTCGACATCGGACTCGAGGTAGCGCGAGAGAAAGGAGCGAAGCTTTCCATCCTGAAGCATGAAGGACTCCACGGGAGGATCGATCTGCACGGGTTTGGCTTCTCCATCCGGCCGGCACGAGCTCAAAACCGCAATGCACTCATCAATGAGGATTTCCGCTTCTTTTCGGAATCGGGACGGCAGTCCCTTCAGTTCATCCCGCATTTTCTCGAGCACGAAACTGGAAAGTGTCGGGGAGTAGTAATCCATCGCGCGCGACGGCAGATTGTGGGCTTCATCGATCACTAAATTCGGTTTTCCTTCCTGGTCAAAGGTGCTCATGTTCATGCGCCCGAGGGCCGACCTCGGTGCGAAAACATAATTGTAATCACAGATCACGGTGTCCGCTTCCTGGGCGACGTCGAGCTGAAGTTCAAAAGGGCAGACCTGGTACTCTTCGGCGAAGTTTCTGAAGACTTTCGAAGTGAGTTTCTTCTTTTTCGCGAGTTTGTCGACGAGTTCGTGTTCGGCGACTTTGGTGTAATAGTCCTTCGCGAACTCGCAGTAAGTGGGATTGCAGAGGGGCTCGGCTTTCATGCAGATCTTGCTCTTGGCCGTGATGGTCAGAGATTTGAGTTTCGAGCCCGTATCCTGAAAGCGAGTGACCGCGTCTTCGGCCACCGAGTGCTGACTGTTCTTGGGCGTGACGTAAATGACCTTCTGTCCACGGCTGAGAGCCTCCTGAAGGGTGGGGTAGAGGACTCCAGCGGTTTTGCCCAATCCCGTCGGGGCCTGGATCAGCATTCGGCTGTCGATCTTCATGCCCTTGCGGATTTCATCGATCAATTCAACCTGGCCCGGTCTCGGTTTGGAGAAGGGAAAGGGAAAGTTTGCCGAAATCTTCTTTCTGCGGAGAGTGCGTCTTTCGGATTTCTTCGCTTCAATCACGAGTTCATCCAGCCGCAGGTTCAACCACTGCTCGTATTGAATGAGATCCAGTTCCAGCTCAATATCTTCCGAGTCGTTGTTGCGACTCGAAACGAGATGAAAGGAGAGCTTCGGCATCACCTGATTCTGAAGCCAGTGAATGTATCCGTAAGTGAGGAGCTGAAGAGAGTAAGGATGAGTCGGGAGAGGTCGCAGAGTTGGCAGTCCAGCGGGCTGATCCGACAGAACTTTGCTGAGCTCACGAATGTTGAAGCTGGATTTGATCTCTTCAATTTTAGGTGGCTTCGGAGGCTTTGGAGAACCGTCTTGTGAAACTCCAGCGGCGACCGCCGGAAAAAGTCCGTCGATTCTCCCGCCCACTTCGAAGACGTAACCGCCGCGTTCAAACACATGGAGGAGTTTCACTTCAGCCTGGTAGGTCGGATCCGCCTTGAGTCGCTTTTCCTGAACGCGGAGGTGAATTTCCTGTCCATCCGCCTGCGCGCGACCATAGCCGGAGTGAGAATCAATGCTCCCGACGCGTGGGACCGGCAAGGCAAAGTCGCGGACGGCGAGTTTGATCCTTTTCAGAAAAGCCTCAGGTTCAAACCACCCAGTCGAGGGTAGTTTTCCATCGTGAGCGACGAAACCGGGTGGGCGTCGAGCCCTCTTTTTCGAAGGTGCTGAATCAGGCGACCTTCACGGTGCAGGACAAAGACGCGCTCAGCTCCACAGTCATCAATGGTCTGGTTCAGGTCATTCCAGTCCGCGTGGTCGGAGATCACGAAGCCATGATCATAAGAGCCACGTCCGTAGCTGCCGCCTGAGCTTCGAACCATCCAACCCGAAGCAAAAGCCGTTCGGTAATCTCCCAGTCGATCAATCCAGCCGTCCTTGAGAATGGAAGGGGGAGCGAGAAGCAGTTCACCTTCGAGCAACTCTCCTTCCGCCATTTCCCCTGCTGCCACGCGAGCACTGAGTTTTTCAGTGGCTGCCAGGATTCGGCCTTCCCTGCGGTAGCACTCAGTCAGGTCCACGACTGAATCATGAATCAGGATCGGTCGTTTGGCGTAGGGTGCCAGTTCCGCAAGAATTCTCTGCGCTTTTCCCAGGGAATAGCCAAAGAGAAGGCTGTTTCTTCCGGCTTCGGCGTTTTCCATCCACCAGTCAAAAATGTCCTTGCCGTGGCGGGAGTCCTTCTTCCACTGATACTTCGGGGTTCCGAACGTCGCTTCCGTGATGAACGTGTGGCAAGGTACGGATTCAAAGGGCTCGCAGCTTGGATCTGGATCCCTCTTGTAGTCACCCGAGGCGACCCAGACTTCAGAACCGCACTCGACTCGCACTTGTGCGGAGCCCAGGATGTGGCCTGCCGAATGGAAGCTCACTTTCACGTTCCCCAGTTGAAAGGATTGCTGAAAGGGAATCCCTTCCGCCTGAATGGATTTTCCGAGTCGGCTTTTCAACAGTCCCAGCCCGGATGAAGTGCAGAGGTACTTTTTGCTGCCACGCCTTGCATGGTCGCTGTGCGCATGAGTGATGAGAGCGGTGTCCACTGCGCGATGAGGGTCGATGTAGAAGTCGCCCGCCTGACAGTACAGCCCTTTCTCAGTCCAGGCGATCAGCGGGTTTGACCAGAAACTCATCTATTTGAACTAGCTGATCCTGCCGGAGAACTCAAGAGCTGCAGCCTGCGCTTTTCCTGACTCAACTGGGACTCCAGGTCCCCTACCCTGCTTCTTTGAAGGTCACGCTGCAGCTGGAGGTCGTGGACGAGTTGTTTCAGATTTTCTCGCGATCTGATCTCAGAGTTGAGACTGCTTTTGAGCTGAGTCAGCTGAGAGCGGTCATCAGCCGCACGCTGACGCAGTTCAATTTTGCGAGCTTCGATCTGATTTTTCTCGGTCTCCGTCCGCTGTTGAGAGCCAAGCTGATCCAGGCGATGGCTTTGCTTGAGGGTCGACTTCTGATGTTTGAGATCGTCCAGAGTGGATCTCTCGGTCTTCAGTCGCGCTTCAAGTTCCGAAATCAGACGAGGCTGATCCACTTCAGCGAATTTTCTCTTTCGTTCCTTCAATTCAGTCTGACCGCTTTTGAGTCGCTCTTCGGATTGATGGATGCTTTCGTTGAGCTGCCCTTCCGTGATCGCCAGATCCTGCCGGCTGCTGGTGATGGCAAGGTGATCCTGCGCCCGTGAATTTCTTTCCTGTTCGTCGAGGAGTTTGAGTTGACGATTGGCTTCATCCAGATCTTCCTGGGTAATTCGGACCCGGGACTGATCTGGAATGCGAGAGCCTTGTTCCTGGAGTTTCTGAAGTCTCTTCTGGAACTCAGTCAGCGCGGATTTTTCCTGATCCAGCTTCGAGCTCAGCAGGTTCACTGAGTTTTTTTCAGCATCGGTTTCCTGGCTGTGTTCCCGGCGGAGCAGACTGGAGAGCACGTTCGCTTTCGCCTCCGCCTCTCTGAGTTTCGTTTCCGAGTTCTGAAGCTGAGCTTCTTTCCGGGCAAGATCCACCCGAAGTCGCTGGGTCTGGTGAAGTGAAGTCAGCCACCCGCCGACCAGTGTCAGGAGAATTGCCAGAAGCAGAGTGATCGTGAGAAAGCGCGACATACCTTCAGTATTTCACAATGGAGTTACAAAAAGCCAGCCATTCAGGGTAGTGTCAGGCTATGTCAGGTGCCCTCCCTTTCCTCCTCTCTTTCCTCATTCCGATCGGCGTGGTCTCGGGCATTCTGCTGGGTGGACTTTGGAACTTTCTTGGCATTGGACTGGTCTTTCTCGCGCACCCTCTGTTGGACTTTCTACTGGGGCAGGAGTCGATTCAACCGCGAACTTCCGGTGATTTGAAGTCCAAGGTTCAATTCAAGACCTATTCGCTCATCCTCTGGGTGTACGTTCCTGTTCAGCTGGGAATTCAATACTGGATCCTGAGCAAGCCGGAGCGCACACCTTTTCTGTCGCTCTCCTGGATTGGAGCGGCCTGGTCCCTGGGTGCGATGGCAGGGGCCACGGGGATCACCGCTGCCCATGAGCTGATTCATCGCAGAAATCGGTGGGAAAGATTTCTGGGCGTGACTCTTCTCCTCAGCGTCTGTTTTCCGCACTACCGGGTGGAACATGTGTTTGGGCATCACCGTCACGTCGCCACTCCTCACGATCCCGCGACCGCGCGAAAAGGGGAGTCGATTTACTTCTTCTGGATTCGATCAACGATCATGGGCTGGCTCAGTGCCTGGAAAATTGAAAATGCCCGAGCAGCAGCCGCGAAGACTTTTCAGTGGCATCGCCACCGGATGATTCACTACACTCTGGTTCAAAGTTCACTCATCGCTTTGATCTGGGCGCTCTGGGGCTGGAAAGCATTGGTCCTTTTCTTCATTCAAAGCTCGATGGCGGTGATGCTTCTTGAGACGGTCGATTACATTGAGCACTACGGACTGGTGCGGCGGCAGACGGCCCCCGGTCGGTATGAACCCGCGACTGATCTGCACTCATGGGATTCTCGACACCGGGTGACGAACTGGTTTCTCTTCAATCTCGGCCGCCATGCCCACCATCATGCGCAGCCTTTCGTGCGTTATGAAAATCTTCAGCTTTCACGCTCCGGGCACGAATTCGAGCAGGGTTACTCCAGCATGATTTGGCTGGCTCTCTGTCCTCCGCTGTGGAAACGTGAGATGGATCCCAAACTCCAGCAACCCGGAGACTTCAAATGAGCTACCTCTGCTACTTCTGCAAAAGTGAACCCGCGACGAATGAATGTTCCATCTGCAAGCGCGCAGTCTGCATTCAGTGCTCAGACAATCATAACTGCTATCACCGCGACTGAGGGTGAAGTGCTGAAGTGATCAGCTCCAGATCGCGTCGAACTGATAGAGGTCTCGTGGGTATTCATACCAGGCCACCGGCTTGCCGCCTTCGAAGCGCCAGACATGTGCCGTGCGGTACATCGTCTCCTTGCCGTCACGGATGAGGTGATCCGAAGCGAGAACGACCGCGTGCTGATCACTGGCGAGAATATCGTGAACTTCCATCTTGAAAGTGCCACCGGAGAGTTCCATCAGCTTCAAGGCAAAGTCCTTTTCAAAATTGGAGCGGTCAAACTTTCCCGCCAGCCGGCTCTTTCCGGAGACCTGAAAAGTCATCTTTTCCGAGCAGGCGGCCAAAATCGATTTGATGTCGCCTTTGGCGAAATCAGCATAGATCTTTTCGAGAACGAGGGCATGGGGGTGTTTCATGGGAGCTCCTTTGAATTGCGAAGCCAATCTCATGCGAACCCGAAAAGGTAAATGCCATTCAGCACGCCTGAAAATGAAAAGTCCACGGAGATGATTCTCCCGATTGCACATTCAGTCGTCGCGAGTGGGACCGGGCAGACCCAGGATACGAGTCGTCGTCACGCGCTTTTGTTTCAGGTCGGGTCCATCTCCAGCAGCATGACGGGAAATTACTCGGATTACATCACGGTCACTGCTACAAGCAATGAGTGATGGCACCTTCTGAAATGACTGACATACCGAAAAAAACCAGAACCGGAATTGCGGCACTCACCGGCGCCAACCTTGTCGCCGCGGGGATTCTTCTCAGTCGGGTGGCTGGCCTGATCCGTGAACGTGTCTTTGCCCACTACTTCGGAAATTCCGACGCGGGTGACGCTTTCAAGGCGGCGCTCAAGATTCCCAATTTTCTCCAGAACCTTTTTGGAGAAGGGGTGCTCTCAGCTTCCTTCATTCCAGTTTATGCGGGGCTGGTTTCACGCGGTGAGAAAGATGAAGCCGGCAAAGTGGCCGGAGCGATCGCCTCACTGCTGGCCTTGATGGTCTCGCTTCTCGTGCTCGCCGGCGTGCTGGCGACTCCGATCCTGATTGATCTGATCGCTCCCGGTTTTCACGGTGAGAAGCGGGACCTGACCATTCGACTCGTGCAGATCTTCTTTCCTGGCACGGGACTGCTCGTGATGTCAGCCTGGTGTCTCGGAATTCTGAACAGTCACCGAAAATTCTTTCTTTCCTATGCGGCTCCGGTTCTCTGGAACTTTGCGATCATCGTCGCCCTGGTTTCCTTCGGTGGGCATTCTTCGCAGACTCATCTCGCGGTCGTCGCGGCCTGGGGACTTGTCATCGGCAGCGTGCTTCAGTTCGGAACTCAGCTCCCCGTCGCGCTCAGACTCATTTCAAATTTCCGGCCCAATCTCTCCGTGCAGCTGCAATCCGTGCGGACCGTGATCCGCAATTTTCTCCCGGTCGTGGTCTCCCGAGGCGTCGTGCAGGTGAGCGCTTACATCGACAGCATGATCGCGAGTTTTCTCCCGAGCGGCGCGGTCTCGGCTCTCGCCTATGCGCAGGTGATCTACCTTTTGCCGATCAGCCTTTTCGGAATGTCAATCTCTGCGGCCGAACTCCCTCAGATGTCGAGTGCCACCGGTACGGACGAGGAGATCGCGGCCTTTCTGCGGACTCGTCTCAACTCAGCCTTGAGAAAGATCGCTTTCTTCGTCGTTCCTTCTGTCGTGGCCTTTGCCGTTCTTGGGGATGTGATCATTTCGGCGATCTATCAGTCCGGCGCCTTCACGCGGGACAATACGGTCTACGTTTGGGGTGTGCTGGCGGGTTCAACGATCGGACTTCTTTCGGCAACTCTGGGCCGCATTTATTCTTCCGGGTTCTACGCGTTGAAAGATACGCGCACGCCGCTTCGCTTTGCGGTCGTGCGAGTCGTCTTCACGATCGTGCTCGGTCTGATCTTCGCACTTGTCCTGCCAAAGGCTCTGGGACTGGATTCTTCCTGGGGAACGGCCGGTCTGACGGCTTCAGCCGGGATCGCAGCCTGGATCGAGTTTCTGCTTCTGCGCCGTGAAATGACCCGGAGAACCGGCCATTCAGGCATCCCGGTGGATTTTCAAGTCAAGCTCTGGAGTGCTGCCATCGGCGCTTCGGCCGTAGCGTTCGCGCTCAAGTTCGCAGTGCAGGGGGTGCACCCGGTCCTGGCTGCGGTCATCGTGCTCGGACCTTACGGCGTGATCTACTTCGGTGTCACTTCCGCACTAGGCATCAGTGAAGCTCAGAAAATCACTTCGAAGCTCACTCGCCGTCTTCGCCGTTAAGCGGATTTCTTCGAATGCGCGAGATCAACTTTCGTCTGAACGCGGGCAAAGGCCTTGTTGATCAGCGGAGGGAGTTCGCCCAGGTAATCGCCATCGCGAAAAGAGAGCTCGGGCACGAGTTCGGCATCCGCGCTCTGACCGATGGATCTGAAGTAATTTCTCAGACGGATGAGTGGACCTGCGAAGCGATGGGAGATCAGCAGGGTGACCACACCTGAAACGATGAGTCCGACGACCATCGAACCCAGGATGGCGGTCTGGAAGTTTCCGGCCTGATAATCAAGAAAGCGCCTATAGGCGTCGACTTCCATTCCGGAGAGTCCGGCCGCAGGTTTCAGATCCAGAAGCGTGTTCTGAACGGTTGCCCAGACGATGGTTGAGAACAGCAGGATGACCCCAAAGTTGACCCCGAGAAGCAGAAGCTGAAATTGAGGGTGGATGAGAAGCTTCTTTCGCCCATTGGATTTTGGGGAGCGCTGAGCGGCGACTGGGGCTGGGGCTTGAATCTTGGAATCTGACATGAGCTTCTCCCTTGAAAATGCAAAACAGCTGAAAGCTGTTAAAATCAAATATATTAATATTTAACAACACTATTAAGAATAGTTCAATATTTAAATTATTGTTCGGAGTTTCAGGGGTTTGGTTGACGTCGCCAACCTGAGAGCAGGTCAACGGCGCCGAAACCTTCTTCGTATGGAGACGGACTACGAAAAAGAAGCCGTAAAGTGAGAATGCCACTACTTTGCATATTGCGCTATGTGTTGAATAAGACAGCCTTTTTGTTAACTTTCTTAATAATTCAACAGGCGCCGCAGGTTCCTTCAAACGAACTTGAGGGGTTCTGAAGCCTTCACGGGCTGGGTCTCGGCTGATTTGGGTGCCGAAGCGGGATTTCTGGCTTCATTCCATACGGCCAGGAGACTTTGAACGATTCGGATGAGGTGAGGGAGTTCCTTCAGAGCTCGCTCAGTCCAATGTTCCACACTCCTGGCTTTCTTGAGCCAGGGCAGGAGAGGGAGAATGATGAAGAGAATCCCCATCACAAAACCTCCATAAAGACAGAGGAGCGAAGCAAGATAGAAGCTCGAAGTCAGGTCCCATTCCGCGAAAGAAGCACGTGAGATGGCGATGATTCCGAGAATCAGTCCGACGTGAACCACGCTGAAGACGGCAATGGTCCGGGTTTTGAGCTTCGCCTGGACGTTTTCGAGCATTTCATTCATGACCCCTTATCGTCAGTTTTCCTTCAAAGCTCAAGCCTCTTGCGACGCCTTGCGTGGCAGATTAAGGTAGCCCCAAATGCCAGCTGCCAAAGTCATCACCGAGCGAGTCCTCTGCCTGCGCTGTCTCAAGTCTGAATTGACCTGTTACTGTGCACAGGTGAGGCCCTTCGAGAGTGATCTTCAATTCATCCTCCTGCAGCACCCGCTTGAAAGAAAGCGAAGCATCGGAACCGCCCGGATGACTCATCTGTGCATTCGCAATTCCCGCCTCATCGCAGGAGTCGCGTTTGATGATCATCCTCAGGTCAATGAACTGCTTGAGAACTCGGGCAACCACTGCGTGGTTCTCTTTCCGAGTGAAAACTCCCTGAACGTGAGCCGGCTGCCTCCGGCAGAAGTGAAAAGCGGCTTTCCGGCCGACAGGAAGCTTGTGATTTTCGTCATCGACGGAACCTGGGCGAATGCCAAAAGCATGATGAGAAGAAGCACGAAGCTCTCCGCTCTGCCGCAGATCTGCTTCACTCATGAGAAGGAATCCGAATACAAGATTCGCAAGCAGCCCGCGAAGTACTGTCTCTCGACCATCGAAGCTGTACACCTGCTCATTGAGATTCTTGAGCCTCAGGTGGACTCCAGCATCCTTCTTGAAGTCTTCAGAACCATGGTGTCCCAACAGGTGACCTATGCGGGCAACAATCAGATCAGACGAGTCGGAGCGCGAAACCTCTGATTTTCACGGGTTCCACGGTCACGGACGGTCCGCACGATTGATCCCGCGGGCGCCGCTTTCAGGAAGTTTCCTTTGCGACCCCTCTGAAATCGCGGGCTTCAGTTCCTTGAATCGGGCGTCGTGAGTGACCGCTTCGACTCTGATTTTTCCTTCTTGCCCAAGTTGCTTGACCTGGTAAGCCTGACTCACGCCGTTCAGAAGGTAACCGTTGGCTTCATCGCCTTCGCCCGGCTTCAGGCAGCGATCTTCCGGTTTTCCGCCGAGTCGTCGAATCTGAGCTTCCACGTCCCTGATCTGCGCTTTCAAGGCCTTGATTTCGGCTTCCTTATATTCAGTATCCCGATCGTTCCGAGGGACGCCCATTTGGATTTCCTTCACCTGCTTCCGAAGCTGGTTTTCCTCGAGGTTCAGGTTTTTGACCTTCTGATCTCTCTGCTCAATCGAACGATTCATCGCGCCGATCTCCAGAGGAGTATTGAAGGCTTCGCGAGTCACCTGATCGGGGTGCTGCTTTGCATACTTCAGGAAGGCCGGGTCCTGAAGCATCTGGGAAGGTCCGCCCGTCTGAATGACCATGCCGTTGACTTCGTATTTCGGATACTTCCTGTCGAGAGCCACTTTGACTTCAGCATCGGACTTCTTGCTGAGCTCGGGAAAGACTTTTCTGGCCAGAGCGATGATCTTGTCCTGTCGAGGTGGGATATGGAGGGGCCCTGACTGATTGGCCAACTCGGGATGATCCTTGGCATTTTGAAGTTCCAGTTGGAGGTCGGCCTGCTTCTCGTCGGCTTCTTTCATTTCTTCGCGCGTCTGTGAGAAGGCGCTGATAGCCAGGCAATGGCTTGCGAGAAGAACCAGTACCGACAGACTCATGATGCGTTTCATTCAATTGCTCTCCGGTCTTTTCATTTTAAACCAATTGAAGGGGATGGGTAGGGGCAAGATTTGCCACATTTCGATCGAACCGACCCCCCTGAGTTCCCTGATTTTCCTGAAATTCTCTCTGGTATCCGCGCCGCGCGTCATATAAGGTGCCCCCATGATCAGCACCTCAGGCATCAGTCTAAGTTTCGGAAGTCACAAGCTATTTGAAGATGTGAACATCAAATTCGTCCCTGGCAACTGCTACGGACTGATCGGTGCGAACGGCGCCGGCAAATCGACTTTCTTGAAGATCCTTTCAGCTGAAAACAGTTCCTACGCGGGTACGGTCACCGTCACCCCGGGCGAGCGTATTTCCTTCCTCCGCCAGGATCACTTCAGTTTTGATGAAGAAGAAGTCCTCAACATCGTGATCGCCGGCGAGCCTCGTCTGGCCAAAGTCATGGCCGAAAAAGAAGCCCTCTACGCCAAGGAGCCCTTTACCGATGCCGACGGCGAAAAAGCCGGCGAGCTTGAAGGCCAGTTTGCTGAACTCCGAGGCTGGGAAGCCGAAAGTGATGCGGCCGTACTCCTGGCAGGGCTCGGCATTGGAACTGAGCTCCATTCCAAAAAAATGCGCGAGCTCCGCGACACGGACAAGGTGAAGGTCCTGCTTGCGCAAGCTCTTTTCGGAAAACCCGACATCCTTCTTCTCGATGAACCGACCAATCACCTGGACATCACTGCGATCCGTTGGCTCGAGGAGTTTCTGGCCGAGTACGACAAGACCGTCATCGTCGTCTCCCATGACCGTCACTTTCTCAACCAGGTCTGCACCCACATGGCGGACATCGATTTTGGTCGCATCCAGCTCTACACCGGAAATTACGATTTCTGGTACGAGTCCTCTCAGCTGGCCCTCAAGCTTTCGCAGGAGAAGTCAAAGAAGCAGTCCGACAAAGCCGATGAACTCAAGGCCTTCATCGCGCGCTTCAGTGCCAACGCATCGAAATCCCGACAGGCCACTTCTCGAAAGAAACAGCTCGAGAAACTGACGATTGATGAAATCAGGCCTTCGACTCGCAAGTATCCTTTCGTTGGCTTCAAAGTCGAACGCGAAGCGGGTGATCAGCTTCTTTCCGTCGAGAACATTTCGAAGACGATTGGCGGAGTCAAGATCCTCGACCGAATCAGCTTCACGCTTCGCAAGGGCGACAAGGTCGTTTTCATCGGCGATACGGATCTCGCCGTCACGACCCTTTTTGAAATTCTGATGGGTGATATGGCTGCGGACAGCGGCAGCTTCAAGTGGGGAGTCACGACTTCCCGCTCTTACTTTCCGAAGGACAATACGCAGTACTTTGAAAACAAGGACCTCAATCTGATTGACTGGCTGAGACAGTACTCGCCGGATCAGAATGAGAATTTCGTTCGCGGCTTTCTCGGTCGCATGCTCTTCTCGGGAGACGAAGCCACGAAGAAGACCAAGGTTCTTTCCGGAGGCGAACGTGTGCGCTGCATGCTTTCGCGCATGATGATGATCGACGCCAACGTGCTGCTGCTGGATGGACCGACCAACCATCTGGATCTCGAGTCCATCACTTCCGTGAACAACGGGCTCATCAAGTTCCCTGGAACCGTCCTGTTCTCTTCGCACGATCAGCAGTTCATTCAGACCGTGGCAAACCGCGTGATCGAAGTGGGCGCCAAAGGCATCGTCGATCACGAAAAGTCCTATGAAGAGTACCTCGGCATGAAACTCGGCGGTTTCACCGGACACGCAGGCAACACAGGACAGGGTAAAGGCGCCCGGGCTTAAGCGATCGGATTGCCGCAGACTTCGCACGACTTCCAGGACTTCTGGATGACGCTCATGCAGACCGGGCACCAGAGTTCTTCGGGCTTTCTTGTTTCCGTCCGGATCTGAGGAACCTTGCCTTCAGAAGCCGCAGGCTTCCAGTTCGTGAGCAGCGCGCTGAAACGCTGGCGTTCGGCAGCATAGTCCACTTCGGCGGGCTGAGACGCGGCACTCGGATGAATCGCCAGCGTCACCGCACCGGCAGATCCTTCGGAGTTCACGAAGCCGTTTTCATTCCAGGTTTCGATTTCCTTGAGGACCTTCCAGTTCAAGATCATCTGTTCAAAGTCAGGCTTGTAAAAAGAGAGTGTACCCCCTTCAGCATTGGCGACTCGCTTCATGAGCAGTCCTTTCTGCTCCAGCCGGAAAAGTTGGTCGGACTCAAAGCTCTGGCCAAGTGCCGCTTTCATGGCGTCCATGGTCGCTTTGAAAGGCAAGTGCGCGAAACCGCCGCGGTCTGTCGGATAGTTGTTTGAAACTTTGATGAACTCTTCAGTGACTTTCGTGGATTTTGGATCCGTCTTGAGGAAGTCCTTGTTGGAGCTTCGAAAATACGAATTGCTGTAATACTCAAAGAAGGCTTCGATCTGCTTCATTTCATAGATCGTGAGCGTTTCCTGATGGAGGGATGCATAGCCCATCTTCAGAAGCACGCCGATGCCGTCTTCGAGACGATGCAGCGGCTCATCAAACACTTCGTGAGCGTAATCACGAAAAGCTTCCCAGCTGACTGAAGTGCCCCGGTCTCCGGCAGTTCCAAGAATGCGGGCAGTATGAAAAATCACTCCGAAGATCTTTGAGGTGAACTCAGGGGGGCAGGGCAGTGTTTCCCGATTGGAGCGCTGGGCCTTGAGTTCCGCAAAACTCGCTTTGCACGTGTCTGAAAGTGCCTTGATCAGCATGCGGTGCATGAGAGGGGCTTTGTCGAGCTGTTCGCGAACGAGGGCGACCGGGATCTCGATCACGGAAGAATCTCTGAGCGCCAGAGCGGTGGAGGTCCACGAGAGAGGCCCGAAGGCTGCCTCATCTCCGATTGAAAAGGGGCTGAAGAGCTTCGCGACTTCGATCAGTCGGGAGTTCTTCGTCAGACAGATGGATACGCAACCGCTCTGCAGGATGTACAGGTTTTCGATTCGAGTGCCGGGCTTCAGAAGCATCTGTCCGGTCTTCAAGGTGCGAGTCGTGATTTTCATGCGACTTTGCCTGAAGTATTCCAGCGTTCGATCTCCACGAGCATGGACTGGTGGAGGGGGGCGATCTTCGAGGGGTCTTGAAAGTTTCCGGGACTTTTCATGTATTCGCGAAAAAACTCAAAGAAGCTGCGGATGATTTCGAGGTCCCGGAAATGAACGAAGCCGAGCTCATCGGGCGCATCTGGGTCCGTTTCACAGGGGATGTACTCGAGAGTGGCATAACCGAGTTTGACCAGAATGAGGACTGCCTGCTCCAGCCTCACGGGAGATTCAAGAAAAGTGCGCTGCGCGTATTTCTTGAATGAGGGCCAGACGACTGACATCCCCGCAGGCTTCTTTGTGCCGGTGTAGGAAGCCGTATGGTAAAGCACGGCGAAGAGTTTCGTGATGCGTTCGGGTGGACAGGGAGTGGGATCGGATTCCATCTGAATGCCGAAGATGTCCTGCGCCAGACCCCGCTGTTTTTCAATGAGGCTTCGGGAGATCGTCTTGATGAGCGGTGTGCTCTCGAGCCAGCTTTTGGCCATGGCCAGTTCGATTTCGATCAGGGTCACGTCGTTGTTCGCGACTGCGCTGGCAATTCGCACGAACTTGCCCTGGAGACCTTCGTTGCCAAAAACCTGACTTGCAGCCACTTGCATCAGCTCCAGATTTTCTCCCGAACGAGCCATGCTGAGCGAGACGATTCCTGACTGCAACAGGTAGAGATTCGTCGCTGGAGCGCCTTGTGAGTAGATGACATCGCCCCGTTTGAAGGACTTCGGCTGTGCTCCTGAAGGAGGGGGTTCTGTGCGGGGAGAGGAGGGCATGTTCACTTCTCGGGAGAAGGAGCCGGAGTCTTGAACCCGAATTGAACATTTTCAGGACAGTTTGTGGTACGGGGATGGACATGCTTTTCATCCCTCCTTCCATCCAGATCCCGCTTTCGGAGCTTGAGCTCTCCTACGCTCGAAGCTCCGGGCCCGGCGGTCAGAATGTGAACAAAGTGAACAGCAAGGCGGTGCTGCGCTGGAATGTCCTGGCCAGCCCGAGTCTGCCTTTGGGGGTCCGCGCGCGTCTGATTGAACGGTTGGGCTCTCAGCTCAACTCCGACGGCGAGCTGGTCATGACGAGTGATCGGTTTCGCGATCAGATCCGAAATCGCGAAGATTGTTTCGACAAGCTCCGGGAACTCATCGCGGCGGCCGCCGTGATCCCGAAACAGCGCAGGGAAACCAAGCCGTCCTATTCCAGCAAACGTCGGGTGAAAGAATCCAAAAGCAGAAACTCTGACAAGAAGAGCATGAGAAAAGCTCCGCGTCACGATTGATGAGCTGAAATCGCAAGCGAGAACCTCAGACCATGACCTGCCCGTGGGGAGTCGGTTTGCCGTCTTCGCCGATCGACACGAAAACGAACTCACATCTCAGAATGATTCCTGCCGGGTCTCCCATGTAACTCTTGCTGTCGGCAACGGGAGCTGCGGGAGCATCCAGTCGGACGCCAATCACTTTGCGAGTGACCATGCACTCCACCGTCATCGAGGTCCGACCTATTTTTTTGACGGTGGTCCAGAATTCGAGGATATCCCCGCTCATGGCCGGATTCTCAAAGAGGATCTCGGAGATCTTGAGAGTGACGACTGACTTGGTTCGCATCTGGCACATCGCAAAAAGCGCAGCGGCTTCATCTGCCCACTGCATCAGCTTTCCCCCGAACAGCCGCTTGGCAGGGTTCTCATCTCCTGGCATCACCAGTTTGCGGTAAGTCATGATCGGAGTGGCATGTGAAGTCGTCATTTTCAAAGCGTATCTGAATGAGGCGGCTTTGCAAAGTGCTGCGGAATATTCTAAATGAAAAAGATGTCTCATCTTTTCACCCCGCTGAAAATTCGCAACCTTGTTTTCAAAAATCGCATCTGGGTTTCGCCCATGTGCCAGTACTCAAGTCAGGAAGGCATGCCCACGGACTGGCATCTCGTTCATCTTGGAAGTCGCGCAGTCGGTGGCGCGGGTCTGGTGATGGTCGAAGCGACTGCCGTTTCACCCGAAGGGCGAATTTCTCCAGAAGATAGCGGCATCTGGGGAGATGCTCACGCGCAAGCGTTTCTTCGAATCACGGATTTTGTGAAAGCGCAGGGTGCGGTAGTCGGGATTCAGCTCGCTCATGCCGGTCGAAAAGGTTCGACTTCGGTGCCTTGGGCAGGGGACGCTTACGTCCCTCCTGAGCAGAGAGGCTGGCAGACCCTTGCACCCAGCCCCCTCGCATTCAAACCGGAATGGCCTGTTCCGACTGAAATGAAATCGAAGGATATTCAGAAAGCCCTCACTGATTTTGCAGAAGCGGCGGAGCGGAGCCTCCAGGCAGGCTTTCAGGTCGTTGAGCTTCACATGGCCCATGGCTATCTGCTTCACACCTTTCTGTCACCGCTTTCCAATCAGAGAATGGACGAGTACGGCGGGAGTTTTGAAAATCGAATTCGTTTTCCGCTCGAAGTGGCTCGCACGGTTCGAACGATCTGGCCTAATCACCTTCCAGTCTTCGTTCGCATCTCCGCAAGCGACTGGGTTGAAGGAGGCTGGGACCTTCAGCAGTCGATCCGTTTTTCGTCGGAGCTGAAGAAAATCGGCGTCGACCTGATCGATTGTTCCAGCGGTGGTCTCCTGCCCGACGCAAAGATTCCAGTGGGGCCATCCTACCAGGTCCAATTTGCGGATGCGATTCGCAAGGAGGTTGGGATGCTGACTGCAGCGGTGGGGATGATCAAGGATCCCTACCAGGCCGAATCCATCCTTTTGACGGGACAGGCGGATGCGGTATTCCTCGCGAGGGGCCTGCTCGATGATCCCCATTGGCCCTTGCATGCTTCAAAAACCTTGCGTGAGAAGACATCCGTGTGGCCGAAGCAATATGAAAGGGCGAAGTGAGATTGACCTGCTCGAAGGTCAATCGGTGAGCTTGTCGCCGCAGTCGAGCATTTCCTTGCCGTAGTAGGGATTGGTCGTGCTGCCTTTTTTCTGAACCCATTTGGCGCTGGCCATGGAGCAGCGGTAGACTTCATAGCCCGGTTTTTTTGAAGTCTGAATCCAGCTGCTGATCGGCTTGGACAGCGCCTTGAATTCAGTACGGGCTTCGACGATGGTTTTCGCGTCAGCGACTTTCTGTGCGGACTCGGTGATTTCTTTCGGGCTGTTTGACCTGGCGATCGCGAGTGCGGCTTTTGAAACTCCGTCAATCGTGTCAGCTGCCAATTTCTGCTGGATCACGATGTAGTTGGAAAGCACGGCTGCACTGGGCGCCTGGGCCGTCGCGGTCGCGGCTTTTGCGGCAAGACCCGGAGTCGTCAGAGCGGGGAGAGCCCCGAAAGTGCAAAGCGTCGAAAACAAGAGTGCCTGGGTGAATTTCATGATGGGCTCCTTGAAAGGTTTTTTGAGCATTTCTAACTCAACTGCGTGTGGATGCGCAATCTGTACTCAGCGATGTGGGCCGTTTGACGGATTTCAAGGAAAACAAGGTTTCAAAGCCCCAGGTCCAGCCCAGTCCCAGAAGAAAACCGCAGAGGATGTCCGTCGGGTAGTGTACCCCGAGATAGATCCGGGTGAGAGAGATCAGGGAGGTCAGAGTCCCGGCAAGCAGGAGGATCACTGTCCTGGTGTTGCGCGTCGGTGGGGCTTGCAAGGGACGGCACAGGACCAATGTCAGGCTGAAATAAAACACGACGGACGCGAGAGCGTGCCCGCTTGGAAAAGAGTAGTCGGTGGCCACCACCACGTGAGTGACGACGGTCGGGCGCACCCGGAGAAAGATCAGCTTGAGCGCTCGGCCCAGGACCGCCCCCGTTGCATTGACCGCAAGCAGCTGCCACGCATCCCGACGTCGGCGCATCCGAAAGAGAATTGCCGCCGCCATCAGGGTGAATGTGGTCAGCACCGTGAAGGACCCGAGAGCAGTCATGCTGGTGACGGCCGCGTCCATCCCCGGAGTGCGGAAGTGCGACACGATGATCAGGATGGTCTCGTCCAGGCTCTGAATCCCTTTCAGCATCATGGATCTGACCTTATCCTATCCGGAGCAAAGTTCAGTCGAGAATCAGGCGCTCAGGGCAGCCGCAGGACGATCAGGAATCTGAAGAATCCCGACTCGTTCCGCAAGCAGGCAGAGTCCATAACCCAGATCCAGTTCCTTCGGAGTGATTGAGAATTTTGCACTTCCGGGAAACTGATGGTGATTGTTTTGAAGTCCTTCACCGAAGACCAGCAGGGCAACGAGAGTGTTGTTGCGGGAATGATCCGAGCTGTCAAAATTTCGGTAGCCATACTTGTGCGCGAGAGCGTTGACCATCCAGCCCTGAACCGGGTGGCTCATGATGCCCAGAAAATAGGCGATGCCGGGGATGGCATTTTGAAACGCGAAGCCAAAGGCCACCGCGATTCCCACATGGAGAAGGTAAGGCAGAAACCAGAGTTTTTTGCGATTCAGATAGTTCACGTCAAACGGAATGTCTGAAACGACCGCACTCAGTTTCTTGTCCCCCCGAATCAGTCTGACCAGGATTTTCTCGTAAGAGCGGAGCTGGCCCATCGCGAGCCCGAACACTCCCTGATGAATCGGACTGTGAGGATCCCGTGGGGTATCGGAGTACTGGTGGTGAAGGCGGTGCATGCAGGCCCAGGCTTTGGGATCGATGCCTGTGACCCAGCTCCCGGTACTCGCGAGAAATCTCTCCGTCGCAGGGCTCATCACGACTGAGCGGTGAGTCAGGGCACGGTGGTAGAAAACGGTGATGTAAAAGATGTTCAAAAGGTATCCCGTGGAAAAAATCAGAAGTGCGCTGAGGAGGATGATCATGGGAGGTACCTTCTTTCGGGTAACAGTTGAATACTGATAGATTTCACTCAAACCCTTCAAACAAAGCTCTGATTGACTGCTTGCCTGCGTTTGACTTAATTTCAGTATACACATGTTTACTGAAAAGTGCAACCGGAGTCCACTCTTCTTTGACGCCGAGTGGTATCTGTTCGATCTCGAGGGGGTTTTGTAATAGGATGAGAAGCAATGGAACCGAGAGCCGCACAGAAACTGAAAACCCGCAGAAAACTGATCGAAGCGACGCTCGAGCTGAGTGCTGCAAAAGGTTTCTCCGGCCTCAGCCTGAGGGAGGTTTCACAGGCGGCCGAGCTCACACCTGCCGCATTTTACCGCCATTTTCGAGATATGGAGGAGCTCGGCCTCGCTCTTCTGGACGAGGTTGGGCTGAGTCTGAGGCGTTTCATCCGAGAGGCGCGAAAGCGCGCTGATCGAGATCGCGGAGTGGTTCAGGCCTCGGTGGATGCTTTTCTGGAATATGTGAATGAAAACTCGCATCTCTTCCGGCTGTTGCTGGGAGAAAGGCAAGGTGCTTCAAATGCCTTCAGGAAAGCGATTCATGCGGAGATTGATCAGTTCGTTGGAGAACTGACGGAAGATCTTGAGCGAGAAGCTGAAGTCTCGAAGCGCCCTCTGCAGCATGCCGCTTATGCAGCGGAAGCCATTGTTGCAGTCGTCTTCACGGTAGGCGCTGAGGCGCTTGATCTTCCGAGGCACAAGCAGGAAAGTCTGCAGGTCAGACTGGTTGAAGAAGTCAAAATGATCCTTCGCGGTTCCCGCTACGCGGTTGAGTCGCGTTCAGCCTCCCGAACTTTCGCGAAGTCCGCGCTCAGGTCGAAGCCGACTCGGTGAAATGCGTCAGTCCGAGCGAGGACGACGCAGGATGGGTTGAGCTGATTTGACCTGAGTAGATGCCGATTGATCAGAATTTACCTTTGCATCAGGCGCGGGAACTGACTTTGGCGTCCGTTTTTTTGGGGTTTCTTCTTCGGCCAGAATCTGCGCCCATTCCGCGGGTGTTGGCGCCTTTTTTTCTTCTGCCCAGCTCTCCCGGTGATTCATCTGCGGTACGTGAGCGTCCCAGCAGGAAACAGTGCAGAAGATCAGACCCGTTCTTTTGCGATTGCAGGTGGAGACGTTGCAGACCCAGTACCGGGTTCCGAAGTGAATGGATTTTTTGCAGCTGCTGCAGGGACGCCAGAGAGTGGGTGTGGTCATTCCCCGATTTTCCCGGTTTCGTGTCTGAAAGACAAGTCAAATCAGGGAGGAGAAAAAGCCGGTTGACTTCATCTCCTCCCCTAATTTTTGTTCATCCCCCTTGGATTCACACTGAGAGAAAGCGTCCATGATTTTTTTAGGACTGCTGATGGGTACACACTACGCCGGGACTTTGAACAGTGAAAGACACGCGCACATCAGAGATCATGGCGCGCATTGAGATTCTTGGACGGTTTCTGCTCATATTTTCCCTTGTTGTTCAGTGACAAGTCCCGCTGGGCGTTAAAGCAATCGGGATGCCGAACTGCGTCCTGAAATTCCGAGATTGTTGAAGATGCAAGCCACGCAAAAATCCGAGTCAAAACGGTCAAGTGAGACAAAATCCATTTAACGCGAGTGAGATCTCTCTGAAGTCGGACGTGAAGCTTTCCGTCTTGAAGAAAAGATCATTGCATGGGTTCAGTGCAATCTGGATGTGGCGACGCCGTGCCACACATCTCTCGCGTGGCTCAAGGTGAATGTGGAGCCTTCAGGAGTGCTCGAGCCTTGTCCAGGTCCAGTTGGCCTTCCCAGCGTGCGATCACGAGCGTGGCGACGCTGTTGCCGATCAAGTTGGTGATGGCACGGGCTTCCGACATGAAGCGGTCCACGCCGAGAATGAGAGCCAGGCCCGCCACCGGGATGGTGGGAATCGCCGAGAGTGTGGCGGCCAAAGTGATGAAGCCGCTGCCAGTGACGCCAGCGGCGCCCTTTGAACTGATCAGCAGAATGCCCAGCAGGGTCAGCTCCTGAGTGAGAGTGATTTCCGAGTTCGTCGCCTGTGCGACGAAAATGGCGGCCATGGTGAGGTAAATCGAAGTGCCATCGAGATTGAAGGAGTAGCCTGCCGGAATCACCAGCCCCACGATCGATTTTTCGCACCCGAGGTCTTCAAGCTTCCTCATGATTCCCGGCAGAGCGGATTCAGATGACGAAGTGCCCAGCACGATCAACAATTCCTCTCTGATGTAGATCAGAAGCCTCCAGAGGCTGAAACCGGTCTTTCGTGCGATGGCGTTGAGAACGACGAATATGAAAAAACCGCAGGTCAGGTAAAAAACCCCCATGAGTCGGGCAAGCGGGATCAGGCTGGCTACCCCGTATCGTCCGACGGTGAATGCCATGGCGCCGAAGGCGCCGATGGGTGCGAATTTCATGAGCATCTCAATCATTCTGAAAAGAACGCGGGAGAACTGCTCGAAAAAGGAGCTCACACCTGAAACATGCGGCCCCAGCTTTCCGATTGCCAGTCCGAACAGCACGGAAAAAAAGAGAATCTGAAGAATATCACCCTGCGCGAAAGCGTCCATCGGAGTCGAAGGTATGATGTTCATGAGAAAGGCGCCCAGACCGGAGCTTTTCGCCTGGCCGGTGTAGACGGACAATGCCTGAGTATCCAGCGTTCTGATGTCCACGTTCATGCCGACTCCCGGCTTCAGGACATGCACTGCCACGAGACCGATGATCAGGGCCAGAGTCGTGAGCACCTCGAAGTAGAGGAGGGACTTCAACCCCACACGCCCGACTTTCTTCAGATCATCCATCCCGGAGAAACTGGAGACGATCGTGCAGAAGATGATCGGACCGATCAGCATCTTGATGAGCTTGACGAAGCCATCCCCCAGCGGTTTCAGGCTCGCTGCAGTTTCGGGCTGGAAATGACCGAGCAGGACTCCGAGCGCGATGGCAGCAAGAACTTGAAAGTAGAGGCTCCTGGTCTTCATGAATCAGGACCTGCTTCTTCTGCCTTGCCGCAGTGAGGCCAGCTTGCGATCTTGCCTTTGGAAATCATTTCCGCACTGCAGGCGGTGGCGCACCGCAGATTTTGCATGCCAGAAGATTGACGGCACTCATCGAGATTCAGCTGAGTGAAGAAGACCGAACAGTTGTGCCTCCAGCTCGCCTTTGAAAACTGGAAAGGACCCCGGTATTTTCCTGTGGGCGACACGATTTTGGCTCGACACTTCTTCCCTGTTTCACAGGTGGCGATCCTGCAGAGGGTTTCAGAGAGTTCAGAATGACCGAATTCGGCCGCATAACCGGCGATTTCATCGCAGAAAAAAAGGCAGTTCTTCGAAGGAACGTCACGCGTCTTTCGTTGAGGACCGGACGGCACTGAGTCCGCGGATGTTCTTGGAACTCCATCTGATTTCTTCCCGGAATGTGCACAAGAAGTGGTCAGAAAGAGGGTTCCCAGAAGCAGAAATGGTGTGAAGAAAGCCCGACAAGTCCTTATCAAAATCCCCTCCGCCGTGAAATTTCATTCAGAAGAGAATGGTTAGAACGTGGAGCTCGGAATCACCAGTGATAAGTTAAAGTTGTGAATTGTTTTTGACGATAGTGCATCAAGATGACCAAAAGCAAAATTCATGGCAAATGTTCCAGAACCTTTCTTCTCCTCACTCTCACGGGTGCTGTGTCGAGTGTGCTGATCTGCAATTCAGGCCAGGCCTCGGAGCTGACCCTCTCAGCGAGTGAGGAAGGAGCGACCATCCATGAGTTGACGGGTGAAGGCGCGAATCAGAAACTGGTTCCGATCGGAAAGACCCCGATGACCATCAAGGACGCGGACTCATCTGAAACGAAGCTTTACAAGATTGAGAAACCTGGTTTCGCGACGGTCTACATTCCGATCACGAGCCGGATGAAGGCCAACACGAGCATCGCGGTCACTCTGAAGAAAAATCAGGAATGGGCTCCGTCGGACATCGAGAAGCGCTCACTCGAAACCGCCGAAGAGATCGTGGACCAGGTCTATTCCATTCAAAGTCTGCTCGACTCGCGAAAGACCGCTGAAGCGATGGCGATGGCCGAAACTCTGAGAGGACTGCATCCGTCGAGTTTTTCGGTCCGGCTGGTCTATGCAAACGCTCTGCTCGTGAGCGGTGAAGTGAACAAGGCCCAGTCCCTCTATACTTCGCTGATCACCGAGATTCCTCCAGGCCGCGCTTCCATGAAAAGTTCAATCCAGAAAATCATCAATCGCCTCAGTGGCGGACGATCCACCGCTTCGTCGAACTCCAGAGAAGGTACGAACTGATGCAAACACTCATTCTTGGAAGTCTGTTTTCAATCGCCATTCTCGCCACCACTTTCTGGCATTCAAAGGCCGGACTCAGTACCTTTCTCAATCCTGAAGGATTGATCATCGTCCTGGGGGGCACGGTTTCGATTCTGCTCATGACTTCAAACAAGAAGGAACTGATGGGGCTCTTTCGGCAGATCAAGCGCCTGATTTTCTCAAAGGCCTCGAAGCGAGATATCAGGGAAGTTCTGATCGACTGTTCCAAAACCATGGAAAAGGGCAAGTTTCCATCCACCACCGGAGTCGATTTCCTGGACAAGAGTCTGGGCTGGCTGGGCGCGGGTCTCAGTGGAGCGACTCTGGATAAACTCCTTGTCGATGGTGCCAAGCTGGAAATTGAAAGAATCCACCAGTCCGCCAACGTTCTTGCAAATATCGGAAAGTATCCTCCAGCACTGGGAATGGTGGGTACCGTTTTCGGGATCATTGCCATCTTCAACGGTCTTGGCAATGCTGAAGGCCAGAGAACACTGGGTACCAATCTCGCATTCGCCATGACAGCGACTCTGTACGGTCTGGTCACCTCAAATTTCGTGATCAGTCCACTTTCGGAGCTTCTGCTTCAGGCTGCTCATCAGGAAGAAGTTGAACTTTCGATGATCGTCGAAACGGTCAAGCTGTGGAGTGACAAGGAAAGTCTCTTCTTCGTGCAGGAGCACATCGGACTTTACCATGCTTCTTGATCGCAAGCCGCGTCGGCGGCACACGGAAGAAGCATCCTGGGCCGTGAGTTACGTGGATATGCTCACGCTACTTCTGTGTTTCTTCATCATCTTTTACAACACGAACGCGGAAAAGGTGAAACCGCAGGAGGCCTCCGCGCTCCAGAAGATCATTCTGGATCTGGGCAAGCCCGAGATTCAGGCAGGCAAAGGGTCGGGCACTGGCGTTGGCGTTGGCGTTGGCACTGGCACCGGCACCGGTTCGGGAAAAGAGTCGACATCGGAAGTCTCTCCTCGAATGTCCCAGGCCGAAGCCTCCTTCCTCAGCCTGCTCAAGGGAAAGTTGCAGAATGAAGCGGTCAGCCCCCGTATGAAGGAAACCTCATTGGAGGTGGAGTTCGAGAATATTTCCTTCTTCAGTTCCGGGTCAACGAAACTCAGTCCTGAAGCTGCTGCTGCTGTGACACGCATCATGACCAGTCTGCGACCTTACAAAGACAGCATTCGCATCACGGTTCAGGGGCACACGGATTCAAAGCGTGTCTCCGGCGCCCATCATTTTTCTGACAATTGGGAACTGAGTGTGCTTCGTGCCACCTCCGTTCTCAAGATTTTCATGCAGGACGGCTTCTCGCAGGAGCACCTTTCCGCCGAAGGCTTCGCCGACACCCAGACCACCCGCACCATCGCTTCATCGGATTTGTCCAGGCAGAGACGCATTACGCTCAGAATTGAGCCGAGGTTAAAATGAAACATCTCACATCATGGATTTTTTCAGGCAGTATCGTTTTCCTGGGTATTTCAGCCGCCGCGGCGAACATGAGCTCGGAAATGATGATGAACGCTTATGTGAGTGACTTCGCCACCCGGCAGCTGGAGCTGGTACTTCCGAGAGGCCAGTTCTCGTTGCAGGTCAAAGTCACCGCGAAAAAAGTGAGTGGTTCTGAAGCCATGAGACTGCCGCTCGGCACCGCCACCCTCACCAGTGATGAGATGAGCTTGATTGAAGCTTCGGGGACAGAGTCGACGGGCAAGCTCCTGAGTCGAATCGACAGAGTAGAGTTGACCGTTGGAGTGGGAAAGATCGTTCCTGAAGCCGTTCGGGCGTTGATCAAATCGACCTTGAGCTCCACCATGGCCCTGCAGGAAAGTCGCGGTGATTCGGTGAAGCTGGTGGATCTGCCGGAAGGGTATTCGCTTGCCTGGAATCCCCCGACCGAACCCAAGTCTCCACCCCAGGCTGAACGCACCACTCTCAGCGCAGTTGAGTGGACCCTGTGTGGCATCGCCGGCGCATTTCTTCTGATCTCGCTTGGCATCATCTACCTTTCTTTCCGTCAGATGGGCACTCGTCTCAGCACTGAAGCCAGAGCCATGGCCACGGTCATCAAAGATGCGGCTGATTCAAACTCCGGGGGCGGTTCCTTTCAGAATGCGCCTGTCGCTTCTCAGGCCGTTACCCCTCTGGCGGCCACGAGTCGGGGCAAGCCTGGTGACTCGGATGAATCCTTCTGGACGAAAATCGACATCGACAGCATCGTCGCGTTCTGTGTGGACTGTCTGGATCATCCTCAGTATCGGAGCATTCCCGGACTTCTGATTGATTCACTGCTTGAGTCGGAACGCTCCACCGAAGTTCAGAATCATCTCGTCTCCAAGGAGTATGAAGCTCAGGCTCTGACCGGTACTCAGTATCAGACTCGTGAAGTGAATTCACTTTTCCAGTCCCATCAGCCTGAGTACCGCCGCAGTGGTCGATCCCCCATGGCCAAACAGCTGCTCCTGGTTCCTTTCGAAAAGATGCAGGAGCTGGTGAAAAGTTCTTCTCCCGTTCAATCTGCCATGATCATCAACTCGCTGACTCCTCTGCGCCGATCCATGGTTCTGAAGGATCTCACGGTGGATTACAAACTTGAACTCTCCGCCTTCGCTTCGAAACCCATGAGCATGGTCGAACACAAGACTGCGGAACTTGAACTGACGAGTACGCTCGAGAAGTTCAGCCATTCGAGACCGAAAGAAGCTCAATTTCATTCCATGAGTTACCTGTCTCAGGTCATTCTCAAGGCGGAGAGTTTTTCGGAAGACGAACAGTTTCATCTCACCGCTCGAAATGGTCGGTCAAACTATGTCAGCGTGCTCAAGTCATTTGATGTCTTCACCGCGGATGACTGGTCCACTGAAAATCTGCAGGAACTTGCAATCGCTTTCTGTGGCTATTCAACGGAGGTGAAAGCCCGCCTCACTGAAAAATTCACGGGCAAACGTCAGGACTGGTTCAGGAACTTCATGAGCAAGTTCGCGAGCAGCAACCCCGATTTTTCCGAGTTCCAGGTCGTGCAGGTCCAGGACCGCATCAAGGCCAGAATCGCGGCGCTGACTTCGAGTTCGGAAAATATCCTGAGAGATGAGAAAAATGCGGCGGCCTAAGCTCACGCTCGCACTTCAGCTGGCGATCTCCCTGGTGGGTTCGCTTTGGCCTTCACCTGAGGCGATGGCGGCGGATGCGCAGCCCGTCTATCGCAGCCACGCTTCAGTGCTGGGCGGTGCCTATTCCTTGAGCTCGACGACGAAGAGTTCCAATTCGATCGGATCGCTTTCGTTCTCCTATGGATATTCACTCAGTGAGAGCTGGCGATTGCTGGGTTCCTACAACAACATCATCAGCACCGCTGGAGGAATCGGCTCCTTCGTGAATGGCTTCGACATCGGAGTTCAGTACTGTCTTTTCTCCTGCGAAGCGGTCACCCGGCAGGTCGGTGATCTGGTGACGATTCGAGAACATTCCAACTTCGGTCTGGCGGTCGGCGCCGGACTTGGACAGCGTGCCTTTCAGCTCACCACACAAAGCATTGGATTCTCGGGGCCCTTCTTTCGACTCGAAGGCAATTACTTCTGGTCCGAGACGCTCAAGATTCTTGCGGCGATCCAGCACAATTCTCTCTCGAACGGAGCAAGCAACCTGAAGTTTCAAAGTTTTTCCCTGGGGATTGGCCTGGATTGGTGAACCCCTCAGATCAAGCGGCTCGCGAACCGGAGGGCCAAGGCCTTTCGACAGGACGGCACTGGCTGCGGTCCACTTCAATTTCGCCCCGGCCGTCCATTTTGACATGAAGTCTTGCATCCACATCGACGATGGTTCCCATGTCTCCAGCCAATTTCCTCTCCTCATCGAAGACTGCGACGCGGTCTCCAACCAGATAAAGTGTGGCAAACCGATTTTTGGGCATGTGATAGTTTTTCATGACCAACCTGATATGCAAATGCTGCACTCATTTGGAGACTTGGCAATGCCTTTTGACTATCCAAGCCCTGCCAAATTTTTAGCTGCAAATCAGGGTTCAGATTGGTTACTCTGTGCGTGGAGTCGCAAAAAACTCCAGGAAACCCTCGTCATGATTTTTCATAATTCATCCCCTGCAAACTCTAGTCAAATCAGGCTATTGCTGTTCGTTTCGGTTCTGTCTAACGTGGAGGGCTCACATAAAATTAATGCACCTGGAGTGAACCATGCCCACCTTGCCTGATCCCAAGTGGTCCGAAGACGAACTTAAAGATTTTGGGAAACTGCATGGGCTGTCGCCGCGTGAACAACAGGTTTTGTTTCTTCTGACGACAAGCGTTGTAACCTTCAAGGATATGGCGGAGCGACTCGGACTCAGTCCGAACACCGTGCACAACCACTTTCGGAATATCTTCGATAAAACGAACGCCCGCAGCAAAGCGGATCTGCTGGCCAAAGTGCTCAAGCACATGGTTGCGAAATACAACAGCTTCAAAGCGCTGGTTCGAGTGCCTCAGGTCGTGGTCGTGGATGACGAACCCCTGATCTGTGAGATTCTCACGCGGCATCTGGAGAACAAGGGGATGAAGGTCTACTCCTTCTGCAATTCGAACAAGGTCCTGCCATTTCTCAGGAACTTTCGACCGGACATCGTGCTTTCAGACATCCGCATGCCCGAGCTCGATGGTTACGCTCTGCTGAAGGAGATCCGCTCTCAGTACGGAGCCTCTCCGGCAGTCATGTTGATGTCTGGAAATTCTCCTGATCACAGTGCGGAGGATGCGATCAAGCTGGGGGCGCTGAATCTGATCAACAAGCCATTTGATCTCGAAGCGCTCTCTTCGTCGATCATGGATCATTTCATTCAGGATGTGAATGAGAAGAACCGGTATCTGCGAATCAGTCATGAGATCCCCATTCGCCTCAATGACAGCATTGATGCGTCGATTGAGAACATCGGGTACGGCGGGATCTTCGTGCGGATCGACAGTCGAAATCAGACTGCGTTGACGGCGTTTGCCTCGGGCGCCATCCTGACGTTTGATTTCAATCTGGACGACGACGAAATTCATGGAAAGTGCCAGATCGTCTGGAAGAACTCAGCCGGGCTTGGCATGAAATTCACGACTATCACCACAGTCGAGCGCGAAAAAATCCTTCAATACATCCAGTTGAAGAAGGCTCTGAGTTTCATCCCGCACGGAGTGAATTCTGAGAACGAAACCAAGCCTGCAAATTGAAGCTGCCAGCTGCCACGTCGCAAGGCTCAAGCGAACCCTGCTTCGCTGAGCCGATGACGACGGGAATCGATGAAATATTTTCGCACTGCGCACACCATTTGAGAAACTCGATCCTGGGTGATCACGTTGATCGTATTTCATCTTCGAGGAGGAGGCGAGCTTCGTGACCATTTCTCGCCGTACATACGGTGAAACTTTCCAGGTGAGGAAACGCCTGCAGATTCCGGCGGATATCTTCGCTTTCATCCACAATGAGCACCTGTTTTCGGAAGCCTGGCATTCCGACCCGCTTTTATTGAAATAATGCGTAACGGCAATAGCCTCAATCAGCTACAACTGAAGCATGTGGCGACTCCCCGAATCCGGGAAAGGCAAAGGAGCGATTGTGCAGCGCATTCTCTTGGTTGATGATAGCCCCGACATCCACCTACTGGTGAAAGCGGCACTGAAAGATGACCGACTTGAAGTCATATCGGCATATTCGGTTGATGAAGGCTTCAATCTCTTTTCTTCTCAAAGTTTTCAACTGATCCTGCTGGATATCGGGCTGCCGTCCGGGGATGGTTTCGAACTTCTGACCCGGTTGACGCCGTTGGCGAAATTCAAGGGAATCCCGGTCTTTTTTCTGACCGGGGAGAGCGAGATCACGGCAAAGGTCACGGCCTTTGAACTGGGCGCTGAAGACTATATCGTCAAACCGTTCGACATCACGGAATTCAGGGCCAGGGTGCAGGCCAGGCTCAAGAAACTGAAAGCAGCCGAAAGCGCGGGAGCGATTCTCAGCAAGGGCCCCTTCGAAATGGATCTCTCCCTGCAGAAAGCCTACCTTGCCGAACCGGTGCGCACGGATCTGAACCTCACCCCCATCGAATTCAAGCTGCTGGTCCTGTTCTGCCGGAATGAAGGCGTGGCACTTTCCCGGGAATTGATCCTCACGACGATCTGGGGAAAAGAAGTTCATGTCTTTGATCGAACAGTGGACACTCATGTCTCCAGTCTGCGAAAAAAGCTTCAAAGTCATTCACGCAGCGTCCAGTCGGTCCCTGGTGTGGGTTATATTTTGAAACTGCCTTGATCCTCACGGACAGAGACGTGAAAAATCCGGATCCGGATCCGTCGACACATGAATCATTCTGCCCGAGCGAGGATGCGGAAAGGTGATTTCAAAAGCATTGAGAAGCGGCCTTTTGACCTTGAACTTCTTCGCCACGAGCGCATTGATCTCTTCAGTGCCGTACTGCTCGTCGCCCAGAAGGGGATGACCGATGGACCTGAAGTGTTTTCGGATCTGGTGAAAGCGTCCTGTGCGAGGTTCCACCTTGACCAGAGAGTAGGGGATTTCTGGCGCCAGTTCAAAAGTCTCCAGAGTCGTGAAACGCGTGAGTGCAGTTTCTTCTTTGCCTTCTCGGGATTTCAAAGGGGTCTTGATTGAACCGGTATCAGGCGGAATTCCAATCACGAGCGCGAGGTAGGTTTTTTTGACTCTCCGATCGAAGAAGGACTTTCTGAGCTGGGTGGACCAGCGTGCATTCAGTGCGAAGATCAGTACTCCGCAAGTGCCCCGGTCGATGCGGTGAACCGGAAATACCTTGATGCCGAGCATCTGTTCAAGCACGGAGGTCGCGTTTTCCGCCGCTCCCTGCTCCTCGTAGACGGTCATGCCGCCGGGTTTGTGCACGACGATGATTTCGGGATCCCGATGCAGAATCTTCAGCTTCATGAAGCGGGGGCATTCTCGAGGTGGATTCCGAAGCTGCCCTGGAAGTCCTCACCCGGAATCAGGGACTTCAGTCCCCATTCGTGCACATTGAAGGCATTGGTCCCGCAGGTCATGGGTTCGATCGCGAAGGCCTTGCGCCTGAATGGCTCTTCGATCGCGTCGCCCGAATAGACGACAAGGTAATTGAAAGCCTTGTCCATCCAGATGCAGGTCTTTCGCCGTGTCTCCGAGTCCACGAGGTACGCCCGGGTCAGCCCGTCTGCGTCCCTTTTGAGATCGGTGTAACAGTGGTTGAATCTGGCCGAGCCGATCGGCTTCAGGCTGCGGTAATCCGAGGGGGTACCCTCGACGGATATCAGTTTACCGGTAGGGACGAGGTTTTCGAATTCGACGAAGCTGGAAGCGGGAATGAGAGTTTCAGCCTCATCCAGGGACGACTTGCCTGCGAGAAAGTAGGGATGAAAACCGACTCCAACCGGAGCCGTCGTTTCTCCAGTGTTCGTGATGGCGAATGCGCATTTGAGTCCTTCAGAGCTCAGGCGGTACTCGAGCGAAGCGTCCAGAGAGTAGGGATAACCACGTGGAGCGAAGTCTTCCCTGCGCATCGTGGTCTGGAGCCTGAGCTGACTTTCAGTCTGCTCTGAGATCGACCAGCCGACGGTTCGAAGGAAGCCGTGAATCGCATTGGGCCCTTCCTTGTCATTGCGCTCCATCTGGTGCGTATCGCCATTGAAGGTGTAGGCCCCGCCCTTGATTCGGCTTGGAAATGGAATGAGGACGTCGCCCTGACCGCCCTGCTTGTTCGAGGCCCCGGAATATCCCCAGATGATGTCGAGTTCCACGGGCACGGAATCCGCGGTTTCGGTGATGAAGTAGCGCCGAAGCGAAGCGCCGAGAGTCGCGATCACTGCGGTCTGATTCCCAAAATTCAATGTGAGTTCTAGATCCTGAGGAGTTCCCATCCTTAATGGGTTAATTCAAATCTTGAAAAGACTCAAGGCGCTTGAAAGCGAATTGACTGCGTGAGTCCCCATTGGGACTTGTCACGAATGTGGCCGAGACATCGACCGGATGATCACTCGCCAGGGTCTGCAGAGAGGAAAAGATGAGAAGTGGAATCAGCGCAGGCTTGAACGAAAGCATCAGTGTCCCGATTGTGGAGGGAGTACGGTGTCCAGATCTGAGTGAAAGACCTGAACCGGAACCGCGCGGTTGTAACAGGGAGAAGACTGTCCGATGGAAGGCTCATACTGATCCACTCCATAGACGTCACATGCGGAAGCTCGGCTCAGATCCGCGATCGCGAACAAAGTGGCCTGCGGATCTTTCGCGGGGTCGTAAGTGAAGAAAGCCGATCCTGAATCACCATGGTCCAGGTCACACTCGTGAACCAGGAAAGCGGCAGCACCTGAACCGATGAGATTCATTCTGCATCCGGTCTGTTCCTTGAGAGTTGAGTAGCTCGTTCCGTCAGCGCCGTAACCGGCGCGTGAATAAACGGGTTGATTCATGGACTCGCGTGGAAAGTCCGCGAACTTGAACCAGCCAGCTTCCTGTCCCAGTGGTTTTTTCAGCACGAGAAGAGCGTAATCAGCAGTGTCGCCGGGCTTCGAGTAATTTCCGGAGATCAGCACGACTTTCGCGCTGCTGGATTTGAACTTGGAACGACCTCGGCTGAAGCCGGGCCTGAACGTGTAGGAGTAGCCGCCCTTCACGCAGTGGGCTGCCGTGATGATCAGGTTTTCTGAAATGAGAGTGGCCGTGCAGTAACCTTCGCCCTGACTCGTGCCAGTCGTGAGTCTGCCGATCGCGGAGTAAGGGTAACTCATGTCTTTGACTTCGTTTCGATCATCCTGACCGATGAGCTGGGCGTATGCGACGGTACCCATTGAGGCAGTCAGGCAGATGAGGGCGCCAGGAAGCGATTTTTTCATCAGATTTTTCATGCAAGAGTACACTCAAGCTCCCGCGAGGGGAGCATGTCCTTGATTGGCGACGTTGGAAAACACGGAAACTGATCGGACTTCAGTCCTCGGCGCTGAACTTTTCGGGTTCAGTTCTTGGGGAGCAGGCCGATCTCACGAAGTCTCTCCGCCAGGTAAGTTGCAGCAGTGTGGGTGCTGGAGAGTTTCACATCTTTCTTGGGATGCAGGAACAGCGGCATTGAATACCGGGAGACCTTGCCCAGTGGGCCACTGGGATTGATCACCTGATGAGTGGTCGAAGGGTAGTAGTGATCACTCGCGAGCTTCAGCATGTCGCCCGAGTTGACGACGATCGTGCCGGGGTCACATTCCACCTCATGCCAGGTACCGGAAGTGTCTTTCACCTGCAGTCCGGGAGCCGTGGCAGAAGGGAGCAGAGTGATCAGGTTGATGTCTTCGTGGGCGGCCGCGCGAACGGCGCCTTCTTCTTCGACGCCGGTGAGGGGTGGGTAATGAATGGGTCTGAGCAGAGTGTCGCCGCTTCCGCCAATCATTTCTCCGAGAGGCATGGAGAATTTCTTTCGAATTTCAGCGGGAGTGTTCTCTTCAATCCAGTTGAGGAGCGTGGATCCCATGGTCAGGAGTTCTTTGTAAAGCCTTGGGGTCTTGTCTGAAGCGGTCGGAGGCAATTCTCCCCAGGGATAGTAGTGATAGAATTCCTTCAGGTCCTTTTTCTTGGAATCCTTGGCGTTCTCGGTCCGAAATGGGAAGTAACCGGCCTGTTTGGTCGGCTCAAAAGTGTACTTGTGCTTTTCTTCGGAGGAGAAGAACTCGCCCCACTCCTTGAAACTGTCGAGGATGAGCTGATGAGCGATGGGATGATTGGAGATGACCGCGAAACCGGTCTGTCTGAGGGATTCCGTGAATTCCCTGCCAGCGGTCGGGCTTTTGAAATCCACTGTTTTTACTTTCATTCCGACATCCATCTGAAGCTCCAATTCTGCTGAGAACTCAATTCGATTCGTTATAACGCAGTGCAGCTTAAAGCGCAATCCAGATTATTTGCGCAAGTCTTTCAGGACTTCAGCAGCATGCGTGTCCGGGTCCACGTCCTTGTAAACTTTGAGGATTTTACCATTGCCAGAGATCAGCACGCTTTGCCTCTTGAGCATGCCAACACCCGGGTAAGAACCGACGCCATAAGCCTTGGCCAAGTCGCCATCGGTATCCATGAGCAGGTCAAAGGGAAGGTGGTGCTTGGCTTTGAATTCCTGATGACTTTTCTGGTCCTGCTTGGAGACTCCAAGCACGACGGCACCGATCGCTTTGAATTTTTCAAACTCATCGCGAAAGTTGCAGGCTTCTTTGGTGCATCCTGGGGTATCGTCCATGGGATAGAAATAAAGCAGAACAGGTTTGCCCTTGAGCGCGGAGAGCTTGACCACTTTGCCATCCTGATTCTTCAGCGAGAAATCAGGGGCCTGATCGCCTGGAGCCAGACCCAGGAAAACGGGCAGGGCGAAAAGTGTGAGCAAGCAAAGGGAAACAGTGGACCGGCGCAGACTTTTGAGCGGATTTTTCATACGTTCAATTAATCAGTCCTGGCCTGACGAGCAAGTGAAAAGGAAACAGGAGAGGTCCGTGAAGTTTCAGTCCTCAGTTCATCCGAGTACGATGCATTCCGGCCGCTCGCTGGGGATTCTGCAAGCACTTGTGTCAGGAATCGGCTTTGGATTTCTTGGAATCTTTGGAAAGTGGGCCTATCAGGCAGGTCTGAGTCCCGGAGCGCTCTTGACCCTGCGCTTTCTCTTTTCAAGCACCTTCATGTTTCTGGGGCTGTTGATGCTGCGCCCGCGATGGCTCCGAGTGAGCTGGACTCAGGCGCTGCGGGCTTCGGTGCTGGGAGTCTTCGGGTATGCGGTCTTCGCGAGCTGCTATTTTGAGGCCCTCAGTGGACTCTCCGCTTCACTGACGGTCCTGCTTCTCTATACCTATCCCATCGCAGTCGTGGCAGGAGCTCGCTTTTTTCTCAAGGAACGGGTCAGCCGAAAAAAGCTGCTGCTGCTCCCGCTGGCCCTCTTCGGACTGCTCCTTCTGCTCTGGGGTGAACTCGTGATCCGCAATCCGAGTTCAGTTCTGTTTGGACTGGGATCGGCCGTATTTTACGCGTTCTACATCCTGGCTTCGAGCCATTTCCTGAGGGGACCTGATCCAGAAACGATGCATCCCATTTCGGCAGCATTCTACGTTCAGCTTTCAGCGGGGATCTTTCTCAGTTTCCTTCATCTCCATGAACCTGGCGTCGTCCTGAAGCAATTGAGCATCGCCTGGCCCAGCGTGGTCGGAATCGCGGTGATCTCGACTGCATTGCCCATCACGCTTTTTCTTGCCTCCCTCACGAAATTGAGCACGACGGAAGTCAGCATTCTCAGTACTGCGGAACCTGTGACTGCCGTCATTGCCTCCATGATCTTTCTGGCGGAGAGGATGACTGGTCTCCAGATCCTGGGCGGACTGGCCGTGCTTCTGGCTCTCATTCTGATGGGTCAAGCCGGGGTTGAAGTTGATCCGGAGCTCGACTCTCGAAAACAACGGGAAGCCGCTCCTGCTGCGGCGGGCAGCCAATGATTTTCATCACTTAAGTCTCCTCATTTCAGCAAACCTCTGTAAACTATTTGAATGCTCTTTTATTGCTGGCCCTGATTCCTCTTTTTGCGCTAAGAGGGGGGCAGTTTGGATTTCAACTTCATGCACTTGCGTTCCCTTTTGGGAAGCCGCCTTTCGGGATTTCAGAGTTACCGAAGAGTTTCTTAAGACGGCCCAGAATGGAATGTGTGATGTGCTGAGAAAAGGTAGTAACAAATGAATTCGGCCACTGCAACGAGTCCAGTTTCCACTGCGGGGATGAAATTTCCCAAGCAGATCCGCTACATCGTGGGCAACGAAGCTTGCGAACGCTTCTCCTACTACGGCATGAGAAGCATTCTCGTCATGTTCATGATTCAGCACCTCATGCTGTCTGAAGCCAAATCCGGCGAAGTGTATCACCTGTTCGCGGCAGCCTGTTACCTGTTCCCACTTGCAGGCGCCTTCATCTCTGATCGCTACCTCGGCAAATACAAGACCATCATGATCCTTTCGATCGTGTATTGCCTGGGTCACGGAGTTCTCGCTGTCTGGGAAAGCCAGATGGGACTTTATGTCGGCCTCGCCCTGATCGCGATGGGCTCCGGCGGAATCAAGCCTTGCGTCTCCGCACATGTGGGCGACCAGTTTGACGAAACCAACAAAGCGCTCGTGAACAAGGTTTTCGATCTGTTCTACTTCTGCATCAACTTTGGCGCGTTTTTCTCCACGCTCTTCATCCCTTACATCTGGAAAGCTTATGGCGCGAGCTGGGCATTCGGGATTCCAGGGATTCTGATGGCGATCGCCACTTACATGTTCTGGGTTGGCCGTAAATACTACGTCCATGTTCCTCCGACCGGCAAGGGTGGAAGCGCAGGCTTCATGGCTGTCGTGACCTACTCCTTGATGAACATGAGCAAGAAAAAGAAGGGCCAGAGCCTTCTCGACGTTGCCCGCGACAAGTACTCCGAAGAAGAAGTCGAAGCCGCGAAAGCCGCTGCCGGGATCTTCAAGCTTTTTGCTACGGTCTCCGTGTTCTGGGCATTGTTTGATCAGAGCGGTTCCAGCTGGGTCATTCAGGCTGAAAAAATGGATCTCGTGGTTTTCGGAACCAAACTTCAGTCTTCTCAGATCGGCGCTCTCAATCCGATCATGGTCATGGTTTTGATCCCGCTCTTCTCCTTCGGTGTTTATCCAATGGTCGAAAAAATGGGTATCAAGCTTACCCCACTTCGCAAGATGTCTACCGGCATGATCCTGGCTGCGGCTTCCTTCGTGATTTGCGGTGTTCTTCAGATGGCCATCGACTCCGGTCACTCCGTCAGCGTTGCCTGGCAGATCATCCCTTACCTGATCATCACCGTTTCAGAGATCATGATCTCCATCACTGGACTTGAGTTCGCGTACACACAGGCTCCTCGTTCGATGAAGAGCACGATCATGAGCTTCTGGCTCCTGACGGTGTTCGTGGGTAATCTGCTCGTGGCCTACATCGACAGAATCACTCTTTTCAAGATGGCAAGCCCAGGCTACTTCATGTTCTTTGCCGCTCTGATGCTGGCCGTCGCTTTCATCTTCGTCCTCAGCGCCACTCGTTACAAAGTGCGTGATGTGATCGAAAAGGCCACTGGCCTGGGCCGTCCCGCAGGGATGGTTCCGGAGCCTGCAGGAGGCTGATTTCGGCTTTGGACCGCAATGAATCGGGCCGGCTCCCTCAAGGGGTCGGCCCTTTTTTCATTGTGAGGCGAAGCCATTTTGGAATAAAGCTAGGAAATGGCCAGAGACTACCAGAAATTCAAAGCCTTGCTGGAAGAGCAGGAGACCTTTCCTCTCGACTACACTTTCAAGTTCATCGGACGAAACACTCCTGCTTTCAAGCAGGGCGTCAAAGAGTTCGAAGAAAAGCATCCAGGGTTGACTCTCCATGTTTCCCGGATCAGCAGTGGGGGGGCACACTTGGCTCTGACTTATAAAGTGATCGCTCAAACTGCCGATGTGATCATCATGATCTCGGATTCAATCGGTGAAATTCAGGATGTGATGGTGATTCTGTGAATGAGACTGCCGCGGATCACGGTTCGACTGCTGTTCCGATCACGCTTCACGACTGGCTGAAGCACATTCAGACCCGCTGGGAGCTCAGCGACGACAAGATGGCGGCTCTCGCTCATGTCACGGTCGAACAGTACCTCGAGTGGTTCAAGGAGGGCAGGGGGAGTTCTCCGGCGACCATACCCCCCGGGATGGACTCAGCAGTTCCCATCGTATCGATTTACAAAAGTCTTGCAGCGCAGTATCCAGACGTGGACGATCAGGTAAAGTGGCTCTTCACGGTGCATCAAGATTTCGGAAACCAAAAACCGATCGACATTGCCGCGAGCACTCTCGAGAACCTTTCCTGGGTGAGTTACTACCTTCAGTCCAAACTGTCGGAAACCTGAGCCATGAGCGGAGTGATTCGGTGCGTCCCCTGACTCCGCGCGCCTACTGTTTTTCTGCAGACAGGTGGGAAATCCATTAGACTCCAGGTGAGAGAGAAGCAGTGTCCGCCGAGGCCCTTGCGTGCGCATTTCCGTCTGAATTGAGTTCATCACTTACCTGACATGAGGGAGATCATCATGGCTTCTCGCGCTCGTTTTCCTGAAACTTCTTTCACTCCGCAGGTTCTGACACCTGATGCCGTTCGATTTCTGGTGGGCCTTCACGACCACTTCAATGCCAAACGCCTGGAGCTTCTGGGTCTTCGCAGAGCGAGACAGGTGCGTCTCGATGCAGGTGAGCTTCCGGACTTCCTCCAGGAAACGGAAACGGTCCGAACTTCACAGTGGCAGGTGGCCGAGGCTCCTGCAGACCTTCAGGATCGTCGTGTGGAGATCACGGGTCCGGTGGAAGCCAAGATGATGATCAATGCGTTGAACTCGGGCGCAAAAGTCTTCATGGCGGATTTCGAAGATTCTCTTTCGCCCACCTGGAACAACGTGATCGAAGGTCAGCTCCACCTCCAGGAAGCGGTTCGGAGATCTCTCAAGTTCGTTTCGACTGACGGTCGGCAGTATCAGCTCAATGAAAAGACGGCGACGCTGGTCGTGCGCCCTCGTGGCTGGCATCTGGAAGAAGCGCACTTTGTGGTCGATGGCCAGCCCATGAGCGCGAGTCTCTTCGACTTCGGACTGCATTTCTTTCACAACGCCCATGAATCCCTCGAAAGAAACAGTGGTCCGTACTACTACCTTCCGAAAATGGAAAGCCACCTCGAAGGGCGGCTCTGGAATGATGTCTTCAACCATGCTCAATCCGAGCGCTCAGTTCCTCAGGGAAGCGTACGCGCAACGGTGCTCATTGAGACGATCCTCGCCGCTTTTGAAATGGAAGAAATCCTCTTTGAACTCAAGGAGCATTGTTCCGGTCTGAATGCCGGGCGTTGGGACTACATCTTCAGCATCATCAAGAAATTCAGCCACTCGAAAAATTTCATTCTCCCGGATCGCTCGCAGGTCACGATGACGGTTCCTTTCATGCGCAGCTATGCGCAGCTTCTGGTGCAGACCTGTCACAAGCGTGGGGCGCATGCGATGGGGGGGATGTCCGCGTTCATTCCCAGCCGCAAGGATGCTCAAGTGAATGAGATGGCCCTCAGAAAAGTGCGTGAAGACAAGGAGCGTGAAGCTTCCGATGGATTCGATGGAACTTGGGTGGCCCATCCGGACCTCGTGCCGGTGGCCGCCGAAAAGTTTGACCGTGTCCTGGAGAACAGGCCACATCAGAAGACAAGGCTTCGCGGGGACGTGCATGTCAATGCTCAGGATCTGCTGAACGTCATGCCGGGGGAAGCAGTGCTTGGAACCATCAGTGCGGCTGGGCTGAGGACCAACGTGGAAGTGGCCCTCATCTATCTCGAGCGCTGGATCTCCGGCCAAGGTGCGGTCGCCATTCACAATCTCATGGAAGACGCTGCCACGGCTGAAATCTCGCGTGCACAGGTCTGGCAGTGGATTCGCCATTCCAGGACAACTGAAGAAGGCAGGGTGATCACCTTTGAGCGTTTTGAAAAGCTTGTATCCGAAGAAATGAGCAAACTTCAGAGTGCCTCGCCTGCGAGCAACTTTGCGCGAGCCGGAATGATCCTGACGTCCCTGGTGAAAGCCGAGAAGTTTCCGGACTTTCTCACGGTGTTCGCTTACCACTCACTCAATGATGTGATGGACAAAGCTGACATGAAGATCGCCGGCTGAGGATTCAGCCGGTGGCTCCAAGTCTCGGTTCCTCACGCGACTTTGGAGCGCTCATCTTGACTCATTCCCACATCTCCACGATTGATTTGCCTCTTCATTTGCAATTCGGAAGACTGCGTGGAATGGATCGAAGGGGAGTCTTCGTCCAGCGTGTTGGGACCCCAGAGGACTTTCAAGGCTTCAACGACCATGAAAATTCCCAGGAAAAACAAGGGAGCAAAGAGAATGACGACGATCGAAGTAAATCCCAAGACATCCACAAAACTTTCCATAGCCACCTCGTGCGGGAAGGTGATGCATACGTCGGGCCCCGCCATGAAGCTGTTCGGTCTTCAGAATAAGACGGAGGCGAAGCGGCCGCTCCCCAAGCGGTCGGCCAAACTTCAGGCAGCGATGTCTTCGAAGGAATGCAGCCCTTCTTCATAGTCATGACAGAGAAATTCTTCCCGCGTCTGAAGGAGTTCGATTTCACCATTCGAGACGTTCTTGATTTCAGTCGTTTTGGCGCAGAAATCCTCGGGAAAAAACAGCCCTTTGGCGATGCAGAACGTGTCGTTTTCGGAGGTCGCGACTCTTCCCAGTATGGCTCCGTCGGCGGTTTTCACGATCATTCCCGGCGTGACGTTGAACTGATTCTGTGGTGTTGGCATGTGTGTCCTTCCTTCTGGAGGAGTACTGATGCAAGGACGGAACCCTGCGGATCAGAATTCAGCCAGAATCAATAAAAACTGTGTAAATGAACGGATGAACGGTCGGCGAGGAGCGAGACAAGCGCTGAAGTGAAAAGAGGCGGATCCAGAATGAAACTTGCCGGCTTGATTCTGGAACCCTGCAGTCTTTTCAAATGAAATGTCCTGAAATGTTTGCGCACGACTGTGAATGAATTCTCATGCGGTGTGTTGCTGTCACATGAAATCAGGGATTGCCTCAGGTCTGTTGGCGACGATGACTTCAATCTGATTCATCACGTCGGGCGTGAGAGCCGTCACTTTTTCCAGCGCTCGCATGTTTTCCGAAAGCTGCTGAACTTTTGAAGCACCCAGAATCACGGTGCTCACATTCGGGTTTTTGAGGCACCACGCGAGCGCGAGTTGCGCGCTCGTCATGTCAAGACTCTGAGCCAGCTGAGTCAGCTTCACGGTTTTCGCGATCCTCTGCTTGCCTTCTTCGTTGGTGTATCTGGATTTGAGCCATTCATAGCCAGGCATGTTCAGGCGAGAATCGGCGGGAAATCCGTTGGAATACTTCCCGGTGAGAACTCCGGAAGCAAGCGGAGACCAGATGGTCGTGCCCATGCCGTAATTCTGAAAAAGCGGCAGGTAGTCCTTTTCGAACCGTTCACGATTGAAGAGGTTGTATTCGGGCTGTTCCATCGTCGGCGGAGTGAGGTGATTTTCCTTTGCTACCGCATAGGCTTCCGTCAGCTGTTGCGCGCTCCATTCCGAAGTGCCCCAGTAAAGAACCTTGCCCTGCTGAATCAGAGCATGCATGGCTCGGACAGTTTCTTCGATCGGAGTCAGTTGGTCAGGACGATGACAGAAGTACAGATCCAGATAATCCACCTGCAGTCGCTTGAGAGCGGCATGACAGGCATCCGTCACGTGTTTTTTACTGAGCCCCATCTGAGTGGGCTTTTCGCCGCCCCAGAATACCTTGCTCGAAACACAGAAAGTATCGCGGCCCCAGCCCGCGTCTCGGATGACCGTGCCCATGAGTTCTTCGGATTTTCCTTCGGCGTAGACTTCAGCGTTGTCGAAGAAGTTCACTCCCTGATCATAAGCGAAGTGCATGCACTCCTTGGCTTTCTCGAGATCGAGCTGATTGGAGAAAGTGACCCAGGATCCAAAGGAGAAAGCACTGAGACGGAGCCCTGACTTGCCTAGTTTTCTATATTCCATGAGGACGGTTGTAACTGGGGAGGACGGCTGATCGGGAGTGTTATTTTTCAGTCTCACTGGATAAAAGTTCGAGTCAAAGCCGACGACTGCTTTGACTCGAACTTTTGTGTGATGGGAGGGGACGAAAAACTATTCGAGTCGACGGATCACACCAACGAGCACGCCTTCGATCTTGAATTCAACGCTTTCCACCAGCGATTCAATGATCAGGGGTTCGTAAGCCGGATTGGCGGGGTGCAGTTCAATTTTCGAACCGCGCCGGTAGTAGCGTTTGATGGTCGCTTCGTTACCAATCAGTGCAACGACCGTCTGGCCGTTATTGGCGACATCCTGTTTTTTGATGACGACGTAATCGCCGTCCAGGATGCCATCTTCGATCATCGAATTGCCGCTGACCTTAAGGACGAAGTTCTGCCCGCCCTTGATCATGGAGGCGGGCACATCGAGGGTCTCAGCCGTCCGGATGGCCTCAATGGGGCGACCGGCAGCGACGTGACCGAGGAGGGGGAGAGGGACCGCCTGAGAAGTCAGCTCGGGGGAAATGACTTCCATGCCACGCTTTGCATTCCAGGGTTTACGGAGGAGTCCTTGACGTTCTAAGCGCACCAAGTAGTTCTGGACGGTCCCTAACGATTTAAAGCCAAAATGTTTCGCAATCTCCTGCTGCGAGGGCGAATAGCCCTGGCTGGACCCAAAATCATGAATAAAATCGAGTACATTTTTTTGCTTGGGAGTGAGGCTCATACGCTGAGTGTATGCGTATGAAATGCGTAAGTCGAGAGCAAAAACAAAAAAAACCCCAGATTATTTTTCTTTTTCTTGGGAGAACAGAAAACAATCTGGGGCTTTTGTTTTGTGACTTCAAGGAGGTTTAATGGGGGGGAGTTCCTCGAAATCACACCTTGTTTGTACGGGTTGCTCCGTATCCTGCGTCTTGGGGGAGTCGCTGGGATATTAGAGGAATACTGCAGAATTTGGATTATGAATAATTATTAAATATGATACGAGTTCAGTATGATTATTGATCATATCAACCTCAATCATCTGCGTATTTTCGAGTGTGTTTACCGCACCAGAAGCATGACTGCGGCCTCACAGGAGCTTCATCTCACACAATCGGGCGTGAGTCAGCACATCAAGACCTTCGAAGAAGGTGTGGGCGTGAGACTCTTTGACCGGATCAAGCAGAGAGTCGTGCCGACAACCCAGGCCGATCTGCTGTTTGAGCAATGCACGAAAAGTCTGCGCGATCTCGAACAGGTCTTCGCTGAAGTCCGGGGAACTCAGAAGCAGCTTGCAGGCCGGGTGACGATCGGGATGCCGATCGAATTTGGGAACAATGTCGTGCTGCCGCTTCTCGCAAAATTCGCGAAGAAGCATTCACTGGTGAAATTCAATTTCAAGCTCGACTTCGCTTCAGTCATGAATGAAATGCTGCTGGACGGGAAGATTGACTTCGCTTTCGTCGATGATTTCACGATGGACCGCAAGATCGCGATCACTCCCGTATACGACGAAGTTCTCGAGCTCTGTATTTCTCCCGACCTTCTCAAGAAGGCGGGAACGGACAAGAATTCAAAGCAGTTCTTCGAATCCCTCGATTACGTCGAGTATCAGAAGGATGAGGCGATTCTTCGAAAGTGGTTTGATCATCATGTCGGCGGCAAGAATCTCAGGCTCAACGTCAAAGCGACCATCATGGATGTCCAAGGTCTGGCGCAGCTGATTCTGACGGGGACCGGTGCGGGTGTCCTGCCGAGGCATCTCGTGCTGAAGCTGCAGAAGGACGGCCACAAAATTCATATCTTCAAAGGGAGTGGCGATCCTCTGAAGAACTCCATCAGCATCGCGCATCATCGTGAGCGATCCCAGAGTCCGGCGGCTCAGACTGCCTTGTCCTGGCTCACTGAATCTTTCGCCGGTCCTGCGTGAATGCGCTTTCAGCGTCTCTCCACCTCAAGTTCATTCAGCTCATCCGCGAGCTTTCAGTACAGGAGTCATTCATATGTCCCATGGCGAAGGTTTCATCCGACTGGTTGACCAGTCCCGCAGAAAGATCAGGGAACTCACGGTGCAGGAAGTGGCCGAAATGTTCAAGCGGGGTGCAAAATTTCATTTCGTGGACGTACGCGAAGATGACGAATGGAAGGCGGGCCGGGCCAAAGGTGCGATTCACATCGGAAAGGGCGTGATCGAGCGCGATATCGAAGAAAAAATTCCCGGCAAGAGTGATGAGATCGTGCTCTACTGTGGTGGCGGCTTTCGCTCCGCGCTTGCGGGCGATGCTCTTCAGCAGATGGGTTACACGAACGTCATCTCCATGGACGGCGGAATCCGCGGCTGGAGAGCGGCCGGACTGCCCGAAGAGAGATGACCTCCTCAATGAATTGCGACGGCTTTTTCCGGCTTGCATTGGAAGGGAAGTTCGTAACGTCGCACTTTTCCATTCGTGTACTGCCGACATTGAACGCTCGCTTCGCACTTCGGCACGCGCGCGGCGCGCAGACAGTTTTTTGATTGAAGCGGTTTCAGGACTTGAACTGGCGATTTTCTGCAGCCTGCGTCCTGAGGATTTTCCAGTCCTCCGGCGTGAAGACGTCCATGGCAGGTTGCGACCGCATCAGTTTCTGAAGCCACTTTCCCTCAAGTGGATTTTGAAGTGAAGAGAGGCGAGTGCTGGCGATCGTCGTTTCACGTTTCAGCGCTGTGGATGTTCCATAGCCCACATGAAAGCCTGCTGCGAGCAAAGCTGCGCGCACTGCAGTGGATGCGGTATAGGTGTAAAGTTCCGTGCCGTGGTCTGGGGTCTGTTCAGATGGCGTGCACGGAGATCGGTTCCGAGTGACCTGGGCATGGATCTCCTGAAAGCGGTCTGTCGTCCAGAGTGCCGGATAAATCCGGGGGGCATAAAAGTCGTAGTAGATCAGCTCGGGAACCGGGGAGTTCATCAGGTTTTCGAAGTAATCTCCTTCATGCAGTTTCCAGCTCAGATTCGGAACTTCGACGCTCCCGGTTTCAATCAATCTTCTCAGCAAAGTCTGCCGGTTCTGAAGAAAGGGAAATTTCTCAGAGTGATCCAAAGCGGTGAGGAGACCTGTCAGATCATTTTCAAAGCTGTGAATTTCCAGAGAGCGTGGAACACCACTCTCAAGAGTCTCGAGAGTGTCCAGAGCCGCGAGTGCATTGGCGGAAATCCCCATTCCGACGTCGTGAAGAACGACAGGACCCAGGGCCGGTGAAGCGGCGAGGCGCGCAGCGAGTCCCGACTGTGCCACGTAGAGGACTTTCGCTTCTTCCCAGGGACCGATTCGAGAATGCATGGCCTGGCGGCTGGATTTTTCCAGCACTGAGGAAGTTCCGTTGTCGTGAGTGATGATCTCGAAACGTGACGCGCGATCATCGGGTGTCTTTTTCAAATCCAGTCCCTTTCAAATCATTTCCCATTCGGACTTTAGTGGATAGAACAGGGATATGAAACCCTATCGACTTTTTATTTCAGCGCGTTCTCCATTTGCTCGCCGCATTCGTCTGGCTCTGCAGAGACTGCAGGTCGAAGTTGAAGTGGAGTCTTTGAATGTTTTTGAGCCACCCGCCGCGCTCTTTGCCGCGAACCCTCTGGGACTGGTGCCGGTTCTGGAAATTCTGGGGGCCAGTCAGGGATTTCCTCGGTTCATCATGGACTCGGGGATCCTGCTGGAATACCTGCATGAAGTCCACGGACAGAAGATCTGGCCTGTGGACCTGGTCGAGCGAACTCAGGTCCGTACAGCCAGCACTTTGGCCGAAGGAGTGATGAGCAACACGGTCGCCCATTTTCTGGAAACTCAAAGGAGTCATCCGGATGCAACCTGGTTTGCCGACTATTCCGGGGCACTGACTCGGACTCTGGCTTTGATTCAGGTTCAAGACTTGTCAGTAATGCCTTGGGTCGACGCGAGTCATGAGTTGACTCAGGCGGGCTGGGACCTCTTGAATGCATGGAATTACCTGGAGCTTCGTACTCCGGTCGAAGATGCTGCCTCCAAATATCCTCAACTTAAGGCTTTTTTTGACAAGTATGAAAATCTTCCAGAAATGGCAGCGACTGCTCCACCGCCTGCCTGACGATTTGCGTTATTCCTTGAGAGTTTCGGGGGCTTAAGGTATCCCCAAAGCACATCACGACCATCAGAATTGGCGGCGGCCAAAGGGAGACGAACCAGATGCGAATGCGGGATTGGGTCATACTATCCGGAAATGCAAATCGTCCTCTGGCTGAAAAAATCTGCAAGAAGCTGGGCAAGCCCCTCGGGCGCGCCGATGTCAGAAGATTCAGTGACGGCGAAGTTTTCGTCGAGATTGGTGAGAATGTCCGAGGTCGCGACGTCTATGTGATTCAGACGACCTCCAGACCCGCGAATGACACGCTGATGGAACTCCTGATCATGATCGACGCGTTGAAGCGCGCGAGTGCCAAGGAGATCACGGCAGTGATTCCTTACTACGGTTACGCGAGACAGGACCGAAAAGTCGCTCCAAGAACTCCCATCACAGCCAAGCTTGTTGCAGATCTGCTTGTGGCCGCCGGCGCCACCCGAGTCGTTTCGATGGACCTCCATGCGGGGCAGATCCAGGGCTTCTTTGATATCCCCTTTGACAATCTTTATTCCGCTCCCGTGATCGTCGATTACATCAGGGAAACGATGCCCGACACGACAAATCTCGTCATGGTCAGCCCGGATGCAGGCGGCGTGGAGCGCGCACGCGCCTATGCGAAACGCCTCGACTGCGCGGTGGCGATGATCGACAAACGTCGAAGCGGACCGAACGTCGCCAAAGCGATGAACGTCGTCGGGGATGTCGCCGGAAAACATGCTTTGATTCTCGATGACATGATCGACACTGCAGGAACCCTGACTGAAGCGGCCTCCGCCGTTCTCAAGATGGGGGCGATCAAGGTTTCAGCGGCTGCCACTCATGGCGTGCTTTCAGGGCCCGCGATCGAAAGAATCATCGCTTCGGAAATTGAACAGGTGATCATCACCGATACGGTGCCACTTTCACCTGAAGCTGAGGCCTCCGGAAAGATCATTCAGCTCTCCGTGGCGGATCTGCTCGCCGAAGCCATCTACCGCATTCACAACTACGACAGCGTGAGCAACCTCTTCATCTGATGAAACTTGTAGTGGGACTTGGAAATCCTGGGCCGAAGTACGAGACCACACGGCATAACGTGGGGTTTCTCGCGATCGATCGTCTGGTGGAACGCTGGAGGGCGACTGGTCCAGTGGACAGGAATCAGGCAGAAGTCTATCAGGCCAAAGTCGGGAGTGAACAGGTGCTGCTCATCAAGCCCATGACGTTCATGAATCTTTCCGGCAAGAGCCTTGGCCCGCTCTTCACATTCTACAAGTGCAAGCCTGAAGACGTCATCGTCATCCACGACGAACTGGATCTGCTTCCGATCACGCTGAGACTGAAGGCAGGCGGCGGCAGCGGCGGACACAACGGACTCAAGTCGATCGCCGAGCACATCGGTACCGACAATATCGGGTATTACCGAGTCCGCCTGGGGGTGGGACACCCTCGCATGTTCAACATGCGCATGTCTCCAGCCGACTATGTGCTGGGTCAGTTCACGAACGATGAGCTCAAACGTCTGGATCCGCTGCTGGACCAGGCCGCTCAGGCCATCGAATGGGTCATCGACGGCAATATTCGCAAGGCGATGAATGAATTTAATCGGGCGGAAAAGCCCGAATCAGTATAAGAATCAATCTACACGTTTGAAAAGGAAGAGTGTCTTATGGGTTTTGCATGTGGAATTGTCGGTCTCCCGAATGTTGGCAAATCAACGATCTTCAACGCTCTGACTTCAGCGAAAGCCGAAGCGGCCAATTATCCATTCTGCACCATTGACCCCAATACCGGAATCGTGAAGGTTCCTGATCCGCGCCTCCAGGCGATCGCCAAGTACATTCCGCCGCAGAAACTGGTCGCTGCCAACATGACCTTCGTCGATATCGCCGGACTGGTCAAAGGCGCCTCCAAAGGCGAAGGGCTCGGAAATCAATTCCTGGGCCACATCCGCGAAACCAATGCGATCGCCCACGTCGTGCGTTGTTTCTCTGACCCGAACGTCATCCATGTGGACGGCTCCGTGGACCCGATCCGCGACATCTCCGTCATCGACACTGAGTTGATGTTCGCTGATCTGGATTCTCTGACCAAACGCTACAACCTCACTGCCAAGGCCGCGAAGTCCGGCGACAAGAAAGCCTCAGCCGTCATGGGCGTTCTCGAGCGTGTGAAAGCGGGCCTCGAAAGGGGCCAGCCGGTTCGTTCGTTGGGTCTTGATGAAGAAGAGATGGCACTCATCTATGACTTTCACCTGATCACCGCGAAGAAAGCCATGTACGTCGCGAACGTCGACGACACTGATATCGGATCATCTGAGCCGAATGAGTACGTCAAAAAACTCATGGCTCATGCCGCGATCGAAAAGAGCCCGGTTGTCCTGATCTGCGGAAAGATCGAATCTGAAATCGCGGAACTCGCTGAAGAAGAAAAAGTCGCCTTCCTGGCGGAGATGGGAATGGCGGAGCCTGGCCTGAACCGCGTGATCCGCGCGGGCTATGATCTTCTCGGACTCGAAACCTATTTCACAGCGGGTGAAACTGAAGTGCGCGCCTGGACGATCCAGAAGGGCTCAAAAGCTCCTGTCGCCGCCGGCGTGATTCACACGGACTTTGAAAAGGGATTCATCAAGGCGGACGTGTATCACACGGAAGACCTCATGAAGTACAAGAGCGAGCAGGCCGTGAAGGATGCCGGCGCCCTCCGACTCGAAGGCAAGGAATATGTCGTCAAAGACGGCGACATCATGCACTTCCGTTTCGCGGTTTGAAGCGCGGCTTCAGGACTTCCTGATCGCAATCCGAAAGTGAGCGGAGTCTCCAGCGTGAAGGTGGAACCCACGCCCAGAGCGCACACGCTCGAAATGGATTGAATAGTGCTATCGACCGTCAGCAATCTGACTGAGTCATTCTTGCCCGGCGGAGGGTACGGTCGATTGAGTCGTTGGCGAGTCGGAAGGATTCGCGCGGGGCCGCGGTCCCTGAATTTCTGGTGCCGTATCAGGGGCCACGGGTGCCGGTACTCCAGGGGTGGCTGGTTCGGCTGAAGGACCAGGGGCAGGAGCCGAGGGTACTGACATGTTTTTTGGATTGACCCAGAACCGGCTCAGATCGGGAATCGTCTCGCCCTTGATCTTCTGCGTGTACCAGTAGTAGTTGCGCAGGATGGAACCCACATACTCCCGGGTTTCCTTGAAAGGAATGGCTTCGATGAACTCAAGCAGACCCAGCTTCGCCTTGCCTTCGCGGATCCAGCGGTCCACCGCACCGGGTCCGGCATTGTACGCGGCCAGAGCCATCGCCACATTGCCATCATAGCGATTGAGCATCTTCTTGAGGTATTTGGTTCCGACTCGAATGTTGGTGTCCGGATCCAGAAGGAGGGAGCGCTTGACGGTCGGCTCGGTGTCCACGGCGGTCGTGGGCATGAGTTGCATGAGCCCGGAGGCACCCGAACTGGAATGCACGATCGCATCGAACGCCGATTCCTGTTTCATCAGGCTGAGGGCCAGGATCGGATCCAGATCAATCGCGGCCGAGTTCTTTTTGATCAACTCCTGCTGAACGACTGGAAAGACGAGTTTGAGGCCAAAGGACGAGTAGATCCCCTCGTAGCCGCGCGCGATCAGTTCACTCAGCAGTCCGAAAGCGCCCACATGATTGCCGGCTTCTGAGTTGAGTGCGGCGAGATAGAGGAGGTACTCGTTGGTGGCTGAATCCCGGGCCTTGAGTTCCTTGAGGTCCAGAGTCGCGAACTCTCCAAGGTCAGCGGCGATGAGCTTCTGAGCACGTCTGAGTCGGATCGCTTCGACGGGAGTGACATAAGGATCAATCTCGGCCACTTCAGGAACTTCCGCGGAAAATCTCTTCGCGATCGGCGTTCCCAGCTCGAGCGAAGACAGAAGGCCATAATACGTGAGTGGAGAATCCCGGTAGATTTCCGAAAGCAGTTTCTTTGCCTGTTCCGTGTTCTTTTCCTTCTGGTAACTCCGGGCGAGCCAATACTTGGCGCGAAAGCGATAAGTCGAGCGCGGGAAGGTGTCGTTGAAAAGTTGGAATGCCTTGACCGCGTCACCGGACTTTCCATTCAGGTAAACGGTCATGGCTTCGTCGAAAGCCAGCTGGTCACCATCTTTTGTTTTATAAGTCAAAGTCAGCTTCGTCGCGTAGTTGGGTCGGGTGCGGTCCCCCAGATCAGGAAATGCGCGAGTCAGAGCTCTGGTTTCCTCGGAGTTTTTTGGAAATTGCGAGGAAAGGCGCATGATCCAGGGCGTGCAGAGAGTGGATTTCAGCTTCTCGCAACTCAAGGCGTAAAGGCCCAGGGACTCAGGTGACAAAAGATAGAGCGTGTTCTGGTTGTTGAGCCTCTGCAGTGCATGCTCGTAAAGCGTCTGGGCCGGTTTGTATTTCTTCTGCTGGACCTGAGCATTGGCACCGATGATTTCGGCCAAGGCGATTTCGTCCGGGATTTTCCTGAGAAGCGGAGAATAGGGCTCCACAGGTTCAATCGCGAAAAAAGCGGCTGCGGATTTCTTCGCGAGTTCAACGGCTTCGCGGTATTTCTTCTTCTCAAATTGGGAGGTCGCTTCTTCGCGGTAGGAGACACCGATCAGGTAGTGGGCATAGTCCGGAAAGTTTGAAGTCTTGAGCGGCGTGGCCAGAGTGCGGACCATGACGTACTTCCGTGACTTGAGCGCTTCAGCCGCTTTCTTGAGATTCTTCGCTTCTTTCGATTTCGCGGAGACCAGAAGTCGTGGATGGATCTTTTCCGCCGAGATCAGAGCGGGTTCCTTTTCGGCCGTGGCCGCACCGGCGGAAAAAGTGGAAAGTGAAGTCGTTGCGAGGGCAAGGGTCAAAGCCAGCCCCAGAGCGTGGCGAAGGGACTTGCGGCTGTCATTGCGAATTGGAGAAATCATCATGACGGTGCACCTGAGCAGAAGTGAGCTATCTGAGCTGCGGTCTGAAAGCGAATCCTTCAGGGAGCGGTGGGGCGGAGCGTGTTCAGGGCCTGAGTCAATTCATGTTGAATGTCCAGATGCCCGACCGGAAGCTTCTCCAGTGCCTTCTGAATATGAAGAGCAGCGGCGTCGGAGGCTTCCGATTTTGGGGACTGTCCGGACTGAATGGCGGAAATCATCTCGTTGTAACCTTCCGCAAGTTCCTTGAAATGATCCTTGTCGCGAAAGCGCAGCGTTTCCATCTTGCCGTCACGCGCTTGTCGGAAGAACATGCCCAGCTTGTGGAGGGGTCCGGCGATTCGGTGAGAGATGAAAAGACTCATCAGGAAAGTGATCGCGATGAAGAGGATTTGAAGCAGGACGAGCAGAAGGATCATGCGGCGGCGAGTATCTTCGAGAACCGCAAGCTGCGGACCGTTGGGATCCACGGCCATGTAGCGAAAGAAAAAATTGTAGAGGCTGTAAATCAGCAGCGGGTAGACCAGGCTCAGTCCAAAAACCCAGGAGCACACGAAAAGAGAGAATCGAAGCTGAAACTTCTTGTTGATGAGGAGAACTGTACGCTTGTAAGGGGCCATGCGAATATCTTAACCCCGAAGTGTCAGAGCCGCCAAGAGAGATATCTGCTTTCGGACTCGAATGGCTCCAGCGGCGGCTCTGGCGTGAGGCGCGGTACTATTTGCCGGGGATCCTGAGGCGTTCGACAGGGTGGCCCTGAATCAGGTGAGCTTCGACGATTTCGGCCACGTCCGAAAGCTGCACTTTTCCGTACCAGACGTTGTCCGGGTAAACCACAACGGAGGGGCCGTGCTCGCAGACGTCCAGGCATCCGGCTTTCTGCGCCCTCACTTCGGTTCGGAGGTTCTTCTTCGCGACTTCGGTCTTGAAAGCGAGGAGAAGCTCCTCGGAGCCTTTGCTTTTGCAATCTCCGCGAGGGTGACCCGGTGGCCGCTCATTCAAGCAGACGAAAAGGTGTGAATTCAGCTTTCTGACCGGTGGTTCTGCGCTCATTGGGAAGCTCCGTTTCTGTAGGAAATGTTCGTGACCGCCACCAGGAGCAGGATTCCGCCCACGATCTGAACCGGCTCCAGCGGGATACTCAGAAAGTAGGTGTTGAGGGCCACGGCGGCAACCGGAAATATCAATTCAATGAAAGTCGTTGTCGTTGCTTTGGTCCTCTGCAGGCCCGAATAGTAGCAGACCATGGCCGCCAGGCCCGGGACCAGCCCCATGTAGGCCAGCGTGCGGAGTGTGTCCGGCTGTTGAATGACTTCCCAGGGTATCGAGGTTTCAGAAAGCAGAAGCAGAATGCCCAGGGTGATCCAGCCAAAGATGAATCTCCAGAAGGAGACCACACTTGGCGGAATGGAGTTCAGCAGGATCTTTCCCGCGACAGTCGCCACTCCCCAGAGTCCGGCCGCGATGAGAGCGTAGGAAACTCCTTTGGATTTGAGGTCAACGCCCTCTTTCATGAAGTTGAAATTGAGATCTGGAAAACTCAGGACGACGGCAGCCGCCAGTGCCAGAAGCCCCCAGAAGAAGAAACCTTTCTGCGGTCGCTCCTTGAGAAGCAGGATTGCCAGCAGTGTGACCCAGACGGGCTGAAGCTTCTGCAGGAGAATCGAGACGGAAGGATTCACGTACTTGAAACTCGCCGTGAAAAAAACCGTCGCGATCGCCGAACCGCCGATGCCGATCAGAGTGACGGCACACCACTGTGTGAAATTCAGTTGAAAGATTTCCCTGCGCTTGCGCAGCAGAATCCAGGGCAGAAGTGCCGTCACGCAAACGAGATGCTCAAAAAACACGATGAAAGTCGGATGGAGGGTGTTGACCAGACGCACTCGGAAAAGCGCATCGGTCGCCCAGAGCAGCGCGGCCACTGCAATGAGAAAAGGCCCTCTCCACTGACTCATGAAGGACGAGCCTGCCACCATCTGCTGAACTGGGCGTAGGCCTGGACTGACATGGCCTTGCGGGACTCGTCGCGTTTCATGCCCACGATTCCGTCAAAGAAGGCCGGATCAAAGATCGAAAAGTTGGCGTTGTTCGGCTGATAATTCTTGGCATCACTTGCCGTGATGAAGCGGAGGAGTGAGCCCATGGCCGTGTTTACTGGAGGTGCTTCGTGGGCTTGACCTCGAATTCTCTGGTAGATGAAAGTGGCTGCGAGCAGCCCGCATGAAGCGGACTCGAGGTACCCTTCGACGCCGGTCACTTGCCCGGCCAGATAGACTTTTGGATGACCTTTCAACGATAGATCCGTTCTCAGAACACGTGGTCCGCAGACATAAGTGTTGCGGTGAATGGAGCCCATGCGCAGAAACTCGGCGTTCTTCAGAGCGGGGATGTGCTTGAACACTTTTCCCTGCTCACCATATTTGAGTTTCGTCTGAAAGCCGACCATGTTGTAGGCAGTGAGAGACTTGTTCTCGGGTCTGAGCTGAATCACGGCATGGGGACGTCTGCCCGTGCGAGGATCCGTGAGTCCGACTGGCTTCATCGGTCCAAAACGCAGACTGTCGCGACCCGTCGCCGCAATCGCTTCAATCGGCTGACAACCCTGAAAGAACTTTGATTTTTCAAAGGCCTTGGGTTCCACTTTTTCCGCAGCCATCAGAGCGTCATAGAAAGCATTGTACTCTTCTTCGGTCATCGGGCAGTTCAAGTAGGCTTCTTCTTCGCCTTTGTCGTAGCGGTTGGCGAGGAATGCGCTCGTGCGATCAATGCTTTGAGCATCGATGATCGGGGCGATCGCATCGTAAAAGTAAAGATCCTGTGCTCCGGTCGCTTTCGCGATCCACTGCGTGAGCGCTTCGGAAGTGAGGGGACCGGTGGCAAAAAGCGTGATGTCGTCAAAGGGAGCGGTGACTTCACCGGGCACGAGCGTGATGTTCGGGTGCGTGTGAATCACTTTCGTCACGGCTTCAGCGAATACATCACGGTCCACGGCGAGCGCCTGGCCGCCGGGGACTTGTGCATCTTTGGCGGCCTTG
>JACMNQ010000027.1 GCA_014378465.1 Oligoflexia bacterium | reverse complement strand
GCTGCCGGTGTAAACTCGAGAATTTGTGCAATTGCCCCTGCCTTGCCTGGGGAAAGTCCCCGCCTGCCCGTCAGCACATCGCTCAGAAAGCTGGGACTCAGCTTCAGCTCCCTAGCGAAGGACCTCAGCGAATAGCAGGGGTCGAGTGATCGCCGTCTCTGTAATTCTCGATTCAGAAAACGAGCATAGTGTTGAGGGTTTGGCATGACTGGAGTGAAGTCTTTCCTGCAACATGGTTTTCATGCGCAATGGTTTTCATGCGCAATGGTTTTCATGCGCAATGGTTTTCATGCGCAATGAAAGCCAGAGCCGAGCGTACACCCTGTACGCTGACCCCAGAAAACTTGTGCAGTTATCGAGCCGGTTTCAATGCTCGAACTCGCGCGTCTTGTAACTCCAGCGCCTGCGGAACTACCGCCTGTTCAAGACAACGGGTCCTTCGGAAGACACAAATTCAGGAGTGAGCGTACACGGTGTACGCTGGGGTCGGAAAACTTGTGACCCTCCAAAGCCTCATTTCCAGCCCAAGCCCCAGTTCCAGATAAGTGCTGGAGTTTCTTGGCCACACTGCTGTAACTCGCAGTGAACGCCCAGTGAACGCCCGTCCAGTCGGTGGACAGTTTTCCGACCTCAGTTCAAAAACAGGACCCGCTCAGCGCAGGTCCGGGCATTGCAATCGGTCTCGCCGCGGCTCGAATGTCATTCGCATGCCGCAAGTCTGCCGGGAGACGTTTTACCATGAAACTGTTTGATTTGAAGTTTTTGAAAACCACCTTGAAAGTGATCGTTCCCCTTCTTTTCATGACAGCCGCCTCCAGCCAAGCTGCCGACACAGTCAAGATCCTGCGGGAGCGCATGCCCGCCTACTGGGCCCGCATTGATGCTGTTAGAAACGCGCGCACGCGAATTTCCACGAGTTATTACTTCATTCGAACGGATCGGGTTGGCTCAACTTACCTTGCGGAGCTTGCAGCCGCGGCACACAGAGGCGTGAAAGTCGAAGTCCTGATTGACGGCATGTCGCCTCTGGACTCCGGCACCCTTCGCTATCTCGATGATGCCGGAGTCGAACTCAAATTTTTTCACCCGGCCCCTTTCCAAAAACTGGGAGTGCCGCTGATTGAGGCTTTCAAGCGTCCCGTCAGAAATCTGCGCTACCGAATGCATGACAAGCTTTTGCTGGTGGATGATCAGAAAGGAATTTTTGGCGGGCGCAACATGGCGGACGATTATTTTGAAGAAGATGGCATTTTCAACGATATCGACGTCATGATCACGGCCGCCGACGAAAATTCCGTCCTTTCAGATGTCCGCGACTATTTTGACGAAGTCTTCTCCCAGCCCTCCGTGAAAAAAGCGCGGAACTTGAAGGCTGACGATGACGAAATGGAACAAACGGTTCAATGGTTTGATGAGAAGCTCAAGAATTCAGACAAAGATTACTCGTCCGAGCCGATTCGAGCCATTCTTTCCACTCTGACTCAGGACACGGACTTGATTGATCGGGACAACATCCGGTTCCTCCATGACCCGGCCACCGGAAAGAAGAAACACGGCGCTGGAATCGCTCATGACCTCTGGTCGATGATCGCTGCGGCCAATTCGTCGGTCAAGATCATCGCCCCTTATCTCATTTTCACTCCTGAAACGGAAAAGGTCGTTGCCCAACTCCGATCCGACAAAAATATTCCCGTGGAGTTCATGACGAATTCAGTCACATCCATGGATGACGAGGCAGGTCTGATCGCTGCTCTCAGCCGCGGCGAAATTGCCAGAGTCGCGAAATACGGTGTCACGGCTCGCGAGCAGCTGGGCGAACAGACCTTGCACATGAAGATGGCGATCATCGATGGATCCAGGACCTACGTCGGCTCCTATAACTTCGACCCGCGGTCCTATTACTTCAACAGTGAGATCGGGATCGTCATGGACAGCCCGGCCATCGCGAATAAATTCGAAGCGGTCTATCAATCGATCGACAGCATCCCTGTGGACAGCGCCGCGAGCCCGGGCTTTTCCTTCAGCCGATTCAAAAGCTCCCTCATCAAGCGCGACCTTTGAGGACCCAAATCTAAAGCAGAGCGTTAAACCTCCGCCTGCTCCGCCAGTCGTGGCGTTTCAGCCGCACGCACCGGAGCGTTCGTTAACGCGCCGAGCCCCCAATTTAACCGCCCGCCTTACTTGCCTAATCAGAAGTTTTCGTTATGATGCGGGCAGATCACAAATTTTTGACACTTGAGCGCTTCCGGGGGGATGCATTTTGGCCAATCGTGTGCCGATCACAATTCGATTAGAGAGTTTCGAAGGTCCACTGGATCTCCTGCTCTATCTGATTCAGAGCCATGAGCTCGACATCTCCAGGATCTCCATTGGCCGCATCACGGACCAGTACCTCGCGTACGTGCGACTCATGCAGGAACTCAATTTTGACATCGCCAGCGAATTTCTGGTCATGGCCGCCACGATGCTTCACTGGAAGAGCAAGTCCCTCCTGCCCCAGGAACCCAAAGTCGACGCGCTTGGCAATGTCATTCAGGACGCCGAGATGTCTCAGGAAGACCTCATCCGTCAGCTCCTGGAACATCAGAGATTTCGCCAGGCCGGCGAAGACCTCACGCAGCTTCCTCGACTGGGCGAGGACGTCTTCGTCCGCCCCAATCGCAAGGCGCCAATTGATAAAATCTGGAAAGAGATGCAGATCACGGATCTGGCACTCAGTTATCAGGACATGTTGACTCGCGCACGCAAGCGCACGCAGATCCTGAGAAAAGAAACAGTCTCGATCACGGACAAGATCATGGATTTCGCCAGCCGCCTGGAGCTGGGCAAAATGACTGAAATGCGCTCGCTGATGTCAGCGGTCGCATCGAAACCTGAAATTGTCGCGACGTTTCTGGCGTCGCTTGAGCTTGGACGTCTCAAAAAAATGAGACTGTACCAGGAGGAAGTTTATCAAGCGATTTATGTCGAGCTTTTGGAAAGTATTCAGCAGTTTGATCTCCAGATGGCTTCGGGCTTTGATGATGTCGCTCAGAAGGTCCAGGACAGCGTCGCCGCTGCCCACGCCTCCGGGGACACTCACAACCATGTCCTCAGTCACGCCGAGCGAGAAGAGTTTGATCTTGCCGGCTTTACCGGCGAACCTGCCGCAGGAGACTCAGACTCCACCGGTGAAGCACCTCACCTCAATGGAATCCCCGCTTCTGAACTTGGAAGTGACGGCGACTCCATCCCTGAACACGTTCACGGAAGTTAAAGTTAAAGTTAAAATTGAAGTTGAACCGGAGCCTGAATCTCAGCCCCGATTCCATCCAGTGCCTCAAATGAAATGGACACACATGAGCAAGAAGCGATCTGACGTAAATTCCAAGAACAAGAACTCCAAAACAGCACAGGTTTCTGAAATTTTGGCAATTTCCGAGATTTCCGAAGACACCGTGATCGCGCCCTCGGCCAATGACCTTTCCCTGAAAGCCGCTCCGATTGAACGTTCACTCGAAGAAGCGCTCGAAGAATGGGCTCCTGACGCGGAAATTGAATCAGATGAAGAATCGGACGAGGACACGGGTCCATCCGCCACTTTTGAAACTTCGACCCAAGGCTCGGCTCCCGCTTCGAACTCCGGCACCGTCACTTTCATTTCCGACCCTTTCTCGATCTGCACCAACGACATCACCGCCGCTCAGAATGACTCCGAGTTCGAAATCGCGGACGAAGATCTCGATCTTGCGGATGACGAAGAAGACGCTGAACAGGTCATCGAAGAATCTGAAACCGATCACGATGCCGAGCTTCCTGAGCCCGCCGAGATGAGCAAGGAAGAGACTGAAGAAACTTTTGCCAACCTGAGCGCCGCCATGGCCGTCGAAGAAGACAAACTCACGCAGAACCTCAAGGACATGGAACCGGCTCAGGCTCAGGCCGCCGCCGAAAGACTGGCTGAACAGATCGCTGAAGATCTTGAACTGGCTGCCGTGCAGGCCAATGAGCAGATCGAAGCGCTCGCGGCCGAAGGCGAAGAAATGGACGAGGAGCTCCGCGCTGCTCTCCCTTCCCTGCCCCAGTCTGATGAAAACGGCAATCTCGACATGAGCGAGATGGAAGCCTGCATTGAAACGCTCCTTTTCATGATGGATAAGCCAGTCTCCACCGAAAAACTCCGTGAGCTTCTCGGACCTGAGATGCCTCACTCCATTTTTCAGGAAGCGCTCACCTCGCTTCGCGATCGTTATCAGAAAACTCACCACGGTTTCGAAATCGTTGAAATCGGCGGCGGCTTTCAGTTCCGTACCAAAGCGGGACGTGCGGCATTGGCCAAGAAGCTTGCCAAAGTCTCCACGCATCGCCTGTCGTCAGGCGCAATGGAAACTCTTGCCATCATCGCCTACCGTCAGCCGGTGCTCAAAGATGAGATCGACAAAGTCCGTGGTGTGGACTCCTCTCATTTCGTGCGCGGCCTGATGGAAAAGAAACTCATTCGCATCTCCGGCCGCTCCGAACTCGTCGGGCGTCCGATGCTCTATTCCACGAGCCCTGAATTTCTCGAAGTCTTTGGGCTGAAGGACCTGGCGGCAATGCCGTCTCTCCATGAGCTGGAGCAGATGATTCCGGCTTCGCAGTCCAGAAATCCGGATGACGAAGATCCACGCGTGAAGGAAATGCGTCGCCTGGTCGCCGAGATGAAGTCTGACGGAAGCACTCGCTTGAACTATGACCCGAAGGAAGATGAAAAGTTCCTGAAGGACATCCGTGACCGCGTGAATGCGATCCAGACCTCGACTCCTTCGATCGAAGAAGGCAAGGCGGCGGAAAAAGAAGCAGCGGACTTTTCCAAGCGCAGGGCCTCAGGCATGCTGACTCCGGCAGAGATGGAACGCCTCAATCAGGAACTTGACGGTGCCGCGATGAACAGTCCGGAGCAACCTGACCTCAGCCCCGAAGTTTAAGTCTCCCTTTCTTCAAGTTTGTCCCAGGACCAGTCGATGAGTCCAAGGTCAACTGAAGGAAATTCAGAGTGCGGAGCAGGAAGTCATCTTATACAGACTCGATCCAGGCCATTCTGGTCTTCGTGGTCATCGGAGTCGTCACTGCGTTCATTCAGAGCGCGGTCGACCCAGTTTCAAGGGCGGAAGCGGCTCCGGGCGCAGGTATGCCCTTTGACGCTTCTCGGGTTGCCCAGTTGCAGGCAAAAGTCGCCATGGCCATCGCCAACCCCAGCCTGATCCCGGCCCTTTCAGATGAAATCCTGAAGACCCTCACTGACGCCAGAACCACGAAGGGCGTGCCCGCTCAAGCACTCGAACGCCTGACCCGCATGCAGACCCAGCTGGCCAATTATTACCGCATCCAGCGCATTCTGAGTTCGCCAAACTGTCATGTGGATCCCACGACTTCCAATCCGATCGCTGCGAAACTGCTGAAAGCTTCGGCTGAACAGCCCGTCTGCTCGCCTTATTCCGTCGACCTGCTTGCAGGTTTCAAGAATTTCGACACCCTCGTGGACGTCCTCCAGATGATGGATGACGACTCGTACTCAGGGGTCTTTGCCATCGCTGAAGACCAGAAAAATTACAATCCTTCTGAAAAGAGACGTGGAGGGGGACTCACTCTCGACAACGGCCGCGGTCAGTTCATCTCACCCGGGATGAAAGTCGTCGAAGGGACCGTACTGCGCGCCCTCGCCTCCAGGCCTCAGGATCCAAAAGAGCTGCCCGAACGCTTTCGGGGTGAACTCTTCCGCCAGGGCTTGAGAAACAATTTCAATACCTACGTCGAATTGCACAGTCGCTACTCCCATCCTGATCCGTCGGCCTCTTCTCCAGAAGAGCTGACTCGGCACTTCTGTCACCCGGCCGGGGTTCAGGCCTCGTGCACTCTCCCGATGGAAACTCACCTTCTTGATCAAGCCAAAGTCAAACTGAAGAACTCAAAATCGAGAACAAGCGGAGCCATCGCTTCTGAACTCAATGGGTACGTCGACCGCATGAACGCGGTGCTGATGAAACTCGCCAAAAATGCGATGACTCGCGACGAAATCCACATCGTCGTGCCGGCTCGAAACGGTCAACCCGCGCGCACGATGGTCCTGCCGGGAGCCGCTTCCGGCAGTGAGCACCCGACTGATTTCTCGAATATCGGGGTCGCTCATAAAGACTATGCGGAGTACCGCGCGATTTACTCTCAGATGATGAGCCGACAGGATCCGATGCAGAAACTTCTGCTGCAATCCCAGTTCGAAGGAGCGCTTGCGCTTCGCCCGTATTCGATCGGCACGGTCCATCTCCCTTATCCGCGAATCACGGAGGCGGAAGTTTCGCAGGCGATTGACGACAATCGCGGCCGAGTCGTGGACACGGCCAAGGCCTACCTGACGACTTATCATTCGAAAGATTCCACGGAAACGCAGATCAAGGAGATGATCCGCATCAAACCTTTCATGGCTGCCGGCCTCCTGATGAAAGACCCGGGGTTCACACCTCTGGCCTGTCAGGCCATCAAGCAGCTCTCAGTGGATCAGATGAATGCGAACCAGCGCAAGGACGCCACGAAAGTGGCCGTTCAAGTGGCAAGCCTGATAGCCACTCTGGCCGGGGTACCCGCAGCACCCCTGCTGGTCGGGGCGGATCGCCTCGGAGAATCCGCGATCGATCACGCCTATGCTGACGAAGAAATGGATCACGCACTCTCAGAGCTCGACCAGGAACGTGCCTCACAGGCCTCTGAAAACAAGGCGGATGCGAAAAAAGGCATGATGATCGGTGCAGCGATGATCGTTTTCGAAGGCGCCGGGCTCGCGAACCGATACTCCGGCGCTCTCAAAGCGTCGGCTGAAGCCGGAAAACTCGGCCGGACCCTCGAGAATGAGCTCGAAGCCCTCGCGAAGAGCAAGCAGTCCACGCAGGTTAGTCGCGACGCGATCACGAGTCTCCTGAAAAAATACGACCGTTCGGAACTCTTCCGAGCCCTTCAGGTTCTCAAAGAGAAAATGAATCCAAACGACTACGCCACCTTCTATGAAACCGCTCTCGCTCAAGCCTCCACTCCTGCAGAGTTCACCCTGCTGGCCAGAGAAGGTCTGCTGAACCCCGGCAGATCCGACACGCAGCTCATGGTCTCCAGCCGCCTCAGGTCCAATCTTCACCGCTTCTTCGCGAAGAATCCCACAAGTGAGGAGATGAATGACCTCATCCAGGCCTTTCCTTCGCTCCGGGAGCTCGCGACCCGGCAGAGTCTTTCGGCTGGAGCTTTGATTGAAAAGGGCGAATTCTTTGATTGGGCTCTCAATCAGGTGACGACGCGCCAGCAGTACTATCAACTCGCCGAAAAGTACCTTGAAACGATGCCTGGCGCCTACCGAAGCATCGCCCGATCCTTCCGGCATCTCGAGGAACTCGAAGCTTCAGTGACCGATCAGCAGACCCTGATCGGTTTCGGTCGCGACCGGGTCAAGCTCCTGGAGAAGTTCGAAAAGCCCGTCATTCGGAACCCTTGAGGCCTTTTGCCCGGGTGCCAGATCCTGCTTCGGCTCTGGTGACCGGAGCATTGCCTGAGTTTCTTTCAGAACTTCCGACTTTCATCTCCGGTTTCGCACTGTCCTGGCGCTGGGAAACTGAGGGTGCTGCCTGATCGCACTGATTGCGGCGCGCGGTTTCACAGATGATCGTGACTGAATCCAGGCTCGTGAATTTCACATCAGAGAAGGAGTCCTTTGCCGGATCAAACTCGGGGCCCACCACCTTGACGAGAGGCTCACGGGGCTTCGTCTCGGCTAGCACGAAGCGATTGGCATAACCGTCCTCTGAACTCTGAGGTCCAGGTGACGTCATCGCTGCCTGTGCCATCACTTCTTTCGCCCGGTGCGCGACCACGGAGAACCGTTTCTCGGCGAACTCAAGACTAGCGCGTTTGCCCAGAGCTCTGGCCTTGTATCGCGAAGAATCGTAGGCATGAGAAGCCGAGCCGCTCACCGCGCAGCCGAGCAACCTCTGAGTGCCGGATCCTGATCCGGTACTCGCTGCCTTGCCCGCATCGAACTGGCGAAGGCGATCTCGAAACTGATGATCAAAGGCCCTCCTCTGATTGTCCGTCAGCACTGACTTTCCGGGAGTAAAATACGAATTCATCGGAATTTCAAAATGCTCCCGAACTTCACATGGGTTCAGGGCAACCACACGCTTCTTCCGAGATTGCGCGGAGGCGGGGCGCTCGAGCGGAAGAATTTCGGTCGAGTGTGACCAACTCGCGGCGGTCGAGGAACCACAGAAGAGACTTGCCGAAGGATTCATCGCGAGAAAAAGCGCTGCTCCGAGCGACGAGACATTCGTCGAAGCCCTGAGACCCGGTGCATGCTCGGGAGTGCCTTTCAGGACCTGGTAGTTCCATTCCGCGATCGGAACGATCTGGCTGATTTCAGCGAAAAAATTCTGTCTGCAGCGAAAGGAGTCCGAACCGCACTCCCCTTCAAACTTGAAGAATGAATCGATGAATCTCGCTCCATCGGCTCGCATCTTCTCACCTTGAGAGAGATAGAATCTTTCCTTCTCATCAAAATCAGGAGCGAGTGAAGTTGAGCTCTTCCGGACTTGCGCATAAAACGCCGGATTCTGGATCTTCTGATCAAACTCCCGGCCCAAAGCCACGTGCAGGGCCTGCTTCATCTGGCTGAAATCATACCGATCCGCGGGCTTGTATCCGGCTGGAACATCATTGTTGCTCTCGGAGCAGCGAGGGTAGGTCTGAGCCAGAGGCGACTTTTTGAAGGGAAGAACCGGTTCCTGCGCGGAGACAGGATGCGCGAGGCCGCTGGCCGCCGCAAAAAGAGTGAACGCGCTAGTGATGCTTCCCATTTGAAAACCCCTCCCAATAGCGTACCGGCTGACACGCCTCAGTCAATGCCTCAGTCAATGCCCACCCAGGCTCAGCGAGTTTCGCATGAAGCCGAAACGGGGTTTTCCGCTAAAGTTTTGACGCCCGGCTGCCGATGGGTCTGCATGAAGAAGATTTCGTTCTCCATGCTGTCGGTCCTGAGTCTGAGCGTCCTCGCCACAGGTTGTGCAAGCACCGGACGAACAATCGCCTCGAGCCGGGCCACTCCGCCGGAAGCTCGTCCCCTTCATCAGTGCTATTCCCGAATCTATTCGGGAACTCACCTCCGGATGAATCCCCATCAGAAAATCAGCACCCTTCAGATTGAAGTCCACGACTCGTCTGAATTTCCAGCCGACCTGTATTCAATCATCACGGTGCATGACCGTGAGTCCGGACTCGATTTCAAAGCCGCGGGCACCGGAAAGAAGGAAATCCTGCGGAACGGCAGGCTCGCGCAGGCGGGGTCCTTCGGAGTCGACAGCGACGTGGGCGAGGGCGGCAGCTTCACGCTTTCCCCCCGGGAAGACGGCAGCGTGCTGCTGCTCGTGAAGGAGCACCTCACCCTGCTTGATGAGGTTTCCTACGAGGGTGAAGTGATCATCCCGGAGGACGCCAAAACTTTGACTTTAAGCGGCATCGACAAGGATAATAACGTCTTCAGGGCAATGCCGACCCCATGTGACGACTGAGCCGCTCGGCAGTCCGCTTGCGTTTTCATAGGCAGAGCAGCAGGATCAGAAACCAGTAAATCGTGACGACTCCGTAACCATGCAGTTCCGTCCAGTGCTGAATCCCCATCAGGCGAAGCACCGGATTGAGCTGCAAAGCCCACACGACGAAGACCCCCCCCCAGAGGAGCGGTCTGACCGCAACGCCTTCGATGAGAAAATTCCGCGCCAAAGGAGATTTCGCAAACTGACTGCGACGGCTCGAGAAGAGTGCGCCCACGAGGTACACGCTCCCCCAGCGCCAGGAGAGTGGATTGACCAGCTGGATGAAAATCATCCAGGGAGTCAGCCAGCTCATCGTATCCTGACTCGAGACGGTCTTTGGACGACGGCGGATCAGCAGCCCGAGAAGCGTCGCCGCGATCAGAGCGGGAATCGCGAGACTGAGCAGCGAGCTCTGGCCACCGCTTGCGCCGAAGAGGCGACTCAGCATGCGAGTGGATGTGACCCAGAGGCTCTGATTGATGTTGCTTGCGAAGAGCTCGGGCGGCTGCTTTTTGAGAACATTCAACCAGGCCTGAGAAAGACTCATCGCCCGCTCCGGACCGAAGACCAGCGAAGGAACGGCAGCTCCCCAGATGAAGGACGAAAAAACGAAACCTGAAACGAAAAGACGCAGCCTCCGGGCGGGCGGCTTCTTCTCACCCGCATCACTGAGCGAATTCATGCGGCTGGCGGCCAGCACGAAAGGCACCACGAGCAGGATCCAAGGGAGTTTCAGCCAGGGGAGAATCCCGAGAAGGAGCCCGGAAAAAAACGTGAACCGCGCGAAAGTGGCGGCGGAGAAGATCGCGATGGAGAAGATGAGCATCTCGATCTGGCCGTAATCGAGGGTTTCGAGGATCCCCTTCCAAGCCAGCCCGAGTCCGGTCCCGAGTGCCAGAACGTCCTTCCAACTCCGGTATCTGGCGCCTGCCAGCAGAGCCAGAGCGAAAAGAACGATGCAGAAAGTGCTGAAAGCGAACCACGCATCCACCGGGGCACTCGGCAGAACCTGAATCAGCCCCAGCACCCCTGGAGAGTATTTATAAGGAGAGAAGTCGGTGGCCACGTATGGGCTTTCGCCCCCATTAACCCTCTCCCAGGCCCTGAGGTAGACCTTGAAGTCACCGGGAGGACCCATTTCATAGGATTTGAAGTTACCCGGGTACCGGACGTAGAGCAAAATCGCGCAAAGGCAGATGAGCAGCACGGCCGCAAGGGTGGGCCCCAATCCGATGAATCGGGTGCTGCCATTCCCGAGGGCGCCCAAGCCAGAAGAGGGGCCATTGACTGGCCCTTTCTCCGGCGTTATGAGCTTTGAAATTCGCGCGTGGAGTTTTGACCACATCATATGCTACAGGTCTGCCTTATGTCGACAGAACGTGTCCAGAAAATCCTCGCTCAAACGGGCATTGCGTCACGCCGCAAAGCCGAAGAACTCATCACCGAAGGTCTCGTCACCATCAATGGCAAAGTGGCCAAGCTGGGTGACAAAGCCGAACTCGGAACCGATGCCATCAAGGTCAAAGGGAAGCTCCTGCAGGCCAAGGCTGAAGAACCGATGTACCTGGCCTTCAACAAGCCCATGGGAGTCATCTCCATGCTGGCGGATCCGCAGGGTCGTCCGACTCTCGCTGACTTCCTGACGAAAGTTCACACGAGAATCTTTCCGATCGGTCGCCTCGACTTCAACAGCGAAGGCCTGATTCTACTCACGAACGACGGCGCACTGACTGAGTCCCTTCAGAAGCGCGACGACATTCCGCGCGTCTATCACGTCAAAGTCCGTGGTCACGTCACTCATGAAATGCTCCAGCGTCTGGTACGCGGCATGCGCATGGACCGCAAGATCGTGAAGCCACACTCCGTTCGCGTCGTTCAGGAAATGGCTGCGAAATCCCGCATTGAAATCGTGTTTCTGAATTCCGGAGTCGTCGACGTCAAGGCTTTCTTCGAACAGAAGGGCTTTCTCATCGAGCGCATGACTCGCACCGCGATCGGTCATCTGACCATCAGCGGGATTGAACCCGGTCAGTACAAGATGCTCGACAAAAGCCAGGTCGACGCCCTGCTTGCGCAGCCTGAACTCGGTCTCAAGAAACTCGAAGCCAACATCGCCAAAGCCAAACCCCTCCGCGGTCGTGAAGAACGCATCGAGGGCGAATTGCTGGCTGAAACTCTTCGTAAATCCGGAAAGCCTCGCCAGGTGGTCCGTCCCCTTTTCAGCGCTCCTCGAGGCGCTTCAAAAATTTCCGGAGCGTTTGGAGATCGCAAACGTTCGGATGAATTTGAACGTGAAAATGGAACTTCCGGCAGAGCGGGTGGACCCAACAAGTTCGCAGAACAGTCCGGCGTGAAGAGATCCGGAGCCAGCAAGTTTGGATCCGGC
>JACMNQ010000026.1 GCA_014378465.1 Oligoflexia bacterium | reverse complement strand
GCTTTCAAAAGTTACCGCGAGGCTCCACATTCGCGGCGGGCGCGCGCCTTTTCGGCCCCGCTGGAGGCGACCTCAACGATCGACACCAGGTACCTGATTGACTCTCTCACCGTGCTCTCGGGTGAAAAGGATCCGGTTCTCGCCAATCGCGGAAAGAAGACGGGGCGCACTGCCGCTCGACAATTTTTGAAAGAAGAGTTCGAATCCTTCGGTTTCACGGTGTCTGAGCAGAACTACGGTTCCGGATCCAATCTCATCGCGGAACGAGTCGGGACTTCGGGTAAAATCCTGGTCGTTTCCGCTCACTATGATTCCGTGAACAACGCGGGCGCGGATGATGATGGCACGGGAGTCGTCGCGATGCTCGCCACCGCCAAGCTTCTGAAGGGAAAGGACCTGAAGCACACCGTTCGTTTCGTGGCCTTTGATGAAGAGGAGCTTGGACTGGTGGGATCTTCCGCCTACGCGAAGTCTCTGGTCAAAAATGGAGAGAAGGCAAAAATTCTGGGCGACTTTGAAATGGAAATGATGGGTTACAATGCGAAGAATGATGGAAAATTTCACGTCATTTCGTGCGACCGCGCTGATTCAAAGTTCATGGTGGATGCTTTCAAGGCAGTGGTGACCCGCCTTGGGACCGGACTCGAAATCACCAGTGCCTGCACGGACCGCAGTGATCACGCCGCTTTCTGGAAGAACGGCATGCCCGCGATCGTTCTGTCGGAGAACTTTTTCGGTGGAGACGCCAATCCCTGCTACCACAAGGCCTGTGACAAGATGGACCGCATGAACCTGTCCTACTTCGAAAGAGTCGCTGAAGCATCGGCCAATGTCGTGGTTTCGCTTGTGACGGAATGATTCAAATTTGAAAAGGACCTGCGTCTCGCGAGTTCATTCGCTGAGGCAGGTCCTGATTCATTTCAAAGGCAGGCCAGGGCTGCAGAGATCACTGTCCCGAAGTCACTGCCCCTCCATCATTGACTGATCGTGCTCAGGCATTGCTCGAGCTGAGTGCCGCCACCGATCGCGCGGTCCAGTTTCCGGTTATAGAGGGATAACTTCTCAAACGGCCCGCCTTCCCCATTTGAGGTGCAGAGAAGGGAAGGTTCGGAACGGGTGACCATCGTCTGACAGGTCTTGAACGCGGTAGGACCGCCCAGAAATTTGCCGAGTACGGTGTCGTAGGGCGCGAATTTTTCGAAGGGTCCATTTTCGCCATTCGAGAGGCAGATCAGATCATACTTCTGAACGAGGAGGAGCTTCCTGCAAGTGTCAAGGGTGGTCGGGTTGCCGAGCGTTGCGCCTGTCGCGGTATTGGTCAGCGTGAAGCGTTCAAACGGTCCGCTCTGACCATCGGAGATGCACATGAACGAAGCGCTGGGCATGGGGCTTGGGTAGCGAGAAAGCACACTGTCGATGGCCGCGAGGTAATAGTCGAGGATCTGTTGATCCTGCAGGGCGAGTTGCCTCTCCACACTTTTCAGCCGAATTCCTTGATTCTGGAGTGCTTCTCCGCGTGAGGTATCGGCGTGCGCCGTGCTGACGAACCCGAGGGCCAGGGCCGGGATCGAAGCCAGGGTCAGGGTAGTGGCGAAGAGAGTCGCGACCAGTTTGGAAGAAAGTGCGGACAGGTGGGCCAGGTGAGGTAATTTCATGAAGGTCTCCTGGGTGGGCTCGTTGAGCTCTCGAATTCTTCGAAGCTCAGTGAGCGTTGGTGTTGCATCCCAATAGAGCAGGGTGTGTACCAAACCCGGCCGATTGAAAGCACTGCGGAATTTCTCCGCCTTGTTTGTCAGCTGACAAAACTGTCAGGGGAGTTCTGCCACGGGTGACAGGACGGATTTTTTCAAACGAAAAAGGCCAGCAACTCCTGTTGCGTTGCTGGCCTCGTGATCATTTCAGAGAAGCCGAAGGGCCCAGTTCGAGAAGCTCAGTAAAGCTGGGCTGGAGTCGGTGGGATGATGTAATCACACATCATGGATGGACTTCTTCTCACGACGTAGCACTGGAGGGCCTGGTTGCATTCGAAGCCTCCAGAGTTCATGCAGGAGTGCTGAGCCTTCCGGGAGTGCATTCCCAGAAATGATTCGTTCAAATACGGTATTCCTGGTAGCGGCGAGTTTCAATTTCACCGGCTTTTGCAGCACGTTTCACATTACGTTCCGCGTCGTTCCCAACGCACGCCACAGTGATCGGAGTCGGGAGCAGGGAGAAGGATTTGCAATATTCACCTGGGATCAGTTAAACGTAAAGTTCTGAGTCGACACGGCCGCCGTAGCTCGTGCGGTCATCTTCACCGGCTTTGATGTCCCGGGTTCCGCCGTCCTGGGCGAGGCTGGACAGCAGCATCATCGAAAAGAAGGGCAAAAGGACTGCGGCCTTCTTCATGAAAAATCTCCTCAGGATTCGCATCCCCGTTTCAATCGGGCTACCTGAGTGACTCACCCAGGTCACGCGTCGTGTTTCAAGTTTCCGCATTGATAGCGTCAGGTATTATTTGAAGTCCAAATTGTGCGGTTTTTACGGTCCTTTCAGCTGATTTGAGACATGCTGAGGCAGGTACAGGAGCGCTATCATGAAAGACGCGAAGAAAAATCTCTCAGTCGATTCGGGGGAGGACAATCCGGCAGCCCTCAAGCACCTCTTCGGGGCTGAACTCCTTGGGAGGGTGGGAGTCGCAATCGCGAAAGTCCATCCGGCCTTCGATCAGAAGAAATTTTCCGCACTACGAGGCGAGCTCGAAAGCCTTGAAATGAAAGCCCGAGTGCGCCTGATCCGCGACGAGCTCAGGCGCCAATTGCCGGAGAGTTATCCTGAAGCGCTTGATATTCTGCTCAAGGCCGCGCGTCCCGGGAAGCTGAAGAGTTTTGATCTCTGGCCCTTCACGGATTTCATTCAGACTCATGGGCTTTCGCATGTTCCTCAGTCGCTCAATGCGCTGCGGGAACTGACCCGTCACTTCACGGGAGAGTTCGCGGTTCGGCCTTTTCTGATTCAGGCCGAGAATGAAACGCTGACTTATCTTGAAGCCTGCGCTCTTGATCCGGACGTCGATGTGCGGCGCTGGGCTTCTGAAGGCAGCAGGCCTCGACTGCCCTGGGGTGAAAAGCTTCATGAGTTCGTGCGCGACCCCGCACCCACGGTTCGAATTCTCGAACTTCTGAAATTTGATCCTGAGTTGTATGTCCGGAAGAGTGTTTCCAATCACCTCAATGACATTGCCAAGGACCACCCGGAGCTCGTGGTCCGTCTTCTGGCCCGGTGGCGAAAGGAAGGCCTGCGCAAAGAAAAAGACGGAGAGTCCCACGCCGCGAAGATTGACTGGATCGTTCACCGTGCGCTTCGTTCACTGATCAAGGCCGGTCATCCCGGGGCGCTGAAGCTCATGGGAGTTTCCACTCAGACTCAACTTGATTTCTGCGCTTTCCGGATCCATCAGGAAATCCTCAAGCTCGGCGAACGACTGGAGTTTGAATTCAAAGTGCGATCCACTTGCGCCAAGCCTCAGAAACTCGTGGTCGACTACATCGTTCATTATGTGAAGGCCAATCAAAGCACCTCGCCGAAAGTCTTCAAACTCAGGACGGTGACTCTGCCTGCGCGGGGCGAACTGGCGATCGTGAAAAGTCATCACCTGAAGAAAATCACCACTCGAGTTCATCATCCTGGCATGCACTTTCTCGAGATCCAGATCAACGGGAGAGTGGTCGGCCGGCTGAAATGGGAACTCAGGCTGAAATGAGATCGTTCCTGTTGTGCAACATTGTTTTGCGATTGTGTCACCTGTTCATCGGGCGCCCTGGAGGGTAGAGTTTGAAGCTGATCTGGATTGAACTTTCATCTCTGAACTGAGGAACCTTCGCCATGTCTCCACTCCTGGAACCCACCACGCTCGGCGACTTGAAATTGAAAAATCGGGTCATTCTCGCTCCGCTGACTCGAAGTCGCGCGACGGGAGCGGACGGCAGAACCCCCAACGAGCTCATGCTCGAAGTGACCGACGCGGTGGTTTCGGTCTGGGGAGCTTCGCGTGTGGGGATGCATCTCGCACCCCGGGGTGACGCGCACTCGGTGGGAGACACTGATCCGGCGGCCACCTTTGGTCATGTCGCCCGGGAACTGGGACGTCGAAAGATCGCTTTCATCTGCGCGCGGGAGTCACTGGGTCAAAATCGAATCGGCCCTCAGCTCAAGAAGGAGTTCGGGGGAGCGTATATCGCCAACGAAGGCTTCACTCGGGAGACCGCCGAAGAAGTTCTGATCAAGGGCGAAGCGGATGCCGTCGGTTTCGGCGTGAGCTTTCTGTCGAACCCGGATCTGCCGGAGCGTTTCAGGAACAAGCAGCCGCTGAATGCACCGAATTTTGAAACCTTCTACGCCGAAGGTGCGGTAGGTTACACGGATTACCCCGTTTACCACGAGACAGTCACCGTCTGAATCAGTCTGAACGACTACGTCGCGGATTCATTCCGTCCAGGTCCACGGATCTCATGAGGTCGAGGGTCAGTTTACGCAGGTCGGGTCTGGCCCGGTAGACGCTCATGTCTTCTTCAGAATGGGGAATGCCGAAACTTTGTGAAGTCAGGTCCTCGACGGTTTCCCGAAGATTGCCATGACGAATGAGTTGCATCAAAAAGTTCTGGACTCTGCCGCTTTCCTTGACGGGATAAATCAGTCCGCCGAGACTCTGGTTGTAAACCCACTTGATGAAATCAAGAGTGCTGAAGGTTTCCCAGACTGCAAAACCCGCGTGTGCAGGTGAGGTGGAGTCCATGATCGGGTGCAGGGCGGCGCCCCGCAAAAAGCAGACTCGGTTGAGGGGATTGAGCTTCGCCGCTGCCTCGGAGACTCGACTGATCCCTTCGCGAATGGCAGCCCGAAGACCGGGAACACCGGCGAAGTTTCCTGTGAGTTCATCGGTCTCGCTGATCCTCTGCTGGTCATCCTTCTTTCCATTCATCTTCTCATTCATCTTCTCAAAGCTTCTTGCCTGAAGGTAAGTGTCATCGATGTAACTCTGCATGAGGCTTGCCGCTTCTTCCACGCTTTGACCTTCTCTGCGCTGGGCATGCATGTAGGTGTAGCCTTCGACCTGATTGTTGAAGCCATCGACCCAGCGACTCCCGAGTTTCATGTCCGCGCGACAGGTTGCGGATTCTTTGGGAAAGGCGGCATCAATCAAGGCGTCATGCACACTCGAAGCCCAGGCGACATGGAGCATTTTCTGAATGTCGGCCGTTCCTGCCCGGGTGTCGTTGCCACCGGTGGTGTGAGCGGCACCGGTTGAGATCAGGGGGCTGCAGGAATTGGCGACACGAGTGTCCGCCCGGACTTCAGAAATTCCGGACGCAAGCAGCAGACCCGGCAAGCATGCGGCAAACGCGTGAAGGGGCAGGGATAAGGTGGAGCTGAGTTTCATACAGTACCAGTGTACTCCGGACGGGGCTGATTCCAAATAGGTCAAAAATGCCCAGTTTGAAATTCCCGGCTTCATGAGAGCATGGGAACCGAGGGCATACATGTACAAATCAATCCGCTCCCGCGTTTTCAGTCCACTCCGTTTAACCGCTTCGACTCTGGGCGGTGCTTCCCTGGGCGCTGTGGCCCTCGCGACTTTGATCTTCTCCGTCGCTGAGGTCACGAGTGTGAAGGCGGATGATGCTGTTCAGCCTCTTGCAGTCTGCCGGCATGCCTTCGGAGGGATGCGTGCAGACATGATCAGTCACCAGAAGGTCTGCGGCGAGCAACTGAAGCTCATGAAGCAGCAGAACAGCCTGACGTCCGGACAGATGACTTACCTGACTTACGTCGTCTCAAAAATGGACGGGCTCGAGCATGACTTGACGTTCAACCCGGGCAACACCACTGCACTGGTGCTCTTCAATTCGCGCGGTCTCAATGAAAAGTGCGCTCAGGAAAAGTACGCGGAGATCAACAAGAAGTGGTCAGCTGAGCTCGATCATCTCTATAAGGATTATCACAAGTGTCACACCGAGCTGAAGCAGGGCTTCAGTGCTGAAAAAGTGAGTGAAGCGAAGTCCAAGGAAGACCGCGGCTTTCAGCCTACTTTCACGCCGCCCGAGCAAGCCGCCCCTCACGGCGCAGGCGCAAAGCACGTCAATTGATCCCACGACTACAGTGTCGCGAATGAATCATGCCTTTTTGAGGAAACAGGTCTTCAGAACCAGGGTGCTGCCGTCCACCCGGCACTCGATGTTCTCAATGTCATCAATCAGGTGAATTTTCTTGATCAGGGTTCCGCGCTTCAGATCGCTGGATCCGCCTTTGACCTTGAGGTCCTTGATCACCTGCACCGAGTCTCCTTCATTCAGTTGAGCGCCGTTGCTGTCTTTGACGAGGAAAGCGGCTGAAGGCCTTCCTTCTGAGTTCGCTCCTTCGAGAGAGCCCAGAAGCTCCTTGAGCCAGGCGCGGGCTTCATCAGCGTCTCCGAACCACCGGTTGGCCTCACTTCCGAGTTCATCGACCGGAAGTTCAGGATCCGCGAGCAGAATCTTTGCCTGAGAAATGACCTGTTGCTGGCGTTCGGGAGAGCTGACCGCCATGAAGGCACCGGCCGCTCGTGAATCCGCGTCGACCTCCGCGTCCTGGATGTAAGTGGTGAAGAACGAGTGGAGTTCCGGCGTGCGTTTCAATCTCATGGAGAGCAAAGCTACTCGATGGAGGCTGAAAGAGCCAGCCCCGGATCAGAGGCCCAGGATTCGATTGGGCTCTGCATTGATTTCATCAAACCGAGCGTACGCGGATTTGACACCGGTCTTTTCGAGCGCGAGTTGAGCGATGATTGGCAAGGGCATCATAGAACTCCACTGCCCCCGTCACATGACGAATGAAAAGGGACTTCACTTTCGAGTAGTCGATTTTTCGTCCGCGCTTCCGGGCCTGGTTGATTTTGGAGGAGAAGAGGTAATCATCATCATCGACCGAAACAAGACCATTCCGGTAATGATACGCCGTCAGCCACTGGCGCATGGAGTCTCTCACTTTCACTTCCTCGCCCTCATTGAGAAAGGAAAATCGGAAGAATCGTTCACCGGGTTGACGAGCGAGCAGCGGCTCCAGGAGGGTGTCTCCCTGGGCAGCATCGGCGGCGTAGCGGACAAAACCAACCTGGTCCAGACTCGGATGGGTGCAGGTGTGATTTCCGATCAGGTGACCTGCCGATGAGTGGAGCTGGAGCTGCCGGAGCACGGAGTCAGAGCGTTTGCATGCGTTCGCGAAAATCAGCACGGGAGGAATGTGCAGTTTTTCCAGTTTGCCGATCAACTCACGACTCCTTTGCTCCGACGTCGAAAGTCGAGAATCTTCAGCGGGAGAATCATCGAACGTGAGCGCGATTTCGCGGGTGAGCGCGGCCTCCCAGCCCAGGCAGGGGGTCACGATCGCGGCGATGAAAAAGGTCCTGAAAAAATCCTTTATCCTGGCTGCTTCAACATCTGAGAGACAACCACTCCGAATTCAACGGTCCAGATCCCGGTTCTGATCCAGTTCCACTTCACGAGTCTTCGAGCGGACGCGGGATTGAAGTCCTTCTGCAACTGATCATGATGGGGAACAGAAATGAAGAAGGTGCTGAGAAACAGGGCAAGAGCGCAGACGAAATGAAATCCGGCGAAGTCCGGACCGGGAGTGGGCGGCGTTTCTCCCAGAAAACCACCCGGGAATCTGAAGAAGAGGAGCAGCGCGCTGGTGAAAAGTTGAAGCAGCATCGGGGGGGCCACGATCCAGGTGATCCGGTTCATGTGCAATTCATGAAATGTCTTGAACCGCGTCGGCTCCACTTCGGCAAAACTCGGATAAACGATGCACTGAATGATCCAGATGACGCTCGTCATCCAGATCACGCAGATCGCGTGAATCACACGAAGAGTTTCGGGGCTCATTTTTCGCGTGCCGCCTGGAGAGCGGCCGGAGGGAGGTGATCCGCTTTCAGGAGAAAGAGGCTGACTTCCCAGATCTCCGTTTCCGAAAGGGTGGATTCGTACCCCGGCATTCCCGTGAGGCGAATCCCGTTTTTCACTTTCCAGTGAATTTCGCCCACAGGATCATCGGTGACTCCTTTTTCCGGCGGAAGGAGCTGAGGAGGCTTCGGAAACATGCCCTTGGAAATGGCGGAGGGCGGCTGCCCTGGGAAGCCGTGACAGACCGCGCACTGGGCTCGGTAGATTCGGGCACCCGAGACCAGATGCTTTTCATCAGCGGGAAAAGGAGCAGGCAAGTCTTCTTCCTTTCCGATTGCCGCGTGAAGAGCGGTTCTGGCCAGCGTGCGTTCCAGCGGCAGAGGCTCCCCGCGAGTGGCAACGGGCATCCTTCCGCTTGCGACGAAGAGGTAGCCCGCCAGGATCACCAGCGCCATTCCAGAAAACAGTCCAACGACTCCGGATGTGAGTTTTGTCATGAGTTCACTTTTACCGCAGTTTTGGGATCAGACCCAGGATCAATTGCTGCATGGACCGAAAGTGTTCACGAACACCACTGGATCATCATAAGTCTGATCGCGCCCGGGAGCTCGGCCAGGTGTCGGAAATCCTCGGGATGCGCGCTGATGAAACTGATCAAACTTCCTGTTTTGAAATCCTGCCGAACGGGAGATTTTTCCAACCGTGCGTTCCACCGCCTTTGAAACGGATGGCAGCGAGCGAGGACTGCCGTGACCGTCGTGATTGCCGTGGCCAGGGATCCCGGCTGCGTCCCCATGCATCGAAGCCCCGACCCAGGAACTCCGCCATTGATAGCACTTTGGATCGCCCTGACACTGAGCGGAGACGCTCGAATACCCGTTGGCTGCGAGCCATTTCGGGATGACGGAATCCACCCAGCCATGCAATTTCCAGAAGACCGGATTGACATGAGCGCTGTAAGGATTTCCGAGCCATTGAAATTTTCGGTCATCGTAAGGCGAAGTGTCGAGCAGTCCGGATTGAGGCGAATCGAGCGGGGAGAAATCGTCATGAGCGCGAGGAATCGCGGCCCATCTCATGTGCATCTGATTGTGAAGGGAAAATTCGATGACCGTGCCAACGAAGCTGAGGGATTTGCCTTTGAGAAACTCGGGAGCGGCGAGTTTCTTCATCCAGGCATCCATCATGAGAGCCGTGTCGGAAGTCTTCGAAGAATCTCCGGCCTGTCCTTTGGGCACAGGCCAGAGTGAATCTCTGGGCGAGGGAAGTTCCCTCCAGCCCGCGATGCAGGAAAGGTGAGACCCCGTGAGCGCAACGCGCAGGGCGTCGACCATGTGATGGTGCATGAGTAAAAACTCTTCACCCGACGTGGAGTTCCCAGCGGCACTGATCGAAGGCGAAGGCAGCGGACAGATCGGCGCATTCTTTCCCCACGCTGGCGACAAGGTCTCAATGGACCGTTTTTCCGCAGGAGTGAGGGAGGTCCAGGAATTTCGAGTGGCGTGCCAGAGAACGTGATTGAGTCGGTGAGCATGTTCTGCCATCACATCGCCGATCACCTTGTTCTGATCGGGACTCACGGCCTCACTGAAATCAGTGCACTGAGCGCGGTCATCTCGAAATGGATTTGAAGGGGCGGCACCGGAAGCAGGGTCTCGAGTGCCTGAGGGAGTCGAGCAGGAGCTCAATCCTGCCATAAGTCCCGTGCAGAGGAGCAGGGCTAAAGGAGAAGACTTCAATCGTTTGAGCATCGCTCAAGGCTAAGGCATTCGAGAAGCAGCGTCCAGTCAGTCCCGTTGGCAGCAGTCCCTTCGCTTTGAGCTCGGCCCCAAAACGACCCCAAGACGCTTCAAGAGTGTAATGATTACATGCGTTATTTGTGCTTGCCGGGGCTGGAACCCTCTGATACCTCCTGTGGACGAGCTCGCCCCAAAGTCGCTTCCGGCTTGGGAATTGCTTGGTCGGCGCAGAGAGTTTCTTCATCATTACTTTGGGGTTTTCAAATGAAAAAATGGTTCAGCCCGGCCCGGTCCTTTTCTTTGATTCTTTTCAGTTCCTGCGCGAGCCTTTGCCTGACGGCCACCCTTTCACTCGCTGCTCCAGCGCAAGTGGTGATTCTCAGGCACGGTGAGAAGCCCGATGTGGGAAATGACCTGAGTCCCCAAGGGTATGCGAGAGCCAAGGGTCTGGTCGCCTTCTTTCAGACCAGCCCCCTGATCACGAAATTTGGCACTCCCGTGGCCCTCTACGCCGCAAGTCCTGTCCATGATGACGGCTCAGTCCGCTCCATCGAAACTCTCACTCCAACTTCCCAGGCTCTCAAACTTCCTCTTCACACTCAATTCAACAAGCATCAGATTCCCGAAATGGTCCGCGAAATTCTCGGAACGTCAGCTTACGACAACAAGACGGTGATCATCTGTCTGCCTCATGCCAGCATTCCTGAGACTGCTCATCAATTTGGCGCCGTCCATGCCCCCGCTGATTGGACTCAAGGGGCTTACGACCGGGTCTGGATCCTGGGCTTCGCGCATGGTCAGGTCACTTCGTTTCAGGATCGGCCCGAGCATGTCCTGCCGGGAGATTCCGCACAGCTCCGAGCTCATCACAACTGATCGTTCGAGGACAACTGGCGGAGGCTGCCCACTGGACAGACACTTATCCGGAAGCAGGCAAGATCCTCACTGCCGCGGGAATGATCCTGAGACTGCACCGTCGGGAGCCTTCGCGCAGACCTTCCCTGGAAAGTGATTGACGAAGGTCTGGTAGAATTGTTCTTTCTTCTGGAGCTCCTGACGCTGACTCAGCAATTCGGTGGCCTGCAACTTCTGCAGGTACATCGATTTGCGAAGGATCCCCAAAACGTATTCAGTCAGGATGCCGACCATGATGAGGAGGGCACTGATCTGCAGTGAATCTCCGAGGCTTTGGTCGCGGTAGCGGTGAAGTGCGCTGACGGCAAGAAAGTTGATCACATTGAGAATCTGGACCCCGATTCGCCAGCGCTTCTCGGGCATTCCGAAAAGTGCCGGACCCATGCCGATGGAGATCATGGCGTAAGGGATGCAGAAAGGGGAGAGTGGGCCGTTCATGGTCAAGTAGAGGGCTGTAGCCAACAGCGGGTTGAGGAACAGAAATCGAAAGAGTTCAAAGCGAAATCGGTATTCAGAGTGCCGGAGCGCCAGAAGCGAAAGAGTGGCATTGCGGACCAGAAGAGTCAGCAGAACCGCCGGTCCGGTCGCACTCGCCTGACCTTGGGACCATTTCACCAGCTGAAAGCAGAGAAAGAATCCGGCGATGATGCCGAACACGCGGTCCAGAACTTTCATGATGGCGCGGTACTGCTGAAAGTCTTCATCCTGCCGTGGGTCAGTGCTGTCGTTCAAACCAGTCATCATTTTCCGAAGCCCATGGGGTTGGCTCAGAGAAGTATAATAATCCGGCAGGACGGCAAATACTTGCTGCAGCTTGGCAGATTTTTCGGAAGTAAGGCAGTGATACAACGAAACTGTGGTGTGCAATTTCCTCACGATCTCACTTTACTTGTGGATGAAAAGCCCCCACTTTGACGGACGGTGGTCAATGCTTTGTTTTTCGGAGCACTTTTCGGGTTTGTTTCAGCGGTTCCCATCGCGGGCCCCGCATCGGCACTCATTTTCAATCACGCGATGGAAGGCAAGTACCGCGCAGGTCGGCTGGTCGCGCTTGGTGCAGCTTTGGCCGAGGGCGGTTACACTCTTCTGGCCTTCTGGGGATTCAACGCCCTGATCTCCAGGTTTCGCTACATCACGCCCGCCTCCAGTGCGCTCGCCGCTGTGATTCTTGCCGTGCTCGGATCTCATTTTTTCCGCTCTGAGAAATTGCGAAAGCCAGCAGACGCCCGGTCTTCTGGCGAGGGCACCGCCGAACTTGGAGAAGACGCAGTTGTTTTCGTGTCCGGACGAAGATCCTTTTTCCTGGGAGTCGCCGTGATTGCCATCAACCCGACGCTGATCGCGACGTGGACTGCAGGAATCACGACCCTCTATTCCATGAACCTCTTTGAGTTCTCTCGCCAGAACTCCGTCGCGTTTTCGGCAGGCGTGTGCCTGGGAATCTTCAGCTGGTTCAGTCTGCTTCTCAAACTCATGGCGCGTTTTCGAAATCATCTGAAAGAGGAAGTGCTCGATATCGGACTCAAGACAATCGGCCTGGGCATGATCGGACTCTCCGTCTGGATCTCCTTTCGTCTGATGTTTCAGTTGTTCAAAGGTTGAGGCTGCGAGGGAATGGGAATCGTCACTGTTGGAAGTGTCGGAGTGCCCGGGATCAAAGTTGCCGAAGGGGCAGGCGCAGGGAGGGGGCCAAAGACGTGGATGATTCCGGATTCGGCCGCGTTGTCGAGGTGAATTCGACATCGGTAGACGTAGTCCCCTGCCTGAGTCAGATTGAGGGTCGCCGACTCGAATGGATCGAGCGTGCCCGTGATGAAGCTGCCATTGTCGGCCGCGAGGGAATGTCCGACCGGGGTATCATTGGTCAGGGTAATCGTCGCGAGCTGGGCGCGGTTCTGGGTCACTTGAAGTGTGCCTCGTGAAAAGAGTGCGGAAACTTTGACGTTCACTTGCGTCGCGCCCGGTGAAGTGAACGCCACTTGCCCGGCAGACGCTGGTCGGCTGGGAATGGGCGATGAATGATGCAGATTGACATCGGAACAGCCGGTCGCCGTGACCCAGATGAGAGCCCACTCCAGAAGTGTGGACGGCGAGATTGACGTGAGCATGGGCCGCATGCGGCGATGAACTGCATTTGGCGTTCCTGTGAGTTGGGCCGCCTGCACGCTTCGCTGAAAAAATACTTTCAGACGATCGCGGCATCTCCAGGCAGCAAAAGGACAATTTCCTGACGGAAGTGCAGCAGTGCAGAGCGCACGTGCGTCCGTTTCAGATCAGTTCCAAAGCTCGCTCCATTGACTAGACGAATGAGTTCGGTGTTTTGAGCGTACTGACTTGTACTGAGGGGTCGAACCCCCTAATTTGTTGGATCAACCGAAATAGTGTCTCTGTCTGCTGTTCCTTAATGAATCCTCTTTGGGAGAATTGAATGAAATTCCATAATCCTATGATCCTCGCTTCCGCTCTTTTCGCGTCTCTCGTCCTCGCTGCCTGCGCTTCCTCCGTTCAGAAAGTCGATTTGCCGTCTGGATCCGATCCCCAGTCTCAGCTCTCTGAAGCCGATGCAAGACTCCATGTGGACGGCATGAAACAGTTTGACCTGCTCTCGCCCTCCCATTTCAAGAATGCGCAGACTGCGCTCTCCAATGCTCATCGCAAATCTGAAAAAGGTGAGTCCTCTGACAAGATCCTGGCTGACGTCGGAGAAGCGCTTGCGCATCTCAAGATCGTCGAAACCAATGGTGCCACCGGTACTGAAACCTTCAAGACCGTTCTCAGTGCGCGAACTTCCGCCAAGAACGTTCAGGCCCAGTCCGCGCTTCCCAAGGAATTTGCGGCTGCCGATCAGGACCTCCGCAGCTTCGGCGAAGAAATCGAGGAAGGTGACTTCAAGAGAAACGCCAAGAAGATTTCCAAACTCGAAGGCCGTTATTCCGAACTCGAAGTTTCCGCTCTAAAGGTCACTCAGCTCGGACAGGCCCGTGCGACGATCGAAAAGGCCGAGAACAACGGCGCGAAGAAAAAAGCGCCTGAAACCTACAGTGCCGCCCAGGTTCAATATGACTCCGCGATTCGTTCGATTGAAGCCAATCGCCGCAATCCCGACGGCTACCGTCAGGCAGTCGCCCAGTCCGTGAAGAGTTCCCAGAAGCTCGATCAGGTTCTCAAGACCATCGTCGCTTCCCAGACCTCCGAGACCGCTGCCGTTCAAATCTATGATCAGACTCAGCAGATTGCCGCGAACGAAGCTTCTCTCGCGGCGAAGGATGTTTCCCTGCAGGATGCCAGCCTCAAGGCTCAGCAGACCCAGAATGCGGCCGATGTGACCGCACAGGAAGTGAAGACACAGGAAATGGCCAATCGCCAGAGCATTCAGGCCCTGCAAGGTGCCAATCAGCAGTATGCCGATCATGAAGCACTCAATCAGAAGATCGAAAGCATCAAGGCGGAGTTCACTCCGGCTGAAGCTGAAGTGGTTCGTGACGGCAACAAGATCGTGATCCGTCTGAAGAGCATGCAGTTCTCGACCGCTCGCTTTGAACTCACTTCGTCATCCCTCGAGACCCTGCAGAAGGTCAAAGAGATGATCGCCGCAGTGCCCGTGACCAAGGTCATCGTCGAAGGTCACACCGACTCCGTCGGGACCGAAGCGAAGAACAAGGAGCTTTCCCAGAAGCGTGCCGAATCCGTGATGAAGTTTTTTGTCGCCGGCAAGACCCTGCCTGCTGAACAGGTCGAAGCTCAGGGCTTCGGTTATGAAAAGCCACTTACCACGAACAAGACCAAAGAAGGTCGCGCGATCAACCGCCGCGTGGATGTGATCATCGGAACTTCCGTGAACATGTGAATCGCCGTCAGGTCTTCGGCCTCGCCGGGATCTTTCAAGTGAAAATAAAGGCGCCTCTCGGGTTTTCCCGGGTGGCGCCTTCTTCATTTCCTGCGCTTGAAATGGGCGGCCAGAATCTCGAAAAAAAACTTGATCTGCAACACTGCGCTGAATGTCGCCGCGAGGGCGGCGACATTCAGGAAAGTGAATTCGATGCCGTAAGTGTCCAGCACTTCATTGGGAATCTTCACCAGCCAGGCGAAGAGTTCAATGATCACTCCGAAAATCACGAAGATGACCCCGTAATCGTGGCAGACCGCTTCGACCGCATCTTCTTCTTCCTTGCGAGCCCGTACGGGGTCCAGGCCCAGAATGTGCTGCAGCGCCGGACGTTCCTCCAGGAAAACTCCCAATCCGAGCAGGATGGTTCCAAACCCTTCCCAGAGCTCAACCGCCTCCTGGAAGTGGTTGGCGGGATGAAGAAAAAACCAGGTCACCTTGATTGAGGAGTAAAAGAGAACCAGCATCAGGAGAGTCAGGATGGAGAGAAAGTAGGGGTGAAGGAAGAGCGCTGCCAGCTTGCGTTTCATGGGCTCAGGATCCCTTAGAAAGGATTCTGATGCAAGCCGTCTGGTGAATTACCGCTGCATGGCAAAGCCCTGTCATGCTAGAGTGTCGAGATGAACTCAGAGCATTCAAAAATGATCGACTACGTGGACGAAGAAGGAAATCGGCTGGATCCTTCCCGGATCGATGTGAATGGAACCTTCACGGATGACTTCGGGAGACCTTGTGACCCTGAGGGCAGACTTCTCGAAGATCCCGTTGAAGAGGCTTCGGCGGTGGATATTGCCGAACAGCTCCTGCAAGGCGGAACCCTCGCTGAGCTGTTGCAGCATGGCCAGAAGTACGTGACCCTTTTTCCAGAAAATTCAGCCCTGCGCGCGACCCTCGGGGTGGCGTACGGAAGTTCAGGCCAGCTTCAGGAAGCCCGGTCAAACCTACGGGTGGCGCTTGAACTCGAAGGGAAGTCCACTTCGAAGGGAGCGGTTGAATCCACGACTCTGGCCAATTACCTGGTGACGTGTTTCCATGGTGGCGAAATCCCGCAGGGACGTGAAGCACTCGAACTTCATTATGCGGATCTTGATGCTGAGGGGCAGAAGCTCATTCTGGAAGTGACTCGTCAGGCGATCAAACTGGGGCTCCTCACTTCAGAGGAGCTTCCTTCGGAACTTTCCAGGGAGCTCTGATCCGATGACCCCTGCCGATATCCTGGTTGAACCCTTTGAAAACTTCTTCAAGCCGGAGACTCAGTCCAGTGGGCGAAAGCTCGTCGCGCAGGAAAAGGTCTTTATTTCCAGTGCCGGGGATACTTCGCTTCAGGCTTATGTCCGGGGCGCTCCCCCTCTTCGCGTGACTTTGACATCAGAGAGCATGGACAGTCCGCTGATCTCGGCGAACTGCTCCTGCCCGGCTGCGAAAAAAGGGCAATTCTGCAAACACCTCTGGGCCGTGTTTCTCTGCGTGGCCGAAAAGCATCCTGACTTTCTCGCTGGAAAATCCGATCTCGAAAAAGCGGAAACTGCTGCAGATCCACGTGCCATCGCTCGTGCGGAAGCCGCCGCTTCAGCCAAGCAGCAGGCCAGTGAGCGCCGCAAGGAGCACTATCAGCAGCAAAAAGCTCGAGCCAAGGCCTACAAAAGTCAGCATGCCCAAGGCGGCAGCGGCAAAGGTGCCAGGAAGGGGAGTTACAGTCGCGAGGAGTCGACGAGCGTTCCGACGGCTGGCCAATACCCGCCCGAGATCGAAGCGTCGATTCTCTATTTTTCAGAGAACGGGTTTCCGATGCCGGAAGGGCCTTCCGAACTGATTCTCAGCGAAGCCAAACGCAAGCTCTCTCGAGTCTTTCACCCGGACAAGGGCGGCAGCCATGAGGAGTCCGTGCAGCTCAATGAGCACTGCGACCGTGTCAGGGTTTTCCTGCGCAACGGAGGCTAGCTTGCCAAAGGAATGTCACCCGTGTGGCTGAAAGTGGATCGGCCTTACTTCGCGGCTTCAAGCGCAGCTTCGATCGCAGCGGTAACGACTGCAGCATCGGGTGTGACATCGGGATTGAATCTCGCGATGATTTCGCCTTTGCGGCTGATGAGAAACTTTTCGAAATTCCACAAAATGTCGTTCTTCTTCGCGCGATTGACGCCGTAATTCTTCAGTTTGTCCTCAAAGGCGGGACCCTCAGGTGAAGTCGCTTCAGGTTTTGTTTCCGTCATGAAGTTGTAAAGCGGGTGTTGTCCGGGGCCTTTGACCACGATCTTTTCGAACATGGGAAACTTCACGCCGAAATTGGCGCGGCAAAATTCCTGGATCTCCGAATTGGTCCCAGGTTCCTGAGCTCCGAACTCATTGGCGGGAAAGCCAAGAACTTCGAAGCCCTGCGCGTGGTACTGCTCATGAATCTTTTCAAGGGCGTCGTATTGCGGAGTGAGCCCGCACTTGGAAGCCACGTTCACGATCAGAAGCACTTTGCCCTGATAGTCCTTCAGCTCCGCGGTTGCGCCATCGATCTTTTTCACGGAAAATTCGTAGACAGTTTGAGCGCTCATTTCAGCGGGGTACTCCAATTTCAGTGGTCAGATCGTTTCGACCATTCAAGGTTTCAGTTCAGAGCGTGGCCATATCGATCACGAAGCGGTAGCGAACGTCACTTTTCGTGACTCTTTCATAGGCTTCATTGATCTTGCTCATCGGAATGATTTCAATGTCCGAAGTGATGTTGTGCTTGCTGCAGAAGTCGAGCATCTCCTGGGTTTCTCTGATTCCGCCGATACCTGATCCCGCAAGGCTTCGACGTCCCATGATGAGGGAGAACGAGCCGACTGCGTTGGGTTTCTCAGGAACTCCGACCACGACCATGGATCCATCCAGATTGACGAGCGACAGATATTGATTCCAATCAATGTCAGCTGAAACCGTATTGATGATCAGATCGAAACTGCCCGCGAGTTTCTGAAAAGTCGCTGGATCCGAAGTCGCGTGAAAGTGATCCGCACCCAGACGTCTGGCATCTTCCTGCTTCTTGTTCGAATGACTGAGTACCGTGACCTCAGCGCCGAGCGCGTGCGCGATCTTCACGCCCATGTGCCCCAGGCCGCCCAGTCCCAGGATCGCCACTTTCTTTCCCGGGCCGGCTTTCCAGTGCATGAGAGGCGAGTAAAGGGTAATCCCCGCGCAAAGGAGCGGTGCCGCTTTGTCGAGAGAAAGATTGCCGGGAATGCGCAGAACGTAGTTTTCGTCCACGACCACATGATCCGAATACCCACCCTGGGTGGCCGCGGAGTCATCCCGTTCACGGGAGTTGTAGGTTCCAGTCATGCCTTCCTTGCAGTACTGTTCGAGATCGCGCTCGCAGTGCGCGCAGTGGCGGCAGGAGTCCACGATGCAGCCGACCCCGACCGCGTCGCCCACTTTGAACTTCGTCACTTTGCTTCCCACTCGGCTCACGATGCCGGCAATTTCATGACCGGGCACCATGGGAAACGCCGAACCGCCCCACTCGTCGCGCACCTGGTGAATGTCAGAGTGGCAGACTCCGCAGAATTTGATGTCGATGGCGACATCGTTGGGTTTCGGTTCCCGACGTTCAAATGAAAAGGGTTCGAGCGGAGTTTTTGCGGACTGTGCAGCGTAGCCTTTGGCGTGGGTCATGAAATTTGCCTCTTTTGAAATCTATAACAGCAAATTTCCATTTCCCGCGACCCGAAAGTCGCTGACCGAGAGCGGCGAGGGCGCTGATGGGGCGCGAAGTTGAACGCTGCAGGACGTTAAAGGTCCAATCCGTGAATTTCACGGACTCACTGAGACCCGATTGCTCTCGCCTTCTCAGTTCAGTTTTTTTGGGGCTCGACTTTTTTCTGAAGCGGTTGCTCAGGCAAAGGCTTTCCTACAGGTTTCCTGATCGGTGTCCGCGCGGTGGGTGAGATTGCAATCAGTGAAGTGTTGATCGTCGAAGCTTTGCCGGTCACAACCGTGAACTTCTCATAGCGGCTGACGCCCAGATTCTCGCTTTGCCCATTGAGAGTGCAGTTGCCGGCCCGAAGCTTCAGGCGTCTGAAGATCGTGGTGTCTGCCGGGTTCATCCTTGAGGAGCAAAGGATATTCGAATGGCGAATGGACTCCCTGCTTTTCATGAACGTTTTTGGCGGAGTCGTCCACGCTTGATGAGAATATCCAAATCATATTCCTTCAGGTCGAAGTCTTCATGAACTCCCCGTGAGGGAACATAATCTCCGAGCTGCACTTCGACCTGGATGGACAGGTGAGGCAAAGGGGCGACCAGATTGCGAAGAGTCGTGACAGCCGGGTGTTGGCTGGCCTGGAAGGTCCTCTGATGACCGATGGCGTTCAGTTTGCCGGCGTGACCCACGCTGATCCAGCCCACGCTGTAAGCCAGGTGGGCATTCTTCTCGGCTGCTTCGGCCTCTTCGGGCGTCTCTTCTTTTCTGATCGAGCGGGTATCCGGCCTGCGAAAATGGGCACTGATGCTGGCCCAATGTTCTTTGGTTTTGAGAAATGCGCCTTGGGGCGTGATCCAGCCGCGGGGAACAAGTTCATCATGACCGCCTGTTGAGTCACTTCGGCCCACTGAGGCAACTCCAGCATTATGAGGGAAAAGGTGTCGAATGCGTTGTTTCATCGTCCTCTGATCTAAACGGCTCCAAGCCCGCGTGTCAACAGCAGGTAGAGGGATCGCAGTGACCCGTCTGGCGTTCCGGGGGCCGGGCAATCCCGGGTTTCTCCTGGGACCGCTTCCACTGGTGACGGGCCTCGTAAAGTGGTGTCCGCCTTGCGCGGTTCTGGAAATCAATAGAGGTTCGACGAAATGGGGAAGCCCGCCTGAATCCCTGAGTCAGCTCAGGACCAGACCGTCTGACATCTGGATCGTTCTTTCAGCCATCTTGGAGAAATCGATGTCATGGGTCACGTAGATCACGGCCATCTTCTGTTCCTGATTGATTCTCCTGAAGAGGCTCATGACGGCGTTGCCGTTGGCTGAGTCCAGATTTCCAGTCGGCTCATCGGCAAACAGGTACCTGGGCTCCATGACCAGCCCTCGTGCGATCGCCACGCGCTGCTGCTCGCCACCCGAGAGCTGGCCCGGAAAGCTCTTGAGCTTTTTGCCAAGACCAAATTCTTCCATGAGGGAGATGGCGAAAGCCTTCCGCTCCTCCTGTCGATTGGCCTTCATGGCAGGCATCAGGACGTTTTCAAGCGCATTCAGCTCCGGCAGGAGGTGATGAAACTGAAAAACAAAACCCATTTTCAAATTTCTGAAGCGGTGAAGTTCTCGTGAGGAAATCGCATTGACATCCTGTCCGTCGATCAAAACCGTCCCGGAACTGGGTGGGTCGAGCGTGCTCATGATGTAGAGGAGGGTGCTCTTTCCGCAGCCGGAACGGCCTACGATGGAGACGAATTCGCCCTCCTGGATTTCCAGCGAAATTCCTTTCAACACCTGAGTGGGAGGAGAGCCGAAGGACTTCCTGATGTCCGTGAGGAGAATTCCCATTTCAGGAGTTCTCACTGCGAATGATGTCGATCGGACTGAGCCTTCCGGCGGCGCGCGCGGGCAGAAAGCTCGCAATGCTGGCTGAACTGAAAGCGATGATGAACCCTCGCACGTAAATGCCGGGAAAGAAGACGATGATCATGTGATTGCCTCCGAGGCCTCGGTCGGCAACCGGAATTCTGGCCATGATTTCACAGACCCCATAACCGAGCAGGCAGCCGATGATTCCCCCGAGGACGCCGAGGATGATTCCTTGGGTCAGGAACAGCGCCACGATGTCCGAAGACTCGTAACCCATGGACCTCAGGATCGCGATTTCCCGCCGCTTGTGAGTCACGGCCATATTCAGGATGTTGTAGATCCCAAAACCGGCAACGATCAGAATCGAGATCGTCATGGAGTTCCGGACGATGTCCTGGGTCGTGAAGACGGACATGATCCCTTCATTGGCTTGATCCCAGCTCTGGACCTTTTCCTGGCTGAGGATGTTCCAGGAGGTCGCCAGTTCCCGGGCGCCCTCCACGTCATGAAGGCGAACTGCAATGTCGGAGATGCGGCTGGGTGTCCCGTTCAGTTTTTGAACATCGGGCAAGGCCCCAAAGAGCGTGGAGTCGTCCAGAGCTTTCACGCCGAGATGAAAACTTCCGATGACTTTGAAAGGTTGGGTCTGGCCTTTACCCACGGAGAGGTACACGGTTCCCGGAACGCTTGCTCCCAGTTGCTTGAGCAGCCCATCTCCCATGACGATTCGATTGCCACCGATGCCGATATCCGTGAACTGTCCCTTGATCATGTAGTTTTTGATGTTGGCCACTTGCGCCTGGCGGGCGGGGTCGCTGCCGATCAAGCGAGCGGCTTTGGCGACTTTCGCGCGAGTCACGATCACCTGGGTCACCAGTTGCTGGGAATAAGCCGCCACTTCAGGCATGCGGTCCATGCGTTCAGTCCAGAACCGTGGGGAGAGAATGTAGGCGTTATCACGGCGGCCTGAGGGAGCGGCTTTCCAGTCGACCAGCGCTTCCGGGCCGAAAAAGTCTTCATCCAGAGAATGGGGTTCGATGGGCTCTTCACGCGCGGAGATCCGGATATGGGCATCGTTGTTGACCAGCTGATCCACGATGAAGGTTTGAAAGCCGAGCATCATGCCCGAAATCGCCACATACGCAGCCGTACCCAGAACGATTCCGGTCAGCGTCAGCACGGACTGACGCTTGCGACTCAGAAGGTGTCGGAGTGCGAGAAACAGCATGCTATCTGGACCTGATCAGAATTTCGTCTTCGGGTTCGATATTGCGGGAAGTCACTTCGGCCCATTCTCCGTCGACGACTCCGACCTGAACGGTTTCCTTGATCTTCTTCCCTGCGCGGCGAAGAGTCACCTTGCCCGAAGAGAGCGAGCGGAGGGGGATACTCAGCACATTTTCCTTGCGGCCCACTTCGATTGCGACGTCCGCAGTCATGCCGGGAAGGATTCCGGGAGGAAAGCGGTCGAGCACGATTCGAACGATGAACTGGGCTTCGCGTGGAAACACGGACTCCACCTTCGCCTGGACGCGGTCACCCCGGATTGATTCAAAACTCACAAAAGCCTTCTCGTTCCGCTTCACGCGAAGAACAGACTGTTGTTCGAGCGACACTTCGAGAAACAGATCTCCGAGATTCACCAGAGTCAGTGCGGGCGTGCCGGGAAAGAGGATTTCACCGCGCTTGAAGGGAAGGGTGGTCACGGTTCCGGAAAAGGGTGCGCGGCTGATCCCTGAATCATCGAACCGGATGAGAGGAGCTCCCGCTTGGACAGAGTCGCCTTCTTTCACGTAGATTTCACGAATCCCCTGATTGACGGCCGTTTTCACCTGGTAAGTCTGCGGCGCGATGACGGTACCCAGACCGTACACGGCCTCGACAACCGGTCCCATTCGGGGACGGGCCACGTCCGTGCCGGCATTCCAGCGAAAATACCCGATGCCGATTCCGAGGATCGCCAGTGTTGAAGCTGCACTGATCCACATCTTGCGATGACTTTTCTTCGGAAGCTGAGTGGTCATAGCTCACAGCAAGTAGCACCTGCATGGGAGGGCGGCAAGTGCCGGGTGGTGGGGATTTTCGCGACAACCGATGGAATGAGGGTGCTGAATGAGCTTTTGGACGCGAGCGGCAACAGGGATTTCAGCGGTGCCGGCATCGAAGGGAGGGTCGGGAAATAACCACCCGCTTGAAAACGCTGAGTTCACACTGCAAACAGAAGTGTCCCACGCGGCGGACAATTTGTCCCATCCATCCAGTTCGACTTCTTTGTGGTTCCAACCTGGTGGACTACGGCTCAAGGAGAGGTGGCCTGCAGCTTGCTCTAGAGAGCCTTCAAGCGCTTTCATTTTTTCGTCAAAGAAGGAATCACTCTCGATGTCATTTTCCACTCCCGATTACGTCAGAAGCTATCAGGCCCGTGCCTGGATCCAGTCCGTGCAGGAACTCTGCAAGCCCGACCGCATTCACTGGTGCGATGGTTCGGAGCAGGAGTACGATGACCTCTGCGCGCTCATGGTGAAATCAGGGACGCTCCGGAAACTCAACTCCGCCAAGCGCCCGAACAGCTATCTGGCGTGGTCAGATCCGAGTGATGCCGCCCGGGTCGAAGAAAGCACTTTCATCTGCAGCCTGCGCAAGGAAGACGCCGGTCCGACGAACAACTGGTGTGACCCGAAAGAGATGAAGCCTCGGATGACGGATCTCTTCAACGGCTCGATGCGGGGACGCACGCTCTATGTCGTGCCTTTTTCCATGGGGCCTCTGGGTTCACCACTTGCGAAGATCGGGATCGAGCTGACGGACTCCCCTTATGTCGTCGCGAACATGAAGATCATGACCCGCATGGGACGCAAAGTCTGGGATGTGCTCAGTGACGGTGACTATGTCCCCTGTCTGCATTCCGTCGGGATGCCACTTGGGCACCTTCAGAGTGATGTGGCCTGGCCCTGCAACAACGAGAAGAAGTACATCGTTCATTTTCCGGAAGATCATTCGATCTGGTCTTATGGCAGTGGCTACGGCGGAAACGCACTTCTCGGCAAGAAGTGTTTCGCCCTTCGCATCGCTTCGGCCATGGGGCGGGAACAGGGCTGGCTCGCGGAGCACATGCTCATTCTCGGGGCCGAGTCTCCGGATGGAGAAAAGACCTACATCACCGGGGCTTTTCCAAGCGCCTGCGGAAAAACGAATTTCGCCATGATGATTCCGCCGAACGAGTTGAGCGACTGGAAGATCACGACGATCGGAGATGACATCGCGTGGCTGAAACCCGGTGAAGACGGACGCCTTTACGCGATCAACGCCGAAGCCGGATTCTTCGGAGTGGCGCCGGGCACCTCGCTCAAGACCAATCCGAATGCCATGGCGGCGATCCGCGCGAACACGATTTTCACCAACGTGGCTCTGACTCTGGATGAAGATGTCTGGTGGGAGGAGATGACTGAAGAAGCTCCCGCACGCCTCACGGATTGGCAGGGACGCGAGTGGACGCCCGGCTGCGGCCGTAAAGCCGCGCATCCGAATTCGCGCTTCACCGCGCCCATCAGTCAATGCCCGTCCCTGGACTCGGAGTGGGACAATCCGAAGGGGGTGCCGATCAGCGGCATGATCTTCGGCGGCAGGCGTCCCACGACGATCCCGCTGGTTTACCAATCCTTCAACTGGAATTTCGGCGTCTTCCTGGGCGCGGCCATCGGTTCAGAAACCACAGCCGCGGCCGCAGGCAAAGTCGGGCTCGTCCGCCGCGATCCTTTCGCGATGCTGCCGTTTTGCGGTTATAACATGGCCGATTACTTCAGGCACTGGCTCCAGATGGGCAAGACTCTGTCGGATCCGCCCCGGATTTTTGGCGTGAACTGGTACCGCAAGGACGCGAACGGGGAGTACCTCTGGCCAGGCTTTGGTGAAAATGCCAGGATTCTTCAGTGGATCGTTCAACGTCTCCGGGGCCGGGCCTATGCGATCGAAAGTCCGCTGGGCTGGGTCCCCAAATTTGAGGACCTCAACTGGAAGGGACTTGAAATGATGAATCCCCAGAAGTTTTCTGATCTCGTCGCGATCGACCGTGAAGAGTGGAAACTGGAACTCGCTTCTCATCAGACTTTTTTTGAAAAATTTCAGGACCGTCTTCCGGCAGAGATGGATCTTGTTCGCGAGCTTCACTCCCAAAGCCTCTGGCGTTCACCCCTGAAATGGGAACTGGCCGCCGAGAGGACTGAAGTGGAGAGTGAAGCGTTCAAAGCCGCACCGCTGAGCTGACCCTGTGTTCATTCATCTTCTGGTGAGCAGTCCACTTTTTCTCCTGTTCACCGTCTGCGGGATCGGGTGCTTCATCGGGAAGCTGCCGATTTTCGGTGTGCGGCTCGGGATTGCCGGCGTTCTTTTCACGGGTCTCGCGGTCTCTTCGCTGGATTCGAGACTGATTCTGCCCGAAATGATCTACACAATCGGTCTGGTGCTGTTCGTTTACACGACCGGAATCGGCTGTGGCCCGATTTTCTTCGAGGCGCTCCGGAGAACGGGGATGCGTGATAACGCTCTGGTACTCCTCGGCCTGACCGCGGCTGCAGGGATCACGGTCGTGCTCCGGCCTTTTCTCGGTCTTTCGTCGACCTTTTCGTCAGGGATGTTCGCGGGCAGTCTCACCAACACTCCCGCACTGGCGTCCATTCTGGAGCAGTTGCACCTGCGCGGACTGACCGGTGAAGCGCTTCAGTCCGTGCTTGCCGAGCCGGTGGTGGCCTACTCCCTGACTTACCCGCTCGGGGTAGTCGGCATGATCACGGTCCTGGTGCTTGGCAAGAGGCTGGATTCACGGTCAGGATCTTCAGAGCAGTCCGTGAAAGTGGCGGAAAGTGAAATCATGGACCGCACGATCCAGATTTTGAATGGAGTGGTGCCGGCCGAGACTTTCGGGGCCCTCAGGGAGAGGGAAGGTTGGCATCTGCTCCCGGGACGCTTGAATCACGCGGGCCACGAGAGTCTTGCCTCTCAGGATTCCGTGCTCTGCACGGGTGATCTCATCAGTCTCATCGGTTCGAAAGACGAAGTGGAAAGGGCCTGCCAAAAGCTCGGGGCGTATGCGACTCAGGATCTCTGGCTGGATCATTCAGCTCATGACTTCCGGCGGGTCTTCGTCTCCAATCCGAAACTCGCCGGAAAGCGAGTGCGGGATCTGGGCGTCGCGCAGCTTCACGGAGCAGTGGTGACCCGGGTTCGTCGCGGAGATACGGATCTGCTGGCGGAACCGGGTCTTCGTCTGAGACTCGGTGACCGCGTGCGAGTGGTGGCTCCGCGCGAGGCACTGAGTGCAGTGACGCGCTTTTTCGGGGATTCCTACAAGGACATCAGTGAAGTCGAAATCACGACGTTCAGTCTTGGCATCGCGCTCGGGCTTCTGGTCGGAATGATTTCTCTGCCTCTCCCGGGTGGCCATGCTTTCAGTCTGGGGTTTGCCGGAGGACCGTTGCTGGTCGGGCTTCTGCTGGGAACTCTCTCGCGCACCGGCCCCCTGTGCTGGACTCTCCCTTACAGCGCCAACCTTTCAATTCGTCAGCTTGGCCTGGTGCTGTTTCTCGCAGGAGTCGGAACCAAATCCGGGTTTGCCTTTGCTTCAACCCTCCAAAGAGGAACGGGGTGGCCCATCCTCGTGGGAGGGATGCTGATCACGTCTTTCACCGGGGTGTTCGTGCTGCTGTTGGGACTGAAAGTTTTCAAAGTTCCCTATGCGACTTTGGCGGGAGTCCTGGCAGGAATACAGACTCAACCTGCGGTCCTGGCCTTTGCCAAGGAGCAGACTCGGGATGACCGCACGGATATCGGCTACTCCGCAGTCTATCCCTTCGCCACGCTGGCCAAGTTGATCGTCGCTCAGCTTCTGCTGGGTTGAAATCGGTGGGGTGACTTTGGGGGCCTGACCCGCGCGTCCGTAAAGTGTTTTGATTGGAGCCTGTTTCACTGGCCAGTTGCGTCTGGATGATAGGCGGTTATGATCAGAGGATCGGCGCGAAGCGAAGTCTCTCATTGAAAGGAACCTCCATGTCCCTGTTGCCTGATCTGGTCTACGGTTTTGCCTGGGGAGATGCTCTGGGTGCGGAATTTGAAAGCAAGTCGCCCTCGATCGAACAGATTCATGAACGCCTCGACGGCGATTCAGTGCTCAGTTACACCGATGACACGAAGCTGCTGCTGTCGACCGTGCATGCGCTGAAGAAGCATCACCGGAGTCTCGATCAGGATTTTGATCAGACGTTCTGGGCCGGGATGCGGGCCGAAGCCAATCAATCGCTTCTCGAGTGGTACTGCTCCGGAGATCTGCGTGGAATGGGAAAAGCCACTCAGGTGGCACTCAGGCAATTGAAGGATCATGCTGACCGAGGCCTGAGTCTGGATGCTTTTGAACTGCAGTTTGATGATTACCCGTATGACACTTCTGCGGGCAACGGCGTTCTTGCGCGCGCTTTACCGCTTCTGGCGCTGGGCTTCGAAGTGGATGCCTGCCTGATTGATTTTCTTTCAACAACGCACCTTCATTCCGATGGCCTCGATACGGTGAGAGATCTCGATACCTATCTCAGGACCGGAGAACTTCGCAAGGATCTGCCCTGGACCACGGGTCAGGGATTTTACGCGCCTGAAACGCTCAAGATCGCGGTCGATGCGATCAAAAATGGAAAAGGTTACCAGCATGCGTTTGAACTCACGCAGGTCTCCGAGGGCAGCAATGATTCAACTGCGGCTCTGGCGCTTGGGCTGTGGTTCTTCAAACGGGGTCGCGGGGCCACGACGAATGCGCTGACTCAGAGACTGCAGCGTGGGGACCAGACGGAGCTTGAAACGGTTTTAAATGGATGAGCGATACTTCGGGCATGCTGAGTGCCCGGTAGACTCCGTTGGTCCAGCCAAAGCCGACTTGTAGCGGATATTCGCCGCCGCCTGACATCAGATCGACATCGACGACGTTGTACTTTTCCATCAGTTTGCCCGTGGTCCGGAAGACCTGTTGATTGAGCGTCAGCCATCGCTGGCGAATGACTTCTGCCAGCGGCTCGAGGTGATAGCGCTTCAGTCCTGCATAAGCCATCCACTGAGCGGGGGCCCAGCCATTGGGCGCGTCCCACTGTTGGCCGGAAACTCGAAGCGTCGTCACCAGTCCGCCGGGCTTGAGAAAATCTCTTTCCAGCCGACTCGCCACGCGACTCGCCTGCTCTGGTGTGGCGACGCCCGCAAAGAGCGGCGCGACCATGGCAACGGTCAACTCGGGAGAGCGTGCCTTCTTGCCCCAATGATAATCGTGGTAGGTTCCTGATGTCTCGTTCCAGAGGTAATGCTGGATCAGCTCGCGCCGTTCCGAGGCATACTCGGCATAAGCATCAGCCAAAAGCTCGTCCCCTGAGGCCAGGGCGAGTTCCGCGATTTTGGTTTCAAGACTGTAAAGAAAGGAGTTGAGATCCACCGGGATGAAAGCCGAAGTCCGGATTGTGGCAAACTCCCTGGGGTCTTCAAACCAGCGGGTGCTGAAATCCCAGCCGGATTCCGCTCCAGCCCGCAGATCACGGTAAACTCCCGAGGCCAGGCGACCCAACGACTTCCGTGCGTGCACGGCGAGTTCGAGATCCTCGCGGTAAGATTCGGGCCTTGGGCCGCCTCGGTCATCCCAGTAGCGGTTGAGCACGCCTTTTCCGAGTCGGACCACGCGGCCTCCACTCATCCAGAAGTGATGTTCCTTGATGAGCGCGGGAAGAAACTGAAGCGCGCTTTCGTTTCCGTACCGCTCCTGCCAGAGCGCGATCATGTAGGAAAAAAACGGGGGTTGAGAGCGCCCACGGTAGTAATCGCGATTGCCGTTCGGAATGCGGCCGATCGTCATCAGGAGATGCGCGAAGTTCTTCACCATGTTCTGAAAAACTTCATCCTCACCATCGGCAAGCAGGCCGAGCTGCGTGAAATAGGAGTCCCAGTAGTAGAGTTCCCGGAAGCGGCCGCCCGGAACGATATAGGAGTGGGGCAGATGAATGAGGGAACACTCCGGCTGAGTTTCTTCGTCGGGCGTGCGTTTGAGATACGGCCAGAGACGTTTGATGTGGGTCTCCACGGGCTCGCTCGGCAGACTTTCAAAGTGGGAAGTCAGGTCGGCGGGTGGATTGAAATGCCGCTCGATGAAAGCGAGAAGCTCCGTCTTCAACTCCGGCTTCCGCACCTGAAAGTCCCTCAGGGTCGTCACGAGATCGTCTTTGGGGATCATGTCCACGAAGTGCTTGGAGTCTTCAAAAACGCCCGCAAGCTGGACGCGCTCAAACAGTTCTCCATAAAGTTCCCACGGGTCCTGATCCGCGATGTTCGCCGGCCGTTCGGCTCGAACTTCAATTTCTCCCCACGCAGCTTCGGCGAGGGAAGCCGTGGTCGAACTTGAGGACGTGAAGAATCCAAAAACGTTTGCGGCGGGGCGATCATTTTGGGGTGAGCGATGAACCATCAGTTGTAAAGCATCCTTGCATGGGGGTGAGCGGTTGAGTCATCCAGAATAGGGCGAGCTTGCAAAAGAGTCCAATATTTTGGCGTCTTTTTTCACGAAGCGGGCAGCTCAGGCGCACGGAAAGCGAGAGCGAGTGCGGCGGTTATTCTATTTACTCTGTGTAAAAATACCGAAGGATCATGGCTCGTTGCATTAATGCCTTTCATTTACTTGGTGCAAAACTGCGCCAAGGCCCTAATATCCCCTCATGTATGAACTTCGAGATTATCAACAGGAGGCAGTCGACAGCGCTCTGCGGTTCTTTCGGAAAAAGCGCGTCCCCGCCATGGTCGTGCTCCCCACTGGTGCAGGAAAGAGTCTCGTGATCGCAGAGCTGGCTCGCATCGCGAAAGGACGGGTCCTGGTCCTGGCCCACGTCAAGGAACTCGTCGAACAGAATTACGAAAAGTACGTCAGCTACGGACTTTCGGCCGGGATCTTTTCGGCAAGCCTGGGAAAGAAGGACCGGGATCACAAGGCCATCTTCGGCAGCGTGCAGTCCATCGCTCGCGCCTCGGATGACTTCTTCAATGATTTCTCCCTGCTCGTGATTGATGAGTGCCACCGCGTGGCGGATGAGGGCGCGACCCAGTATCAGGAAGTCATCAGGAAACTTCTCGACCGAAATCCAGGGCTCTGCATTCTCGGCCTGACGGCGACCCCTTATCGGCTGGGTCTGGGCTGGATCTATGAATACTCCCAGACGGGTGAGATCAAGACGGATCAACCGCGCTTTTTCAAGCAATGCGTGTACGAGTTGCCTCTTTCCTACATGATCCGGAACCGCTACCTGACCACTCCCGTGAAAATCGATATTCCGGTCACCTGTTATGATTTCTCGGAACTTTCAGAAAAGGACCGCCCGGACCGCATGTATACGGCCGCTGAAGTCGAAGAGATCCTGAAGAGTCAGAAACGCCTGACTCCCTTCATCATCAAGAACATCATCGACATCACCGAGCGCTACCAGAGAAAAGGCGTGATGATTTTCAGCAGCTCCGTTCGACACGCTGAAGAGATCATGTCCTATCTGCCGGAAGGTGATTGCAGGCTCATTCTGGGGGACACCGACATGGCCGACCGAAATGAGACCGTGAACGACTTCAAGAAGAAGAAGTTCAAGTACCTCGTCAATGTATCGGTACTGACCACGGGTTTTGATGCCCCACATGTGGACGTGATCGCGATCCTGCGCCCCACTGAGTCCAACAGTCTCTATCAGCAGATCGTCGGTCGTGGCCTTCGCCTTTCAGCTGACAAGAAGGACTGCTACATCCTCGATTACACCGGCATGGGGCATGACATCTATGCGCCTGAGATCAGCGACAAGCGGCCTGCAAAGGATACGGTGCCTGTGCTCGTGCTTTGCCCGGCGTGTTCCTTTGAGAACCAGTTCTGGGGCTATGCGGACGAAGACGGGATCATTCTCGAGCACTTCGGGAGAAAATGCAGGGGCGCCACGCAGGATCCGGTGACCCTGGCGATCACACCGTGTGGCTTTCGGTTCCGTCTCAAGCTCTGTCACAGCTGCGGGAGTGAAAATGACATCACGGCCAAAGCGTGCGAAAAGTGCGAAGCGGCGTTGATCGACGCTGATGCAAAATTGAAACAGGCCAAGTTGTCGAAGAACGCCCACGTTCTCACACCTGCCAAGATCACTTTTGAAGAGCGCATGGACAAGAATGGAAATCCCTATCTGGAAATCCGGTATTACGACTACGAAGCTCAGTACGTGAGTGAAGCCCACTTTTTCAACAATCCCTCGTCGATCAAGAAATTCAACATCAACTTCCTGCGCTCTCATCTGAGGCGCCCGGAACTTGCGATCGAAATCATGACTCCCGCCGAAGTGATCAGGTACCAGAGGCTTTTTCGCTTGCCTTCGTTCGTCATCGCCCGAAAGCAGGAAAAGTACTGGAAAATCACGGAGAAGGTTTTCGCCGAAGAATTGTGAGGGCGAGCTCAGTCCAGGCTTCCCGCCTTGGACGGGGTGGGGTCAAGAGCGGTGGCAGAGGAGTCGGGAGAGGAGTCGGGAGATGAGTCGCCCTCTTTACTCGGCTCGAGTGCCGTACTGACGCATGCGTCTTCGGCATTTTTCGCAGCACCTTTTGCCTCGCTTTTGGCTTCGACTTTGGGCTAGGGCGCATCGGCAACAGGTGCATCCGCAATGAGTTCAACTGGCGCATCCTGAACTTCGTCGGCCACTTTCGCGGCACATTGAACGGTGAGGGGATGATAGGAGTAGCTTCGGTAAATCGGAATGGTCGGACCGTCGAGCCTCGTGTTGTAGGGGTCTTTTTCGTTGGGATCCAGAATGAGCTGGACCTGATCGTCTCCGAGCTGCCACTTTTCCTTGAAATGGTCGCGAATCTTCATGGCGCGCTCGAGGTAGGCCGGGTCCGAGTGAAAGACGGTGATCTTGAGCTTCTTCAGATCCTTATGAGCGATGGACGCGTCAGTGGCTTTTTCATAGCCGGCGAGGTCATTGATGTCGAAGCTGCGACTGCGATCGGGATTTCTCCACTCGCCTTGCGCTTTCTCACTGCTTCGGTAGCGCACGTAAAAAGTGCTTTTGTCCGAGAGCAATTTCTGCACGTCAGCTTCATGCTGATCCGTGGCGTAACTCGAAGCCACTTTCTTGCCGATGGCGAGCGTGCAGTGCCGGGTACTGCGGTCGGGATTTTTCGCATGGTAGGCGTTCCAGGCCTTGACCGTGTTTGCTTCATCGGCAGGGCTCCAGTCCTCGCGCCCATTTCTCACTTCAAGAAAACTCGCGAGCGGTTCAGGCAGTCCAGGTTCTTCGGGAGAGGTGGCCTCGCAGGTGTCGCTCACCAGCCGCTCGACGGGAGAGCCGGGGTGACTGCCCAGGCACTGAGCATTCTCAGTCGCAAAGGTTGCGGACGCGGTAATCAAAAATGCGCTGGCCACGACGGAGGTTGCCTTCAAGATTCGATAAATTTCCAATGCTTTTCCACTGCTATTTTCAATGATGAACGTAGGCTGAGCCGGACGCGAAGGGTTTGAGAGCGGGCGGCTTTGAGTGCTTTTTGGGCTCCGTCAGATTTTCGACGCAGATTCAGTCGGCATGGAGAAACCCTCATTGCTCGAATGGCAAAGTTTTCCCCGTTTCCAGCGTTCCTGCATCGCGTGGACGGGGACCAGAAGGTTACCTGTAAAACTTGGATTCTGGCGGGCGGCGCGGAAGCTCACACCAGTTCAAGCCAGATTTCATTTCGCCTCAGGAACCAGGGCACGAAAGGAGAATTGAATCGCGCAAAGATGGGCCCGCCTGTAGTCTGCATCCCGTTCTTTTGAAGTTCCTTGAGGAAGGCCGCGAGCTTTTCGGTGTACCGCGATTCTGACCATGAGCCCGAATAACTGTAAACCGCAACCCGCCGGGGCGGGACCATGCGAAGGTGGACACGCGCATCGTTGGGCTCAGGGATGTTTGCGGGCGTGAAGCCTGCGGGCATCGTGAACTGCACCAGAAATCCGCCCTGAGTGGGTATCTGGTTGACCGGCGCAGTCATGGAGATCTTTTCGGAGGGAGGTTGTTGAGTCACCGGCGCAGTCATCGCCAGCTTGGTTTTGGATTTGTTATTGCCAAAGATATAATCGGCCAAGATCCGAAACGCCAGGTTGCCGGCGTCATCGAATTTCGCTTCGACCTTGGTTTCGGCCACAAGCGTCGCTTCATATTTCCTGATCTCGTAGGAATCCGTCTTGGACTCAACCGCATACCTGGGTTCTTCAATAGCCATGGCTGCCCCCGCGTGCAGGAATACGGAAAATAGAACCGCTGTGAGATACCGCATCATCATTTACCTCGTCAAACTCACCCATGGATACATCCTCAGCGCTTTCATAACAAGATCCAAGCCAGGAGTTGACTCCCTTCGCGCCATCCATCCTGGGGACGGTCCCTCTCTTGCGACTTATACTGGGGTATGCGCCAGCTGGAATGCCCGAAAATATTTGCAGTCGAAGATGACCGTAATATTCGTGAAGCCCTCGTGGCGATTTTAAAATCGGAAGGATATGGCGTCGATTCGTTTTTGATGCTCCTGAGCCGTGCCTCATTCTTCTGAATAGGATGATGCCGATCATGAATGGCGAAGAGTTCATGGAGCATTTTCACAAGCTTCCCGCGACCATTTTACCTATCCCGGTCTTTCTTGTTTCAGCAACCGCTTCTCGTCATCATCAGGGAATTTTTTAAAAAGAACTTAAAAGCTGCGTGAAGCTTGAGGGCAGCCGTGCGCGCCATCACTTCAAAATGCGTACCCGTCCAGTGGCGACATCGTACATGCCTCCAACCAGTTCAAGCTTTCCCTCGTGAACGAGTCGCGCGATGACGGAGCTCTTCTTGTGGAGATCGGCAAGAGTGTGGCGGACGTTCTCTTCAGCCACCTGATCCTGAAAGGCTGTGGAATCAGCAGTCAGCTGGGGGTATCGGGCTTTCACCGCCTTGACGGCCGGCTGGATCTGATCGAGCAACTGAGTGAGATGCCCGAGTTTTACGTCCTTGCAGGCACCGACGACGGCACCGCACCCCGTATGACCCATGACCAGAATCAATTTCGCATTCTTCACGTGAGTGGCGAACTCCAGGCTCCCAATGATGTTGTCGTCTTCAATGTTGCCCGCCACTCGAGCCACGAAGACATCGCCAATTCCCTGATCAAAGACAATTTCCGGGGGAATGCGCGAATCCAGGCAGGACACGATCGCCGCAAAAGGAGCTTGATGGTCCTTCGTCAGTGCTACCTGATGAAGGTAATTGGCCTTGAAAGGCTGACCGTCAATGAAACGGCGATTGCCTTCCTGAAGTGCGGCCAAGGCCTCCGCCGGTGAGTGGATCCCCGCACTTCGTGAGACTGCAGGCGTCTCCAGGGACTGGGAAGCCTCCGCGGAGATCTGCGGAACGGGCTTTGACTGAGGAGTGCTGCAGCCAAGCCCCGCCGTGAACAGAATTGAGATCGTGGAAAGAAGAGCAAATTTTTTCACGCGTGAAGAATTCATACAGGCTCCATGAAATCAAGGCGCCGGACGACCTTTCGAGCCTTGTTTCTTTCCTTCACCCGAGCGCGGTCGCCGAAACGATTCAGTCGTTCGAGCATGTGTTCAACGACTTCTGCCAGCGCGACGTAGAGATTCTGATCAGCCTTGGTGACCGTGATGCCGTCATACCGGCCGCGCACCACGTGCAACTTCACTGTGAAGAGGTCTGGGCCGGCTTTCAGGGGAGAATTCTCCATTTCCAGAGTCACCGTGATTCTGCTTTCCGTGAGGTCGGGAAATTTCAGTTCCAGCGCTTCAACTCTTTCAATCACTGCATTTTTCGCGATTTGAGATTCTTTCAGGGACTTGAACTTCACCAAAATCATATTGATCTCCTTGAATTGGATCCAGCGATCATTTGTCCGCACAAGCGCGGAGCAGGGCTCCACCTGTTCACCAATCTAAAGGAAGATCACGAATTGTTAAAATAGATAAAAGAAGTCACTTGCAGAGCTAAAAGCAGTGCAAGAAGTCAGATGGTGAAAGTTTCCTTGAGCTTCGAGGCGACGGGATTGGCATGCCTTCTTTGAGCCGTGATCAGAAAGAGTTCTTCATGAACTCCCTGAAGCTGGCCAATTTCGATGAGTTCGCCGCGGAGCACTTGCCCCGTCACCGTGTGAGTGGCCGTCGGAATCAGGCCCATTTCACTGATTGCCATCAGCTTCTTGACGGAGATGTCCTGACTTTCGGCGATCACATTGAACTCAATCTGATTCAGCTTTGCCCAGTGATCCAGATCAGGCCGGAGTCGACTGTCATAGGTCGGAAGAATCATGGGCTGCCCGGAAATCGATTTTGGAAACCCCTTGCGAAGCGCCTTGAAGCGGGGCGCTCCATAAAACGCGACGTTTTTCTTCGTGATGGACCGGGGGTAAAGTCCCTTCGCATCAGAACCCGTCGGCAGGAAATTGGTGACCATGATGTCCAGCCGATGCGCGATCAACTCTCTCAGAAGTTCATCCGATTTTCCCTCGGACAACGTGATCTGGCAGGGAGAGATCCGGTAAGCATGTTTCACAAGCTGAAGCACGATCTGCTTCGGCACGCTGTCCAGCGCCCCCAGATGCAATGCGGGTCGCAAAGGCTTGAACCGGTCATGCAGCACTTCATACATTTCCGAACCCATTCTGAAGATGTTCTTCGAGTAATCCAGCGCCACTTTGCCCTGCTCGGTCAGTATCAGCTTCTTGTGCTGCCTTTCAAAGAGCTGCACTCCAATGGCTTCTTCAAATTGCCTGAGTTGCGCGGATAGGGTCGGCTGGCCGACATGCAGTCTCACGGCCGCTTTGGACACCGAGCCTTCCTCTGCGATCGTTTTGAAATAGAATAGATGGTGGTAATTGATCCACGGGTTCATCACTTCAATCCTCCAAGCCATTGAGGGCCTGCCTTTTTCAGTATCGTCGATAGCACTGCAAAGCAAACTGTTTATCGATTTGAAAGATGCATGAATCTGGGTCATGATGATCAAACGTTCTTCAAGCCCTTTGCGAGATTTCGATCATGGTCTTTTTCACATTTGCGGAATACTGGTGGTTCTATATCGCTTTCACGGCGTTTGTGCTCGTCGTCCTGGGGCTTGACCTGGGTGTCTTTCACAAAAAGGCCCATGAGGTCGGCTTTAAAGAAGCTTCAGCCTGGACCGCACTGTGGGTCAGCATGGCCCTGGGGTTCAACTTCATTTTCTACCTTTTTGCCCGCCACCACTTCCTGACTGATCCGAAGTATCTGGGTTTGCCCGGCTTTGACCCCGAAGCCCAGGCAAAGACCACAGCGCTCGAATTTCTCACCGGGTTCGTGGTTGAGAAGGCACTCGCCATTGACAACATCTTCGTCTTCGCGGTGGTCTTCGGTTACTTCGGGATCCCGAAGAAATATCAACACCGCGTGCTGTTCTGGGGCATCCTCGGTGCGCTCGTCTTCCGAGCAACCTTCATCGCCCTGGGGTCAGTCCTCACGCAGTACCACGGGGTCGTGATCTTCTTTGGCGCGCTGCTGATCGCGACCGGCATCAAAATGGTCTTTGCGGGATCAGCGCCTCGTGACCTCGAAGGGACCTTCATAGTCCGCCAGCTCAAGAGGGTATTCAGAGTCCATCCTCAGGTCGAGGGCCAGAAATTTTTCATCAGGAAGAACGGGCTGATCCATGTCACGCCGCTTTTTCTCGCTCTGATTTTTCTGGAACTGAGCGACATCGTCTTTGCAGTGGATTCCGTACCTGCCATCTTCGCACTGACGCGCGAGCCGTTGATCGTTTTCACTTCGAATATTTTCGCGATCCTGGGCCTGCGCTCGATGTACTTCATGCTCGCGGGGGTGATGGACCGTTTTGTCTTCATCAAGTATGGTCTTGCATCGGTGCTCGTCTTCGTGGGCCTCAAGATGGTTTGGTTGGATCAGGCATTCGGCGGAAAATTTCCAATCACCTGGTCGCTGAGCGTCATTGGAGCTCTCATCGGATCCTCGATCGCGGTAAGCTTGTCGGTCAACCGCAAGCCAGGTTGAGCGGCAGCGGTAGATGGCCTGACATTCTGGACAGTGGCAAGTCAATGACGATCGCTCGCCTGTCCGAGCTCAAGCCAGATTTCATTTCGCCGGAGAAACCAGAGCGTGAAAGGCGAATTGAAGCGCGCAAATACGGGCTCGCCCTGGGTCTGCACGCCGCTCTTTTGGAGTTGCTTGCGGAATTCAGCGAGCATTTCGGTGTACCGCGACTCAGACCATGACCCCGTATAACTGTAAACCGCAACCCGCCTGGGCGGAATCTCGCGGAGGTGGACGCGGGCATCGTTGGGCTCGGGGAGGGTCGCAAGCGTGAAGCCCGAGGGCATCGTGAACTGCACCAAAAAGCCGGCAGGGGTTTGCATTTGGTTGACTGGCGCGGTCATGGCGATCTTTTCGGTGGGAGGCTGCTGCGTCACGGGAGCAGTCATCGCGAGCTTGGTTTTGGCTTTGTTATTGCCAAAAATATAGTCAGCCAAAATTCGAAACGCTTGATTGCCGGCGTCATCAAAACGCCCTTCAATTTTGGTTTCAGCCACCAGCGTTGCCTCATATTTTCTGATCTCGTAGGAATCGGCCTTGGACTCAACCGCATATTTGGGTTCTTCAGTAGCCATGGCTGCCCCCGCGTGCAGAAATACTGAAAGTAGCACCGTTGTGAGATACCGCGTCATCATTCACCTCGTCAAACTCACCCATAAACTCACCCATGGATACATCCTCAGCGCTCACATAACAAGATCCGAGCCAGGAGTTGACTCCCTTCGCGCCATCGATCCGTTCTTGGCCTCGAGTTACTGAGAAATTTTGTGTGAAAATTGTAAGGGGATTCAGCTGAATTCTGATGTCTAAGAAAAATATCAGGTCCGAGAACTGTCTCCGGTGGCATCGCTCAGCTCATGATGGATCGCAGTCACCGCGCTCGCTGCGAACGCTGAGTCCAGATTCGAAAGCGCCGCCTATGATGACTCTGCCACTCCCGCTTCCAGGCGATTCGTCGGGGTACTCCATTCGGCGCGAGCAAACCGTTTGAGTCATTGAACGAGCCGTATCGTGGAGTCTCGGTCCTGACAGGAGGTCGACTTTCGATCCCCGAATCAATTCTCACCGAATACTTCGGGACTTCATTCAGTCCAGTCGGCTTCGCACTTTCTGAAAAGGGAGATGTGATCAAGCCTTGAGAGCGGAAGATAAAAAAAAGACCACTCCTTGCGGAGCAGCCTTTTTTTTTCGATGGGTGGAGAAACTTCAACTTCTCCAATAGCGGTTCCCAGTCAGATTTTTTTTCCTTTCATCGCGATATCGAAGCGATCGAGCATCATCACCTTGTTCCAGGCTCTCACAAAGTCCGCAGCAAACCTCTGCTTGGACTCCTGTGAGGCATAGACTTCAGAAATCGCACGCAGCTCCGAGTGTGAACCGAAGATCAAGTCGATGGGAGTGGCGGTCCACTTGCGCTCTCCCGTTTTGCGGTCAAGCCCTTCGTAAAGAGTCTGATCGTTCTTCGATTTCTGCCACTTCGTCGACATATCCAGCAGGTTCACGAAGAAGTCGTTCGAGAGTTTGCCGGGTGCCATCGTCAGTACGCCGTTTCTGGATCCGCCCGTGTTCGCATCCAGAGAGCGCAATCCGCCGACCAGCACGGTCATCTCTGGAACCGTGAGGCTCAGCATGTTCGCGCGGTCAATCAGCATGTCCAGGGGAGCCAGGTAGGTTCCCGCGGAAGTGAAGTTTCGGAAGCCATCCGCCCTGGGCTCAAGCACGGCGAAAGATTGAGCGTCGGTCTGCTCCTGAGAGGCGTCGGCGCGTCCTGCCGTGAAGGGAACCTTGATGTCCATTCCGCCGTCTTTGGCTGCCTTTTCCAAGCCAGTTGCCCCGCCCAGCACGATCAGATCCGCCATGGAGATCTTGCGGCTGGATCTATTCTGGTCTTCTTGGATCTTTCCGAAAGCCGCGAGGACTTTCGTGACTTCAGCCGGATCATTCACTGCCCAGTCTTTTTGAGGAGCCAGGCGCAACCGGCCACCATTTGCACCGCCACGCTTGTCAGTTGCCCGGAACGAAGAAGCCGCTGCCCAGGCAGTGCGAATCAATTCTGAATTCGTCAGTCCTGAGTCCAGAATCTGCTTTTTCAAGTTGCCGACGTCCGAATCGCTGACCAGTTTCTCTGAGGCGGCTGGAATCGGATCCTGCCAGATCAGAGCTTCACTCGGCACCTCACTGCCAATATAACGAGCGCGAGGTCCCATATCCCGGTGCGTGAGTTTGAACCAGGCTTTGGCGAATGCCAGTTCAAAATCCTGCGGTTTCTGCATGAAACGCTGAGTGATCTTCTGATAGCTCGGATCCACCTTCAACGCCAGATCGGTCGTGAACATGATTGGCGTGTGGCGCTTCGTCGGGTCGTGCGCGTCAGGAACTGTATTTGCTGCACCGTTGTTTTTTGGTATCCACTGAGTGGCTCCAGCAGGGCTCTTTGTTTTGACCCAGTCAAACGCATAGAGGTTGGACAGGTACATGATCGAAAACTTTGTAGGCGTGGAAGTCCAGGCTCCCTCAAGTCCACTGCTGATCGTGTCCTTGCCCATTCCAGTTCCACATTTATTCTTCCAGCCAAAACCCTGTTCTTCGAGCGTGGCGCCCGCCGGTGCCGAAGACACGCACTTGGCGGGGGCAGCCGCTCCATGCGCTTTTCCGAAAGAGTGTCCGCCTGCGATCAAGGCGACGGTTTCTTCATCGTTCATCGCCATGCGGCCGAAAGTCTCGCGAATGTCTTTGGCCGAGGCCATTGGATCTGGATTTCCGTTCGGACCTTCAGGGTTCACGTAAATCAATCCCATCTGAACTGCGGCGACTGGATTTTTGAGTTTGCCTCCCTGATGGCGGTCGTCCGCCAGAAATTTTTTCTCAGGACCCCAGTAGACGAGATCAGCTTCCCATGCGTCGCGACGTCCGCCGCCAAAGCCGAAGGTTTTGAATCCCATCGATTCCATCGCCACATTGCCGGTCAGGACCATGAGATCCGCCCAGGACAGTGCATTGCCATATTTTGCCTTCACAGGCCAAAGGAGGCGGCGAGCCTTGTCCAGGTTGACATTGTCGGGCCAGCTGTTCAGAGGTTCAAACCGCTGTTGTCCGCTCGCCGCTCCGCCTCGCCCATCCAGGGTCCGGTAAGTGCCCGCACTGTGCCACGCCATGCGAATGAAAAAAGGACCGTAGTTCCCGTAATCAGCCGGCCACCAATCCTGCGAAGTCGTCAGGACTTTCGTGATATCCTGTTTCACCGCGTTCAAATCCAGCTTCTTGAAGGCTTCGGCGTAATCAAAATCTTTTCCCATCGGATCAGACTCGACGCCGTTCTGGCGAAGGGGACTCAAATCCAGGCGCTCAGGCCACCAAAAATGATTGGAATTTGAGTTGCGATCCGCGAAACTTTCGCTCGCAGTGGATTTTCCGGCAGCGGTCGGATTTTTTGAAGATTTTGGGGCGGTCTGATTGTACATGGCTTTGGGTGCTGGCTGTTCCTCCGCGGCGTACGCAGAGGAGCTGAGCATGACAGTTGTGATGGCACAAGTCATGACAACTGGCAGTCCCATAGCGAATGCCGAGAACATACTTGATTTTGTTTTTGTGGACACGAGGGTGTTTCCTTTCAATCGTTCAGTCTTTTGAGTCTGGATTCACCTTTAATGATTTGCCAGAACGCGGTGCGAGTCCAATCGCATTTGAGTATGGCGAGATAGGTTTAACCTATGATCTTTTTTATTGCCCAGGAACCTGCGGCAGCGGCTGAATAACGTGGCCGAAGTTGATCTCACTTTCGTGGATTGCTCGGAACTGAAGGCCGCACACTTGCACTCAGGGTTGAATTCACATTGCAAGGAAGTCCTCATCCCGATTCAGGTCTGGTCTGGTCTGGTCTGGGAGTGAGGACACCATCCCGCCGCCCGAGCAAGCGGAGTTTCTGAAGCGAGCACTCGAGCCTCGCATCCAGGTGGACTTGCGAGTGGTTGAAGGAGCGGGCTTTGTCGCGTTACCGAGATTGCGCTTCAGAGTGGATTCAGGAGCAATGATGAAGGATCCACCCGTATCCGCAAAGTATCCTTCCATTTTCCGTCGAGAGCTTGCCCATTCATGGGCGGGCTCCTGCTGCTCAAGGCCGATCATAACTTTTGACTATGATGGAACTCTCGTTTGCCTATTTTATTTATGACGAAAGACGTCCTATGTTCCCTTTGAAGTGGGGAAGCGAGAATGTTGGAATTTACCGAGACGTCAATCAAAGTTGAGTCAGAATGCTTGGAGCCATACCTGGAACCCTCCGACGGTTTTGGTGTCAATCTCTCTCGCGCTCGAACTCGCCATGAGGTGATCGCTCATGACATTTTGACGGATATCATGAAGTTTCGCAGAATTTCCGGCCCGCAAGCAGCTTGCGCCTCAACTCCTTGTCAAAAGTGCCTGGCACCCCATCTTTCAAAAATCGTTTCGGCAGTGGAGCAGGGAATCCCGGTTACCCTCGTCTTGCCGGCGTTCCCGGGCAAGTCTCCCAACCTGGCGAAAGTTCTCGGCACTCTGCCGGACATGGCTGAAAGGCGCGCTCTTGAATTCCTGCAGCACCTCTGTGATCGCGTGGAGCGCTATTACGCTCCCGGTGCGCGCATCATCCTCTGCTCGGATGGAAGAGTTTTCAGCGACGTGGTCGGAATGCGGGACGAGGATGTCACCGCCTACCAGCGTGAGCTCTCTCGCATGATCACTGACCCGGGCCTCAGCTCGATCAGCACGTTTGATCTGGATGATGTTTATGACGATCTGTCTGAGGGACTTGCTTTTGATCAGATGCGTGCACGGCTGATGGTCCAATACGCGCAGCCCCTTGACCTTCTCAAAAAGGCGATCAGTCGTGGCGGAAAAGCCAGCGACTGCTCAGTGGATGACCGAGAAGCCAATCGTCTTTACTGCGGCATCACGCGATTCCTGGTCGAAGATGCAACTTTTCCCGGACAAACTCAAAGTCGTACGGCAATCCAGAAAGAATGTCGTACCCGCGCCTACGCCGTGATTCAGCGCAGTCAAGCCTGGGGCGACTGGGTTTCAGCGCGCTTTCCAGGTGCCATCCGGCTCTCCATTCATCCTCAGACCTGTGGCGCGAAAAAGCTCGGCATTCGCCTGATCGAGCCCGATCACTGGTTGACACCCTGGCATGGGGTCGCGGTCGATGTGGGTGGGCGGTTCATGCTTCTCAAGCGCTCACAGGCGGAGCAGCTCGGTGCGCGACTGATTCATCTGAATGGACGTCCCAGCCATTATGTTTTGACTGATGAAAATGAACTCGAAAAACTGCAGGGAGCCGAAAATGCGGCTGAAAACTGAGACTGATATTCTGCCCGTATTGTCGCCTGAAGCAATGTTCAAGACTACGCCGATCACACCTTTCGGACTTCTGATTGAACCGAACCGTCCTGATCAGGACATTCGTGATCTCGACGTCGATCTTTTGCGCGAACTTGTTTGGCGAGATCGTTTGATTGTGCTGAGAGGATTTCGGACGTTCACGGGTATTGAAGCACCGAAGGATCTGTCTGATTACTGTGAGCGCTGGGGAGAGGTCAGTGTCTGGCCTTTCGGAAAGGTTCTTGAACTCGTGGAGCATAACAATCCTGAGGATCATATCTTCGATAATAACCCTGTTCCTTTGCATTGGGACGGCATGTATCGCCCCCAGGTTCCGGAATTTCAGATTTTTCACTGTGTTCAAGCGCCCCTCGCGGGTCAGGGAGGCCGCACCACCTTTTCAAATACGGTTCAGGCATTCGAAGACGCTCCGGAGCGCCTGCGCGCCTCATGGGGAAAAGTCACCGGTAGCTACGAGCGAAAGATGGCGTTTTACGACAGCAAAACTGTTTCTCCCGTGATCGATACCCATCCGCTCCGGGGGTTTCCGGTCATCCGCTACAATGAACCGCCGCGTGAAGGGTTCGGTCATTTTCTAAATCCTCCGACTCTCGAATTCAAGGGTGCAGACGACGAAGGGCACGCTGATTTTCACGGGAGTCTGCGAGAAGCACTCTACTCACCCAGGAACTTTTACGCACATGAGTGGCAGGAAGGGGACCTGGTCGTGGCCGATAACTTCTCGCTTTTGCATGGTCGAGAATCCTTTGAAACGAAGGCACCCAGGCACCTGCGGCGAGTGCATGTGCTGAGCAATCCGCCTCTGAATAACTCACGACTGGTTTTTCACGAATGAACCTTGAGGAAGCTGACTGCGCTGTGGATGTCGTCATTGTGGGAGCCGGACCGGTCGGATTGATGTGCGCCTGCCTGGCACAACTCTGTGGGCTGCGCACGGTCGTGCTCGACCAGTCAGATGGACCTTTGCAGGTCGGTCGGGCGGACGCGCTCAATGCGCGGAGCTTGCAGCTGCTTGAGATCGTGGGCTTGTTCAAGGAACTCTACCCACTCGGAAAGACCTGCAACACCAGTTCGGTGTGGGCTGCTGGTCAGTTCATTTCACGACAATCCTCGTGGTGGGATGAGCTTGAGGGTTGCGAACATAAACATTTTTTGATGCTCGGGCAGTCTTACCTTGAAAAGCTTCTTGACGCCAAACTTCGGGAGACAGGCGCTGGAGTCAGGCGCCACGCCACAGTGACGGATATTGAACTCGTCGAAGACTCAAGTGATGGCCCTGATGGAATGGAGGGGAGTGATGGAGATGCAGGCTGCATCACGCGCTTGTCCTGCGGAGAATCGATCCGTTCCAAGTATGTCATTGGCGCAGATGGTTCACGATCTTTTGTGCGCCAGCACTTCGAGGTGCCTTTTGAAATCGTACGACCTCAGCTGGTGTGGGCGGTGGTTGATGGGGTCATTGATTCCGACTTTCCAAAAGTACCTGAAATCATCGTTTTTCAGTCGGAAACCTCCGATGTCGCCTGGGTTCCCCGCGAGGGTGATCTGGACCGCTTCTATGTCCGAATGGACACGAAAGAATTTACCCTGGATCAGGCAATCGAAAAGATCAATCGCGCCATGCAGCCCCATACTTTGCGCTTCAAGGACATCGTCTGGTTTTCACAATTCTCCGTGAAGGAATCCGTAGCCGAGCATTTTTCCGTTCAAAACAGGATTTTTCTGGCGGGTGATGCCTGCCACATTCACTCCGTGAACGGTGGGCAGGGCTTGAACACGGGGCTCGGGGATGCATTCAATCTGATGTGGAAACTCAATGGCGTGATCAATTTCGGTCTGCCACCCGAATTCTTGCGAAGTTACGAAGAGGAGCGCAAGCCCGTTGCACTGAGTGTGGTGGGGACCTCGGGCGAGCTGGTCCGCTCGACCCAGGATTCACAAGCGGGAACCCATGCGCAAGACTATGTCGAGATTGTACGAAAACGCGCGGGGAACATCACCGGGATGGGGATTCGCTATGGCGAGAGCGGTCTTCGTGGCACGAGGCTCCATGATTTTGAAATTCATGAGGGGACTTCCAAAACGCGGATTTACAGCCTGTTGAACTACACTCAGTTCACCTTGCTCGTTTTTAGTGGCGCAGGTGACCGCGGTGACCTGGCAAACGGTGCCGAGCTCAAAGCGGCTCTCGGCCTGCCCGAATTCATCAGAGTCGTTCAAATTTCTGCCGACAACAGCCGGGGAGGGTATTGGGCGGAAAACTCCCCTTATCTGAATCAGGCGGTTTTAGTTCGGCCTGACTCTTACATCGAGTCGGTCACCCCATTGCACGAAATGGAGAGTATCTCATGACTCGCATGACCCACATCAAAAGACCCGTTGTGATCGTGAATCCATTGTCTTCTGGAATCGAGTTGGCCCCTGCTTTCAAGGCCCGGGGAATCCCTGCGATCGCCGTTACCCTGAATTATGATGAATGGCCCGAATTCGGATCCAGGATTCGAGCTTCTGACTTCATTGAAATCATTCCGGACCAGCCGGGCATTGAAGATCTCCTGAGAAACTACGATCCCATCGCCATCATCCCGGGAACCGAAGAGGGGATCTTTCTAGCCGAGCGCTTGACGGCACTCCTGACGCCTCAGTTGGCCAATGATCCTGAAAAAGCGCTTCATAGATCTCATAAATCCCTGATGCAAACGGCTTTGTCCGCTGCGGGAGTTCCCACCCTCAAAACGCTGCATATGGCGAGTGAGGTCGATGCAGAAATCTGGATCAGGGAAAATCATTTGCAAGACCGCCCTTTGATCATCAAACCCCCGTCTTCTTCTGGGAGCGACAAGGTCTTTCATATCGCGGTCGGCGCCGATTGGAGCCAAGAATGGCGAAGAGCATTCAACCGAGTTTTGACGGAACCGATGGTTTCCGGAAAGAGGAGTGAAACTGTCGTAGTGCAGGAGCAGGCGATCGGTACTGAATTTGCGGTGGGGACCGTCAGCGTCGAGGGAAAACACTATTTGACGCATTTGATGAAATACACCAAAACATCCGTCGGTGACCGAAAGACCGTCTTTGATCACGTCGAATTCGTCGCTCATGATGAAGAAGCTTTGGGAGGCTTGTTTGAATACACCCGAAAAGCCCTGGACTCCTTGGGAATCCGCTTCGGCGCAGCCCATAACGAGATTATGCTGACGAAAGACGGCCCGCGCCTGATCGAATCGAGCCCGCGGATGATCGGCGGACCCGTGGTGGGATTTGCTCGTGCTGCCACGGGCAGCAGTCAGGCGGATAAATTGGTTGAAATCTACGTTGACGGGGACGTTCACTCCCAGGAGCTTGTCTTCAAGAAGACGGTGGTCCCTGTTTTCCTGAAAGCGCTCAATGCTGGAAGGGTTTCAAATATTGAGGTCTTTGAAGGCGCTTATCGGTTGCCGACCTTGCTGGACCTCCATGTCTGGATCGGAAACGGCGACCACGTTCCTCAAACGGTAGACTATCTGACGGCTATCGGAATCATTGCGCTGGCAGGGGACCGCGAATCCATTTTTTCAGATTACGAAAAAATTCGGGCGATGGAGTCAGAATTGGTCATCAATCCATGAACTTTACGCCATGCCCTTTTTAATCTTTGATCTCGATGGAACGCTGATCGATTCAAAACGCGACATCGTTTTCAGTGTCAACGGAGCTTTTCAGCGGCTGGGCTTTCCTTCACTGCCAGAAGATGAAGTGGCCAGGGAGATCGGTCGTGGATCAGAATACTTGTTCAAACGACTTTTAGGAATGGATACTCCGGCTGATACCATCGGAAAATTGGTCCATGGCTTCAAAGAGATCTATCAGCTGCACCTTCTGGATCACACTCAGCTTTACCCAGGAGTGCTTGAGGCTCTTTCCTATTTCAGTCATTGCCCTAAAGTCATCGTGACGAACAAGACTCAAGTTCTTGCGGATCAAGTCATTGATGGTCTCGGGTTAAGGAATTATTTTGAAGGTGTTTTTGGTGCTGAGGCTTTCATCACGCGGAAACCTGATCCGGGCCCGATCGTTGAGGTCTGCAGAAGGTGGAATGTGACGCCCTCCGAAACTTTCATGATCGGTGATTCTGAATTTGATATCACTGCTGGAAAAGCGGCGGGTGTTCGCACGATCGGAGCGTTGTATGGATTCAGTCCGCTCGAAGCTTTCAGACTGAATCCTCCCGATTTTGAAATCGAATCTGCTGATCAGCTGATTGGGATTTTCAAGTGAAAATGCGCACTCAAGCGTTGTCGAACGCCGCTTTCAGCTTGATGGGGCTGGTCCCAGCTCATGGCTTTCCTTCACTAAAGCCGCGCGATCATGATGGGTACCGGAATCGAGAATGACGCCCAGTTGACATGGATGACATGTTCGTAAAAAATGCCATGTCAGGGACTGAGTCGGACGCGGGCCTGGTGCACTCTTCGTCCAATTGGGTTGAGCTGGCGGAGTCACCTGAGTCTGCGTGGATCAGAACTGCTTCTTGGTTTTCCAGGCTCTCGAGCGTTCGAGAGCACCCGACGTTTTTGCATTTTGATACCCCTTCGCTTGGAACGTCTTGGGACCAGTTCATGCCCGATTGGAACGAGTGGCACGGTCGTAGCCTCTCTCCCAGTTGAAACGTGAACTCGACATGTTTGAGAATGCTGCCAGCCAGATGCGAGCCCACATCCGGTCTCTTCGGGTGAAATAGAGACGTAAACCCGGAAATCGAGTCACGGCCTGTGAATGAGGTCCAAAAGTTCTGAGGTGGTTCGGGCGCGCTTGACTGCGGTCAAAACCTCGCGAGAAACATCGCGCGGAACATCGTCCGAGATGTCGCGAACCATTCCGACCCATTGTTTGACCCGACTTGGGATAAAACCTGAATTCGCCGCCTGATCCCGCGTGAGGGCGGCATAACGCTCAATGCCCAGTCGCAGTCGATTGGAAAGTTGAGCGGGAATATCCGCGCGGAGTGCGGGAAGTGACTGCGAGGCGCGGATATCGTGAGCAAGAAAAGGATTTTTCAGGATGCCTCGGCCAATCATGAAGTGAGTACAGCCCGTCTCAGCGGCACATCGGGCGACCTCTTCAGCCGTAAATAAATCGCCGTTGGCCACGACCGGGATCGAAAGTCGCGCTTTGACCCGGGCCACCGCGTCCCAGTGCACGCCCGGCCGATACCCTTCTTGCTTGGTGCGGGCGTGGATCGTGATCCAGTTGGCACCCCCGTCCTCGACCGCGCGCGCGATGACATCGACTTCGTTTGGATCTTCCCACCCGAGTCTGATTTTCGCTGACACCGGGATGACGGCTGGGAGTGCCGTGCGAACTGCGCTGACGATCTCGGTAATCGCGCAAGGCGTTCGCAAGAGGGCGGCGCCGCCTGAGCGGCGGAGAATGGTGGGGGCGGGGCACCCGAAATTGATGTCGATGGCACGGGCTCCGGCGATACACCCTTCGATTGCTGTGGCGGCCATGAGTTCGGGCGAGTCGCCAAGGAGTTGCAATTGCAGCGGCAGTTTGGCGCTCCCGAAAACAGGACCATACAGATCCGGAATATCGCGCAGGATTTGCTGGGCAGTGACGACTCCCTGGCCGACGCGAACAAATTCGGAGACTCCGTAATCAAACCCCCCCAAGTCGGCGATCAGCGCGCGCATGGGTGCGTCCATCACGCCTTCCATGGGCGCGAGCACGAGTGTGGTTTGGTTGGGGTTGAGGAAACTCATGAGAAAGGGTCTTATCACAGAATAGAAGAATAAGGTTCTTGCGCAGCGTTTGTCCCGAGGTGTCGCCCCAAGGCGGAAGGAGTTCAAAATGGAATGAATCCCGCCGCAGACGTGTCTCCTGCGACCCAGCCGCACCCAGAGTTTTATTCCTGAACTGTTAAATCGTTCAGTTCATGAGACGGTCTTCCCGATACGTCATCATGGCTGGACGCAATTCACAAATTTCACGTTTGTACCGCATTCTTGGCCTTCTTGAAGGGGCTCCGCAAGGGCTGACCGTCACTGAGATCTGGGAGCGCGTCACGGACCGCGGACATTCCAACACGAAGCGCACGATCTACCGCGATCTCGAAGCGATTGAGTCGGCAGGCTTTCCGTTGACATCCTCCCACGACGGCGAGGTCAAGAACAAGGACACTCAGCGCTGGAGTTTGGAGCAGGTGACTCGTGTGACAAAGTACCTGGTGCTCTCCGCTCGAGAGCTTCTGGCGCTCTACCTGGCCCGGGAAGCTTTGCTCCCGCTGCAAATGACTCCTTTCTATGAAGATCTGATGCAGTTCTTTGTCAAGGTCGAAGCGCAGCTCGGCAAGGCCAATCAGGAACACCTCCATGAGTTGTCGTCTGAAATTTACTTTGAGCCTGCTCCGCAGTGGGGACTCGGCCTGAACCGCGAGATTCTCGACACCGTTCGGGCCAGCTGCTCCGAGCGGCAGGTCCTCGAAGTCGAATACTCCTCGGTGAGTTCAAATTCGAAACGCCTCCGGAAAATCGGACCGCACTATCTCTACTTCTCCAAAGGGTCAGTTTACCTCGTGGGAGAGGACATGGAGAATCACGAGATCAAGACGTTCAGTGTTCCAAGAATGAGCACGGCTCGGATGATCGATGAAGCTTACAATGAACCCGCAGTCGAGCCTGAGACTCTCTTTGCCCATGCGATCGGCATCTTTCGCGGGGACGAAGCGTCCCGGGTGCGCCTCTCATTTTCCCGCATTGTCGCGTCCTACATCAAGGAGCGCCGCTGGCATCCCACTCAGACGATCGTGTCGGAGAGCAAAACAGGTGAGGTCGAAATCTCCCTGAACGTCGCCATCACGCCAGAGCTTGTGCAGTGGGTGGCCGGCTTCGGATCAGCAGCGCGAGTGCTCGAGCCAGCGCTCCTCAGGGAAAAGATCCGAGAACAGGCCAGGGCCGTACTCGAGCTCTACGAAAAAGAAGCGGCTTGAACAATTCAGCTGCGAACGAAGTGCATGAGCGGAGTGATGAGGCCTTGGTCAGCGTCCTGCAGGGCTTTGATGTAAATTTTTCGAACGTCAGGTTTTGGACGGATGTCCAGTGCGTCCGTCGTCGCGCCCCAGGTGAAGGGTACTTTGCCGTGCGCACAAAGCAGGATGTCAGTCATGAGCCGGGCATGGCGACCATTCCCGTTCGGAAATCCGTGGATCTGAACCAGTCGGTGGTGGTAGCGCGCTGCCAGCTCGTCAAACGGGTATGCTTGATTTTCGGTCCAGAAAGCAGTGTCGCTGCAAAGATCCCTCATGGCCATGGGGATCAGCTCAGACTGAATGCCGATATTCTTTTCCGTGGTCCGGTACTGTCCCGCCCATTTCCAGACTTCTCCGTACATGCTTTGATGAAAGCTTCGAAGAAAATGATCGCTCAGGACTTCGGCTGGGTCCCTGGAAAGTCTGGAGGTCATCGACCAGCGCTGCGCCGAAAGAATGTTGGCTTGTTCCGCTTCATTCAGTTCGCCCTGGGTTGAAATGGAAGAGGAGAGGAGCGCCGCTGCTTCACCTGGATCCAGAGGCGTGGCCCCTTCTGGATACTCGAATTGGAATTTCATTTCTTCTTTTCCCAGAGTGCAGAATCCAGCTTGAGCTTGAGCTCCCTGGCAAGTTCCTCACGCTGATTTTTGGCGACCTTTGGGGTCACTTCCTGTTTCTCGAGTTTCATCGAATGAGAGAGCGAGTTGAGGATCGCCTGAGCCGCATCGTCAGCTCTTTGATCCACGATCCTCTCAAGGGATTGATTCGGGACAATGGCGTACACTACTCGGCAACCCATCGCCTCTGCCGCGCGATTGAGAGTATCAAGGGTGACCTTGCCTTCAGCTTCTCGCTTTTCCATCCGAAGGACCGCGCCGTTATTGGTTTCAAGCAGAGCTGCGAGTTGACGAGTCGTCATTCCCAGTGCTTCACGAATGGGCTTGAGCCAACCTGACCTCGGGCGCGGCACCTGGGCGAGCTCATTCCAGCCCTTGAGTTTTTCGTCCAATTGACGGCGTTGCTGATGAAGCGTTTTCTTGTTCAGTTTCATCTTCCAATGATGCCTTATAGGGCATCATAGATCAATAATAAGATGCCTTATAGGGCATCATTAAATTAGCATAAGGAGCCTTATAGAGGCCAATGCCTTTTCAATTACCCGATTTAATTAAGTTATTCTATTGGGTCATGCCTATCGTCTGACGTCTATCAGTGTTTAAGGAGTTTTACGAAAGTCGAT
>JACMNQ010000025.1 GCA_014378465.1 Oligoflexia bacterium | reverse complement strand
TTGATCCCCGTGACGGATCCCTGGGGAGGAAAGATCTATTTCGACGAAGCGAAGAAGAAGATCACTTCGACCACTCCGCGTGATAATGTGATGGGGCTTGAGTAGAGGGTTCGATTCGTTTACCCTTTTTGTATGCTCGAGATCTCCAACGTCGTTCAAACGTTCCGAACCGGTTTCTGGATGAAGAATGTCACGGTCCTGCACGACGTGAGCTTCACGATCCCGGATCGGTCCGTCTTCGGATTCCTGGGTGCCAACGGGGCCGGCAAGACTACCCTCATTGCTTTGATGGTCGGACTCAGGCAGCCTACGAGCGGCACCGTGAAGCTGAAGGGCATCGACTGTTACGATCCCAAGGCGAAAGCTAAAGTGGGATACCTCCCTGAACGACCCTACTTTCATGATCATCTGACGGGTGAGAATCTCCTGAAGTACTTCGGCGCGCTTTCCGGCATGAGCAGCAGGCAGATCGAAGCTCGAACGGTTCAGGTCCTCAAGCAGGTCGGCATGAGTCATGCCCGGAAGCTGGAGCTGAAGAAATACTCCAAAGGCATGCTCCAGCGCATCGGCATTGCTCAGGCGATTCTGCATGAGCCTGAGTTCCTGGTTCTAGATGAACCCATGAGTGGCCTTGACCCTGTGGGCAGAAAAGAGATCCGGGAACTCATCACGCAGCTTGCCCACGATGGACACACCGTTTTTTTCAGCTCGCATGTCATCCCGGATGTCGAGGCGATCTGCGACCGGGTTGCGCTGATCCAGAAGGGTAAACTCCTCGCCTGCGGGTCCATTCATGATCTCCTGGCTCAGGGTGCACAGGGGTCAGGCGATGTCGAAGTGGGTTTTCAAGGAGTGAGTCTTGAAGTGGCTCAAAAGCTGACCGCTTTCAAGTCCGTGCGGGTGATTCCAGAAGGGATCCGGGCCGTGCATGCGGGACAACAGGGGCTCGAAGCCACCCTTTCGCATCTGATTCAGAATCAGGCGAAGATTCTCTGGGTCCAGCCCATCCGGCCTTCACTGGAGGACGTGTTCAAATGATTCCTAAAACTCATCAAGTGGCTCTGGCTGTGGCCCGCGTGACTTTCAGTGAAGTGATTCGAGACAAGATTCTCTACAACATCATCCTTCTTGCGGTGCTCCTTTTCGGAGTCAGCATTCTGGCCTCTCAACTCAGCTTCATCACTCCGGAGCGGATCATCCTGGATTTCGGAATGTCGGCAGTCAACCTATCGTGCTCGATGATCGCGATCTTCACGGGCTCCTGGCTGATCGGCAAGGAGTTCGAGAGAAGGACTGTCTTTGTCGCGCTTTCCCGCCCCATCTCTCGTCATCAGTTCGTTCTGGGCAAGTACCTGGGTCTCATGCAGGTCATTGCACTCAACTGGGTGCTCTTGAGTCTTCTGCTGTCCGGGCTCCTGCTGCTCACAGGCGGTACTTTCAATCCGACGCTGATCACCGGGCTTTTTCTCTTTTTACTTCAGAGTCTGGTGCTGGGTTCCCTGGCGTTGATGGTTTCGAGTTTCACGACGACCTCGCTCTCGGTGATCATCTGCATCGGTTTCTACCTGATCGGCAACAATATTTCACAGATCCGCTCGGTGGCCGATCAGAGCAAAAGTGACTCAGCAAAGGCCGTGCTCAAAGGACTGGCTCTCATCCTTCCCAACCTCGAGCATTTCACTCTCGGAACAAAAGTGACCTATGGACTTCCGGTCACTGGCGCTTTCGTCGCCACTGCAACGGGATATGCTTTTGTCCTCTCCGCCTTCTGCCTGATCTGCGCAGGCATCTTTCTGAAACGAAAAGAACAGTAAAAGAACCCAAAGGACCGCGATGGCAGAACTTTCCCAGCATCTCTTCAACGTGCCCGTCTGGTTCTCCAACGCTCTCGCAATTTGCTTCGGACTGGTGGTGGGCAGTTTCCTGAATGTGGTCGTGGGACGTCTGCCTGAGAAGAAATCGATCATCAAACCTCCGAGTCACTGCCCCAAGTGCCTGACTCCCATAAAATGGTACGACAATGTGCCCGTGCTGGGCTGGCTCTGGCTCGGCGGCAAATGTCGAAGCTGCAAAACTCCCATCTCCGTTCGTTACGCGGTCATCGAACTTCTCACCGCACTTCTCTTTCTCACTGCCAAGCTGAAATTCGGCTGGGAGCCGATGTTGATCATCCGCGACTGGCCCTGGATTTCTCTGTTGATCGCGATCACTTTCATCGATCTTGAGCACCGGATCATCCCGGATGAACTCAGCCTGGGTGGACTTTGTCTGGGGCTTCTCACGGCTCACTGGGTGCCTGGGCTCGGCCTCATTCAGTCCATGGCAGGAGCCGCCATCGGTTTTGGAGTTTTTTACGGCATCGCCTGGTTCTATCAGTGGAGGACCGGGAGTTCAGGACTCGGCGGGGGAGACATCAAGCTGCTCGCCATGTTGGGCGCGTTTCTCGGGCCTTTTGGAGTCCTCGCCACGATTCTGATCAGCTCACTCGCGGGATCGGTGATTGGGATCGCCTGGGCCATGATCACGCGTCAGAAGAGCGTGATGAAGGTTTCAATCCCTTATGGACCTTTTCTGGTGATTGGTGGATTGTATTACTATCTTTTGGGTGATGGATTATGGTCCCTGTTCACGATACCGACATAGCCAATGAACGATGGAAGAAGGCGGAGTGGTCGCACTACGAGCTCTGGGAGCGCGTTGAGCACCGCTTGCGGCGTCGAAAACAGATCTGGATCATGCTCACGATTCTGCTTTTTCTCATGTTGTCCGCTGTCCCGATCATTCGCGAGCGACTGCCGCAGTGGAAGAGTCTCGCCGCCACCCGACGGCTCTCTCAGGAATTGAATCAGCTCAAACGGGACGCTGCGGTGGAGCGAATGGCGTATCGCCTCCGTTTTATCCGTGCTCCCGGGGAAGTGGGATCCACGGCTTACACCGTTGAAAAGTCTCCCAGCTGCCAGGACACGTCGGGCAAAGTGGTCCGATCGGGCGAACTGATGAAAGCGACTGATATTGGAGCGTTCACCGTGATCACTTCCTCAGAAGGGCGTGCACTGAATCTCCCAGGGCTCGTTGAGCAGTTCTGTTATGATCCACTCAGCGGCATGGCGCCCGTAGCGGGAGCGTCTGACAAGCTTGCCGGAGTCGGAATCATTCAGCTGAAGGACCTCACGGAGAAGCGGCTGGATCGCATCGCACTTCTCCTTTTGAGCGGACCCTCGGCAGAAATCTCCTTTGACTAGTTGACCCTTTTCTACAGGCATGTAGAATTTAAGTCTGCGAGGAGCTTGAATGGGCGGCAATGCCCCACTTTTTTCCAAATTGTCAGATGCCTTGGCCTCATTCACCGGCGGTAGCGGAAGCGCTATCGGCCTGAGCATCGGCTCGTCCTCGATCAAGCTCGTGGAGCTCCAGAAGGTGAAGAAGACCTGGAAGCTGCAGCATTTCGCCATGGTTCCTCTGCCTGATGATGCCCTCTCCAATCGCGAGATCATCAATCACATTTCCGTGGTCGAGAGCATCAAGGCACTGATCGATCCTTCCAAGATGAAGCTCAAGTCCAAGCAGGTCTGCAGCGCCATGGCGGGAACCTCTCTGATCATCAAACGCATGATGGTCGAAGTGCCCAAGATCAGCGAGCTGCAGGATTCGATCTTCTGGGAAGCTGAGCAGTACCTTCCGTTCGATGCCCAGGAAGTGGTCATGGACTTTCAGGTCCTCTCGCGTGGCAAGGACAACAAGACCGACGTGATTCTGGTCGCGGTGAAGAAGTCGGTCCTGGACACTTACATGAACTGCATCCTGGACGCGGGGCTCAAACCCAAGATCATGGATACGGAATTCTTCGCGCTTCAGAATGTCTTCGAAGCCAATTACCCCATGGATCCTTCGAAGGCGGTCGCCATCGTGGACATCGGCGCCACCTCGATCAAGATCGTCGTCGTTCATGGGGGAGTGCCGGTCTACACGAAAGACACTTCGCTGGGAGGTCGAAACCTCACGGCTGAAATTGAAAAGCACCTGAATCTCTCCTTCGTGGATGCTGAGAGTCTCAAAGTCAGCGGTCATGCGACCGGGATGCCTCAGGAAGTGAGTGATCTCATGGGCGTCATGGCCGACAATTTCGCGGTCGAGATTCGCAGAGCCCTCGATTTCTACAACGCCTCTTCATCGGGGGCTCCCGTTGAATTCATTCTGCTCGGCGGCGGCAGTTCCAAGATCCCTGAACTCTCCCGTCTGGTGGAGGACAAAGTCGGTTTACCCACTCAGATTCTCAACCCCTTCAACGCCATCTCCTATGACCCGGCCGTCTTCAGCCCTGAGTATATCGCTGAAATCGGTCCCCTTGCAGCGGTTCCCATCGGCCTGGCTCTGAGAGCGGGCGCCCGATGATCAAGATCAACCTCGCGCTCCTCAAGCAGCCCGTGATCGGAAGCAGCGAATCCAAGTCCGCGCTGAGTGGCCTCAGCGTGAATACGGATTTCATCAAGACCCTTCCCTGGCCGCTCGTCGCACTTCTCGTGGCCACCGGGATCTTCGGGCAGATGGCGGTCCAGGCCTATAAAGATCAGGAAATCGGCAAGCTCGAAATGGAGGTCTCTCTTCTCGAGACCCGACAGAAGAAGCTTCAGGCGGATCTCGGCAAAACCAAAGGGTACGAGCCGCTGAAGAAGGCGCTGGATGCCGACGAGCTGACACTGAAGTCCAAGATGGACACGATCCAGAAGCTCATGAATGACCGGACGATTCCTCCGAAATTTCTCATCAGCCTTTCGACGTCCATCCCGCCGGAAGTCTGGCTGACGGAATTTCAGGTCAAGGATCAGAGTATCACCATCAAGGGCGCTTCCTCGGGCTTCACTCAGGTTTCCGATTTCATGAAGGGTCTGGGCGAGAATATCTACTTCAAGGACCTGACTCTCAAGAGCACTCAGTCGGTCAAAGACCCGGTCAACGGAGAGATTGCAACCTTTGACCTCGAAGCGAAAAGAAGATGATGGGCTATGGGCGACGATAAACCACAATTGATCAAAAAATTGATCTGGGGACTGTTTGTTCTGGTTGCGGCCTTTTACGGTTACGACTATTACACGTTTGAGAACAGTCCCGAGTCTCCGCTCAACATGAAGAAAGCCGAGATTGTCACTCTTCAGACTCAGGTCAGCGACCTTCAGGGCAAGATCAAGAAGGCGGAAGATTTCTTCAAGACCCTCGAAGCGAAGAAAGCGGAGCTTCGCCGGTACGCGGGTCAGCTCGGGGAGCTCAAGACGTCCGTGAGTGACAGTCTCGATGTCCCCTCGTTCATGAAGCTCATCGTGACCGAAGCGAAAAAAGTGGGATTGAGCGTCGTGGCACTGAAGCCCACCAAACTCACGAAGCAGAAGTATTACGCGGAACAGGCGTTTGACCTGAGTTTCCAGGGAGTCTACGTCCAGCTGCTCGTGTTTCTGGACCGGATGTCTCAGGCCCAGAAGATCGTGCGTGTTGACGACTTCACGATGAAGCCGAAATCCGGAAATACCGGTAAATTCATTGAGCTGGTGGGGAATATCGAAATCAAGACTTACTACTACATTTCCACGGCCGAAGATAACGTCGGGGTTCTTCCCCCTGTGGTGCCTCCTCCCGTTCCTGCGGGAAAAGTGCCCGCTACGCCGGGAGGAAAACCGGTCCTGCAGCCGGGTGTACCTCCAGCCAATGGAGGTGCGTGAATGAAACACCTCATTTTAACTTTCCTGCTGGTGACGAGTGTGAGCTTTGCTTCCGAGCCTCCGCCCGCCGAACTTTTGACGGTCCGGGATCCTTTCAAACGTCCTGAAATGCCCAAGACCAAAATCGCGATCAAGTCCGAACTCGAGAAGTTTCCGACCACGGATTACAAGATGGTGGGCGTCCTGACCGGGCCTGAGAAGATGCGTGCGATGGTCAAGGCCCCGGACGGCAGGACTTATTTCGTCTACGAGAGCATGAAGATGGGGATTCGTGAAGGCGTGATCAGAAAAATCACCACCGAAACCATCTTAGTGCGTGAAAAGATTGTCAATATCCTCGGACAGGAAGAGAATATAGATACGGAACTGCAACTCGTTTCAAAATAGCGGCAGTTTGAAGTGCCCGATTCAGGCTCAAGTCCATTTCAAGTCAAGGAAGACGAGATATGAAAATTCATTCGATTCGCCGGGCCAGCCTGGCCACCCTGGTTTCCGCCGTCGTTTTCTCCCTGAGTCCGTCAGCGGGCGCGGCTGACACTGCCAATGTGACGAAAGTCGAATTCATCGGCACGAAAAACCCCAATGAAGTCGTCATCACCGGGGACGGACCTCTGACTTTTGAGAAGAGTGACAACACTCAGGATCGACAGGTCGTCATCGACATCAAGGGTGCCAAACTCGCGAACAAGAACGCCGGACTGAGACTCGACACCTCTTCCTTCGACAGCAAGGTGAGCCTTGTCAGCCCTTACCAGGTCGAGGGTCAGGACACCGTACGAGTCGTGGTCCAGCTCAGAGACGCCGTGACGACGACTGTTTCCCAAAACGGCAAACAGATCCGCCTGAGCATTCCTTCAACTCAGTCCAGCAATTCCGCGCAGAACTCGACTGCAGCGGATCCACTTGCGGCAACGGGGCCGGCAACCGGTCCGGCAACCGGTAATGAAATGGGCCTGGATCCGCTCGCGCCCGCAGGCGCACCTCTCACTCCGGCTTCAGCCGCGAAAGGTTCGAAGGAAATTGACAAGCTCTCTGATTTTGCAAGCTCTCAGGAGAGCAAGAAGTTCATCGGCAAGCACATCACGCTTCAGGTGCGAGACGCTGAAGCCGTCGACGTCTTTCGTCTGATCGGTGAGGCCAGCGGTTTCAACATCATCATGGGAGACGAAGTCAAAGGCAAGCTGACCCTTTCTCTGGTGGACGTTCCGTGGGATCTGGCGCTCGACACCGTTCTCGGGACGCTCCGTCTCGGTGCGGAACGAAACGGCAACGTCCTGAGAATTTCGACGCTGGCGAATCTCACTTCTCAGAAAGAGGAGCTGCTCAAGGCCAAGAAAGCAAGCGACGCGACTGCCCCTCGAGTCACCCGAATTTTTCCGATCAGCTATGCCAAGCCTGCCGTGCTTGTGGCGATTCTTACAAAATTCGGAAACTCACTGAATGGTGGGGCAACCCCCGATGCCAACGCTCAGAGCTTGATTCAGGTGGACGAACGCACGAACAGCATCGTCGTGCGTGACTTGGCTGACAATGTCGAGCGCATGAAGAAGCTGATCGAGCTTTTGGATACTCAGACCCCTCAGATTCTGATTGAAGCGAAAATCGTGGATGCGCAGGAGGGCTTCGGAAAGTCCTTCAACGGCAAAATCGGGATCGGTCGCAAAGCAGGAAGCGTCACTCAAGTCGCCGCTGCAAATGGCGTCGATTTCTCGAGCTCACTTTTAGGTTCGGCGAGCACGGCATCCAGCGTGGGAGGTGGATTGTTCGGCCTTGCAGGGAATATCTCCTTTCTCGATGGCGGTCTTCTTTCGAGCCTGATCAACGTCGCTGAAAGCGAAAACCAGGTCAAAATCGTTTCGTCTCCGAAAACGGTCGTCTTGAACAAGGAAACTGCAAAAATCGTTCAAGGTACACCGGTGCTCATACCCAGCACTTCAGTTCAGAACGGCGCCACGATCAACACTTCGAGCGTGCAGGAAGCCCTGCTGAGTCTCGAAGTGAAGCCGACCGTGACCAATGATGGGAACGTCCTGATGGAAATCAAAGTGACCAACGACACTCCTCAGGGACTCGTGGGCGGTGGTGCCGATCAGCAGGGGATTGCAACTCGTAACATCATCACTCAGGTGGTGACAGAAAGCGGTGGAACTCTCGTCATTGGAGGCATTTATACGCAATCAGACTCAAAGCGTTCTTCCGGCATTCCTTACCTCAGAAAAATCCCGATCATCGGAGCGCTGTTCGGGTCTGAGAAGGTCGACACGACCCGTGGTGAACTCTTCATCTTCATCACGCCTCGAATTCTGAATGAAAAAGAATCCGGAATCTCGGGATAAGAAAAATGGCCAAGCCGAATTTTTCGCCCATCATCTATGACTACCTGAAGAAGTATCAGCAGGATCCCACGTCGAGAGTGTTCGCTCCTCTCGCCGAAGCTTATCGGAAGTCGGGACTCGTGGATGAGGCAATTGAGATCGCACGCGAAGGACTGCGCGTGCACCCGGGTTTCATCGGGGGCCGTGTCGCTCTCGCTCGCGCGCTGTTCGACAAGAAACTGTACTCCGAAGTCGTCGAAGAACTCAATCCAGTCATTCAGGATGTGCCCGACAATCTGGTGGCCCAGAGACTCTTCGCTGAATCCTGCCTCATGCTGGGCCGAGTGGCTGATGCCTTGAGCGCTTACAAAATGCTGCTGTATTTCAGTCCCGAGGATGTCGAGACCGGCAGGATCGTGAAAGAACTTGAAGCGCAGGCCTATGAGCAGGGCACTCTCGTGCTTCGAACCGACCCGAAGCCGGCGCCTCTGCCTGACTACTCCATTCGCAACGCTCAGGAAGCGATCGAAGGGGATCCAGGCCTCAAAAGAGAACAATGGATCCACAAGATCGAGACCCTTCAGAATCTTCTGATGAGAGTGGAACGCTACCGCACTCGGCACTCCGGTTAACGCGCTCAGTAAAATTGTTAAATCGCTTTTTGGCCGCTCACAGTGACGCACCTCGCTTCGTGTCCGCTCACCGCTTTCCTAAACTTGCCTAAATCGAGAATGCCGTGATACTGCTCGAACCCTATGTATCCAACGAATCAGTTCCGCAAAGGTCTCAAAGTTGAGATCGAAGGTGTCCCGTACGAAATCATTGATTTCCAGCATGTGAGTCCAGGGAAAGGTCGCGCGTTCACGCGCACCAAGCTCAAGAACATGCTCAATCAGAACATTCTCGAGCGCACGATCACTTCGGGCGACAAGCTCGATCGTGCGGACACTGAAGAAAGAGAAATGCAGTTTCTTTACAGAGATGCTGAAGGATACCATTTCATGAATCAGGCGAATTACGACCAGGTTGCCCTCTCACCGGAGTCCCTGGGCGACAACAAGGATTTCCTGAAAGAGAATCTCACGATCAAGATCATGTATTACAACGAGCGTCCGATCGGCGTTGAGCTTCCGACTTTCGTCGTTCTGAAGATCGTTGAAACGGAACCTTCTGCAAAAGGCGACACCGTCACCGGTGGAACCAAGCCAGCCAAGCTGGAAACGGGAGCCACGGTCAACGTGCCTTTCCACTGTAAAGAAGATGATCTGATCAAAGTCGACACCCGCGATTACTCCTATGTCGAAAAAGCCAACAAGTAAGAAGGCGCCCCGCAAAACCGGGGAAACCAGGGGTATGGAGTCCAGAGCCGGACTGGATCTCGTGCAGCTTGAAAAGCTTTTCAAGCTCATGGGCCAGTATCAGATGGCTGAACTTCAGTGGGAAACCGCTGAACAGAATTTTCATGTCCGAACTCAGGCGGCATTCGTCGCTCAAGCCGCACCTCACCAGGGGCATTCGGTGATGATGGCGGCCCCGCAGTCGGCCGCAGCCAATGTCTCAAGTGGCTCGCGTCCAGCGGTCGAAGCTTCGAAGACCGGACCTGCGCTCGATGCCAAGACCGGATTGCCTGCGAATCAGAAACAGGTTCTCTCTCCTTTCGTCGGCACTTTCTATCGTTCCGCCTCACCTGGCTCCGAGGCCTATGTGCGTGAAGGTTCAGTCGTGAAACGTGGAGATACCTTGTGCATCATTGAAGCGATGAAGCTCATGAATGAAATTGAAGCCGAAGTGGCGGGCAAGATCGTTTCCATTCAGGTTGAAAACGGCCAGCCGGTTGAATTTGGTGAACCTCTCTTCATCGTGGAGATCTGAGCAGAGATGAGTTCTCCGCTTTTCAGAAAAGTATTGATCGCGAATCGCGGAGAGATCGCTCTTCGCGTGATCCGCGCCTGCCGCGAACTGGGTATTCCCACCGTAGCCGTCTATTCGACTGCGGATGAGCACTCCCTTCATGTGAAGCTGGCTGACGAAGCGGTCTGCATTGGCCCCCCTCCGTCGAAACTGAGTTACCTGAATATCGCCGCGATCCTTTCGGCCGCGGACATCACCGGTGCCGACGCGATTCACCCGGGTTACGGTTTTCTTTCAGAAAACTCTGAATTTGCCCGTCTTTGTGGGGAATGCAAGGTGACGTTCATCGGGCCGTCGGTTTCGAATCTTCACTCGATGGGTGAAAAGACGAGGGCGCGCGCCATCGCGAAAGCGGCGGGCGTCCCCATGCTGCCTGGAACGACCGAAGCGGTCCCCGGAGTCGAAGCTGCTGTCATCGAAGCTGAGAAAATCGGATATCCCGTCATCCTCAAAGCCGCCGCCGGCGGGGGAGGCCGCGGGATTCACATCGTTTACAATGCTCAGCAACTCAGTGGTTCGTTTGAGCGGGTGAGTGCCGAAGCCGGTGCCGCTTTCGGCAACCCTGCCATGTACATCGAAAAGTACTGTGAGCACCCACGCCACGTCGAAATTCAGGTTCTCTGCGACAAGTTTGGAACCCGACTTTATCTCGGTGAACGCGACTGCACGATTCAAAGACGCCATCAGAAGTTGGTCGAAGAATCTCCCTGTCCGGTTGGAGACGAGAAACTCCGCAAGGCCATGGGCGAAGCTGCGCTGAAACTCTGTGACGCCGTCAATTACGAGAATGTCGGTACGGTTGAGTTTCTGGTTGATGAAAAGAAGAACTTTTATTTCATGGAAATGAACACGCGAATCCAGGTCGAGCATCCTGTGACCGAAATGGTCACCGGAATTGACCTGGTCAAGGAGCAGATTCGTTCGGCTGCCGGCAAAAAATTGACGATCAAGCAAGCTGACATTCAGATCCGCTCGCACTCGATCGAGTGCCGGATCAATGCGGAGCATCCGGACACTTTCGCACCCTCCCCAGGAAAGATCACCGCACTTCACGTGCCGGGTGGTTTCGGCGTGCGCGTGGATTCCTTTGTTTATGATCAATATCGAGTGGTTCCGTACTACGACTCGATGCTGGGCAAGCTGATTGTCCATGCTCCCACTCGGAACGAAGCGATTGCGAAGATGCGTCAGGCTCTTGACGAATACGTGATCGAAGGCATTCACACGAATATTCCGTTTCACAGGAAAATCATGGCCAGCAAAAAGTTCCGGGATGCAGATTACGACACTCACTTTTTGGAAGAGTTCCTGCCGAAATACGAGTAAAATCGTATAGATGAAGTCCAAGGGTTTTCCGGGCGATTCTCAGGAGCGCACCACTCAAACACTCGTTGATCTTGGAGATGATCTCCTGGAGAAAACGCGCACGACCCTGACTCCGACTCCGGAAGTTTCCAACGCGTTCAATGCTGACGATCAACTTCAAAGCGCGCGAATTCTTTTCGGCGAAGGCTTCTTCGAAGAAGCCAAGAAGATTTTGCACCGTGTCCTGGTCGAAGAGCCCTCCAACAAGACCGCGATTCAGCGTCTCGAGGAAATTCGTCAGACCGAACTCAAACAGATCCTCAATAGTGATTCACCGGCTCGCTCCCGAAGAAAAAGCCGACCCCAGCCCGCGGAGGAGTCAGACCCTTTCGATGCTGACGAAATTTTGCAGAAACTGGATCACGACCTGAAGCTGAGTCAGGGGCAAGTCGATCCAGTGGCCATCCTTTTCAAGGATTCAGCCGGAATGCAGGCCTTTTCAGACCGAGTCGAAGTGGAGTGCCTGAACGCTTCCTCCCGCGACCGCCTCGATCTCGGAATCGCTTTTCTCGAGATGGGCCTTCATGAACTTTCGATGCGGCAGTTTCGAGTCGCGCAGCGGAGTGCTGAGCACGCGCTTCCCGCCACTGCACTCCTGGCATACACGATGATCCTATCGGGTCAGGCTTTCGAAGCGACTCTGACTCTCGAACTGATCCTGGGTGACTCGGAAGTCAGGCCCGACGATCAGGTTGAATTCATCTACCTCATGGGCCGGGCCCATGAAGCCCTTCAGCGGAATGAATTCGCCGTGGGTTACTACCGGGAAGTCATGGAGCATGACCCCCATTACCGCGACACCAGGGAAAGGTCATCAAGATGCGAGACTCGCGAAAAGCGCGCACTCAGCAAAAAGCCCTGAGAAAGCCTTTCCTCATTTTCGCGGCGATCGTCAGCCTTCTCTGTCTCTCGGTGATTCTGTTCATCCAGAGCCGGAGCTTCACGAGCATTTTCAAGAAAGTGGCGAAGAAGTACGTGCCTTCAGATCTCGGCATTGATGGCGATTTCTCCTCCCTCTCCGTGAAGCTCTTCCCACCCGGAATCTCGATCGTCGAACCCAAGGTCACCCTGCGTGAAAAAAACGTGCTGGGTCTGCCTGGCGGATCACATGTTGAAGCCGACCGGATCGATCTCGGTTTTCGACCCTTTCAGATGCTTTCCGGAAACATTCAAGTTCACCGGATCACGATCGTGCATGGCAACGTTGATTTGAAATTCGATCGCTTGGAGTCCAGGCAGAAGAAGAAGTCGAACTTCAGCTGGGACGAACTTTTCAAGATCAGGGCCGAAGCGCTTTCACTGGAAGACACGAAGGTGCACCTGAGCTTTCAGGATCCGAAACTTTCGGCCCAGTTCGTCGCTCGGCACGTGGATCTGACTCAGGTCAGCGCTTCACGGGGTTCTTTCCGTCGAGAAACTCTCCGCGGCTATGAAATTGAAATTGATCTGAAGGACCTGCAGGCTGAGCTTCCCCCTGATTGGCAGGTCAAGGTTCCCACTTCCCTGGACTCAGTCCGCATGATTGCGGGACTCAATCCTGAACGCCTCGAAGTCCGCTCCCTTCTTCTGGCAAGGCAGGGAGTTGAACTCAACGCCCAGGGCCAGATCAAGGGAGATTTTCTGCATCCGAAAGGTCTTCTGGTCGACAGCACGCTTCAAGTCCGCGGAGATCTGGCGGAAATGCTGAAGTATGCAGATCAGGCGCCGAAGCCTCGCAAGGCGGCTGATGACCGGTCTGCGAATTCTCCAAGTGGCCAGGTGAGTTTCAATGGTCATCTCAAGGGAGACCTGAGGAAACCGGGCGAAACTTTGCATTTCGAGGGCGCATTGGGGGCAGCGAGTCTCAAGTACGGAAATTTTGAAACGGACCACCTCGAGGCCGAAGGCACCTGGACCTCCGCTCCAGGTGGAGGAGAATTCAGTGTCGCAAGAGCGAGCGTCGACTCCGCTCTGAAGGAAAGATCCGGTGGAAATCAGCCGGGTTCCGGGGGCAAAGTGCAGATCGGTTCCTTCAAATACAGATTGGGCAGCACTCAACCGGTGAACGTCAAAGTGGAGCTCAATCGGGCCCACCTGCATTGGCTCGGAGCCGCTGTACTGGACTCCCTCTACGCGGTGGACTCGCGTCTCTCCGGTCCCGCTGATCTCGTCATCGTGCCGGACCGCAAGAACTGGAGCATCAACGCTCAGGTGGATTTCAAGGCGGAAAACTTTCAGCTGGACAACCAGCGTCTCGGAAAAACCATTCCGATGACTCGGATTCTCAAGATTCCGGAGTTCCGAGCGCACGGCGGCTTCATCGTGGATTCGAAGAATTTTCGCGCCAACGGGCTTTTCGCCAATCTCAAGGAAACGCAGCTCGAAGTGACCGGCAAGGTGGATTACAAGACCGGGTTCGATCTGACCGGCAAAGGTCCCGTGAATCTGCATGAAATTTCGGAAATTGCCGAGACTGTCATTGATGGCAGGGGCTCGGTCATCGTGCATGTCAGAGGTCCCGCCTCGGGAGTGGCGATCGATTTTGATGCTGACCTCGAGGGAGCGGAATACCTGCGCCTCAAGTTCGGACAGTTCAAGGGCCGAATCACCTGGGACGATTCGACGCATCAGATTCTCTTCACGCGGATTCAGGCCCGCAAGAACGAAACGGCCTATGGCGTGAACGGTGCCATCCTTCTCACCTCTCCCTCGAAGATCAATCTCGACGCTGACATTCCTCAGGGTGACATTCAGGATTTTCTGCAGATCTTTCAGGAACTGACGAAAAATCTCTCCTGGCTTCCCCGAACCCTCAACGGGGACATGGTCGGCAAAGTGAAGATTTCCGGTGGCCTGAGCCTGGATCAATTGTCGGTACTGGCGCAGGTCCAGGGCAAGAACTGGGACTATCTCGGTGAAAAGTTCAAGGCCGTGAATCTGAGCGGGGGTTATGAGAAAGGCAAATACCTGGTCAATTCGTTCACAGCACTCAAACGTACCGGGCTCCTGTCCGGCAGGATCTCCTATGACGAGAAGGCGATCCTCGATTGGGATCTGAAGAGCGAAAATTTCTCACTCAGTGATCTGGATCACATCGCGAGACTGGATGTTCCCATCCGCGGTCAGATTCAGATCAATTCGAAGGGGCGCGGGCCGGACGGAGGCATCGAGTCCGTCTCCACCTTCGGACTCACGGATCTCGTCGTTCGCGGAAACACCTCACCTTCTTCGGAACTTTCAATCAGGAGCCAGGGAGGCGTCGCTGAAGTCCGGGGCTCAGGTCTGGGAGGTCAGGCGACTCTTCAGGCCAGTTACAATTTCAAGGTCGGGGGCAACAGTTCGATCCACAGTCAGTTCAGGCACTTTGACTTTTCACCCATGCTTCTTCTGATCAACTCGAAACTCATTCAGGATCCCGCACTGGCTGGCTTCGTGTCGGGCACTTGCACTCTGGATTTCAAGACCGGAAACATCGAAGAAGGATCAGGGCAGGCTCAGCTGACTGAGTATCAACTCGCGAAGACCGGCACCCGCTTCAGTCTCGTGAATCCCGTGCAGTTCAAGATTGATCACGGGACCTTTGATCTTCATGATCTTTCAGTGCAGGGAGCCTTTGGCCAGGCCAATCTCTCGCTCAAGGGACGGCGGGGTCGTCTGGACGGAAAAGTCGACGGGGACCTGGATATCTCCATCATTGAATTCTTCACCTCCGTAGTCACTCAGAGTCTGGGAGCCGCCCATCTGGATTTCACGATCCAGGGCAATCTGAAAGAGCCCGAGCTTGAAGGCGTGGCGACTTTGAGTGGAGCAGTGGTTCGAATCCCTGCCGTGGAGTCCGCCTTTGAGAACGTCATGGGCGAAGTTTCCCTCAAAAGCAATGTCATCACGGTCAAGGGTCTCGAAGCGGATCTCGCGTCTGGACGAGTGCAGGCCGGGGGGCGAGTGGAGCTCTTCACGGACCGTTATCCTCTGATCGCGTTGAGCGGGACGGTGAGTGGCAGCAAACTCAAGGTCTATCCCTTTCAAGTCGCCAAAGTCAGGGGCAAGATCAACCTCCACGGTGGCGAAATTCCGTATCTCGTTGATGGCAACCTGACCGTGGATTCTGCGATATCCCGCGAAAAGGTATTCAGTCCCGGGCAGGGTCCGGCGCTCAAGACTGCCAGTTACACGCCGCCGCCCAGTGCGGCACATTCCAGCGACTACCCCCTCTTCAAGCTCAATCTCAACGTCAGTGCGCCCGGAAACATCCTGGTGCAGAACGAACTCTTTGATGCTGAGCTGAAAGGGGAGCTTGCCATCGTGAATACGATCGAAGCTCCTCGCATTCTCGGGAGTGCACAAGTGGTCCAGGGAAAGCTCACTTTCAAGGACCGGGTCTTTCAAATCCAGTCCGCCAATGTGGAATTCGACAACCCGACCGTGATCAATCCGAAGTTCAACCTGAGTGCGACCACGGAAGTGAACAATCGCAAGATTCAGCTCTATGTGATCGGTCGACTGGCCAACAGCGACTTCAAGATCAACCTCACTTCCAATCCGGTGATGCCCGAACCTGAAATTCTTTCGCTTCTCGCCCTGGGCTTTTCGGCCGATGACAAGCGCCTTCGCGCCAGTGACCGAAGCGCCTATGAGCAGGGCGAGGCGGCTTCTCTCCTGCTTCATTCGATGGACTTCAACCGCGACGTGAAAAACAAGACCGGTTTTCAGATCGAACTGGACGAAGTGGTCAATGAGCAGGCCGTGAGCAGCGCCTTTCGTCCGAGTACGACGACTGAAGGGGCCAGTGCACCGAAGATCGTCATCAAGCGACAGATCGGCCAGAGAGTCGATCTGTCGGTGGGAAGCACGGTGGGGGTCGGCAGCAACACGCAGAAGCAGATCGCGGCGGAAGTTCGCGTCACGCCCGCATTTTCAGTGCTCGGTGTCTGGGAAGATTTCGAAACGGTGGACACAAAAGATGCACGGCGCTCCTATGGTGTGGATTTGAAAGTCCAGAAGAGGTTTAAGTAATCCACATGTCGATTCACTTCGGGAAATTTCAATTTCTGGTCGCGATGAGCCTGCTGGCCGTACCGCTTGCCAGTTTTGCCGAGGACCGCGTACGCCCCGCCGCGTCCGCAGTGACAATCCTGCCCGAAATTGACCGCGTTGAACTTGAAGGCGTCATCGCTTTTGATCAGGCGAGTCTGGAGAAGGTGCTGGAGATCTCGGCTGGAGATCGACTCGACAGGGGCAAAGTGCTTCGTTCCGCCAAGAATATCCAGGAGCTTTATCATATTCATGGATACGAGCAGGTCCAGATCCGTTCGCTCTTCGGTCAACAACCGGTTGAAGAGAAACAGGAGAAGCCCCGGTCTCTCAAGGCCAGCGAAAATACCGTCAAATTCATCGTGAATGAGGGCCTCCCCACACGAGTGGCTTCTTTTGAGCTTTTTCTCGATGGAAAGCATGATGCCGCATTTTCCCATTTCTGGAAGAACAAGCGAGCGGTGCTCTCTGAGAAATTCGGGCTGCGTCCTGGCGAGGTGTTTGATCAGCAGAAGGTGATCGCTGGAAAAAAGGCCATTCAGGATGATCTGGCCGCGGATGAGTTCATTGGCGTGCGAGTGGATGATGTGAGGATCACGACGGAGAATCACGTGAACTCTCGCTGGGTCAATCTGCCCACCGCGCGTTGGGTCAAGCTCGAAATTCATCTCGACATCGGTGAACGCGTGAGTTTCGGGTTTCGCGGCAACACGGTCTTTACTTACGCGCAGTTGACGGCGATCGTGGATGAACAGCGACTCCTGGGTTTTGGTCGTGATTATGTCGCCCGGATTCAATCCAAGATCGAGGAGGGTTACAAGAACCTGGGGTACGCTCGAGTGCTCGTGAACCCTTTCACTTTCGAAAATCCGGAAAAGCAGGAACGCCACGTCACCTATCAGATCGAGGAGGGCAATCGCCTCGAGATCGCGACCATCCAGTTTGACGGCAATCTGGTTTTCAACGGCAATCAGCTCCGGGAGCAGCTGCTGTCGCGCAGTTCTCCTCTGGTCCAGAAGAGAATTTACGTCGGGAAGGACGTCGAGAAGAGCGCCGAACTCCTCATCGAATGGCTCAAATCACAGGGTTATCTCGGGGCCAAGCTGGTCACGATCAACCGGATTTTTCTTCCCGGTGGCAAGTCCGTCCAGCTGACTTTCTACCTCTATGAAGGAGAGCAGACTCTCACACGCTCTCTCACGCTGAACGGGGTTCACGCTTTCAAGAAGAACGAAGTCGAGAAGTTTCTCGGAGTGAGTGAGGGAGGCCCTCTGAACCTTTTCGCATTCAGCGAAGGCCTGGAGACTCTGAAGGCCGCTTATCGGGCGAGGGGTTACCTGGAAGCCAGGATCACGAACGAAGGAGCGGAGTCCGTCGTGAGGTACACGAAGGAAAATCGTGAAGCGGATATTCTGATTGAGATCTCCGAGGGCTACCAGTATCGGCTCAGTCACATTGACATCGAGGGCCTCTCGGGCACTCGAGAGGATGTCGTGACTCGTGAAATCGTCCTGGCTCCTGGCGATGTGCTCGAGGAAGCCAAGCTCCTTCAGATCGAAGCGAATCTCAGACGCCTCGGGATCTTTTCACTGGTGACGATCAGAACCGTCGATGATCCGGAAAAGCGAGACCACCGGATCCTGAAAGTTCTGGTTCAGGAAGGAACCCCCGGAGTGGTTTCGGGCGGAGTGGGTTTCCGAAACGATCTTGGAGTACGGATCTTCGGGCAGACCGCCTACACCAACTTCTGGCACCGAAATCACACGCTTTCACTGACGGCCACCGCGAATCGCAGATTTCTCGACAAAAGCTTCTGTTCCCATGGTCAGGTGTATGTCGACGGACATGACCAGTGTTTCATCGAATATCAGGTTGAACTCGGTTATGTCTGGCCCTGGTTCATGCTCGGGAACACGACCTTCACTCCGAAGATCACGGTTGAGCGCACGCAGTACCGGATTCTGGACACCTTTTCGACCGCTTTCACCGCAACCCTGGATCGCCAGCTCCTGAAGACCCCGAACCTCTTCGGCTTCTTCACTTACAGCCTTGAGCGCATCAGGCAGAGCAACGCGGTAGATCCCGTGGATAACAATGATCTCAACATCGGCGGCATCACGCCCGGACTTCGCCTGGATCTCCGGGACAGCACTCTTGCTCCTACTCGAGGCCTTTTCGCGACTGCTTCCTACGAGATCGCGTCACCCGCCTTTCTTTCTCAGAACGGTGAAGTGCCGGTTTCCTACACTCGCTTTCAGTTTCGTTCTGATTACTTCGTGCCCGTGACCGGCGGAATCACGTGGTACCTGAGTTTCCGAACGGGTTATGAACAGAACCGGGCGATCCCTCCAGCCAGCAATCCGGATGATCGACGCTTTCAGATTCCTCTGATCAAACAGTTCACTCTGGGCGGAGCCGGGAGTCTGCGCGGCTTCGGAGAGCAGGAACTCAATTACCGGGATCTGGCGATTCGAGGAACGCTCGCTTACGTGAACTACCGAACCCAGCTGGATCTGCCTTTCGCGGGTCCTTTGCGTTTTGGTCCATTTCTGGACGCGGGAAATCTCCTGGTCGATCGCTACTCGCTGGGGATTCTTCGCTACGGAGCAGGTGCCGGGCTCCACTATCAAAGCCCGGTCGGACCGGTGAATTTTGACTGGGGTTTCAAGCTCTTCCGCAAGCCGGGTGAAGAGGCCGATCGCTTCTATTTCTCCATTGGCGTGATCTGAGCTTTGATTCCGGGCTTTTTCATCCGTGTCTCACTTGACGCATTACGGTTGCGCTCATTTTTTCGCTAAGATGAAGGAGTGAAAGCCTTTTTCAAGAGAAGAAATCCTCATTTGACTTCCCTGTTTCAGACCCTGGCCGTTCTGAGTGCGCTCTTCTGTTCACTTGCGGCAGCTCAGGAACCGGTGATCCAGCTGGATGAGGAGGGGCGCCCGGTCAAGGTTCGACATCTTGAATCTGAACTCTCGGTGGTCAAAATCAGGATTCCTCTGGGCGAAAACCGCGCCCCCGCCGCCTATGCCGAACCGGGTGAAAAGCAGGAGCCTCCCAGACAGAACCTTCCCGATGCACTCATGTCAGCGGCCCAGTCGATTCCGGCGCAATAGCTGAGTCAGATCCGGGCTACGCGATCAGGCTTTTTTCGGCTTCGGAGCCAGCGCCATCAGACTGAGAAATTCAAAGACCAGGGCCGCTCCCAGCAGTGCCGTCAGATCGGCATGATCAAACGGGGGCGAGATTTCAACGACGTCCGCACCCACGATGTTCAGGCCCTTGAGGCGACGCACGGACTGGATCGCTTCGAAGCTGGTCAGACCTCCCACCACCGGAGTGCCTGTCCCCGGAGCGAAAGCCGGATCCACGCCGTCGACGTCAAAAGTCAGAAAGCAGGGCTTGTTGCCTGCCACCTTCCGGAGGCGTTCAAAAAACGCGTCGCGCTTTTTGAGGTCATAGAAGCCGTCGATGTCGAGCACGTTGATCTTCTGTTCCAGAATATAGTCATCTTGTGTAGCGGAGGTGAGGGGGCCGCGAATTCCGATCTGGAAAATTCGGGGACCCTGGATCAAGCCTTCTTCGATCGCGCGACGGATCGGAGTGCCATGGTGATACTTCTCACCCCAGGCCGAGTCGCCCGTATCGTTGTGGGCGTCAAAATGGATGAGCGTGATCTCTCCGAACTTCGCATGAACGGCCCGAAGTTCGGGCAGGAGGATCGAATGATCTCCTCCCACGCAGATATGGCGAGCGCCAGCCTGATGAACTTCTGTGACTCGGGCCTGAATGCTCTGCATCGTCGCCTGAATATTGATTGGATTGGTGCTGACGTCTCCCGCATCGACCACGTTGAGCAGATCGTAAACTCCCACGCCGAGATGGGGATTGTAATTGCGATTTAACACCGAGGAGTCCCTTACAGCGCGGGGCGCAAATCGAGCCCCCGGCCTGAAAGTGGTGCCCCCATCGAAAGGAACGCCTAAAATTGCGACATCGACCTCGTTCCCTTGTAAATCAGGAACATACGGGAGCCTGTTGAAGGTGGCGATGTCACCGAAGCGAGGGCTTTTGAGAGGATTCACAGGAGCGAACTTCTTCTTGCTGCCTGGAGCGCTGGAAGTGGGTGATTGGGTCTTTTTCGAAGTCGGTGGATTGGAAGGTTTCATCTGTTGTAAATGATAGGTGAAACAGATCGAAAAAGGAATTGACTTAAAACCATGTTCTGGGTAATTCCTGACAACCTATGTTGCATCAAAAGTCTTATCAAGCCAAACAGTGTGGTCCTCATTTTTTCGAGCCAAAGGGCCCTAACGCGCCTAAATGGTACGTGGTTGACGCCAAAGACCAAGTAGTCGGTCGCATCGCGACTGTGATTGCTAAAGTGGTGATCGGTAAACATAAACCAACTTTCACGAAGCATGCTGATGCTGGTGATTTCATCATCGTATTGAACGCTGACAAAGTTGTCTTCACCCGTAATAAATGGGACGACAAACTCTATCGCGATCACTCAGATTACGTAGGTGGACTCAAAACCAAGACCGCTAAAGAAATGCTCCAGCGCCACCCCGAAGAAATTCTTCGCCGTGCCGTTTGGGGAATGACTAACAAGTCCAGTCTTGCCCGCCATCAGATGAAGAAGCTGAAAATTTTTGCAGGCGCTGAGCATCCTCACGCTGCTCAGAACCCACAACCCCTTCCCACCGGTGCGACTCGCCACTCGGTAGTTTCTCGCCCGCTTAAGCAGGCGTAAGACTCTAGAATTTCAGGAGATTGAATGGAAAAGCAATTACACAAAGTGGGCAAGCGCAAGAACGCCATCGCTCGCGTTTACCTTCGCACCCGCACCGGTGATACCGGAACTATCCGGATCAACGATCGCGCTTTCGAAGAGTATTTCCCACGCCCAACTTCCCGCATGGTCATCATGCAGCCGTTGGAATTGACTGCTACCGTTGGACGCTTTGACATCATCGTCAACGTCATGGGCGGCGGTCTTTCTGGCCAGGCAGGCGCCGTGAAGCACGGAATCACTCGCGCTTTGATGCTTGTGGATCCAGGTTTCCGCCCAGCTCTGAAAAAAGCGGGACATGTCACTCGCGATAGCCGCGAAGTTGAACGTAAGAAATACGGCATGGCCGGCGCACGTAAGCGCTTCCAGTTCTCGAAGCGTTAATTCGTTTCGACCCATCAAGTTCAAAGGCCATCTGGAGACTCTCCAGGTGGCCTTTTTTCGTTTGGGCTGTCTCAAAGATGACAGGTTACGAGGTTCATCCGGGGTCTTTATTCTGAAAAAGGTGTGCAAATACTGACTTTTCGCCGATTCACCCTCAAGCGGACCTGGACGAATACATGAGCCCCATGAAGATCGATGGAAGCCCGAAATCATCCGTTCCGAAACCTGCACGTCCCGGGACTGCTGCGACCGCGTGAAGAACATTTTCGGAATAGCCTGAAATGAAGTGATCGATCTGCCGGAGCAGAGTTCAACCGCTGACCCGATCATTTTTTACATGGCAGGCGGAAGGTCCGGCGGAGTCTGGATTTTCAATGCCTGTCCCAATGCAGTCGAAACGGTGTCGTAAGGGTGAAGGAACCGCTTTGACGTGACCATTGACAGCTTGGGCGGCATCACGGGCAACACGTTCCTCCTTCCCGATGTTCTGATCACGTCGGCAACGGAACCGCCGGAGTACCAGAGCTTCCTGCAGAAGGTTCAGGCAAACTCAATTGATAGGGGTTCGCAAAAGCCTTGAAACTGGCTCAAGCCGCTTTGTCCTTCTCCGTTGCTTCATAGGCAAGGTCCAGGCATTCGATCACGCGCCCATACTCATGTGCAGCCTTGATGCACTCGGCCTGCAGCAACTCATGTTTGATGTCAGGCGCCTGCTCGAGAAATTTCTTGGCGCGGTTCAGGTATTGGATCATGTTTTCCGGCATGGAGTCCTTGCCGGCTGGCAGATGATTTTCAACGGACTGAATCAGGTCCACCGTCGTATCGAGTCGCTCACGGAAATTATATTCCTCGGCGGTGGCACCTACAAGAAACGGGATATCGTAGGACTGATTCTGAAGAAAGTGGATCTTGGCTTCATGCCAGAACGCACGAGCCAGATGTTTGGCCGAACGAGCCCACCTTTCAGCCGCCAGCTGATGACCTTTGCGATGGGAGGTGAACGCGCGTTTATACATGAACTGAACTTCGTCAGGGTTGATTTCCTTGATCTGCGTACCGACCGACGAGAAGGTGACCGATGATTCGATCAGGCAGTTGTAAGCTTTTCTGAGTTCGTGATCGGCGTTATGTGGGCCGTGTGGGAGGTCGTTCATTGTTTCTCCTTTGAGTGACGGGGATGGGTGCAGGTCCTGTGGTCAGTGCGTGCAATCTCAGGACCGCCGCGATCTTGACGGCAAATATTGACCGTCGTTTCCTGTTTGAAAGCGTGCGAGAATTGGAGTCATGGTTTGGACCACTTATAAAGAGAAGATCAAACGTCTTTCGCATCGCCTGGTCGAGGCTCAGAAGCCGATTCGCATTCTGGATGCGATCAAATGGGATCCTTCGGTCGAGCAGGAGCTCAAGAAGGGCAAGTTCAGGCAGATGCCCACTTTTGGTGCCGAAGATTACGCCAGGATGGATCTGGGATATGATCCAGTGCTCAAGATTCAGGAACTTCAGGATCTGGCGCAGGATATCGAGACCAGTCTGGGCAAGGATGACGCTCTCGGCGGTCTGCTTCAGAAGGTGACCGAGCAGTATGTTGACGTGGTTCACATGGTCACTCATCGCGGAAAGAAAGAGTTCTGGGAATACAGCAAGAAGCTCTACGGATCGCCAAAAGACCGATTTTTCGAGGATAAAAACACGATTTCTGACCTGGGCCAGATGATGTACTCGATCCTCACGAAGATCGACCAGAAGACGCTCGGTCAGGACTATCCTGAAGACATCGCCGCCGAGGACGTCGTGAAGACTCTCAATGAGCGATTCAGTACCTACTTCAAGGACGAGAACGTGCGAGCCAGGCTGTCGGACGGGATCCTTGCGGATGCGGCGGCAGGCGGGGATGTCGTCAAGATTCGCGAGAAGTCCATGTTCTCCTCGCGGGACATCGACATTCTGGAAGTGCACGAAGGCTGGGTGCACGTGGGCACGACTCAGAATGGCAACCAGCAACATGTGGCCAAATGGCTGTCCAAAGGCCCCCCTCGTTGCGCAGCGACGCAGGAGGGACTCGCAGTCATCATGGAAATCTTCACGTTCCGTTCCTACCCGCGACGAGCGAAGCAGATCAATGACCGCATCCTGGCAATCGACAAGGTCGAGGACGGCGCGAACATTCTGGAGCTGATCGAGTTCTATCGAACGGAAGGGTATTCCGAGCACGACTGTCTCGCGAATGCCAAGCGCGTGTTTCGCGGGGGTCTGCTTGAAGGCGGGGCCCCATTCACGAAGGACATTTCCTACTGCCGGGGTTTCATCGAAAATTACAATTTCATGCGAGCGGCCATACGTGCCGGCAAGCCTCATCTTTTGCCGTTTCTCTTCGTCGGCAAAGTCCATGTGGATGATGTGCCGCTGCTCTATCAGAAGTACGAAGAGGGCCTGATCGATGCTCCGAAGTACCTGCCGCCGCAGTTCAAGGATCTGAATGGGGTGGCAGTCTGGATGAGTTTCTCAAGTTTTCTGAACATGGTGGATTTAAAACGCGTTCAGGAACATTATGATAAACTCTTTAAAAGTTATTCGTAATCAGCCGGCATGAGTAAACAAACAGGAGAGGTGAGATACCCCCGATGATCACTGAAATGATGACCCCCATGATGATTAAAATGAAAAAAATGAACTGTCTTGGAATGAGTATCGGCATTATTTTGACGCTGAGTTCAGCACACGCCACCGAAATCGCGAAAGTGAACAATCGCCCGATCACGGATCGGGACGTGCAGATGTCCCTCAGCGGTTTCAATGAAGGCCAGAGAAAGAATGTTCTTTCTGACGCCAACTCCCGCCGCGAAATCGTCTCCAACATCATTGACCAGGAACTCCTGACCCAGGAGGGCGAGAAACAGAAGCTGGACCAGGATCAGGATTACAAGGACGCGCTCAACGGCTTCCGCAAGCAGTACCTTTCCAGCAAGTTGCTTCAGAAAAACCTGGCTTCGAAGCTGACTGATTCGGCTGCCAAGAAGTATTACGAATCCCACAAGATGAATTACAGCACGGACCAGATCCAGGTTCAGCACATCCTGATCGCTGACGAAGCCAAAGCGCTCGAAGTTCTCAAGAAGGCCCAGGCTCCGAACGCGGACTTTCAGGAGCTGGCCGAGAAATTCTCCAAGGACCCTTCCGCCAAGAACAACCGCGGAGACATCGGTGTGATCACCCGTGACAGCCCTTTCGTCGCAGAGTTCAAAAACGCCGCGTTTGAATCAAAAAAAGGTGAAATCGTCGGACCGATCAAAACTCTCTACGGTTACCACATCATCAAAGTCGTCGACAAGAAGATCGGAAAGCCCCTGGAGTACGATGAAGTTGAGCTCAAGGTGAAGAATGACCTCCGCCAGGAGTTCGTGCAGGTTTACGTGGCACAGCTTCGCAAGGCCGCCAAAGTCTCGATCGATGAAAAAGCCGTCGGCAAGCTCTGATCGCTTCGCGCGACTCCGGACTCAGGGTCTGAGCAGTCGATCTCAAACTGAAAAGGCCACCCTGCAGATTGATCTGGCCCCCAAAAAATGGACAGGTAAAGAAAAGGCCGGATTTAAAATATGAAGATGCCTCCGATACTGTTTCGGGGGCATCTTTTTTAAATTCCACTGGGGGCTTTCGCAATTATAGTATTTGATTTCCCTTGTCACCTGGTTGTTGAGTTCCTCAAAGGTTTGGCACCTCTTCAGGTCCAAGTGGTCTTTCAGGTGACCAAAAAAGCTTTCAACCGGTGCATTGTCCAGGCAGTTTCCTTTTCTGGACATGGACTGCGTCACTCCATTCTGCTCAAGCGCCTTTCTATAGCCAAGGTGAGTGAAATGCATCCCTTGATCAGAATGAATCATCAGTTTCTCGCGCTTTTTGACGGGCAGCCGCCTGAGTGCATTTTTCAAAGCAGTATTGACGAACTTGACGTTGGGTTGACGGGAAAGTTCGCTTGAAACGATCTCCCGGGTTGCAAGATCCTTGAAGACTGCAAGATAGGCTTTCAAGTTCTTGCCGTAGTGAAGCTCCGTGATGTCTGTCGAGTAGACCTCATCGGGTACAGTTCTATTGAATTCCCGGTTCAACCGATTTGGCAGACTCCTGTGTTCATGCTGCTTCTTTGCAAAGTGCCTGAAGCGGTTTTTTCTGCGGATCTGGGTCACAAGCCCGTATTTGCGCTTGATGCGGGCAATCTTCTTTCAGCTCAAGATCTTCCCAAAACGCCTCTTTTCCATGAACAGCTTGTGAATCAGGCTGTAGTCTTCCAGGTCCTTGTCTGAAGGATCGCTCCTCTCAGCTTGATAGAATCCACTTCGGCTGATTTTGAGGCGACGGCACTGCTTGGATACGCTTACATTTGCTCGTCGCTGCCTTGCCTTGGTCAGTGAACTGAAAAGACAGGCTTTCAGTTCTTTTTGACCAAGGCTTTCTTCTTTTTTATGGCCTCAATAAGTTCCTCCTGAATCACAATGATATCTTTGAGATCTTCCACGCTCAACTCGTCCAGATCGAGGCGCTTGGGGCGGCCTGTACTGCCAAGCCCCCTGCCGTCCTCCAATAGAGAGGCTCGTCCTTTTTCTCGGTGCTTTAATTTCCACTTCTTCAACAAGTAGCTGCAGTATTCAGCTTTGAAGAGCTTTGGATCAATTCCATGCTCCGCAAATATCTCGTCCGCACTGAAGCCATTCAGAGAGAGATCAACTGCTTTGATCTTAAACTGCGGCGTGAAGACGACCTGCTTTTCAGTGATCTTCAGGACATGAGGGTTTTTCAGTAAGGATTTTCGGATAGCTGGGGGGATTGAACTCATAACTTAGTGCTCCAATAACGAAGACCCCGCCTGTATCACAGACGGGGCCTTTATTTAATTGTCCGCTAATTGGGGGCCAGATCAATCTGCAGGGTGGCCTTTTCAGTTTCATGAGTTGATCTGGTCAGCTGGAACTCAGGAGTATTGCTTCGCGACAATTCCGTATTTCTCGAGCTTGCGCAGGAGAGTCTTCTTCGGAATGTTGGCGTGAAGCGCGGTCTGATTGATTCTGCCGTTGAAAGCTTTCAGTGCACTGATCAGAAATCTGCGCTCGAACTCCTCCTTGTTGGCCTGAAAGTCGAGACGGCTGATGTCGAGCTTGAAGCCACGGTCGCCACCGGCGCCGATCCCCGCCGCAACGCCTGCGATCTGATCCATGGAGACGGCGATGTCGTCAGCTTCTGAATCATCCTCAGCATTGAGCACCACTCCGCGGGTCAGGCCTGCGGGGGAGCCAGAAGTTCCAGCGGAACCGATGATCGTCTGAGGAAGACTGTCGGCAGTCAGCTGCGTCGAGGATTCGATGACGAAAGCGTGCTCGATGACATTCTCGAGCTCGCGGATGTTTCCTGGCCAGCTGTGAGCCTTCAGGAGAGTCATGGCGCCTTCGCTCAGTCCGGTGATGTTCTTCTTGTGATGCTGATTGAACTTCTCAATGAAGTAACGGCAAAGCACTTCAATGTCGTTCTTGCGTTCACGGAGGGGAGGCAGCTGAATCGGAAGCACGTTGAGGCGGTAGAAGAGATCTTCACGGAACTGGCCATTCTTGATCATCTCTTCGAGATTGCGGTTGGTGGCAGCCACGATGCGCACGTTCACTTCGACTTCACGGTTGGAACCGACGGGAGTGAATTTCTTTTCCTGAAGAGCACGGAGAAGCTTGACCTGCATGGCAGGCGACACGTCGCCGATTTCATCGAGGAACAGGGTGCCGCCATCGGCATATTGAAATTTTCCGATCTTGCGGGAGTCAGCACCGGTGAAGGCGCCCTTTTCGTGACCGAAAAATTCGCTTTCAATCAGGTTCTCGGGAATCGCCGAACAGTTCACGGTGACGAAACGGTTGTCCTTGCGAGGTCCATTGTAATGAAGAGCCTGGGCCACGAGTTCCTTGCCGGTTCCGCTTTCACCGCGAATCAGGACGGCGGTATCGACGCGGGACAGTTTATCGATGACACTGAACACCTTCTTCATTTCAGTGCTCTGACCGATGAAGTCCGTGCCGCTCGGCATCTTGAAGACAGGTGAGGACAGGGTGAGATTCTTGACCATGTTGTTGGCCTTGAGGGCTCTTTCAACGAGGTACACGAGGTTCTCGGCCTTGATCGGCTTTTCGAGGTAATTGTAAGCGCCTTCTTTGGTGGCTTCGACGGCATCTCTCACATTGGAGAACGCGGTGAGCATGATGGCGATGATCGAAGGATCGTGAGCCTTGATTTCCTTCAGGGCTTCGAGCCCGCTCAGGCGAGGCATGTTCACGTCCAGAAGGACGAGGTCGTAGTGACCCGCACGGATGCGATTGACGCCTTCTTCTCCATCTTTGGCCTGATCGACCAGGAAATGGTTTTCCGAAAGGGCCGAAGCAACTGAGAGTCTGAGATCCGCATCATCATCTACAACGAGAACTTTGAACATGGGCCTTCTCCTTAATTACACACGCTGGGAACGCTTGCTAACACTGCTGTTGTCGCTACTGCGGGAAACTGGGGTTGCCGTCACGGTGGTGAGGCCCGCGCCATGGCCATCGCGGGCACTGGCTGCAAAGTGAGACGAAAAATCGGTCGATTTGGATTCATCAAACTGAAGAGGTAAAAGGATCTTGAACGTGCTGCCGCGACCGGCTTCGCTCTGAACTTCGACTTTGCCCTGGTGAGCTTCGATGAAAAATTTGGTGAGGTACAGGCCGAGTCCGGTGCCCGTGACCTGAGTCGTGGTATCATTCTTGGCGCGGTAAAAGCGGGTGAAGAGGCTCGTGCGTTCTACTTCACTCAGACCGATGCCCTGGTCCTTGACGAGAATTTCCACCCATTCGCCGGTCTCATGAGACTCAACGGTGATCTGGGATCCGGCCGGTGAATACTTCAGAGCGTTGTCGATCAGATTGTTCAGAACTTTTGAAATCAGGCTTGGATCGATTTTGATCGGAAACAGGGGATCCAGCTGCACGTTGATCTGAATCCGGGCAGCGCGCGCCTGAGTGCGAAAACCCTCGATCGATTTTTCGATCAGTTGATTGATGTCCTTGGACTCGAGGAAAAGCTGGAGGCGGTTGGATTCGACCTTGGTCAGTTCCAGGATGCTCGTGATGAAATGATTGAGTTCGTCCGTCGAAGCGATGATGTGGTGCAAGGTCTCGCGGTCGGTCTGTTCGAGTCTTTCGGCTGCCTTGCGCAGGAGAACTTCGGCCAGACCCTGAATGCGGGCGACGGGAGTCTTGAGGTCATGAGTGACCAGGGACAGGAAGTTTGTCTTGAGTTCTTCGACCTGCATCAGGAGTTCATTCTTCTTCTGATAGTCCCAACGTTTTTTGTACTCGCGGATGAGGCGGTAAGGCACGGCGAGGTAATAGCCAAGAAAGATTCCGATGATCGGCTGGCCCTCGCGAACCCAGATGCCTTCGATCGAGAACAGGAGTTGTCCAGCGAGCAGGAAGAGAAGCGCCGCGCTCAAAGTGTTGAAGACGCCGACGAGTGGAGTGTAGGTGAAGACTGACCAGATCACGAACGTGGAAGCCAGGAAAGTGGCAACCCAGTTGACCCAGACCGGAGCGCGCAGGATGCCGTTGTCGTGAAGGATGGTATCCAGAATCGTCGCGTGAATCGCGAGTTTCGGATTGGCGAAGGAAGCTTTTGAGTACGGGGTGAGCGCGAAGTCACCCGTATCTTCACGAGTGAGTGAGCCGATCAGGACGATCTTGCCGTTGAGGGCATCGGTCGGGAGCTTTCCGAGCAGCACGTCTGAAAAAGAATAACGGGTGTAACGCGAAGGCTGTCCGGGTTTCGAGGCAGGGCTGCCGTGATAGCGGAAGAAGAAGTATTCAGCTTCGACTTCAGATTCGAAGTAAGCGCCGCGCGGAAGGGCGTTGCTTGGGCTCAGGCCCAGGCGGCGCGCGAGATCCAGGTGAAAGGTGGGTTTGTCGTAAAGCTTGAGGAGGGCGCGGCGAGTGACTTTGTCTTCAGAGAACACGTTGCCATCCTTGTGGATGACGGCAATGGCATGGGACAGGGAGCTCAGGGGGTAGGGCGGAAGCACTTCGCCGGTGACGTCGAACGGAGTTCCGAGAAGTACCGGAATGCCGCGACCTTCGAGACGATTGGCGGATTGAACGAAGCGATTGCCCCATTCACCGCGAAAGAGATCTGGCTGAGCCTGATTGACTCGGTTCATATCCACCAGATACCCCACTGCCTTGGGACTGAGCGCTTCAAGCTTTTCCAGGAAGCGAGCATGTTGATCCAAAGGCAGTGGTGAGAACTCATCCAGAACTTTTGTGGTCTGATCATCGAGACTGATCAGGACGATGTCCTGGGAAGGCGCAGGCTGGCTTCCCTTGGACATGCGGAAGTCATACAGGCTTGACTCCAGAAGGTTGAACTCGAGGTTCATGAGAACGACCGTGAGCAAAACCGCACCGACCACGATGAGCAGTGGCTTCTCGAACCGGGCAAAGAAATTGCCGATGGCCCGTCGATAGATTTTGATGTGGGAAGTTCTCATTTTGACCATTTCGTTACCTTGCTTGAACACTGGTATCGCAAGGCTTGTACCACATGGGGCCATAGTGCTACTACTGCAAATTGTTGATTTTATGGGCACTAAATTCTAAAAATGCGAGTGGTTGAGTTTCAAAGTGTCTAAGGAATTGACAACAGGTCAGCATTCATAGAACTCAGGGGGTCGCGTGTGACCCAGTATTTTTTCGGCTTTGGCCTCAGTTTTAATGCCTTTTGGAGACCCTTTTAAATGGAATCAAGCGCATCTCAGACTCAATCTCTTGAACACAGCACGCTCAACGTCGCCTTCTATAAATTCGTGGAATTGAGCGACCTCAGGGAGCTCCAGGCCAGCGTCAAAGAGACCGCCCTCCAGCTCAGTCTCAAAGGCTCCGTGCTCCTGAGCCAGGAAGGCGTCAATGCCTTCATCGCCGGGGAGCCAGCGCAGGTCAGAGCCTTCCTGAAGTTTCTGGGTGAGATGCCGTTCTTCAAAAACATCCCCGTGAAAGAAAGCTGGACCCACCATCTGCCGTTCAAGCGCATGCTCGTGAAGATCAAAAAGGAGATCATCACGATGGGTGAACCGGATATTCATCCCGCACTCAAAAGTGGCGACCGCATTTCGGCGCTTGAACTCAAGAAGTGGCTTGATGAGAAGAAAGACGTCGTTTTGCTCGACACCCGCAATGATTATGAGATCGAGCACGGGACCTTCGGTGGTGCTCTGGATCTGGGTCTCAAGACCTTCAAGGAATTTCCGAAGAAGCTCGAAGGCGTCACTCAGGACATCAAGGACAAACCCGTCGTGATGTTCTGCACGGGCGGAATCCGCTGCGAGAAGGCGACTGCGCTCGCACTCAAGCACGGCTTCACGGACGTCTATCAGCTCGAGGGCGGAATTCTGAAGTACTTCGAAGAAGTGGGCGGCGCTCACTATAAAGGCGAATGCTTCGTCTTCGACGGACGAGTGGCAGTCGACATGAATCTGAGCGGCGCCGTGGATCGTCAGACTCGCGAAAAAGTGAGTGAAGTGACACTGCACTCTTACCGCCGCTGTCCCTTCGCCATTCGCGTGCGCATGGTGCTCGAAGAAAAGAACATCCCCCACAAGATCATCGAAGAGGACCTCGGAGCTTTGTCAGCGGAGCTCTTGAGCAAGCACCCCCAGGGCCGAGTGCCGCTTCTCATTCACAATGGGCTGGTGATCTATGAATCTTCGATCATCACTGAGTATCTCGATGAACAGTTCACTGAACCCAAGCTCATGCCGCCGACTCCGGAGGTCCGCGCCCGGGTGAGACTCTGGACTCACTGGTGCAACGAGATTTTCAAGCCGGATCTGGACCGCTTCAAATACGAATTCAAGGACCTGGATGAGGCCGGAAAAACCGCTCTCGTCACGAAGATGCATGACCATCTCAGAAAGCTTGAGAAACCCTTGCGACGCAATCGCTATTTGATCGGCAAGGAGTTCAGTCTGGCTGATATCCATGTGTTTCCGTTTTTCAGGCAGCTGACGCGCGTGCAGCCCGGTCTTCCGAACATCGACATCCATGAGAGACTTCACCAGTGGCTGGCTTCCGTGATGGAACGCCCGAGTTTCGAGAGAGTCATGGAGAAGAACAAAAAAACCGAGCTCGGAATCGAGCTGCAAGGGGACGGGGCTTCGGCTCCGGTTTGAGTGACGTCTCAGTTCATTCGTCCTGCAACTGATCCACCTGAACTTCAGAGATCACCGCTTCTGCCGGTTGTTTGCGGTAGTCGGGATTCCTGACGTGATTGGACTGGAGTTTTAAATCGGCTTTCAAATGGATCCAGTTGCTGTTCCGTGGCCCATTTTATTTTTGATGGACGGAATCTCAAGTCATAGACCTCTGAACATGAAAAAATCTTCTTTTCGTCGTGAGTATGGGTTGTTCGTTTTTCTGGTCAGCCTCGCCGCTTTCACAAGCTGCGGAAAAGACGATTCCAGTTCCTCCAGCACGGCTCACGATCGGAAGATGAAGGATGGACGCTTCGCTTCCGTCCGTTGGCCGGACAGCGGATCATTTCAGTACAATTACACAGAGACCTGCAATGGCAGCACTTGCACGACGGGTGCTCTTCAGTTTTCCAACAAAGCGGATTACTGCATGGGTCTGACCGATCGAAAGTTGAATTTGAATTGCGCTCTCGGGACTCGCAAACGGACGTACCTCGAAAACTGCGGAAATGACTTCGAAGTATATCCGGCTCCAACCCAAACTGGAGTGCCGCCTCCGCCTTATGTGATTCCTGCGGTAGGAGACAGGGCCACTTATGCGACGACTTTAGGCAGAGAGCTTTCTTCACTCACCGAGGAAGTGACTTCCGTCGATCTGCAGAGCGGGACTTATCTCGTTCAGGTGACCCGGGCGGGTCGCAACGGGCTTCCGACCACGTCAACCAACCGGGTCACCATGAGTGATGACGTCGCGCTGGCCAACGCAGCGGTTTCCGCCGATACTTGCAACTTCGCCCTCACCCGCTTTCAAAGCGCAAGCCCGCGCCCTGGGCAGTATGCGAAACTCGAGAGTGAGCAATATCGGAGCCTGCAGACCTGTCATATTCATCTGGGTGATGAGCAAGACTGGTGGTTCGCCCAGGCTCCCTTCTCACTCTTCAGGAAAGAGTACTGCAAGGACCACCCGCTCAGAAGCATGACTGCCGAGCTGATGACTTTCGAGAAACACTAGAAGTCGGCTCGTATTCCGTGGGAGTCACTCGATCAAAAGCAACTGCCTCGCCCGCAAGAGCGCCGCACTGGGTGGTTCTGAAAACTTCCTGGCGAGAAGCTCAAGGACTTCTTCGGCTGCGAAAAGTCGATTCCGGGCTTGCCCAGTGCGTTCGCGCAAGACTTTCGCGTGGACGAGTTGGGCAGCGGCATTGTTGGCTGCAGGCCTTGTCACTTTCAGGGTGTCCTGGATCTGGCTTACAGTGATGATTGGATTTGTGATGAGAAGCTCAAGAATTCGAGAAGCAGATGAGTCAGAACGAAATGAGCCACGACTTCTCCATTCATCGGGCAAGTTGACGATCGCGCTTTTCGTATCTTTCATTTCTGCGTGAGAATCTAGGATGGCTTCGCAGATAAATTCGACGATTGGGCCAAACTTGAGTCTCTTCTGCGCTTCTCGCAAAGCCTTCATATAGTGGTCTTTTTGAACTTCTATATAGCCTGAAAGGTACAGCGGCAAGACCTGGTGCGCGGCCATTTGCAAAGTCATGAGCATCCGGCCGACACGTCCATTGCCATCGGAGAAAGGATGGACTGCTTCGAAGTGTGCATGACCGATCGCCATGCGAGTTGGCAACGCCATGCCCATGCCTGAATCTCCAAACTCGATGAGCTCGCGGTCACTGTGCCACTCCATGCTCTGCTTCAGGCATCGCTCAATGTGACGTGGGGGAGTCGGATTGTAGATGGAGGCTTCCTTCCGACTGAGGCCTCCGATGAAGACGGGTGAATTGCGAACCTGACCTGAAATTCCTCGGAAAGCAGGATCTTTGCCCACGACTTTCTTGTGGAGTCTGCAGACCAGGGCCTTCGAAAAGATCTTTTGGCCAGTCTTCAGAGCTGCTTGAAACTCCGCTTCCAGTGCATGGGCATAGCCCAGAACTGAAGCGAGCTCGGATTTGACTTCGCCTCCCTTGTGGATCTCGCCCGGCGTGAAGACATGATCGATCGTCGACCAAGTGCCTTCCATGCGCGACGATTGAACCGCTTCCCGCCGCAGAAAAAGATGAGATACCAGGTGATCGAGTGGGTCCGCTTGATCCGCGCGTGGAAGTTGTTCGATCAGCCGAACTGCTTTCGAAAGTGCATGCGCTGGCAATCCGCTTGGGCTCTTTTGAGGGGGGGGCGGAGGTACGACGAACCACAGGTTTTCATAACCCTGATCCCTGACTTTTTCGACTCCTCCAAGGCGCTCGTCACTGTATGCTTGTCTCAGCTGAGGGACTAGTTCTTCTCTTTTCATGATTGCCCGCCGGTCAGTTGAAACTTCTTCAAGTGGATCATTAATAAAGGTTAACACATTATCCTATATTATGCGCAATTGAGTAAAGGTTAGGTTGAACCGGGCTGAGCTCAAGCTGATTCTTAATTGATTCGACAAGCGGTATGGCCGTTTTCAGTTATTTCAGGGTGTTGTTGCCGATTATAGGATCTCAGGAAAAGAGGGGCGGAAATACTTGACTAATTTTATATAAACTGAAAAGCATTCAGGGACAGACCGCGGACTTCGCTGAAATGGACTCGATCACTTGATTAAAGATTTGCCTTCGGCTGACTCGGTGGCCACTGCTTTTCACACGAGATCCGCGTGGGCTCTTTTCCCGTCACGTACTTCTCAACCAGAGTCTGTCCGTCGGGACATTCAGGTGATGCCATTTTTCCACTCATCCGGTCAATGCGAGTCATCGTGAGACTCTGACTCAGGGTGAAAGGGGTGGGAGGCAAGCCAGCCAATGCTTCGTTCATGAAGCTGGTCCAGATCGGAAGTGCTGAGCCCCCGCCCGTGAGCATGAGTTTGGTTTTCTTCGGTTTCGTTTTGGCTCCCTTGGGGAGTTTTGGATCCGGCTTTTCTTCCTTGGGTGCAACGGTCTGATCCGCGCCGACCCAGACGACTGCAGTCATCTCGGGAGTGAAACCCGCGAACCACGCATCTCTGTAATTGCTGGTGGTTCCAGTCTTGCCGGCAGCCGGGCGATCAAAGCCCAGTCTTGCCGCACTGATGGCGGTGCCTTCAGTGAACACGTTGTGAAGGGTGTCCGTCAGGAGATCAATCGGGCCGGAAGGAAAGGCATTTGAAGGGTGATTCACGAAGTGCATGTACAAAGTGCCGTCCGCCTGCGTGATGCCGCGGATGACGGTGAGTTCTTCAGCGATGCCGTGATTGGCGATCGTCGCATAGGCTCGCACGAGTTCGACGGGTGAAAGTTCGGCCACTCCCAGTGAAAGGGAAGGCACTGCCGGGAGATCCGCATCGATGCCGAGCGCGCGCGCGGTTTTCTGAACTTCCGCGATGCCGACTTCGACGCCGAGTTTCGCGGCGACGGTGTTGATGGATTTTGCGAGGGCGGTTCTCATCGAGATCCAGCCCAGGTGTTCCTTTTCGTAATTCCTCGGAGTCCAGTTCTGCTTGCCGTGGTCATAAGTGAGCGTCCACGCGGCGTCTTCGACAGGATAGCCGGGTCCGTAGGGAGTTCCGTTCGCATCTGTGCCCTTTTCAAAAGCCGCAAGGTAAACGAACGGTTTGAAAGTCGACCCGACCTGACGTCGCATGTTCAGAATGCGGTTGAAGCTCGACTCCGCGTAGCTGCGTCCTCCGACCAGCGCCCGGATGTAGCCCATGTTGTGATCCACCGCCGCGAGTGCGCCTTCGAGACGTTCTTCGGGGTGTTCCTTCGGGTTGAGCTTCAGTTTTTTCTCGAGCTCAAGGATGCCCTGAGAAACTGAGCGCTGAGCGGCAAGATTGAGGGTGGAGTCCAGAGTGGTGTAGACCTTGAATCCTGAAGCGATGATCTCCTGTTCGTTCAATTTGTCCTTGAGGAGACGGATCATTTCCGCTTTCACGAAGTCCGTGAAGAAGGGCGCCTTGTTTGAAGCTGACTGGGGAGTGGCGAAACGCAGAGGAGTGGCGAGAGCCTCTTTGGCTTCAGCTTCCGCGATGAAATTCTTTTCGGCCATCTTCGAGAGCACGAGTTTCTGGCGCTCCACGATTCTTTCGCGGTGATGGTAGGGTGAGTAAAAACCGGGACCGCGGATGAGCCCGGCCATGACGGCAGTCTCGGCGAGGTTCAGTTCTTTCACGTCCTTTCCGAAAAAGTGACGTGCGCCTTCCGCCACTCCATGAATCTCGAGGCTTCCGATCTGTCCCAGATAGACTTCATTGAGGTAGCGTTCGAGAATCTGTTTCTTGTCATAACGAACTTCGAGCAGGATCGTGAGGAAAAGCTCATTCACTTTCCGGATGATGTTCTTGCTTCTGCGAGCGGTAAGATTCTTGACCAACTGCATGGTCAGAGTGCTGCCTCCCTGAGCGAGCGAGAGTGTTTTGAGATCGACGAAGATCGCACGAGCGATTCCCTTGGGATCGAGTCCACTGTGTTCCCAGAAATTCGGATCCTCGATGGCGATGATAGACTGTCCGACGTGGGTCGGGATGTCGTCAAATTGCAGGTAAGTACGGATTTCCTTTTTCACGTCCTGACCACTTCGAGAGAGCGTGGCGACGAGTTCAGGCTCGAGATAAATGTCGGCAACGTCCGAAGGTCCTGCCGCTGTCGAGGCCTGGATGGACTGCAGCGGCGTCTTAGCGCTTGTGTCATCAAAATGCAGATTCACTCGCTTCTCGGAAACTTCCGGAGTGACATGGCCTTCCGGAAGCAGGTACGCCGGATAGTCCACGGTGTGGAGTTCAAAAGTCAGATCCGTGCCCTTGCTTTTGTAGGTATAACCGAGAGCCTTCAGTCGACTCTCAATTTCACTCCGGCTCTGTGGAGGAGCCAGATGGGTCACGTCCGAATAGATGCGAGTCGGGATGAATTGTTTCTGTTCACCAAAGGCGGCGTCGAGTTGTTTGTAGACCGTCCAGAGGTAAATCGAAAAGGCCGCGATCAGAATCGTGGCGGTGACGAGAATGATTTGTGGGACGCTGCGGCGCAGATTCAACATTTGATGTCCTGAATGGTAATGTCCTTGACGAGACGGAGGGCGGTCAATAAAACGCTTTCATGATTCAATTTAGTGTAACTCAAAGAGCTTTAGCTATCATCACAATCATGACCATCGGGGCTTCCGCCGCGGTTTCATCCACTCCCGCTTCCGCAATGGAACTGGACTGGTCCGGTCAGTTCCGAGCAGAGTCCAATCTCGTTCGTGGATACGCAAAAGGCAACGGCCCGAATGATCCACGCCCGGCGGCTGGCGGCTATAGCATCCGGGGCGGTGGCTCTGAGAGTGCACAATTTCAAACTCTTTTTCTGCGACTGATGCCCAAGCTGGTCGTCAACGACAACATTTACATCAAGTCCGAGTGGTGGTTGGGCAACCCGGTCTATGGATTCTACGGCGATTCCTTTCCGGGCTCCTCAGATCAAAGACAATTTTACTCGAATCAATCTCGCGGTGCCACTGTCACTGCTCAGAGATTCTGGGCTGAATTTCTCACGGACATCGGAACCGTTCAGGTCGGTCGCGCCCCCTTGAATTGGGGACTTGGGCTGGTCTGGAGTGCGGGCGACGGAATCTTCGATCGCTATGAATCCACGGGAGACACGCTCCGCCTGATTTCAAAATTCGGCGCTTTCTCCTTCATTCCTGCGATCACCAAATATTCGATGGGCAACTCCGTCGGCGGAGGCTGTACCTTCAATGCCGGCACTGTCGGAACCACCGGTGCGTGCACTCCCGGATCTGGCGGCGCAGGCCTTTCGGATTACTCGCTCGCTTTGAAATACGAAAATCCTGACGAAGAGTTCGAAGGCGGCGTCAACTTCATCAAGCGCGTCGCAGGAGCCGCACAGGATCCTGCTTCCGGCGTGATCGTTCCGACTCTGTCCACCAATCCTCAGGGAACCGGTGGAATGAATTTCAACACTTTCGATCTCTACGGAAAGAAGAAGTTGGGCAAGCTTTCGCTCGCGGCGGAACTCCCGGTCGTCAGCGGCGATCTGGGTGGCTCATCCTACAAGACTTTCGCAGTCGCCACCGAAATCAAGTGGAAGCCAAACGATACGTTCGAATTGAACTCAAAGCTGGGTCACGCACCTGGACAGGGGAATATTCAGGGAACTCAGGCTGAGAAGTTCAAAGCCTTCTTCTTCAATCCGAACTACCGCCTCGGTTTGATCATGTTCAATTACCAGCTGGCGAATTTTGCGGGAGTTCAGACGACGAACAATCCGGGCGCCACTTCAGGAAATCTTTCCTCTCCTTATGACAACCCGATCGTGAATGCGAATTACCTGGCTCTGGGCGGAACCCTCCACGCGGAAAAGTGGCATTTCCGAACCAACTTCATCACCGCAAAGGCATCTGAGTCCGCTGGAGCATCAGGTAACTTCTACAACTACTGGACTCGCAAGTATGTCGCGAACACGACGGGCAAAGCGCAGGACAAGGGTCTGGGATCAGAAATTGATTTCGGAACATCCTTTCACTGGGATGAGACCTTTCAGTTTCATTTTGACTTCGGCTGGTACTACCCAGGCGACTTCTACCGCTTCTCCAATGCCCTGGCCGAGAATGCCAATCCAACCATCTTTGGAGCTTCACTCAAGGCTGGCGTCGCATTCTGAGACGCCTGAGCATCATCAATTGAAAAGGGACCCTGCTGTGATCAGCAGGGTCCCTTTTTTTACTGAATTTTCAAGGCGTCACTTTCTGAAGTAGCCAGCCTTCTTGACGTCGTTCATGCAGGCGGCGCCCGGAACGATCTTGCGGAGCAGGTGCTCAGGGCAGGGGATACCGGTGCGAGTGACTTTCTTGCCATGAAAGCATTCCGCGATCGAGAGGTAGCGCTGAAAGCCCAGGCTGTGGCCGTTGTAGCCCTTGGAAACGTATTTGCCGTTCTGAGTCATCGTGGAGCGGTTGAGTTCAGAGAGCGGGACCCCGGTCAGAGCGGAAAAAGTCTTTTCGTACTCGGCGAAGAAGTCATGGCCCCACTGAGTGTAGATGGCGTCAGTGATCCACTTGGGATCTTCGTTCCCATGCAAAATTCCGACAGCGACCATCGGATTGTCGAGAATGTTGTCGGCTTCCCATTCCTTCAAAAACTCATGTTCGCCAAGAGCTTCAAAAAGCCCTTTGAAGGCGTAGGAGTCTCCGAAGTCACGAAACACGATCTTGCCCGTGGGCTTGAAGTTGGCGTCGAGCTCGATCATGAAATTCTGAGAGTGCGGAGAATCGTAAGTGAGGCCGTAGTGAGCATTGAACTCGGCGACCGCGCGGCCCAGAGCCTTGTTGTAATGTTCGTTCCAGAATTGTTCCGGGTTGGTGCTGCCATTCATGAGCGCGATCGCGCGGCCAGTGGCATCATGCATCGCGGAGAAACCAGGAAGGTAGTAATTGCTGCCATGAGGGAGATCACCCAGCGAGCGAACCAACATGGCTTGATCGAGGCCGTCTTCGATTTCAAATTCAGCCGGCTCATCCAGAACCTTGAAGTGGTCAAAGATGACGACTCCCGCCTGAGCGTCGAACAGGGCCTGCTTCAGTGCGGACTGGCCATTCTGAGCGTGAACTTTTCCGCCGCTCGGATCCACTGCTGGAGCGCCTTCAGCCAGGTATCCATCCGCCATGCGAACCTGCTCGGCATCACTGACGCCTTGATGCTTGTCGCGCCAGTTGCCGCCGGTGCGATCGGTGGAAACCTTGGCCGAGAACTGTGCTTTGTTTTCGGGATTGGAGAGGATCATGCTGCGTGAGGCGGTAAGGTAACCGGTGAAGAAGTGGTGGCGTTCAACGCTCAAGCCTTTCTTCTTCAACCAGGTCTCCAGTTCCTTGTGCCATTTCGTGTCTTCGGGATTGATGATCCAGCGAACCGTCTCCACACCGTTCTTCCTGAACACCAGCGCGTCTCTCACATCAGCTTCGAGATTTTCAGAAAAGCTGTGGCCCATGGCAGAGAGCGGGATTTCATAGTGTTCGATGGCGATCGGTTCAGCCGAGCGATTCGCCACGGCGTTTGAGCCGGTTTCCCATTGAACCAGCTGCTTCACGGTAGGCAACAGGGGAGTGGCCGGACCGGCTGCGAAAAGGGAGGATGAGGTCAGGGAGAGTGCGGCGATACCGCTCAAAAGCAGGAAGTGGCTACGATTCAGAATTTTAAGCATGGGGATCCCTTTCAAAATGGACTGCGCTCTTGAAAGCGTATCGTGTGTCTCGGGCGTTCGCGATTGATTTTTACATGGCGTTCGAGGTGGAAACATCTTGCCCAGTCAGTATTCTGGCGCTGCTTTCAAAAAGTGTAGAGGATGGCCGACGCAAGATCATTTGCGTGTGGGGCCCGGATAATAATACTTTTTCTCAGAAGGCTTCAGAAGTTCGCTGCAGCGTTCATGCTTCGGAAAGAACATCTTGCGCTTGAGGTGTTCCGGACAGGGATTCCCATCTGAAGTGACGAGTTTTCCCTGAAAACATTCCGCGATGATGAGGTACTTCAGGTAACCGAGACTTCCTGAGGAGTAGGTCTTGGTGAAGTAGCGTCCCTCTTTCTCCAGTGGAGCGCGATTGAGTTCCCTCTCAGGCACTCCGGTGAGTTGTGAAAAGGTTTTTTCATATTCTTGAAAAAACTCGGTTCCCCAGGCGTCATACTTTTCATCGGGGAGCCACGAGGGGGCCGTGTTGCCGTGGAGAATTCCAACAGCAGTCATTGGGTTGCTCAAGACGTTCTCCGGAGACCACTGTTCGAGAAAATCGATCTCACCCAGCGCTTCGAAGAAGCCGCGAAACGCATATGAGTCTCCGAAGTCCCGCAGGATGATCTTGCCCGTGGGGCGATAGTTCAGGTCGAGTTCAATCAGAAAGTTCTGAGAGTGGGGTGAGTCGTAACTCAATCCAAAATGTGCACTGAACTCTGCAAGGGCGCGGGCCAGTGGCTTGTTGTAGTGCTCGTTCCAGTAAGTGGCCGGGTCATGGCTCCCGTTGCGCTCGGCGATTTCCTTCCCGACATGCTCGTGCATCGCGGAGAATCCGGGGAGGTAGTTGTATTTGCCTTCGTTGAGTTCGCCGAGAGAACGGATCAGCATGGCCTGGTCGATTTCCCCGATGTCAAATTCGGCGGGTTCATCCAGCACTTTGAAGTGATCGAAGTGAATGCGGCGGAAAGGCGTGTCGGAAACCGTTCTGATGGGTCCATGGAGTGCGCTCATCTGGTGGGGCCGAACTCTTTCTTCTTCGAGCGGTTTACCCAGCCCCAGGTAGCGGTTTGCCAGCCGAACCTGCCTTGCGTCAGTCGCGTCCTGCCGCTTGTCGCGCGGAATGGGGGGTGTTTCAGGCTCAGGAAATCCTTCTCGAGCAGAGTGCGAGGGAGGCGCCATCTCCATGGCCTGGGGGACGTCGGGGGCCTGGCGCGCCAGATGGGAAGGAGGCATCATCTCCATGGGTACGCCTTCTCCCACGAAATGATCCGCCCAGCGAACTTGTGCGGCATCCTCCACATCCATGACTTTGTCCTGCCACATTCCGCCCGTTCGGTTGGTGGAGACTTTGACTGAAAATTGCACGCCGTTCTGATGATTTTCGACGATGATGCTGCGGGAGGCGGTTCGGTGACCGCTGAAGAACTGATACATGTGATCATCGAGCCCCTTGGATCTCAACCAGTCCTGAATCTTGAAGCACCACTTCGTGTCGTCCGGATTGATGATCCAGCGTACAAAGGGCTTTCCGCCTTTATTGAAGATCAGGGAGTTTCTGATTTTCGGATCGAGTTGATCCGAGAAGCTGTGCTGGAGAGCGGAGAGCGGGATTTCAAAATGTTCGACGACGAAGGTTTCGTTGGAGCGAGTGGCTGCCGCGTTGGCGCGCGTTTCCCAATAAACGAAGTTCTTCATGGGAGTGTTGGTTGCATGAGCGGAGTGCGCGACGACCAGTGAACAGCCCAAAGTCACAGCCAGCGTTCGGGCAAGAGTCCGCCAATTTTTTGTCGCTGAACCGCGGCATCTGTGTGTTCGGGCAAAGTCCATCAATACTGAATCGGCTCATCAGCTCAATGGGTTGAGGGGAAGTGTGGAAGCGCGAGTGATAAAGCGCCTATTGAACCACGAAATCCGTGAAGTACACCTGAGTGGCGACGGGATCGGCGTTCTTCTGACCCGCATTGGCCAGCTGATTGATCAGGTTGACGATCTTCGTGCGGAGGATATAGCGGCCCTGCACGGTGGTGAGCTCTTCGTAGTTCATGTTGCCGAGGGTCTGCAGAAGCTTGTCGAGGAATTTGGGTTTGATGTCGGCGATGAGTGATTCGTCATCACTGTCCCGGATCTCGAGAAAGAAACCGACGTTCACATAGTGCATCTTGGATGGAGCCGGAGGCGCGCCGGCCGCCTGAGGCGCGGAGGACTGAGTCGCCTTGATATTGACGGTCATCGGCTCAAACTTGATGAGCGCTTTGACCGCTTTGGCTTTCTTCGCGCTCGCCGCCAGCTTCTTCTCCAGCTCTTCACGGGCCCCATCTTCCGTGATCGGAGGCTTCTTGTAGAGGACTCGCGTGTATACGAGAGTGCCCAGTCCTGCCAGAACGACGACCGTATTGACGAGCGCCAGAATCAGGGGGAGTTTGGATCCACCGGATTGAGAAGGTGCAGCTGCAGGTTTGGCGTCGGACATTTCTGAAGTCTGACATAAGTCCTGCGCACCTGCAAACTCTGCGGCTCAGGCCTGCAAACTCCTAGAGTCTCACAGGCTCGTAGGCGAGACCAAGGTCGTCGGCGACTTGCTTGTAGGCAACCTTGCCGTTCAGGATGTTCACTCCCTTGAGGAGTGCTTCATCTCGGCTGACGGCCTCTTTCCAACCCAGGTTCGCGATCATCACGGCGTACTTGAGAGTGACATTCGTGAGTGCGTAAGTCGAAGTGCGAGGAACCGCACCCGGCATGTTCGTCACTGCATAGTGAATCACTCCGTCGACCGTGTAAGTCGGATGCTCATGGCTGGTGGGCCGGCAGGTTTCGACGGATCCGCCCTGGTCGACGGCCACATCCACAATCACTCCACCGGGAGACATGTGCGAAACCATTTCTCGAGTGACCAGTTTCAGAGCTTTCGCGCCCGGAACGAGGATCGCGCCAATGACGAGATCGGCGGAGCGGACGGATTTTTCAATCTGTTCAACGTTGGAGTAAAGAGTGGTCACTTCATTGCCGAAGATGTCGGCCAGGTAATCGAGGCGACCGACGTTGACGTCCAGAATGGTCACTTGAGCGCCGAGGCCCACTGCCATTTTCGCGGCATTGATTCCGACAACGCCTCCGCCCAGCACGACGACCTGGGCACGGTTCACTCCGGTGACTCCACCGAGGAGCATGCCTTTGCCGCCGTGATCATGCTGCAGGTAAGTGGCGCCGATCTGAGTGGCCATGCGGCCCGCGACCGCGCTCATCGGAGCCAGCAGGGGCAGGTGGCCATCCGGGGTCTGAATGGTCTCATAGGCGATCCCGACGATCTTGCGTTCCATCAGCGCTTTCGTGAGTCGTTCATCCGCGGCCAGATGGAGGTAGGTGTATAGAATCTGGCCTTCACGCAGGAGAGGATACTCTTCTGGCAAGGGCTCTTTCACCTTCATGATCATGTCGGATTTGTCGTAGATCTCTTTGGCATGCTCGAGAATCGTGGCGCCTGCCTTGCGGTAGTCCTCATCAGAGATTCCGGCGCCAAGCCCGGCATTCTTCTGGACCAGAACTCGGTGTCCCGCCTGGCTGAGCGCTCTCACGCCCGCGACGACCATTCCGACCCGGTTTTCCTTGTTCTTGATCTCTCTGGGGACGCCAACAATCATGATGTAATTACCTTTAAGCCGTCATAGGCCAGTGTCACGCCTTTGGGAAGGTTCTTGCTCATTTTAGTGTAGTCAAAATCGTGACCCATGTGCGTCAATATAGTTTTTTTCGGGCGCAGAACCTGGATATTTTCAAGAGCCTGATCCAGATTGAAGTGAGTGCCATGGCGTTCAAGTCGCAGACAATCGAGAATGAGAACTTTGAGCCCCTGAAGCCTCTTGAGCGACTCTTCAGGGATTGAGCTGCAGTCAGTCACATATGCGATGTCGCCGAAGCGATAAGCGACGCATTCCTTGGATCCGTGCTTGAGTGAAACTGGAATGACGGCGACTCCCGCAATGTCGAGGTGTTCCTGCGAGGCCTTGAACTCATTCAGTTCCAGCAGGGGAATTCCTCCGCCTTCGACTTTCTGAGGTCTGAAGATGTAAGAAAACTTTACGCGCAGCTCCTCACACGTCCAGTCATTTCCGTAAACGGGGATTGAGGACTTCTGAATATAATTATAACTTCGAAGTTCATCAATGCCATGAATGTGATCAGCATGGGGATGCGTGTAGAGGACTGCATCGATGTGCGAAATCTTCTCACGCAGTGCCTGTTGCCTGAAGTCAGGCGAAGTATCGACCAGAAGGCTCTTTCCCTGAGTCTGAACCCAGACGGAAGCGCGCAACCTGTGATTCTTTTTATTCTTCGAACGACAGACCGAGCACTTGCAGCTGATGAGCGGAACGCCTGTCGAAGTGCCGCAGCCGAGGATCGTCAACTTGATTTTGGACATGAGCTCAGGTACCTCAGATCCTTTATATTTATGAAAGTTCAATTATGAAAGCCCTAGTCACTGGAGCGAGCGGATTCATCGGAAGCACGCTGATCGAAGAGCTCACCAATTTGGGATTTGATGTGACGGCCTTGATGCGCCGCACCTCCAGTCCGTCGAATCTCGAGGGACTCAAGTACGAAAGAGTGGAAGGGGATCTTTCCGATTACGATTCACTCTGCCGAGCGGTCAAAGGTGTGGATTATGTTTTTCACCTGGCCGGACTGACGGTCGCCAAAAATCGAAAAACTTATTTTGAGTTCAATGCGGGCGGAACCGAGCGCCTGGCCAAGGCCGTCGCCGAACACCGTCCGGGTCTGAAGCGTTTCGTCTATGTCTCCAGTCTGGCCGCCGGCGGTCCCGCGCAGCATGAAAAGCCTCGCACTGAAACTGACTCGGACCATCCCGTTTCAGCTTACGGAGCTGCCAAACTCAAGGGCGAACAGGAGCTGTTGAAATTCAAGGACCTCTACCCGGTCTCGATCATTCGCCCGCCGATGGTCTACGGTCCGAAGGACAAAGCCACCTTCATCTTCATCCAGACGATTTCAAGAAACCTCATGCCGCTTTTCAAAGGGCTGTCTCATGACGGCCACAAGCACTACAGCATGGTTCACGTGCGGGACCTCTGCCGCGGAATCGTGCAGGCCGGAGTGGCGACCCCCGCGAAAGTTCCTTCTGGAGAAATTTTCTACCTCTGCAGTGATGACATCGTCACTTACGAGGCTTTGATGACGACGATCGCTGAGCGACTCAATCGCGAGCCGCTGAAAATCCGCATTCCGAGTTTCGTGCTGAAGGCGATGGCAGTCGGGATGCACGGACTGGGCAAGGTTTCCGGCAGGACCTTTCCACTCAATCTCGACAAACTCAATGAACTGCTGCCGGATTACTGGACCTGCTCGAACGCGAAAGCCAGAGAGCTTCTGGGCTTCAAGCCTGAGTTCACGCTTGCCACCGGTATGGCGGATGCCATTGACTGGTATCAGGCTCGCAAATGGATCTGAGCACAAGATGGATTTAAGCAAAAAGATGAGGATGCGCATGACCCTGAATCACCGATTTTCCGTCACTGCCGGGCTGACCCTGGCTCTTCTGATGACTTCCGGACTTTCCTGCACGACGGCTCACAAAAAACCGGACTCAGCCTTGCCGGGGCCCGCTGCAAGCGCCACCAAACCCAGTGAGCTTCAGAATCTCGGGATCAATCTCGATCTCCAGAAGAGAACTCTGTCCAATGGCCTGACCGTACTGATGGTCGAAGATCACACCGTTCCGGTGATATCCTATCAAAGCTGGTTCAAGGTCGGCTCGGTGGATGAGAGACCCGGAATCACCGGGATCGCGCATCTGTTTGAACACCTCATGTTCAAGGGCACTCCGAAGTACGGCGCCAAGGAATTCTTTCTGCAGCTCGAAGCCCGCGGCGCTTCGGTCAACGCCTACACCACGCGGGACTATACCGTTTATCACGAAACTTTCACTCCGAACCTGACGGACCGGGTGATTGACATGGAATCTGACCGCATGGCTCATCTCACTCTGAACGAAGAAGCGTTCAAGACCGAGAGACAGGTCGTTTTCGAAGAGCGCCGCCTGCGTACTGACAATTCACCGGGCGGACGTGTTCAGGAAGCGCTTTGGGCGCTTGCGTACCACACGCACCCGTACTCCTGGCCCGTGATCGGGTACCCTGAGGATCTGGGCAGGATGACGGTGGAGGATCTCAAGAAATTTTTCGCGACCTACTACCAGCCTGGAAACGCCACGATCGTGATCGTCGGAGATTTCAAGACGGACTTGATGTTCGAAAAAATCAAAAAGGCCTATGGAGGCATCGCGGGTCACAAGCGCTCGAAGCGCGATATTCCTGAAGAGAAGGAACAGAATGAAGAGCGCAGGCTCGTGCTCTATGATCAAGTCGCCACCGAACGCCTTTCTCTCGCTTACCATGCCAGTGGCGCTGAGAATGATGACTCGTACGCGCTGGATGTTCTGGCCAATGTTCTTTTCGCGGGCACGAATTCCCGGGGCCATCAGAAGCTCGTTGAGGAAATGCAGATCGCGTCTGATGTTTCGGGTGTCGCGTACACTCCGACCTATCCAGGGCTTTTCATGATGACGGCGACGATGAAGGGCAAACATGTCGCCACCGAGGCTGAAGCGCGGCTGGAGGCTCTCGTGAGAGACATTCAGCTCAAGGGAGTGACTGAAGAGGAGATCCGCTTTGCGGTACGGCAGCTCACCGTGCAGGTCGTTGACAGTGTTCGCACCGCGCATGGACTGGGAACCTTGATCGGAACCGTGCAGATGGTTTTTGATGATCCTCAGCGTTTTGCTGAAGATCTCGCGAAATACCTCAAGGTGACCTCAGATGACGTCAAGCGTGTGGCCAATCAGTACCTGTTACCGAACCACCGTTCCGTCGTGACTCTCAAGCCGGGCAGTCTGCCCGGGGTTCCTGCCCCAGCTGCAAAAGAAGGTGCCGAATGACAAATTTTTTCAAGTCTGCTCTTTTCACTGCGGTTCTGTTGAGCGTCCCGGGCAGTTTGGCCAGTGAATGGGTTCGTGCCGCTGAACCTCTTCCGGGCGATGATGCAGTTCCGATCATGAAGTTGCCGCTTCCGAAGATTGAAACTCTTCCAAACGGCCTTCAGATCGCCTGGTTTCTCGATGACCGACTTCCGGTCATTGATCTCGCACTTCTGATTCAGTCCGGAAATCGCGATGACCCTCGCGGAAAATCAGGAACCGCTGAACTTCTGGGTTCAGTGCTGGAACGGGGTGCAGGTGGCCTGACTGCAAGACAGATCGCGAAGGCGATCGAAGGACTCGGAGCCAGCCGTTACAGTTCCGCTGATGAAGACTCGTTCAGCGTCGGGATGCATGGGCTGGCACCGGACGCTCCGATTCTTCTTGAGTACATTTCCAAAATCGCGCTTCATCCGGATTTCATTCCCGCTGAAGTGACCCGCGAAAAACTTGACCTCGTTGAACGCTGGAATCACATTGGAGATTCCGCCGATCCTCTCGCTTCGATCGCGTTCTACCGCAAAGTTGCAGCCGGAACTTCGTATGGCCGTGGGGGAGTGGCTTCACTCAGGGAATTCGAAAAAGTGAAGCGTGAAGATCTCATCGCTTTTCACAAGAAGCACTTCACTCCGAAAAATGCTCTCCTCATGGTCGTGGGTCGAGTGAATTCGGAAGAATTCAAGAAGCGGATTGAGACTCTCTTTGGTGATTGGAAAGGGGAAGCGCCGGTGCGCGACTACCGCCCCTATACGGACAATCGCATTGTGCCTCCCGCAGGAAGTGCGAAGGCGAAGCAGGCTGCGAAAGAGATTCTGATCGTCAATCGTCCGGGCCTGACTCAGTCGCAGGTTCGGCTGGGTTTCAAGTCCATTTCGGTCAGGTCTCCCGAACGTTACCCTCTGACGGTGGCGAATGCGCTGCTGGGCGAATACTTCAACAGTCGCCTCAACGCCGTGATTCGGGATCAGCTGGGACTGACTTATGGAATCGAGAGCGGCTTCGCCTACAGTCAGGATCTGACCCGCTTTGGGATCTCGTCGGCGACCCAGACTGAAAATACCGGCAAAGTGATCGCGAAAACTCTGGAAATTCTCAAGGCCGTCAAAGGTGGAGACATTTCTGAAGAAGAAGTGAAACTTTCCAAACAGTACCTCGTGGGAGGTTATCCTTTGAGCGTTTCGACTCTCGGAGCGGTGGCCACGCGCTGGGCGACGGGTTATCTTTTCAAGCTCGGGCCAGAATATCTGAATGAATTTTCTTCAAAGATCGGTGCGGTCACTCGCCCTGAAGTCGTTGAATCGGTCGCGAAGAATTTTGATCTCGATCATCTGACCATCGTGGTGGCCGGAGATGCTGAGGCGATCAAGAAGAGCCTGAAGGCAAGCGGGTTCACGAACCTGAGAGAGATTCCGATTTCAGCTCTGAAGTGAGCTTCCGGCGCTTCAGACGACTCGTTCCAGAAACAGAACTTGGCTGCCCTCAGCGTGCACTCTGTACGATCAGTTCCACCTTTCACTCGGCCTGTCGTCTGTCGGGTTTACCGTTGCTCTGGCATCGAGCATTGCCCGTCGAAATAGGCCCCGAAATCCATGCTGAGTGAGGGAGTCTGGATGTTGCCGATGACTCTGCCGGTGCCGGAGACGAAGACTTTTTTCGTCGCGTGAATGTCTCCTTGCACATAACCTTCGACGATCAGTGTTTCGGCATGAATGATGCCTTCGACCACAGAAGTTTCAGCCAGGATCAGAGTGCTTCCTTCATTGGCGTTGATTTCTCCGGTGAGAGTCCCGTGAATTCGCGAGACCTGATCAAAAGTCAACTTGCCCTGCAGGTGAGTGCCTTCGGAGATGATGTTGATCGTGCTTTCAGTGATGGCCGGGTTCGTTTTCATTTCACTTTTCCTGGTCATTCTCCTGCACCGTCAGAACCGCTGCCACTGGTCGCGGGAGCGCCCGCGGGTTCGGCAGGACGTTCTTCGCCAGCGCCCGCGGCAGGGGCGGCTGGTTCATCGTCCTTTTCCGAATCGGGCAGTGGTTTGTCCGAGCGTTTGCGAGGAGCGGGCTTTTCCGGAATCAGGCGTTCCTGCACCAGCAGATTCTTGTTGGCGTCGAGGAGCAGGATCTGGACTTCCTGAATCTGATCGCGAGTCGGAACCGGACCGAATTCGGCCGTGACTTCGCGAAAGCGACTTACTGAAAAATATTCTCCCGAGTCAGGCTTGATGAGCGTGTCACTGGCCATGAGATTGAGCACTCCATCCGGATAGGCCAGAAGCGTTTCAGATCCGCGGGCAAGGATCACGATGTGGCCCTGCTGATTTCCCCCGTCGTCGCGGATGTACTGAATGGCAAAGTTGACTCGAAGAATGCCGCCGCGCCAGAACGCCTTGGTCTGAATCAGCTTGAAGGGGAGGGAAGCGCGATCCGGCATGCTGGATGCGGAACCGGCAGGAAGCCCGGCAAAAAGTGTGGAGGAAGCGGGAGGAGCCTGGCGAATCGCGATCGATGCGACCGGCGCAGCTGCAGCGACCGGCGGGGGAGCCGTGGCCACCTCTGGAGTCTGGCTTGAATTTCCCGTTGCAGCTTTGGCAAGCAAGGCGACTTTGGCGAGATCCGTCTGATGAACGGTCTTCTCCTGAGCGAGTTCAGCTTCAAGTTCATGAACTCGAGCCGGATCGCCATTCCGTTTCGCTTGATGAAGTGCGACGTAGGTTCGCGCGGTCAAAAAAATGGCACCTGCAGTGATCAGAGCGAGCGCTCCGAGAAGCAGGCCCAGTCGGGAGATCCAACCCGCTGAGATCTGAAAGGTTCTGGCGGTCAGGCCTTCCTTGAAGACCAGAAACGTCAACGCATCCTGAGTGCTGCGGCTGGCGCTCTGGGTGCCTTTTCGCGCGGAAGCGGGCGTGGCTGCAGCGGCAGAAGTGGGTGCCCTCGGGGAGGATGTATCTGGCGATTCTGTCATACTGATTGAAAACGTTAACGTTTTGAAAAAAGAGTGTCAACTTCGCTGCCTCTTTATCCGATGCGTATCCTGTGAAGATTCTCGTCCTGAATCCCCAACTCCAGCCCGGGCACTCGCTCCTCCTTTCTTTGCAGAAAAAGGGTGTCGGGATTCTTTTGCCTGCGAACTCGCGTGAAGCCTGGCAGATGCTTCAGCTTCATGGCGTCAGTGTCAGCCTTGCGCTGGTTCATCGTGAATCCGCACCCGGCCAAGGGGGGCGTGACGCGGAAGAGGGTCTGACGTTCGTCAGTAAAGTGAAACAGGACCGCAATCAGAAGGAACTTCCAATCATTCTGACGACGCAGAACTGGGATGATGCGCAGTGTGCGACACATCAGGATTCTCCGAACGGAGTCCATGCCTATCTCAAGGCTCCTTTCACTGATCTTCAGGTTCTCGAGCTGATTGATGGAGTGATGGGTTCCGATCTCGCGACTCCAACGAAATTCATGGGTCGCCCGGGCGCCCCGCCGACTTCAATCCCTGAGACTCAGACCACGGCAATTCCTTCAGCGGAGCCACCGACTGCCGAATTGACCCTCTCGATCGAAGTGGTCACGTCGCACTTTCCCGGAGCTCCCGCACCTGAAACTTCAGGGTTTTCCTTTGATCCTCCGGATTTCGCGCTCGACGCTCCCGAAGACTCGGCTCCACGGTCCCTGCCAAAGCCCGCACCGGCCGCAAAACCCGATGCAGGCGAAGTGACGACGATGCTCTCCGCTCCTGAGGTCGAGTCACCGACTCAATTCGGCGAGATCAACCTGGATCCGGCAGCCGATACCGCCGAAGAAATCTTTCCCACCGTTCAGTTCGCGCTTCCACCCTCAGAGCTCCCACCTCTGGATGTGATCGGCACCGAAGCCACTCGTGTCGAATCCATGGATTCTTTTGAAGCCGCGCTGGAGTCTCCTGGTCACTCCGAGTCTTCTGACTCCGAGGAAAGTCTGATCGCGACCCAGATGCCGTATTTGAGCACGAAGCCTCGCATGAGCTTCGCGCCTTCACTCGGGGATGCCGTCGTGCCGGGGGGAGCCGCTCACTCACCGGATTTTGACACCCTCAAGAAATACCTTCTTCTGCGCGAGCAGGATGTCACTGCTCTGGCCGGTCAGCTCAAGAGCGCACGTGACCAGGTCACTTCTCTGGATCAACAGCTGGCGATGGAGCGTGCACGCAGCGGTGAGCTTTCCCATCTCGCGGAAGAACAGAAACGGAAAATTGACGATTTTGAACGCGAGAAAGTCATCGCTTACGAAACTTCCCAGGCAGAACTTGCCGACATCCGCTTTCAGATGAAGCAGCGAACTGACAAGGCTCGACTGCTTGAAGCGCAAATTCGCGAAGCCACTGAGGAAACCGAGAAGCTCAAGGAGCGGGTCCGCGTGGATATCCGCAAGATCCGAGTTCGGGAAAAAGATCTCGAAAATAGACTTGAATTGATGAAAAAAGACTCCGAAGCCCTGCTGGGCGCGCGTGAGAACAAGATCATCGAGCTCAAACGCAAACTCGATCTTCTCGAATTCAACATGGATCTTTTACAAGATCAGTACTCGCGCGAGAAACAAGTCTCAGCTACACTCAGAGATAGACTCTCCAAGGCAGCTCAGGTGGTGCGTGTGGCCGGTGGACTGCTGAGTTCGAGTGGTCAATCCAGTGGATCGACCACCGAAGGCATGGAGGAAGTCTCAACCGATGCTTCTTCAGGCAACTCCGCACACGAAGTTGCCTAGACTTCAAAGAGACCATGGCGATTGATCTGAATCCCGAAATCCAGACCTACTTCAAGGTGCTTCTGATCAGTGAAGATCCGAAGCAGACGGATCTGTATACGGATCTCGTGCGCGAAGTCGCGGACTGTCAGGTCGATATCGTCAGCCGCATCGAAAGCTCGTTTGAATGGGTCAACAACTTCACCTACAATCTCGTGGTCGTGGACCATCCCTCCGCCACCCTGATTCTTGAGCGGATCAAGCGAGTCAGTCCGGTCACGAGTGTGATTCTGATCTCCGACGCCGCGACCGTTGAGCAGGCCGTGACCGCCATGCGCCTGGGAGCTGAAGATTACATGAAAAAGCCGATCAACATCGAAGCTTTTCAGCTGGCCGTGAAACGAGGGCTTGACCGCAAGGCCGTCTTTGAGGAAAACGCGGGAGCCTCTCACTACCTGAACCTTCTGAACAGCTGCCAGATGATTTCGGCATCCTTCGAGCAGGAGCGCATCTTCGGCATCGTCCGCAGTTACCTTTCCCGTGAGCTGCAGTCGGATCATTCGGCCATCTATGCATTTGATGAGAAGGGCGAGCTCAAGCGCCGCGATCCGGATCAAAGCGACGATCGGCTGATGGAAGAGATCCTGGAGATCTCTCTGCACACTTCAAATGTGCTGGAGCATCTCAGAGATGGACAGGAAGTCTGCCGCTTCGTCGAGCGAGGCCAGCTTACTCCCGGAGTCTTCGCTTTCCGCTTTCAGGGCGGCGAGAAGACTGACTATTTCTGTGTCTGCCTTTCACCCAAGAAGCCGGATGATCTGGAGGGACTCGAGAGCCGTCTGAGAATTCTGAGAGCACAGATCGAAGTGACCGGTGCCAATATTCTGCAGTACCAGGGCGTGCAGCAGATGGTGTATCTGGATGATGCGACCGGACTCTACAACACCCGTTACCTGCACTACATTCTTGATCGTCAGATCGCGCATTCCCAGGCCAACCAGACTTCGTTCGCCGTGCTCTTCATCGATGCAGACCGATTCAAGTCCGTCAATGATCAGCATGGACATCTGGTCGGAACCGGCCTGCTCAACGAACTCGGCCATCAGCTTCGCCAGTATGTGCGAGAGACCGATACGGTCTTTCGTTATGGCGGGGATGAATTCGTCGCGGTTCTTTCGCCCTGTGACCTGGCCACGGGCCAGGCGGTCGCCGAACGAATCCGGAGCTCCATCGAAGCCTTCACCTTCGCCAGCGCGGACGGCCTCAAACTCAATATCACCGTTTCAATCGGAGTCGCGTTGTTTCCCGAGCACGCCGATTCCAAGAAGACGGTCATCAATGCCGCCGATCAGGCGATGTATTCAGCGAAGAAGACGAGTCGCAACTGCGTCTTCGTCGCTGATCTGAATCTGCTGGCAGGGGATCGCAATGGCTGAGGGTACGCGCTCGCGGTATAAGCTCGTCGTCAGTGATTTTCATCTGGGCAAGGGTCGCTACTTTCGCGACGGCACTCAGAATATTCTCGAAGATTTCATCTATGACCGCGAATTTGCCGAGTTTCTGGCCTATTATCGGACTGGTATTTTCGCGGACGCGGAAGTCGAGCTGATCATGAACGGAGATATCCTGAATCTCCTGCAGATCGACACCTGGGGAGTGCACACGCACCTCATCACCGAGCGAAGTGTGGTTCGCGCCGTCGAGAAGATCGTGACCGGGCATCCGGAATTCTTTCAGGCGCTTCGAAGATTCGCCGCCACCCCCGGGCATACTCTTTCCTATATCGTCGGCAATCATGACATGGGCATGCTCTGGGCGGGTCCGCGCAAGGTTTTTTCTGAAGCCTGCGGTTTTGAGGTAAGATTTCACGATGTTTATTACCTGTTTGATGGCGTCTACGTCGAACATGGTCAACAGTATGAGCGTTTCGCGAAGACCGACATGGAGAGGCCTTTCATCACACGCGGCCTTCCCGAGCCGGTGCTCAATCTTCCGTGGGGTTCACTCTTCGTCACCGTCTTTCTTCCACAGGTGAAGAAGGAACGCCCGCACATCGACAAGGTGAGGCCTTTCGGAACTTACATCATCTGGTCGTTCATTCATGACCTGTGGTGGTCAGTGAAAACGGGCCTCAGCTGCGCGAAATTCACGCTCGATACACTGCTCTTCAGGCGCCGTTATCAGCTGCGCAGAGGGGTAAAGGAGAAGTTGGGTCTCCTGAAGGAGATCAGCCTCTATCCGAGCTTCGACAAGATCGCTTTCAAAATCCTCGATGACCGCGAGGATGTCAACTGCGTGATCTTCGGTCACACCCATGTTCTCAAGTACCGTCAATGGCGCGAAGGACAAGAGTACTTCAATGAAGGCTCCTGGAATGAGGTGACCAATCTTGACATGAATGAGTATGGAACGCGCACGCGTCTGACCTATGCTTTCATTGAATACCCGATCGTGCCGCGGGTCGAGGTTGATCCGGCAGTCGATCCAGCCACCTTGCCCATCCCTGAGCCGGTCAAGCCATTTGTTCGTCTGAAGGAATGGAAGGGCATCTGGAAGCCTGAGCTCGATATTCAGGTCTAGGCTGCGGATGGATTTTTCTTCGGTGGATCAGAAACGGACGCTGAATCGTGTCGCGAACCGAGGTTCGGCTTCGGCGATTTTTGAAAGCAGGAGATTCTTTTCTTCAGCCGTAAATCTCTTGCTCTCTCGAAGCAGTTCAATGAAGGAGTCACTGATGGCTTCAGCCGACTGAACGCCTCCGGGCAGACTCCCGGCTCGATAATGAGTCAACATGTCAACGTACTTCCAGAAGGAACTCGCATAAGCCCTGGCCATGATCGAAACCTGGGAGTGCTGAACCCATTCACCGGAGTCGAGCCAGCGGAGACTTCCATTCTCCATCAGAAGGATGTCAGAATCACCCGGGTTGGTTCGAAGTTCCAGAGGACTCAGGAGAAGTCTTGCCGCTTTGGCTGCAAGATCAGGATGTGCGGCATACGCTTTTTTGAGCTCGACGCCGCAATTTTCACAGTTTTCAAGTGAACTGAATTTTTCTTCATAACCCAGCCATTCCAGCTCCGTGTAAAAGTAGGGGAGTTCGTGCAGCCAGATGATGCCGCCTCCATAAAGTTTCGGGCCTCCAACCTGCTCGGCGATGCGCGCTTTTTCCATGCCCGAGGCGAAGCTTCGCAAAGTGATGCTGATTTCGAAAATTTCGTCGTCCGTGAGAACGGCATGTTCCGGATCCTTCAAAAGTTTCGAAACCAATTGCCTGCTCGCGAGCCGTGCGTCGGGGTCAGTAATGCTCGTGACCAGCTTCAACGCCAGGGGTCTGCCCTGATGCGAGCCGTCACGATAGAGGTAAACCCCTTCGTTCTGATTTCCAAAGTCGATTCGTTTCGCTTCGGACGGAATGTTTTGAAGAGAGTGAAGTTTCAGAGAGTGCAGGTAGTGAACGGCATTCAAGAAATTTGCGCCCTGGTTCTTGAACTGGGTCAGGTAGGCTCGATCGGTGATGAGCGGAGAAAAGGTCTGAACGAGTTCATGACAATAGGCGCGGGTCGCCGCCTCACTCGGTGATACCCACAGGAGAGCAGCGAAAAACAGGATAGTAAGTCTGAAAAGGTTGAAATTTCCGGTCATGGACTGCCTGAAGGGCTTATCGGTCTATCCTCATGGAGATTGAGTCTTTCTGAATGAATTGCCCTGCGTCATCCTGATCCGCTCTTGACCCTTGGTTCGCCGTCTTCTAGTCTCGAAAGACATGAAGGTCCTGGCTGTTATCCCTGCTCGATTTGCGTCCACTCGCTTGCCGGGCAAACCTCTCGCCGACATTCATGGCAAACCCATGATCCAGTGGGTCTACGAGCGCACAAGCCGCGCCCACGGCCTCTCGCGAGTGGTCGTTGCCACCGATGACCAGCGCGTTTTTGATGTTGTCGCCCGATTCGGCGGGCAAGTCCTCATGACTTCAGACCAGCATGAAAGTGGTACGGACCGCGTCGCTGAAGTCGCTGAACAGATCGAAGCCGACATCTACGTCAATGTGCAAGGCGATGAGCCTCTCATTCAGCCGGTCGTGATCGAAAAAGCGGTTGAGCTGGTCAGTTCCGGAAAATTTCAGATGGCGACCGTGATGAGTCCTCTCAGGCAGAAGGAAGAACTCAGCAATCCATCGGTCGTCAAAGTGGTGGCAGATCACCAGGGACGCGCTCTCTACTTCTCGCGCTTTCCGATTCCTTACAGCCGGGGCACTCTGCCTGGCCCGGGAGAGTCATTCGCATGCCGACGTCACATCGGTCTTTACGTCTACAGCCGTGAAACTCTGCTTCAGCTCCGCTCGCTTCCTTCCTCGCCCCTGGAGCAAGGGGAGATGCTTGAGCAGCTGCGCGCTCTCGAAGCGGGAATCGCCATTGGCATCGCGGAAGTCAATTTTACCTCAATTGGAGTGGATACTCCCGAGGATCTCGTCAAAGTCAGAGCGATACTGGCTGAAAAAAGTTCAGTGGAAATTTAAGGGGAACTCACCATGGCAAAACAGAAAAAATTCATCTTCGTGACCGGTGGGGTTCTCTCCAGCATCGGGAAGGGCATTTCAGCGGCCTCCATTGGCATGCTCATGGAAGCACGCGGCATCAAGGTCACCATGATCAAGATGGATCCCTATCTCAATGTCGATCCCGGCACGATGAGTCCATTTCAGCATGGCGAAGTCTTCGTGCTCGATGACGGCGCTGAGACGGATATGGATCTCGGCCATTATTCCCGTTTCGTTCAGAACGCGCATTTCACGCGCAAGAACAGCTTCACTACCGGACGCATCTATGACTCCGTGATTCGCCGCGAACGCGCGGGCGGATACCTTGGCAAGACCGTGCAGGTCATTCCGCACATCACGGATGAGATCAAGAAGTACATCCATGAAGGTGCGGCTGATGCGGATCTGACGATCGTCGAAGTGGGCGGTACGGTCGGCGACATCGAGAGTCTGCCGTTTCTCGAAGCCATTCGGCAGGTCAAGCATGAAGAAGGCGCCGAAAATGTCCTCTTCGTGCATCTGACGCTGGTGCCTTACATCGCGACCGCTGACGAACTCAAGACCAAGCCCACTCAGCACAGCGTGCGAGACCTGCGTGAAATCGGAATTCAGCCGGATGTGCTGCTCTGCCGTTCCGATCGACCTCTGCCGAAAGAAGTGAAGGAAAAGATCGGCCTGTTCTGCAACCTGCCTGCCGATCACGTGTTCAGTGCAGTGGACGTGAAGAGCATCTACGAAGTGCCGCTCTATTTTCACAAGGAGAATCTCGATGAGAAGATTGTCGAGAAGCTCAAGATCTGGACGGGGCGCCCGGACCTGTCCAGGTGGCAGGCGATGGTCGACAGACTCATCCATCCGAAAAGTGAAGTCACCATCGGCATCGTCGGCAAATACACCGACCTCAAAGAGAGCTACAAATCACTTTCTGAAGCGCTGATTCACGGCGGAGTCGCCAACGCTGTCAAGGTCAACATGACCTACATTGACTCCGAGGAAATCGAGAAGGGTAACCTGGATGTTCTCAAGTCAGTCGACGGCATCCTGGTGCCCGGTGGTTTCGGCGAACGCGGAGTCGAGGGCAAGATCAAGGCAGTCGAGTACGCACGTACGGAAAATGTGCCTTATTTCGGCATTTGTCTGGGCATGCAGATCGCCGTGATTGAATATGCCCGTCATGTGGCCGGTTTGACGACCGCAAATTCAGCGGAGTTCAAAGTCGATTGCAAGGAAACCGTGATCGACATCATGGAGTCTCAGAAGGACGTCAAGGATATGGGAGGCACGATGCGACTCGGAGCTTACCAGTGCAACATCACTCCGAAGTTCAACGGCAAGCCCACCAAGGCCTTCATGGCCTATGGCAAGGAAGTCATCTCGGAGCGCCATCGTCACCGCTTTGAAGTTTCAAACAAATTCCGGGCTGAGCTTGAGAAGAAGGGCCTTCTCGTCTCCGGCAAGCACGTCATTGCCGAAACGAAGATGGACCTGGTTGAAATGGTCGAAATCCCTGAGCATGCCTGGTTCCTCGGCTGCCAGTTTCATCCCGAATTTCTGAGCAAGCCTCTGCAACCTCATCCACTGTTCACTTCGTTCATCAAGGCTTCGAAAGAAGCGGCGAAAGCGACGCAGAAACCTCTTCCGGGCCTGACTGCGAACGGCAAGAACAAGCTCACCCAGACGGATTTCAAAGGGACGGCCCAGACGGCTACGCAAACCGGTGCCCAGACCAGTGCAAAAACTCCTTCGGAGACTCTTCTATGAGCAAGGCTCAGCAGCAGCAGTCCACTTTGAACGCTTTGCCGGCCATGACTCTGATCGCGGGTCCGTGTGTGATCGAAGACGAAAGTCTCGACCAGGGCCTGGTCTTCGAAGTGGCCACTGAACTCAAGCATCAGCTCGGTGAACTCATCCAGAGCCAGCAGATCCAGCTCTACTTCAAGGCTTCATTCGACAAAGCGAACCGCACTTCGATCGAGGGTTTTCGCGGACCTGGACTCGCACGGGGGCTGAAGATCATGGACAAGGTCCGTGAGCGCACGGGCCTTCCGCTCTGCACGGATTTTCACACTCCCGATCAGGCCGGCCCGGTCGCCGAAGTGATTGATTACCTCCAGATCCCGGCCTTTCTCTGCCGTCAGACGGACATGATCATCGCGGGCTGCGAAGCTTCGCTGAAGCATGACCGTCGCCTCAATGTGAAAAAAGGCCAGTTTCTCGCTCCGTGGGATGCAAAAAACATCGTCGACAAGATGCGAGAGGTCGAAAAACGCATGGGCCAACAGGGCAAGCCGGACTGGTTCACGCTCTGCGAACGCGGAGTTGCATTCGGTTACAACTCCCTGGTCGTCGACATGACATCATTTCAGATGATGAAGAGCTTCGGCGTTCCCACGATCTTTGATGCCACTCACTCCGTGCAGAGCCCGGGTGCAGGCACGGGTGGCAAGAGCACCGGTGGCAAGCGCGAGAACATCGAAGTGCTTTCGCGTGCGGCGATGGCAGCGGGAGCGGATGGAATGTTCATGGAGTGCCATCCAAGACCCGCGCAGGCCAAAAGTGACGGCCCGAACGCCTTTTATCTTGAACATGTCGGGACTTTCGTGAAGCAGCTGCTCGCGATCCGTTCTCTCGTCGCGACTCAACCGAAACTCATCACTTAAAGGGCTTCCCATGACATCTTCACAGCCGAGTCTTTCAGCCAAACTTCTTGAAACCGCCGACATCCAGGCTCGCCTCAAGAAAATCAAAATGCTCCTCCTCGATGTCGACGGAGTCCTCACCGACGGTCGCATCTTCTGGCTCGAAGAGCACGGCTGGACCCGTTTCTTTCACGTGAAGGATGGTTACGGCCTCAAGCTTCTGCAGAAAGCCGGCATCAAGGTCGGGGTGATCAGTGGGGGAGACTCCAAGGACGTGCGCACTCGTGTCGAATTTCTCAAACTCGATTACGTGTTTCTCGGGGATGAGAACAAGATCGTCGCTTTTGACAAGATCGTCGCGGCCAGTGGACTCAAGCCCGAAGAGATCGCCTTCATGGGCGATGAACTTTTTGACATCCCCGTGATCGAACGCGTCGGTTTCAGTGCGACGGTCCCTCACGCCGTGGATCCCGTCAAGGCGCACGCGAATTACATCACCGAGACTGAGGGAGGCTGGGGCGCCGTTCGTGAAGTGGCGGACGCCATTCGAAAAGCCCAGGGCATCGGGCCTTACTGAGCTCCATGAAAAACCAGTCGCGCTCACCTTCAAAGAATTCCCACCCAAAGAAACTGCGCCGCTGGGTCGTCAAGGCCGGGAGCAACATGGTGTGTTCTGGCGGTCCCATTCTTCTGCGGGCCTGGATGCAGCAGGTGAAAACTCTTCGCAAGGAACATGACATTGAAGTGATCTGGGTCACCTCCGGGGCCATCGCGTCAGCGGTCGATCGCACGGGTTTTGGCTCAAAAAAGCGTCTTCTGGCCGAGAAACAGGCGCTGAGCGCCATCGGCCAGCCCCTGATCATGGACCTCTACAATCTGTCGCTTCAGTCAGTCGGGCTCCTGGGAGCTCAGGTTCTTCTGACGTATGATGACCTCGCCGATCCAAAGCGCAGTGAAAATTTCAAGAACACGCTTGAACAGCTCCTTCAGTGGCAGGCCACTCCCATCCTCAATGAGAATGATGCGGTTGCGACAGAAGAAATCAAATTTGGCGACAATGACGCTCTCTCCGCGAAAGTCGCACGCACGATGGGCGCGGAACGCCTCGTGATCCTGACCGACGTTGACGGACTTCATGACGAAGACCCTCGAAGGAACTCGAAAGCGAAACTCATTCATCAGTTGAATGGGATTGCACCCGCACAGCTCGCCAAACTGCGAGCTGAAGCTGAAAGCACGAAGGGAAATGGAGGCGGAACCTCACGCGGTACAGGCGGAATGTACTCCAAGCTTTCGGCTGCGGATCTTTCGACGCGCGCCGGGGTGGAGACCTGGCTGGTCAAAGGCGATGTGCCTTCAGTGCTTCTGCAGGTGGCGAAGGATCAAGCCGTCGGCACCCAGATTCTGGTCAAAAAGGCCGCAAAAAGGTCGTCACAGCCTGCGAGGAAAAGTCGGTGATTGAACTACCCGGATCTTCCGAACCTCTCGGCGCCTCAGACCTTCAGCGCCTCCAGGCCAGTCACGCGGCGGCAAGGCAGTTGAGAACCTCCACTGCTGACCGACGAAATGCTGTGCTCCTCAAAGCGGCGGAACTGTTGAAAGCGAGTGAAGCGGAGCTTCTGAAAGCGAATCAGGAAGATCTGATCTCACTTGCACCGACCGCAACCTCTGCATTCCGGGATCGCCTTGCTCTGAGCGCCGCACGCATCGAAGTCATGGCTGTAGGTCTCCGGCAGGTTGCGGCGTTTTCGGATCCGCTCACCGAAGTCGTGGAGCAAAGGACACTTCCCAACGGCCTGAACGTCCGAAAGGTTCGTTCTCCCCTGGGCGTGATCCTGATGATCTTCGAATCGCGCCCCAACGTGGCAATCGAAGCTTTTTCTCTGGCCTTCAAGTCGGGCAATGTCATCCTTCTCCGTGGCGGTAAGGAGTCCATGCGGACCACCGGCAAGCTTTATGAAATTCTGACCGAAGCTTTGAGGCAGAACGGGTTTGCAGAGGATTGCCTCTGGGGCATCACCAATCCTGACCGCAAGCTCACGCTGGCCCTTTTACAGCAGCGCGGCTTGATTGATGTCGTGGTTCCTCGGGGTGGCGATGCGCTGATCGAGTTCGTCGTCACGAACTCAAAGATTCCCATCATCAAGAATGACCGCGGGATGTGCCATGTCTACGTGGATCAGGAAGCGGACCAGGAAATGGCCATCCAGATCGTGCTCAATGCCAAGATCCAGCGTCCCGGCGTCTGCAACGCCATGGAGACGCTTCTGGTCCATGAGAAGATCAAGGCGGAATTCATCCCGAAGCTTTTCAAGCGGATGAGTACGGTCGAGTGGCGCGCTGATTTTGAAACCCTCGCCCTGGTCCAGGGTCCGAACGTTCAGGCAGCGACGCCGGAAAGCTGGGATACGGAGTACCTCGACCTCGTGATGAACTGCAGAGTGGTGAAGTCACTCGAAGAAGCGATCGCTCACATCGAAGCCCACGGCTCACGGCACTCAGAAGCCATCATCACTCGCACGGAAACGGCAGCGAGAAAATTTCAGGCCGAAGTCGATGCCGCTGCCGTATACTGGAATGCTTCCACGCGTTTCACGGATGGCTTTGAGCTTGGCCTCGGCGGTGAGCTGGGGATCAGCACGCAGAAGCTGCACGTACGAGGCCCGGTCGGACTCAAGGAATTGACGAGCATTCGATGGATTTTTGAAGGAACGGGCCAGGTCCGCAGATAAGTGGCTCGTGGCAACTAAAAAGGACTTCAGTCATGAAAATTGGAATCATTGGCCTGGGTAAAATGGGGGAGGCGCTGGTGTCAGGCCTCAAGAATTCCGGCGACTCGAAAAGTTTCGTGGTCTACGCCACGACCCGTTCCGAGGAGAGCGCAAAGGAAGCGTCTGACAAACTGGGGCTGGCGATCCACACGGACAACCGGAAGCTGACTTCGCAGGCCGACATTCTTCTCCTCTGTGTGAAGCCTCACCAGGCCAAGGCAGTCCTCGAAAAGATCTCGCCTGAGCTGACTTCCAGGCACCTCATCATTTCCATCTGTGCCGCAGTGACCACTCAGCAGATCGTGGAATGGTCCGGTGGAAAATGCGCTGCAATTCGAGCGATGCCCAATACGCCCTGCCTGATCGGGCAGGGGATGACGGTTTTCAGTCCGGGTTTCCAGGTGAAAGCGTCCCAGTTGGCAGTGGCTGAAAAAATTTTCGGCACAGTCGGACTCACCGCTGTTGTCGAAGAATCCCTCATGGACGGCGTGACTGGACTCAGTGGCTGTGGTCCCGCTTATATTTACCTCATCATCGAAGCGCTCAGCGAAGCCGGTGTCAAAGTCGGTCTGCCTCGGAAAGTCGCGACGTTGCTTGCTGCTCAGACTCTCATGGGCTCCGCGAAAATGGTGCTTGAGCGCGGCGAACATCCCGCGGCACTCAAAGACGAAGTCACCACGCCGGCGGGTTGCACCATTGACGGGCTGATGGCGCTTGAAGACGGCAAGCTCCGCGTCACCCTGATCAAAGCTGTGTTGGCCGCGACCAAGAGGAGCAAGTCTCTTCGGGGTTGACGACAGACATTGCCGGTCCGTCCGCCATCTGGAGATCGAGAGTGGCATCCTTTTTCCTGGATTCAAGATTTTCCGGCTTCTGCCGATCAGATGGGGAGGAGAGCCGAGCCATGTGCGTCCATCCCAAGCTGCTGCCTGTTGTCGAGTTTGTCGCAGTCCTCGCGCTTTTCAGCGCCTGCTCGCACGCTCCGGAAATCAGGTCACCGGCGAACGCCGCGGTCGAGGATTCTGGCCACGAAATCACCGGTGAGTCAGCCGATGAATCCCATGACGAATTCTACAAGTTTCTTTCCGCCTACCCGGATGGCGTGGCCGTGGCGGGTTATGCGCGGGCCTACCATGAGCGTTTGATGAAGGATGAAGCCTGGCAGGAAGTGGCCGCACCTTTCATTGACTACATCACAATCGCTTCCGATTTTGAAATGATCGTGGACGGACCTGTCACTCTCCAGTGCGTTCAGGGGACCACCTTTCGAGGGAAGACGGAGGTCTTCATGCTTCCGGTGGTTCATGCTCTCGAATCGCGTTCAGTGCAGGTGTTTTCAATCGTGCAGAAAGCTCAGCCCCGGCTTTATCCTCAGATACTATGCAAATATTCAGGTCCTGGGGATCACCTCGATTTCAAGATCACGATCCGGTTTCCCACTCCGCGCAGAATTCTCACCGAAGAAGGGGAGTTGCTCAGACGAATGCGCAGTCATCTCCTCGCGGATGCACTCACGCTGACGGCCGAAGAAAAGAACTGGATCCGGCAGAGTGGAATATTTCACTCAGGAAAACTCAAAATCACGCCTCTGGTGCCCCAGGCACTTCTCAACTTTGAACAGCCCGATGAATTTCTCATTCTTCAACTGGCCGCTGGCCCGCACCTGCTTCTGGAGCAATCCGCAAAAGGGATTTACAGACTGATCGCCCCATCAAAGGGGTTTCATTTTACAGTATCAGCGGAGGAGCTGGAATTCCCATCCATCAGGCAGAATGTCCTGGTCTGTGCTGACGCAAATGACCGGGTTCTCATCGAGGGGGATCGCGAAAACGAACTGATGACAAAAGGTTTTCAAGGTTCAATTCGCTGCCTGATCAACACTCCCAAAGGTGATCCTTCACGCTGGAAGGGCAGATTCGATGTGAGAGTCATGCGGATTCCGGTAGACGTTCTCCTGGGAAAGATTGAAGAGATCCTGCGCCCCCTGGAGCTGGAGACGATCGAATTGGACCTCGAACTCGCGAGTGAAAGAATCACAGAACTGCGGCAAAGATTTGAGGAAAAAGCAGTCGGCTATCCGCGCAGTCGATACGATCTACTTTACAAGCTTGCGTCCGAAAAGAACCCTCCCCCTTTTAAAGCTCTCCGACGCCCCCAGCTAGAAGAATAAGATCATTAAAATCATTAAGTTGTAAAGTATTGTGACTTTTTCATTAAAGTACGATACTATTTGTCGTATATCGTGATCGCCCACTTGTCCAAATGATGCCGAAGCCAGTCCGAGTTGAGGACGCTTTTGGGTTGAAGTCGGACTGAGGTTGTCGTAGATGATGTGAGTCAACATTATGATCAAGCTGAACCGAACTACCGAATACGGTCTGATAGCGCTCCGCCACATCAGCCGCAAGCCGAAGACCATCACCAGCGCCCGCGAAGTTGCGGACTGCTACGGGCTCCCTTTTGAAATCACTGCAAAGACTTTGCAGAAGCTTCGCGACTCCGGGTTGATCCAGTCCGCACAAGGCGCGCGTGGCGGTTACACCCTTCAGACCGATCTGGGTCAAGTGACGCTCGCGCAGTTCCTGGAATTGATGGAAGGCCCACAGGCCGTGGTGGCGTGTTCGTCCCAGTCCTCGGGCCAGTCCGCCTCTCCATCCAGTGGAAAGTCGGAGAGTGGACAGGAGTTGATTCAGATCACTTCCTTCACTCCCGTGAAGTCGACAACTTTGGATTCAACGGTTTCCGAGGAGAAGGCCAGCTGCGGATATCTCGGTAAATGTGAAATCAGAGGTGTGATGAACGAGCTGAATCTTCGCGTTCTCAAGTTCCTGTCTGAAATCAGTCTGGCCGACCTCGCGCAGAGCCCGGCCACCGGCAGCATGATTGCAGAACTTCAATCCCAAAAAAATGAAATGAAAAATTCAATGGAGCCCGGGACCGCGAAGTCCCAGGGCGCATAGGTTTTTAGGAGTATGAGCACCATGAAATTACCCATTTATCTTGATTATCATTCAACGACCCCGGTGGATCCAGAAGTCTTCAAGACGATGGCTCCTTACTTCACTGAAGTTTTTGGAAACGCCGCGAGCCGCAATCACGAGTACGGCTGGACCGCTGAAGCTGCCGTTGAGCATGCCCGACTCCAGGTCGCTCAACTCATCGGTGCGACTGACAAGGAAATCATCTTCACCAGTGGTGCCACCGAGAGCAACAATCTGGCGCTTCTCGGAGTGGCTGAAATGTACGCCGAAAAAGGCAACCACATCATCACTTCCCCGATTGAGCACAAGGCCATCCTCGACACCTGCGCTCATCTCGAGCGCAAAGGTTACGAGATCACCTATCTCGAGGTTGACCAATACGGAATGGTGAGCCCGGAATCCGTTCGCGACGCGATCACTGACAAGACCATCCTCGTATCCATCATGATGGCCAACAACGAGATCGGCACCATCAATCCGATGGCCGAAATCGGCAAGGTCTGCAAGGAAAAGGGCGTCCTTTTTCACACCGATGCCGTGCAGGGCGTGGGCAAGATCGAAGTCGACGTTCAGAAAATGGGCATCGATCTTCTGTCTCTGACCGCGCACAAGATCTACGGACCCAAGGGCGTTGGTGCTCTCTACGTTCGCCGCAAGAATCCAAGAGTGCGTGTATCCGCCATGGTTCACGGCGGGGGCCACGAACGCGGCATGCGTTCGGGCACTCTGAACGTCCCTGGCATCGTGGGACTCGGAAAAGCCGCCGAAATGGCCCGTAAAAACCTCAACACGGACATCCCTCGCATCAAAGCGCTTCGGGATCGTCTCTGGGACGGGATTCGCTCCCAGCTGGACGAAGTTTACCTGAACGGTCACCCGACTGAGCGCCTGCCGATCAACCTCAACGTGAGCTTTGCCTACGTCGAAGGGGAGTCCCTCATGATGGGCATGAAGGAACTTGCAGTTTCGAGCGGCTCCGCCTGCACTTCGGCCAGTCTCGAGCCGTCTTATGTCCTCAAGGCCATCGGCGTCGGCGAGGATCTGGCCCACACGAGCATTCGTTACAGCCTCGGCAAATTCACCACCGAAGAAGAAGTCGACTACGCGATTGAAAAGACGGTTTCGACCGTCCGAAAGCTTCGCGATCTCTCGCCTCTCTACGAGATGGCGAAAGAGGGCATCGATCTCAAGACCGTAGCCTGGACCGGGCACTGAAAATCTGACTCAGAATCGCGCATCACAAGGAGCAAGAAAATGGCATACACGAAAAAAGTAATTGAACACTTCGAGAATCCAAAGAACATCGGTTCACTCGACAAGAACTCCCTGAATGTCGGAACCGGTCTGGTCGGTGCTCCTGAGTGCGGTGACGTGATGAAACTTCAGGTCGAAATCGACGAGACCACTCACATCATCAAGGATGCCAAGTTCAAGACTTTCGGTTGCGGCAGCGCGATCGCCAGCTCATCCCTGGCCACTGAATGGCTCAAGGGCAAGACGATTGACCAGGCCATGGCGATCAGGAATACGGACATCGTGGAGGAACTCTCGCTCCCTCCGATCAAGATTCACTGCTCCGTTCTCGCTGAAGATGCCATCAAGGCTGCCATCGGGGACTACCTGAAGAAGAACGAAGCCAAAAAAGCGGGGACCGAAGCGGTCGCCGTCAAGGCCTGATCTTTCACATCTGGGAAGGTTGATTTCATGATTCAAATTACGGAAAAAGCGGTCAAAGAAATTAAACGCATTCAGACGACTGAAGAAGCGGCCAAGGGTGCGGAAACCATGCTGCGCGTGATGGTTGCCGGTGGGGGCTGTTCAGGAATGAGTTACAAGCTCGGCTTTGACGACAAACCGGCTGGTCCCAACGACAAGGTCTTTGAAAAAGATGGTGTCAAGGTCATCATCGATCCGAAGTCTTATCTTTTTCTCTCCGGAACTGAACTCGACTTCAGTGATGGGTTAAATGGAACCGGATTTGTATTCAATAATCCCAATGCAAAACGCACATGTGGCTGCGGCTCCAGTTTTTCAGTCTGACCATTCGCTCATGCAAAGGCACTGCGCGTTCTGTTCTCAACCTCTGACCGGGGCTTCGGCCCCGCATGTTTGCGTAAGCTGCGGAAAGCCGCAGCCCGTGCATGCCGCTGGTCCAGAGTCCGGTGCGGAGTCCGCGCAGGCAGCGGTGAGGGTCGCCGAGGCGGAAGACTACTTTCAGGCGTTCGGAGTCAGTCGCAAGTTCGAACAGGACCGCAAAGCGCTCGAAAAACGTTTTTATGATCTCTCCCGGATCCTGCATCCGGATCGATTTTCTTCGGCGGCGTTCGGACCTGAGGCCCGCAGACTTTCGCTCGAGCGCATGAGTTACCTGAATCAGGCCTGGTCGACTTTGAAAAGCCCACAGCTGCTGCGGGACTACCTGCTTGGCCTGGAAGGTTTCGATACTTCAAAGCCGCAAGGAAATGCCCAGATCCCCATGGAGCTGGCTGAATCCTGGTTTGAGCTTCAGGATGCGGTGATGGAGGAGCCAGACACGGCTTTGGCCCGGGTTCAGGATTTCGAATTGGGACTCAGAAAACTTTCGCTCTCCAACGCCGCCGCCATTCTTGAGCTCGAAAAAAGCCATGATTCGCAAGGCGGCCGTGATCTCTTGAAAGAGCTCGGCGAGAAAATCCGTTCAGAAAGTTACCTGCGCTCACTGGAGCGCGATGTCGAGCGCCTGAAGAACACTCTGATGAAGACGGCTTTGATGAAAAAAAATTCCAATATCCCCGGGGCGAAAAACTGAAATGTCGGAAAAAATCACCCCCTTCTCCAACGTTGTCATCGGAATCGATCTCGGAACCACCAACAGCCTCGTCGCTCATGTGCGCGACGGAAAACCCGAAGTGCTCAATTCTCGTGAAGGTCAGCGACTCATTCCGTCCGTCGTTTCCTTCGTCGACGACAAGCCGGTCGTCGGTTACGCGGCCAAACGCAAAAAAGTCCGGGATGCCGAATTCACGGTTTTTTCCGTCAAGCGCCTTCTCGGACGGGGTTTTGAAGACGTCGCCGTCGGTCAGGATGTCCTCCCGTATGAGATCGTGCGGGGCGGGCCTGAAGGCGATTCAAAAAATATCAGCATCCGGGTAGGGGAGCGGACCTACACCGCCATCGAAATTTCGGCCATCATTCTGCGCGAGCTCAAGGCTTCGGCCGAGCAGGCGCTCGGAGTTCCAGTGAGGCAGGCCGTGATCACGGTACCCGCCTACTTCAATGACAGTCAGAGACAGGCGACCCGAACGGCGGGTCACATTGCCGGTCTCGAGGTCCTGCGCATCATCAATGAACCCACGGCTGCCGCACTGGCGTACGGACTCGACCGAAAAAAAGAAGGTTTGATCGCGGTCTACGATATGGGAGGCGGGACGTTTGACGTCTCGATCCTGAAACTGCACGACGGCATTTTTGAAGTGCTCGCGACCAACGGCAACACGACTCTCGGGGGCGATGATCTTGATCAGGCCGTCCTCAAAGTCGTTGCGCAGGAGATCAAGGAGTCCCATGGCCTCGATCCCGCCAGGGACATTCAGCTCAATGCCGCTTTGATCGAAGCGGCTGAAAAGATGAAAATCGAGCTTTCCCAGAGCGAGACGGCCGTCTTCGAAGTCAAGCTGGCCTGCCTGAATTACTCCCGCAAGTGGACTCGTTCCGAATTTCAGAAGCTGATTCTTCCGATCATCGAGAAGACTCGTGAACCCTGTCTGCAGGCTCTGAGAGATGCAGGACTTAAACCTGAAGACCTTTCTGATGTCGTGATGGTCGGCGGTCCGACCCGGCTCAAGATCGTGCAGGACGTGGCGCGCATGATTTTTGGACGCGAGCCCAACACTTCGGTCCATCCGGATGAAGTGGTCGCTGCAGGTGCCGCAATCCAGGCGGATATCCTGGCTGGAAACAATCAGGACCTCCTGCTTCTGGATGTGGTTCCCCTGTCTCTGGGCCTTGAGACGTACGGCGGTCTCATGTCGCCCCTCATCGCTCGGAACACGCGCATCCCGACGGCGGCCCGCGAAGTCTTCACGACTTTCGTGGATCGTCAGACCGGCGTCGACATCCATGTTCTGCAAGGCGAGCGGGAAAAGGTCGAAGACAACCGCAGCCTCGCACGTTTCAAGCTTGCCGGGATCGAACCGCTTCCGGCCGGCCTGCCTCGAATCGAAGTCATGTTCCTGATTGATGCTGACGGGATTCTGCAGGTCGCCGCCAAGGACCTCAGAACCGGCCATGAGCAGACGATTGAGGTTCGCCCGAGCTATGGACTTTCGGACGCCGAAGTCGAGAAGATGCTGGTTGAGGGTCAGAAGAACGCGGAAGCGGATCTGGCGTACCGTCGCTGGGTCGAAGTCCGAAATGAAGCGGAACCGATGCTGAGAAATGCGGAAAAGAAGCTTCCGGACGCCTTTCGGCTGCTTCCCAGAGAAGAAGCGCAGACCATTGAGGCCCAGGTTCTGGCCCTCAAGCAGGGGATTGAGCAGAAAGACATTGCCCAAGTCCAGGACGCCAAGTATCGATTAGGAGCCTCCACCGTTCGCCTGGCGGAGCTTCTGATCAAGGAAGCGATCGAGAGCGCCCAGAGAGCCTCAAACAAGATTTAACTGCCTGCTGAAGTTTCAAGAAAGACCGAGACTATGCCCAAAGTGACTTTCATGCCGATGAATCTGACCTTCGAAGCCCAGGACGGAGACAGCCTGCTCGATGTCGCGATTGCCAATGATGTGCCTCTTCAACATGCCTGCGGAGGCTTCTGCGCCTGCACGACCTGTCATGTGATCGTCAAATCGGGAGACGAGAAGCTTTCCCCGATGGAAGACGAAGAAGAAGAACGCCTGGACCGTGCCGCGGGAGTGACTCTGCATTCTCGGCTGGGCTGTCAGGCCAAAGTTCACGGTGATACGATCGTGGAAATTCAAAACGAAGGCTTTGGTCACTGAATCACCATGATTCGATTGCAAGCTCTCATGACCGCGACAGCCCTGGCAGCGGTCACTTTCACTTCAGCTGCCCTGGGTCTCACGGGCTGCACTGCCGGTGCGACGATTCCTCCCCGTGCGCCCGCGAGCAAGACATTCACTTTCCGACTCCTGGGTGACCCGGAGACTCTCGACTGGAACCGCGCCCACACCCCGATCGAAACCTACCTCCTCACGAATCTCATGGAAGGGCTCGTCGCTCACGACTCCAATCTGAAAGTGGTCCCGGCGCTCGCCGAAAGGTGGACCAAGAGTGCCGATGGCAGGACTTACACCTTCAAGATCCGCAAGAACGTGAAATGGACGGACGGGGTCACACTCAAGGCCCAGGATTTCGTCTACAGCTGGAAGAGACTGATTTCGCCGCTCACGGCTGCTTCGTATGCTTACTTTCTTTTCGACATCGAAAACGCCGAAGCATTCTACAAAGGCACGATCAAGGATTTCTCCCAGGTCGGCATCAAGGCAGTGGATGACCTGACGCTCGAAGTGAAGCTGGCAAAGCCCATGGCTCATTTCATTCACATCCCGAGCTTCTGGGTGACGTTCCCGCTCCGGCAGGACATCGTCGAAAAGCACGGAAACAGCTGGGCCAAGCCGGGACGCATGGTGACTCTCGGGCCCTACCTGCTTTCGAGTTATGACATTGATTCGAAGGTCATCCTCACCGCGAACCCGACCTATTACGGCACTCGTGGAAATGTGGAGCAGGCCGTGGGCCTCATCGTGAAGGAAGATTCAACCGCGCTCACGCTCTACGAGACGGGCAAGATCGATTTTCTGACGGATATTTCGGCCATCGACCTCCAGCGTCTCAAAGGGCGTCCGGATCTGAAAACTTTTCCGTACCTCAAGACGGGGTACCTCGCTTTTTCGATCAACAAGTTTCCGGTCAATCCGGCGAAGGTTCGCCGGGCGATCGTGATGGCGATTGATCGCAGCAAGCTGCCTGAAATTCTCCACGGCGGACAGACTCCGGCGACTTCGTTCATTCCTCCGAAAATGCTGGGTTACAACCCCAAGGTGGGGCTGCCCTTCAATCCCGGCGCGGCGCGGGCTGAACTCAGAACTGCCGGGCTGGACGCTTCGCGGCCGATCAAGCTCGAGCTCGTCTGTCCGAATACGGACAAGGCGATGACCATCGCTCAATACGTTCAGATCGAGCTGAAAAAGAATCTTGGGGTGAATCTTCAGATCCAGTCCTACGATCACAAGACATTCCGCGCGCAGATCGCGCTCAATTCTTTCCCGGTCTTCATCAACAGCTGGAGCGCGGATTATCCAGACCCGGACAATTTCATGTCGGTCTTTCTGGGCGTTTCCGGAAACAACCGGACCGCCTGGAAAAGCCCGGCCTACGATGAAAAAATCCTTCAGGCCCGGACCCAGCTCAATCCGAAAATTCGCGACAAACTGTATGACGCCGCCCAGAAGATCCTTCTCGAAGACGAAGCGGTCCTCATGCCTCTGTACTACGAGCCGAACATGGCGCTTGTCAGCAAACGCGCCAGCAGCGTCGAGCTCAATCCTTTGAATGACATGCCGATCAAGAAGGTGATCCTTGCTCCTTAAGAAATACGAAGGCACGAAATCAGGCATCAAGACTTTCAAAGTGACTCAGGAGCGCCTCTCGGCTTTTGCCCGAGCAGTGGGAGTTTCTTCGGATGCCGCACCGGCCCTTTCGCACGAAGTTCCCGCTCACGCGTTGGACACTCGGTGGCTCCCGACCTTCCTCACGCTCTTCCGTGAGGGCGATTTTGAACTTCTGACCCTCATGGGCGTGGAGCTCAGGAGTGTCCTCCATGGTGAGCAGGAGTATGAGTACGATGGCTACCTGAAGGCTGGCGACGAAGTATCCTATCAGTCCATAGTCGCGCACATCACCGAGAAAGAAAGCAAGAAGGGCGCTTTGCATTTCATCATTCTCGAAACGGACTTTCATCTCGTTGGAAAAGAATCCGAAGCCCATCACAAAGTGGGAACGGCTCGCTCCACCATCGTCTACCGAAGGGCTGCATCATGAGCGCAGGATTGAAAAGCGAAGCAGGCGTTCGATTCGAAACAGGCACTCCGGTGGAGTTCATTTCCGTCGCGACCATCACTCTCGAGCAGCTGAAGACTTTTGCTGATGCGGCAGGAGATCCGAATCCGATCCACCAGGACGAAGCCGTGGCTAAGGCCGCTGGTCTCCCGGGAATCATCGCACACGGAATGCTCATCGCGTCTCTGGTTGCGCAGAGAGGACTTCTCTACATTGCGGATCGACATGGCCAGCGCGGAATGGGCGCAGCGTCGGCGGCCTCCGTCTGGACTTTGCGTTCCTGCCAGACCCGCTTCCGCGGGATGACTCTGCTCGGCGATCAGGTCTTCGTCGGAGGTTCAGTCAAATCCTGTACGGATTCTGAGCTCTGCCTTGAACTCCAGGCCAAGAATCAAAAAGACGAAGTGACGACGACTGCACTCATGAAGTTCGTGCGCTGATTCAAACTCGATTACAGATTCGATGAGTATCCGCTGTTCCACACTTGATCAAAAATCTGATCGAGCTGATGGGAAACTTCAGTCGACTGAAGAATCACGCCCACGTTCCGAGAAACCGTGAAGTAACCTTCGCTCCAGTTTTCAGTGCCGACCCAGCTCGAGGAGCCATCGACTGTCAGGTACTTGCTGTGGATGAGGCGAGCGAACGCGAGGTGGCCTCCGGACCATTCGGGAACGACCACGGACCGAACTTCGACATTCTTCAGAGAGCTGAGAGCCTTGAGTTCAAGTGAACTGACTTTCAACGCGACTGCATCGACCATCAGCTGAACATGCACACCGCGACTTGCGGCCCTTCGAATGGCAGAATCGAGCTCAAGCCACTTTCCGCCTCCTTTGGCTGGACGAGTCGAGTATTGATAGACTTGAATTCGTAGAGACTTTCGCGCCGAATCCAGTAGCTGCACCAGTGCGGGCAGAGTGGGGGCAATCCCTGTCGGATTGAGGGCTGGAGGAGAGGCCAGAAACTTGAGCCCCGTGGGTTGCGCTGCGGCGGTTGCATCAACTTCAGGAGCAGGCACTCCAGCCAGAGCCGGTTCTGGTATGACCGCTGTTGTCCGAGAGTTTCGGCCTCGAACGTCAACCCCACTGACCCAATCTTTCGCGAAAACGGATTCCAGATTCTTCGCGACTTCTCCATCCAGAAGGTGCAGCCCGATTTCATGGATATGACTCAAGGCGAGCCAGTCAAAATTGGCGCTGCCGAGGTAGGCGTTGGATTGATCTACCACGAAGTATTTCGCATGCTGGACACCCGACGAAAAATCAATCGTCTTCACTTCGATGTTGGGAGTCTGACTCAGAAGATCGGGAGTCTTCGGATAGGTCTTGTAGAATTTCAAATCCACGAGGAGTCGAACTTTTACCCCACGCGAAGCCGCCGCCTGCACGGCGGTGATCACTGGATCCAGCGCCTGCCCAGGCTGGTTGTCGATGTAAAATTCTTCGATATCCAGCGTGTTTCGGGCAGACGCGATCATTTCAAGCCAGACTGTCTGAGTCTGCCTGATGCCGGGAACTGCAAGGGTCGTCTCCACAGGCACGCTTTGAACAACTTCGAGCGTAGGATTTGGCGAGAGTGCCGAGGATTCCGATGATGCCGAAGCCCCTTGGGTGAGCAGGCCAAGGGACAGAAGCGAGATCAGAAGTGAACTGCCCTGAGTCCGGCGCGTGTGAAACCATTTGAAAGCGTCTTTCATTGAAATATCCCCTTGAGGCCGTTCAAATCAAAGTGCACCTCTGAAGGATTACCACGCCATTGAGCCAGTGCCAAAAGAGAATCGTGCGTCAGGAAGCGGGGTCTTTCAATTCGCGAAATCGCGCTTGCTTCTCGGGTCCAGAAGATCGCGCAGACCATCCCCCAGGTAATTGAAGGCGAGCATCGTGATGAAGAGCACGGTGCCCGGAAAAATGATGAGGTGAGGGTAGCTCCTCATCGCGCGAAACCCCTCACTGGCCAGCGTTCCCCAGCTCGAGTACGGCGGCTGAAGCCCCAGTCCCAGAAACGAGAGAAAGCTCTCGGCCATGATGTTCGTCGGGATCTGGAACGTCAGGGACACGATGATCGGACCCCAGAGATTCGGCAGGATGTGCCTGGCCACGACGAAGAACGACGAAACCCCGATGGCGCGAGCCGATTCGACGTAAGCCATCTCTTTGGCCTGGATGATCTGATTTCGCACGAGTCTGGCCTGCGTGACCCAGGCCGTGATGCCGAGCGCGAGGAGAATGCCGACGAAACCTCGTCCGAGGTAGACCGTGAGCAGAATCGCCAGAAGCAGCGACGGAAAGATCGTCACAAGGTCTACGACGCGCATGAGGAGGTGATCGACCCACCCACCGCGGTAACCTGCCACCGCGCCGGTGAGCGTGCCGAGAGTCAGTGCGAACAAGGCCGTGAGCACTCCCACGGCCAGAGACATGCGCGCACCGTAGAGGATGCGGCTGTAGGTGTCACGTCCGAGGCTGTCGGTCCCCATCCAGTGATCGCCTGAAGGAGTCTCGAGCTTCTGGTGAATGTTCTGCTCTTCGTAGGAGTACTTCGTGATCACGGGTGCAAGCGCGGCCATTGAAGAGATCAGGATCAGGAACACGAGGCTGATCGTGGCAAGTCGGTGCTTGAGGAACTTTTTGAATTTTTTCATGATCGGTTTTCAGGGCGTGGACGTCCCAGGGTCAGTCCTCCCCGAGTCGAATGCGCGGATCAGCCCAGGCGCTGGCCAGATCCGTGACGAGAGTGCAGATGACGACGAAGAGCCCGAAAATGAGAGTCACACCCATCGCGAGGTTGAAGTCCCGGTTCAGGATCGCCCCGACGAAATGTTTACCGAGCCCCGGGATCTGGAAGATGTTCTCCACGATGAAGGAACCGGTCACGAGGTTGGCGACCATCGGTCCCATGATGGCCAGGACCGGAATGAGAGAATTTTTCAAAGCGTGTTTGAAGATCACCACCCGCGAAGTGAGTCCTTTGGAATAGGCGGTTCGGACATAATCCGAAGTCAGTGCTTCGATCATCGATGCTCTCGTGAGGCGAGCGACGATGGCCATGGGTCGCAGTGCGAGCGTGATGACCGGCAGAACTGCGGAACTGGGGCCTTCCCAAAGCGCGGGAGGCAACCACTGCAGTCCGAGGGAGAAGACCAGCACGAGGATGCTGGCCAGCAGGTAACTTGGAATGCTCACGCCCGAGACGGCGATGAACATGGCGGACGAATCCATCCAGGTATTCTGCTTCCAGGCGGAAATGCAGCCGAGCGGCACTCCGATCAGTATGGACAGGACGAGCGCGAGGCCACCGAGAGCGAGCGAAACGGGGAGTGAGTCACGGATCATCTCCGTGACCGGCGTATCCGTGTAGATCATGGAATTCTTGAAATCGCCGTGAAAGACGACCGACTTCATCCAGTTCGCGTACTGCTGCGGCAAAGGCTTGTCGAGATCGAACTGCTTTTCCAGATTGGCCTGCACTTCGGGAGGGTTCACGCGGTCCGTGTCGAAGGGGCCACCCGGAGCCAATCGCAGAAGAAAAAACACGAGCGTCGCCAGAAGGAAAAGCGTGGGAATGGCGCTGAGGATCCGGCGAAAAGCGTAATTGATCATGTTTCAGACGGTTCCGGAGCGACAGGATACTCGACCCAGCCCGTGGCAGCGGGAAAGCCCTTCGGCATTTTTACGGTCCGACCCTGGTCAGAAAGCAGTGCCGTGTAAGCGCAGATGAAAGCGTCAAAAGCGGTCAGGCTCTGAGTGAGCTTTTTGACGTCTCTCTCGTAGATGAAGATGCCGTGATCTTCGACGAAAGCTTCAAGGAGTTCGGCGCGGGCATGAACGCCTTCTTCGAGGTGGCGGTAGGACATGAGCGCGCGCTTGCTGACGTCGAGTTGCGGAGCGAGACTCGCGATGCTGAGTTTCGGCCAGACCTCCACCAGCGAAAGATCCGTGAGGGAACGTTTGAGGAAACTCATGCGCGCGGTGAGCGGCGCTTTGGTGCCGCCCAGGGCTTCGTCAATCTCAAACATGAGTTCAGGCGTGAGGTTCTCGAGCACCTTGTAGCGCACCCAGAGTTCCACCGGACGCTGAGTGTAAGGCGTGATCTCCTTGACACGGACATTGCGATCCGTCTTGAGAGCGGACTCCTTGACGAACGCCCGCATCCAGCTTGCGGCAGGCGTCGAGCATTCCGAAGTCGTGCAGGTGCAGACCAGGCAGGGGGGGAGCTCAAGCGGGACGTTGACTCCCATCATGTGCACTCCGTGACTGATGCCCCGAAGTTCATGAACCACTTCGAGAAGCGCGTCGTCCCCCGTCTGTTCGTCGTGAGCGGCGATCTTGTCATAAGTGTCGAGCAGGAAAATCTTCTTTTCCTTCGGGTAGTATTCGAGCGCAGCGAGGGCCGTCTTCTGATTCTTTGCGCCCGCAAGCTCAAGTCCCAGGTACCGCCGCGGCTGAAGTTCGGGTGACTTTTCAGTCGTCGTTTTTGGCGTCACGCGATCCTGATATCGAGCCCTTTGCGGGAAGCCTGGAAGGGGAGAGCACGGATCCCACCGGTTCTGGCAAACTCGGATGAAATGATCTTGTCCTGAATGCGAGCGCGAAGAGCGGCGTCATCGGTCGGCAGGTAGACGAAGAAGCAACCGCCTCCTCCAGCACCGCAGATTTTTCCAGCGGTGGCGCCTTCGTTCAGAGCAAGTGCGAAAGCCTGGTCCATTTCGGGAGTGCTGATGCCGGAAGCCAGATGGCGTCTCACTTGCCACTCTTCCTGGATCGCTTCACCGATGCCGACCCAGTCGCGAGCCTTCAGGGCTTTTTCAAGTTTGCAGGTGGCGTCGGCAATCGCCTGAAAGTGCTCACGCACGGAACCCTGACGATCCATGAAGGATTTGAAGAGCGCCCAGTTGTTGATGCCGGAATTTCGCGATTGTCCTGAGTAAAAGAGAATCAGGCGCTTTTCGAGACCCTGCATGAGGTCGTCGGCCATCGTCTCATTCGCAAGCCACTTGCGGTCGTGAATCGCGGGTAGCCAGCGCAGACTCTGCACTCCGCCGAACATCGCGCCGTAGTAATCCTGAAGTCCGGCCGGGACCTGGATGACGGTGGTTTCGACGTCGCGTGCGACTTCGATGAGTCTTTCACCCACGACCATCGGATCAATGCTGCGGCTTTCCTGGATGTCTCTGGATGCCCAGGTGGCGAGTGCGCCGATCATGGCGATGCTCAACGTCGAAGATCCTCCGAGCCCTGCGCCCGCCGGGCTCTTCGCCGAAGTGGTGAGAGTCAAGCCGTGGGCAGGATCAAAAAGGTTCGCGTTCTTCTTGCGGGCGAGAAAAAAGAGCAGGTACTTGAGGTGAAGTTCCAGCATGGGTGAAACTTTCGCCTGATCCAGCTCATGCCACTCCAATTTCAATTCAGTGCCCTGATCGCCTGAGCGCAAAAGGACGTGGCCGGTGTCGTTTTCAACAAGTTCGGCTTCGGCGTAGAGGTCAATCCCGAGATTGATGGTCGTCGGCTGATTGAGAAACAGGTAGATCGGCCAGATGTCCACCGTGCCGCCCGCCAGATCAATGCGGGTCGGGGCTCTGGAGTGAATTTTCCGAAAGGTTCTGCCGCTGCTCATGGTTTGAGTCGCGCTCAAAGCTCAGTGCCCGTGCTCAATGACGCCGATGTGGCGGAGTCCGCGAAATTTTCCAGCGTGATCCAGCCCGTAACCGACGACGAATTCATTTCCAATCTTGAAGCCGTGATAGTCCACTTCGACGGGAACTTTCAGGCTGTCTGGCTTGAAGAGCAGAGTGCAGCTCTTGAGCGTCGCAGGCTTGCGCGCTTTCAAAGTGCTCATGATGTAGGAGAGCGTGAGGCCGGAGTCGACGATGTCTTCAAACACGATCACGTGTTTGTTTTCGAGTGGTTCATTCATGTCGAGGGTGATCTTGAGTTCACCCGATGAGACCATCTTGTTTCCGTAGCTCGAGACTCCCAGAAATTCACAGGCAATCGGAAGATCGAGTTTCCGGATCATGTCGGAAAAGAAAATGAAGCTGCCCTTGAGGACGCAGACCGCGGTGATTTCCTTGCCTGCAAAATCACGCGAGATCTCGTTGGCAAGTTCAGTGAGACGGGCCTGAAGTTTGGCTTCAGTGATGAGGATCTTCGGTTCCATAGTTTCAGACATAGGCATTGTTCATGATCTCCCCAAAACCGCCCCCGCCAGGAACGATATAGTGTTTTTCGTTCAAACCCCGTTCTTGATCCCAGTGCTGACCGGGAGTGAACTTCAAAATTTCCGGTGCGGACAATCCACGATCCAGCCGAACAGCATAGACGATCACGTCGGGGTGCTTGCTCTTCATCTTTTTAAGGTATTCTGGGGTCACGATGCAATGGAGAGCAACGTATTTCATCGCTTTTCCGTGACTCTTTTTATAAATGTCCACGGCTTCGACCAGGGTCGAGCCGGTTGCGCCCATCGGATCCGGAAAAAGTACGATCGCGTTATCCGTCATTCCACCGATTTTATGGCCTGAGACGCGCGTTCCGGTGACTTTTTCGTCCTGATCCGTCGTGCGAGCGATGCTGATGTGGTCCTGACGCACTTTCAGTGGATTCATGAAGTAATTGAGCGCCGTGTAGCAGAGGTGGGACGGGTAGGTCCCGGCACGGGCCAGATTGACGGAAACGACCGGAGTTTCGGGATCGATCACTGGACCCTCGTACACGCCTTCGACCGGATGAACAGCTGACATCCGCGTGGCCATCGAGACATTTTGCGTCGGAAACTCATGAGCAACGACTGTTCTCAGGAGTGACGAATAGATCGACTGAACCAGCTCGTTGATGAGGGGCTGCGTGGTCTCGGCAGAACAGAGCCGAGCGAGGATCGAAAGCAGATAGGGATCAGAAAGGAGATGCACCCCGGCACCGTAGTGGTGTTTCATTTCGGAGAGCTGGAAGCGGACCGTTTCGAATTGACGGTCTCTCATGATCTTTTACTGAACGCTTTCTTGTGCCTGAAGGGCATGAGAAGGGGGCATCGGCTGAAGAATGGAAGGTTGATTCACATTCACGGGAGATGCGAACTCCGAAGAGAGATCCGGTTCGTGGCAGAATCTGCAACGCGCCTCGTACATTTCCTTGGCGCCAACGACGACCGTTCCGGAGAGGCCCGGACTCGTGAAAGTTCTCTGGGAGCGAGTGGCTGGACTGCCGCACACCACACAGATGGCGGAAAGCTTGGTGACGCTTTCAGCCACCGCGAGAAGTTTGGGCATCGGTCCGAAAGGCTGACCTCTGAAGTCCATGTCGAGTCCTGCGCAGATCACTCGGATGCCGCGGTAGGCGAGTTTCTGAGCGACTTCGACGATGGAGTCATCGAAAAACTGAGCTTCGTCAATTCCGACCACGCGCGTGTTGTCTTCGACCAGGTCAATGATTTCACGGGCGGAATGAACTGGGCGAGAAAGGATACGGGTCGCATCATGGCTTTGCACATGGTCGGCGCTGTACCGGTTGTCAATCGCAGGCTTGAAGACCTGAATTTTCTGGCGCCCAATCTGGGCGCGCTTCAGGCGGCGGACGAGTTCTTCAGTTTTGCCACTGAACATGCTTCCGCAGACCACTTCGATGAAACCGGGTAAGGATTTATGGAACATATCAACGCATTACCAAACCGAACCCACTTTGGCACATTAAAATGAGGCCGCCATCACCTTAAATATCACAAGTAATATCAGGAACATACCCCCAGCAACGAGCGACAGAAGGAGGATCTTCGGAAACAGTGCGACGACCGTGGCGCGAGTCGTGGATACTCGATAAATTTCACGCGCTGCAATGATGGTGACGATCGCAACGAAGATGCTGGAAATGATCCCGCCAACAATCGGAATCCCAGCCAAAATCGAAGGCGCCAGGCCGTAACAGATGACTCGGAGGGCAGTTTCAAATGTGATTTCAGAAGGTGCGCCGTTCTTGTTTGGGTTGACGAGAAGTCGGGCTCCCAGGAAGACGAAGAAAGTCGTGAAAAGAATTGAGGCCAGAGTCAGGAACGGATCGATCAGGACCGATCCTGCTCCCCAAATCCAGTGAATCACCCTGTCCCGTACTTCACCCATGACTGCACTGCGGCCTGGGCTGTCGATGTCGCTGACGGAATCGAAAACTTTGAAGAGGCTTTGAAAGTATCCCTGCACCAGGCCGCCGATGGCGCCCTTCCAGAGAAATTCAAGAGCGGCTCCCACCCAGTGGGTCACCAGTGCGAAAACCAGAGGAGTGACCACTCCACCGGTGACGGGGAGGGTTCTGAAGAAGGCGGTAGGCCGTATCAGAATTGCGGACAGGTCAGCGAAGTAGGCGCGGATCGGGTGTGTGATCGGATTGCGACCCGCGCTGAAAGGACTGCGGCCCGCGAATGGGGTTCCTTCAGTGGTTTCCGGGTGCAGTTCCGGTGGGGGCAGTTCGGGATCCATGAGCAGTTTCACTTTCTTTGGCCTGGCCGGGCTTTTTAAAGAAATCTTTGGCCCAAGGTAGCGCGTCCTGAATGGCGCTGTCTACCCACAAGGCTTCTTTTCGTTGAGACAGGAGATCGCGAGCGTAGAATTGCTCTCCGCTCTTCCAGAACACGAAGGACCGCTTCTGAGGAGTCTTTTCATCGCCCAGACTGATTTTGACGCCAGTGCTTTCGCCCGAAGGTATTTTGGATGCTGGGACGAAATCCTTGATGCGATTGCCCGAAAGTTTATCGAGCAAGTTCTGGATCTGAGCATTCTCGACTTCACTCCCATCCGCTTTGAACCATTTCGCATCCTTCTGGGTGAGGACTTCTGAAGTCGGTGACCCCGGCAAAGTGGATTCGATGCGTTTGGCCGAAAAGCGGTCCATGGTCGTGAGGAGCTTCGTCAGGCGCAGATCTTTCATCCCTTTGTCGAGGCGTGCGGCAGTTTCAGGATCCACTTCATAAAGTGGGGTCGATCCTGAGACCGTGGCGAACATCTGGTTCTTCTTTTTCAACAGCGTCAGAGTGGAATTCTGCTTTTTATCCTTCGGCCCTTTCAGTTCGAGACTCAGGACGCGTTTGGCACCTTCAAGCGCGGCTTTGCCCTTGGGGTTGGCGACATCATCCGCAGTGAACTCCTTGGCCGTCAGGTAAGCGACTGCAGTGATGAGCTGGTCCATGTTCTCGATGTCGCCCGTGACCGTTTCACCGCCTTGAGTGAGAAGCCAGTTTCCGTCCTTGCGCTCACCCAGGATCTTGCCCTTGCTGCCCTGCAGTTCAAACGACAGCACGTCCTGGGGTGCGAAGCTCATCACTTTCTTGTCGCGCCAGTACGTCAGATCATGTTCGAGACCCTGTTTGAAAAACAGCGGCAGAAGAAAAACGCGGCAGGAAGTCGTCTTCGCTGAAGTGCAGTCGGCATCTCCGGAGATCGCATACTGGCTGCTCCCGAGGGGATGAGTTTCTCCCAGGTAGACGGACTGCGACGCCTTTCCAGCCAGATCCAGCTGGATGCCGGGAGTTGAGGGCAGCTTTCTTGACCCAGCGTCAAGACGGTACTCTTTCAGCATCGTTTCGCGTTTTTGGACGGTCTCATCGTTCAAGTCAATCGTGTCACTGGCCTGCAGGTTGTTGATCGTGGAGATCAGGGAGTTGACGTTGGAGTCATCCCCTTTGGATTTGATCGGGTAAGTGACGATCCACTTCGCATTGTCGCCGGGTTTGCAGAGGTTCGAAGAGACGTCCAGGCACTCCAGGGCAAAACTGCCCCTGCCGTCACTGAACTTGACCTTCGTGACCTGCGCCTCGTTCAGATCAAAGGGCTTTTTCGTTTTTTCAGAAGCTTCTTCTTTCTTCGGTTTATGCGCGAATTCGAGCCAATAGGTGAACGATCCCAGCACGAAGAGAGTCGACGCGAGCGCGAGCGGTTTCTTCCAGTCGACGTGTGAACCGGAGCCGCCGGAGCCGGAAGGACTCGAAGGATTTGATGAAGTTGGGGTGGCCATGAGTTGAGCTCCTTACAGTTTCTTGCGCATGAACCAGATGACGATCCCGGCGATTGCAGTGAGAAGCGGGATCGCGATGACGGTCAGGAGAAAGATCGAAGCACCCTGCTTCTGAGAGAGCTCAATCTTGCCGCCTTCATCTGTTTTGGTCCGGATCGAGATCAGGCTTTCATCTTCAAGAAGCCAACTCACCGAGTTCAGGAAGAAGTCCGTGTTGTTTCCGAAACGGGCAAACTGATTGCTTGCGAAGTTGGAGGTTCCGTAAACGACGAGGCGAGTATTGCGCTTCGCCTGAGGAGTTCTCTTGCCGTCGACGACGACAGCCGCGTTGAGAGGCCCATGCAGATCAGGACCGTCCATCTGAACTTTTCCCTGAGCGATGCTCGTGAAGTTCGTCTCGCCCCAGCTCTGCGGAGTGGTCTGGGCGATCCACTGAAGCTTCACGGCTTCTGGTGCACCGGGCATGATTTCAAGAGGTCGACACATCGGGAAGATCGCGTTTCCTTGAAATTCCTTCGTGATCGGGCTTTCCTTGGAGTACGTCGCGATGATCGGCACGGTCGGCTCCAGCTGGAGCACACGGGAGACCGGATCAATGATGAGCGCGTCCACTGGCTTGATGTTCCAGCTCTTCAGAATGAAGGAAATTTCAGGCGAGTACTCCGTGCCCTTGACGTTCACGTCCGTCGCGATGAGTGCACGTCCACCCTTTTCGAGGTAGTCGCGAATGACTTTCGTCTCTGCTTCAAAAAAAGCCTTGGTCGGCCCCAGAATCGTGATCGCCTGACAGACGTCGGGAATCTTGCCTTCCTGAATGAGGTTCACTGGCTTCACTTCATAGGACTGGTCAGCCAGAGCCTTCTTGATCAGCTGGTAGCCTTCACCTCCCGCTGAATCAAAATCCTTCTCGCCATGACCCGTGATCGTGCAGAGGACCAGCGCTTTGTCTTTCAGCAGTTTGATGAGCGCGTTGGTGAGCTTTTCCTCGTTCGCGCTGTCAATTTTGGATTCGCGAGCGCCGACGAGCAGCTGAAGAGTACCGTACGCCTTGATCCCGGCCTGTTTGGAGCGTGTCGGCTCCTTGTCCGGATCCACGTACTCGACCTCAAACTTGGGATTCAGACCTTTGAGGTTATCGAGCAGAGGACGAAGCTCCTCGCGCTGTTCGGCTTTGGAGAAGAGAACAGCCTTCACCGGCTCCTTCAGGCCTTTGACGACTTTAGTCGTCTGATCAGAAAGCGTGTGTTTCTTGTTTTTCGTCAGATCCCATTTCTGCGGGTAACGAGAGCCGAGAAAATTGAGCACTCCCAGGATGCAGAGGACCAGGATCACGGTGATGAGTGAATTCAGTCCGTGTGCGGCGGATTTGCTGCCCATGGAGGACTTGTTCTGAAAGGCCAGAGTCCCAAGCGATCCGATGAGCACTGCCGCGAAGAGCAGCGTCAGCCACAGGTATTCTGGATAGACCGCGCGAGCGAAGAGAAGTGCGAAAGCCGAGACAACCGTTGAGGTCCAGAGTAGTTTGGTCATTTTGATTACCTCCACCGATACGATTCAAGAACGCGGTGAGTGAGAAAAAGTCCTGAGAAGATGAATGAAAAGTAGAAGATCAGATCGGACGTGTTGAGGATTCCCAGTCCAAAGCTCGCATAGTGATTGATCAGAGACAGGTACAGGAGCAGATCCCCCCAGACCGGTCCTGCCGCCTGGGAAGCCCAGCTGATCAGCCAGAGAAAGAGTCCACCTGCGAAAGTGAGGGCTCCAGCGACGATCTGGTTCTCGGTCATCGAGGAGAAAAGCACGCCCACCGAGAGCAGGCAGGAGGCGAGAAGGAGCGTTCCAATGTAGCTCGTGATGATCGGGCCGATGTCCGGATTGCCCGTGGCGAACAGGACGACCGGATAGACCAGAGTCATGCCCAGCATGACGGAAATGAGTAGAAAGGCGCTGAGAAACTTGCCGACGATGATGTCGGTCAGGGTGACCGGAGAAGTCATCAGGAGCTGAATGGTCTGGGACTTCTTCTCTTCAGCGAAGAGCCTCATCGTGATGAACGGGATGAGAAAAAGAAAGATCACGTTCATATTGCCGAAAAGTGGCCGAACGATCCCGTCCGTGATGCTGATCGCTTTGCCCATGTTGTACTGCTGGTACTGCATGTTCTGTTCATTGAAATGAGCCAGATTGAAAAAGAACATCCAGCCCATGATGCCGAGAAAGCCCGCGATCACGATGTAGGCGATCGGGGAGGTGAAGTAGTTCCTGAAATCGCGCCGGGCGATCGTCCAGATATTTTTCATACGGTTGCTCCGTCCTTTTTCCCGGCTTGCGCGGGGACATTTTCTTCTGTGGTGAGCTGCAGAAAGATCTCTTCGAGGCTGACTTTTTCTGCGCTGAATTCAAGCACTCCCATCCCCTGGTTCACTGCGGTCGACACGATCTGGTCGCGGACTTCGCTGACACCAGGCTGGATCTCGACGACGAGCTTGGGGCCCGTGGCAGTGACGCTGGCGATCCCCGGAAGCGTGCGCATGAGCGTGATGCCTGCCGGGTGCGGAGTTCTGACCGTCATGGAGTAGATGAGGCCCTTGTTCAAACGAGTGGTCAGCCGTTCGATCGTGTCTTCTGCGACGATGCGGCCTTTGCTGATGACGATGATGCGTTGGCAGGTCGCGGTGACTTCGGGAAGGATGTGGGAACTCAGAATGACCGTGTGATCTCCAGCCAGTCCCTTGATCAGTTCTCTGATCTCGATGATCTGCTTGGGATCGAGACCGACGGTCGGTTCATCCAGAATCAGGACCTGGGGGTTGTGCACAAGGGCCTGGGCCAGGCCCACGCGCTGACGGTAGCCTTTGGAGAGGTTCCCGATGAGTCGGCTGCGCACGCTGCCGAGATCCGTCTTTTCGAGGGCGCTGGAGACGGATGACTTCAGCTGTGCGCTCGGCACCTGATGGAGTCGAGCGGCATAGTCCAGGTAGTCTTCGACCGACATTTCCAGATAGACTGGCGGGGTTTCAGGCAAGTAACCCACGTTTCGTTTGACGTCGATCGCCTGAGTGAAAACATCAAACCCCGCGACGGTGACTTTGCCGTCAGTGGCGGGCATGAAGCCGGTCAGGATTTTCATCGTCGTGGACTTGCCTGCGCCGTTCGGGCCCAGGAAGCCGACGATTTCGCCTTTTTGAATGTCAAAGCTCAGATCATTGACGGCCGTGCGCGGTCCATACATTTTAGTGAGATGCGAAACGTGAATCATAATCATTACCCTCGTGGCGACTGTCTCTTTAAGAAACAGATCAAAGCGACATTAGGAAGTGCATTCTGGGGAGTGCGTGTGATTATTTTCAGTTTAGAAAAAAACAATCGAAAATCAAGGGCGAGAATTTGCCGAGCGCGATTAATAATTTTTAATGAGGCAGGAGGTGACGCCGTGCTTCAGGTTGGGAGATCAGGAGCAGGTCTTAGCTGGGTGCTGAGGAGAGCAGATTCGTAGTTCTGTTTGTAGACCTCAAAGCAGCTGTCTAATCGCGCTTGAGTCCTGACGTCTCATCGGAGCACGCAGTTTGGTTCTAGGCTGTGCGCCGGTACACCTCTTTGTCCGGAATTATTAGATCCCCAGCACTTGACGCCGCCACTCGTGAGGAGAGCGCAGGTGTGAGCGTTTCCCGTCGCCACCGCGCTTGCCGTAACGCCAGGGGCTGAGACTGGGGTCGTGGAGCTCGTATTTGTTCCGTCCCCGAGTTGGCCGTTTCCATTAAATCCCCAGCATTTGACTCCACCAGTGGTGAGGAGTGCGCAGGTATGACTGGTGCCCGCCGCAACCGCACTTGCCGTGATGCCCGGGACCAGGACTGGGGTAGCGGAATCCAGTGTCGTTCCGTCGCCGAGTTGGCCATTCGAATTGTAACCCCAGCACTTGACTCCGCCACTGGTGAGGAGTGCGCAGGTGTAGTTGCCACTCGCTGTCACTGCACTTGCCGTGATGCCTGGGACCAGAACTGGGGTAGTGGAATCGGTTGTCGTTCCGTCGCCGAGTTGTCCGAATACATTGTATCCCCAGCATTTGACTCCGCCACTCGTGAGGAGAGCGCAGGTGTGAGCGTTTCCCGTCGCAATCGCACTTGCCGTGATGCCTGGGACCAGGACTGGAGTGGTGGCATCAGTCGTCGTTCCGTCCCCGAACTGGCCGTAAAAATTATAACCCCAGCATGTGACGCCACCACTGGTGAGGAGTGCGCAGGTGTGTGTGTTGCCAGTGGCAATTGCACTAGCCGTGACGCCTGAAACCAGAACAGGGATACTGGAACTGGTCGTCGTTCCGTTCCCAAGTTGGCCATTCGAATTGTAACCCCAGCACTTGACTCCACCACTGGTGAGGAGTGCGCAGGTGTGAAAGTTATTCGCGGCAACTGCACTCGCAGTGATGCCAGAAACCGAAACAGGGGTAGCGGAAGTCGTCGTCGTTCCGTCCCCAAGTCGGCCGTTTCCATTATTTCCCCAGCACTTGACTCCGCCGCTCGGGGTAACTGCGCAACTGTGATTGTAGCCCGTCGCAATTGCAGCCGCAGCGACGCCTGGAAATAAGACGGGGGTTCGTAAAATGTCCGTCGTTCCGTTTCCGAGTTGTCCATTGGAATTCAAGCCCCAGCACTTGAGTCCACCCCCCGTGAGGAGTGCGCAGTTGTGATAAGTGCCCACCGTCAACGCACTTGCCATTATCCCGGGGATAAGAACTGGGGTGTTGGAATTGGTCGTCGTTCCAACTCCGAGTTGTGCATATCCATTATATCCCCAACATTTCAGTGCGCCACTCGTCAAGAGTGCGCAGGTGTGACCTCCGCCCGTCCCAATTGCACTTGCCGTGATGCCTGGAACCAGGACTGGGGTAATGGAATTCGTAGTCGTTCCATCCCCGAATTGGCCATTTCCATTATTTCCCCAGCATTTGAGTGCGCCACTGGTGAGGAGTGCGCAGGTGTGAGAGGAGCCCGCCGCAATTGCATTTGCCGTGATACCGGGGACCAGGACCGGGGTACTCGAATTAGTCGTCGTTCCGTCACCCAGTTGACCGTTGCCATTGAATCCCCAGCACATGACTCCACCACTCGTGAGGACTGCGCAGGAGTGGTAGGAATTCACCGCAACTGAAATCGCCGTGACGCCCGCGACAAGAACAGGTGTAGCAGAATTGGTCGTCGTCCCGTCCCCCAGTCGGCCATACAAATTATATCCCCAACATTTTACACCCCCACTCGTGAGGAGTGCGCAAGTGTGGTACTGACCCACCGCGACTGCACTCGCCGTGATGCCTGGGACCAGGACAGGGATACTCGAACTCGTCGTTGTTCCGTCCCCGAGTTGGCCATACCCATTGGCTCCCCAGCACTTGATGCCGCCATTCGTGAGGATCGCGCAAGTGTGGTACTGACCCGCCGCAACTGCGCTCGCCGTGACGCCTGTGACCAGGACAGGGATACTCGAACTCGTAGCCGTTCCGTTCCCGAGTCGTCCGAACCCATTATTGCCCCAGCATTTGACCGTGCCCCCACTCAAGACTGCACAAGTATGAGCGTCACCTGCTGCAACCTGAACGGCAGTGTCCAGGGTGGGGTACGTGTAGATGACGGAGTTCGTGCACACGGAGCTGGCGTCGGGCAACACGGCGTGCACTCGAAAGATCGGGGCATTGTCGATGAGGGGGAGGTCCTCCGAAGTGAATACTTCACTTGTACTCGCAGTTTTTTGAAACTGATAGACCGTTCCGCCCACGCAGTTGATGTCGGCATTCATGAGGAGCTCCACCACGGTGCCGGAAGGGAGGTTCGCAATCTGAAAAGAAGGAGTTTTCGTCGAAAAATCAGCAGACACCTTGCTGAGCGTATAAGCACTGCTCGCGAGCGCGGGAGACGTACTCACCGATGCCGTTTTCGCGAGATTAAGTGAGCGATTGAGCTTGAGCGCGCAACCCGCAAGTGCGAAGTGCAGCACGATTACCGCACTCATAATTCTCAGCACACTCATGATTTTTTGAGTTCCTTGTTCAGGCACTCCCACATACGTTCCACTGTTCATGATCAGTCCTTTTTCATCCATCGTATTCATCCAATAAACAGCATATGTGGTTCTTCTTTCGCATGAAAGTGTGTCCCTCAGGACCTGTGAATGGCACGAACTGTGGGGCAGGTGGTCGAGTCGCAACGAAAATCCCCGTGCTTCAGCTGCTTGATACAGGAGACAAAAGAGCGACTGAAATTGCTTCAGTGATTGTCCAGGTTGGATTCATCCAGAAGCCAGACCCTTCTCAGGTCGTCGTTTCTGGCCGCGATACGCCCAAGGTATTCCTTGAGATGTGCATCCTCTTCGCGCCAGCTGCCGGTGACGGGCCTGGCGAGGTACATGCTGGCCAGAGCTTCACGATCCCCCGGCGAAAGGAGAGTTCGATTGGCCATCTGGGAGGAAAGCAGGAGCTTTTCATAGGGGGCTCCCGCGCAGAAAAGATCATTCAGACTGCCTTTGGCCGCTTCCGGGTCCTTGCGTGAAATCTCATAGATCCTCAGAGTGTCTCGAATGAGCGGATTTGACATCGCCTCGCTGGCGCTCAGTTGATCCAGTTTTTGACAGAAGAATTTCGTACGGACCGCGAACTCCTTGGTCATTCTCCATTCGTAGCTCATCGCGGATTGAAAATCGTAAGCCCCGGTTGGAACGGGTTGGTCCACCTTGGCCAGGGATTCCGTGCGAGTGCCCTGGATCAGGGATTTTCTTTGACTTTCGAACAGGGGCGCCGTGTTTACGGACCCGGACTCAGCCTCACTTCGGTTATGTTCATGATAAAGTCCAGCCACGTGTCCGAATTCATGCACCAGAGCCTTTTGCCAGAAGCTTTCACCTCCCGCAGCTTTCACATAATCCGCCGCGGACAGTTTTGCATCCAGAGCTCGACTGAACCGTTCAAATGCAGGGAACTCAGTCGACTGAAAGAGCAGGGGATTGATGCAGATGCTGGTTTGCCTGTGCCCGGACGGATTACGGTCCACATCTTTAGCCGGATCTCCGATGGTGCCGGCGGTCGCGATTCCGGGCGAAGTCTCCGGGCCGATGAAGAGCACGACATCAGCCTTGGGTTCACCGCTGGGTGAGCAGTCTTTCCAGCCGACGAAGTGGATGCCCGTCGATTCAGAAGTGTAGGTAGCCATGATCGCGCTTTTCGCGCTGGATCTGAGCAACTCCGTGAAGGGTTTTACCGAGATTTCAGCAGGAAAGCGACTCGTCGTCGAAGGAGCTTTGTACGCCGCATCAGTAAGATCCTTGCTGGTGGTGGCAAAGCAGACGCTGACTGCAGTTTTATTCCATTTGTTGTTCTGCGTGATATTGCTCTTCACTGACTTCGGGCTCAGGCTGCACTCATTCTGGGCACCTGACAGCAGTCTCTGCATTTCCATCTGCAGAGCTTCAGGCCGCAGGGGTTCGGGCAAGAGCGATCGGCTGGGCTCAATTCCAAAGGCACTGGGCGCACAGATCAAGCTCAGGCAAATCGGCACAATGGATTGGAGTGCCCGTCTGACTGAAGATCGCATGGAGTGCTCCGGTCTACTTCCCGAACTTTTCGAAACTCGTCACCAGGGTCTCAATTCTCTTGATGACCGCGTCCACCGTCTTGTCCAGCGGCGCTGCGATCGCTAGTCCAGCGGCGAAGTCATGGCCTCCACCCCCGAGTTCCATGGCCACGCGGTTGATCACGATCTTGCCTTTGGACTTGATGGAGACGCGGATCTGGTTGTCATCTTCCTCGCGGAAGAGGCAGACCACTTCAGCATCCTTGAGAAGCAGCAGCAGATTCAGGAAGGACTGCGTGTCGTCCGCCGAAGCCTGATGCTTCTTGCGCAGCTCAAGACTCATCTCGAGCCACGCGATCTTGCCGTGGTGAGACGTTTTCACATTCTGAAGCATGTGCCCGAGCAGCTGCAGGTGAGAGAGCTCTTTTGAAGAGTAGATGGCCTGGTAGACTTCTTCAGGATTCACTTCGTGCTCGATCATCTCGCCCGCGATCTGATGCGCGAGGGGAGTGGTGCGTGAATACCGAAAGCTGTTCGTGTCGGTCATGACGGAGACGTACAGGCCGAGCGCCACGTCCTTGTTGATCTTGGCGAACTCGAGCTCATTGAAAACTTTGTAGAGCATCTCGCCGATGCTGCTCGAATTGACATCCGAGACGATCATGGCGTGAGGAGGGTAGGTGATTGCGGACGCACCCTGAATTTCAGGGTGGTGATCGAGGAACACGATTTTCTTCGCTCGCAGGGAGAGTTCGCCCCAGAGCTTCCCGAGTCGCCTTGGATCGTTCGTATCGACGATGACCCACAGATCGCAGGTGTCCCAGAGTTCGACCTCTCCAGGGCCCAGCAGGATGTTTTTCTTGGGATCCAGAAAGCGGTAGCGCTTGGGCAGGGGATCCGGGTTGTAGACCCGGCAGGCTTTGCGCGCGCGCTTCATGTAATGAAAGAGCGCAGCTTCCGCTCCCAGACCATCGCCGTCAGGTAACATATGTGTCGAGATCAACACTCGTTTCGCCGAGCCGAGCACTTCTTTGAATTTCTGAAATTCTTTACTCTTCGAAAGTTCCGGCGGTTTTACTTTGGTGCTCAAGCTGGGCTCCTCAATGTCCGAAGAATCTATTAACGAGGGATTCAATCAATGCGGGCAGAAAAAGTCAGATCTTCCACCACGAGCGCCAGAAAAACTTCTTCCAGCAAGGCAGTGAAAGCCGCTCAGGCCCAACCCAAGACTGATCCCCTGTACGTCATCTTCGAACAACATCTGTTTCATTTTCAGGAATCGGATTCAGATCGTAAGACCTTCATCCTGGCCATCGTTTCCGATTACCTGAGTTATCTGCGTAAGAAAAATATTACAGTACCTAGATCCCTGGAGCAACCTATCGTCGAAGAACTTGCAACCCAGGTGAACGTCATGCTGGTCAAAAAGATCTATGGTTGCCTATCGATCGCCGACTACCAGAACAATCTGCCGGGTTCGGTCAAGAAACGCGCTCGGACCCGCTACTCCAAACTCGCCGTCGGCTGAAAACTGACGGTCGAATTTTGACGGAGTCTTCGAAGCTGAAACGAATCGCCTCGGACGAAAGTCACGGGGCATTTTCATTTCCGGAGACTACTTCGAAGTTTTGCGGCCGGACTTTCGCCCGGATTTTTCGGCTGTTGATTTTCGGGCACGCCTGGAAGGTTTCGTCTTCCGCGCGGCCTTGCGCGCTTCTTTCCGCACTTTGTTCTTCTTGATCTTCTTCGCTTCGGTGATCAGGTGCTTCATGATCAGATAAGCGACATTCATACCGGTCGCTTTCTCGATGCCCTCGAAACCGGGCGAACTGTTCACTTCGATGACCATGGGGCCTGACTTGCTTTCCATGATGTCGACGCCGGCGATCTTGAGGTCAAACACCTGCGCAGCCTTGATGGCGGAGCGTGCAAAGGCAACCGGAAGCTTGACCAGTTTGCCGGTACCCCCCTGGTGGATGTTGGATCTGAATTCGCCTTCAGGCGCGGTTCTCATCATGGCTGCGACGACTTGATTGCCAATGACGAAGGCACGGTAGTCACGTCCGGCACCTTCAGCGATGAACTGCTGCATGATGACGTCTTCTTCGAGCGAATTGAGAGTGTCGAGTACGGAGTTCAGTGACACCGGAGTGTGAATGAGCATGACGCCCACACCCTGGGTGCCGCGCAAGACTTTCAGAACGACGGGCATGCCGCCGACCGCTTTGACCGCGGCTTTGGTTCCGCGTCCGCTGCCACTGCGGCAGAGCACGGTGGATGGAACGCAGATTCCCGACTTGGCCATGACCTGAAGGCTTCGCATCTTGTCACGCGACTCAGCGATCGCACGCGAGCCGTTGACGACGAAAGTGTCGAGCGATTCAAAATGTTTGACCACAGCCAGGCCATAGTCCGTGATCGAAGCTCCGATGCGCGGAAGGATCGCGTCGTATTCCGGGAGAGGATTGGAGCCCACCAAAATGCGGGTCTCTTTGCCATCGACGACGAGCTGACAGTCAAGAGGGTTGATGATGTCGCAGTCCACACCAAAGCGCATCGCTTCCTGAAGCAGGCGGCGAATGCTGTGTAAATTTTTGTTTCGAGACAAAATCGCAATGCGCATCTTATTGCCAACCTATGTACTGCAAGTGTAGCATTGAGCTTTCTAGGGGCCAAGCTATGAATTTGTATCGTTTTTTCAAGACATCCTCGCGCCGTCGAAGCGCTCTCCTCCCGGTTCTGGGAGGATTGAGTGTTGCGACCGTCGTGGGAGTTGCGTGCTCGACTCCCAATGCCAAAGTGACGCCCCCTCGCGCCATGCCCTTTGAGGCTTCGAGTGATCCGATCGAAGTGAAGGAGCTCTGGTCCAGGAAACTTCCGGGTCCCCTGACTGACTTGAGCCTTTCGAAAGATGGCAACGCCATTCTGGTGGCGAGCATTCCGGATCAGGATACGGGCGAAGGTCGCTACCAGCTCACGCGTTTCAATCGGAACGGCAAAGAGATCTGGAAAGTTCCTCTGAAATCTCAAATCAAGTCCCAGGCCATCTCCGCGGACGGAACTCTTGCGGTGACCGCGAACTACGGCGGCGACTTGAGTGGAATTGATGCTTCCGGAAAAACGATCTGGACCGCGGCAGCTTCGTGCAAACCGATCCTCTTCAATCAGGCCCGCAGAATTCTCTGCCAGCATGACGACGACACGGTGCCTGATGTCGCATTTGAAATCTTTGATTGGAATGGAAAGAAGCTTTCCGCCTTTCAGTCCAAGCAGGATCTACTGACACTCAAGGTATCCGCTGACGAGACCACTGCAGCGCTCGCTTTCACGGGCGGCAAGGTCATTGTTTTTGAAATGGTTCCCGGGAAAAACGGGAGCGACTTCAAGAAAGTTCGCGAGTTCAAAGTGAAAGGTGAAATTTTGGATGTCGCCATCGCGGCCGTTGCTCCGGCTTCTGCGGGGAATGCTGCTGGCGTGTCGGGAATTCCTGGACCTGTTGCTTCGGCGGCCGTGAAGTCCAGGAAGGCGGAGAAGGCGAGTGATACTGAAGAAGAGGACGAAGCGGATCGTGCTGAGTGGCAAGTGGGAGTTCTCTCTCATTCGCTGAAGCAGGGTCAGGTCATCAGCCTCTTTGATTCGAAGGGCAAGCTCCGCGCGACCGCTGAACCCGGTTCTCATGTCGAGCAGCTCGAAATGTCGTCACAGGGCAGCGAACTCTTCGTGTACGGCAACAGTCCGAAAGGGCAGTATCTTGCCGTGTTACTGGGTCTCGATCGCGCGGCTTCTGGGAAAGCCAGTTCCAAACCCGTCACGCTTTCGCAGAAGTGGCAGCGCTCGGACAAACGCTACGCCGATTATTCTTCATCGATCGTCGCCAGTGACCATCAGGTGATGGCGGGATTCGAAGATGTCGAACCCTCGACTCGCAACAGCCACCTGGTCATTTTTGATCTTGAAGGAAAGATGAGAGCCAATCTCGAGCTCAAGACCGAAGAAGGCGCCTACCTCTACTCCTACGCTTACTCACCCGAAAATGGAGTGCTTGCGGTGGGGACGGATGATTCCAAGTTGAGCGTTTTCTCTCTTGGGAAATGAGCTTGATATGAACCTGACTCAAGAGATGAGCTTCGCATGAATCTCACGCAGTCTCTTGACTCCGTCCACTGGCCCGAAACGCATTTCGTCTACTTCGAAAAAGTGGGAACTTTCTGAAGATACGGCCGTCGCGGCATGGCAGGAGCTCGGACGATTCATTCCCGAGTTGCGCAAGCGGTACCAAGTCATCGGTGCCCTGAGCCTCTACCGGTTCGAGCCCGAGATGATCTATCGCGCGGGACTGCGATTGGCGGCCAAACCTGCTGATTCAGGAAACCTTCCAGCGAAGTTGCCTCCCGGACTTGCATAACTGAAATTCAGTGGCGGCAAATATTTGCGTTTCGTCCTGACTGGGCCTTACTCACTTCTCCCGGCAGCGACCTCCCGAGTCTTTGAAATCGTCCAAGAGCGAAAGTTCCAGCTCCACGATGATTGGTTCATCGAAAATTGTGTCAACACTCCGGAGACGACCCCTGAAGCAGAGCTGATTACAGAGATTCTGCTGCCGGTTTTTTGAATGAATCACGCCGCCGCCCAAGCTTCTCGAGCGCTTGCTGCTGGTTATGATGCCAGCAAAGCACTCGCAGGTTGGTCACCTCATTGGATCCGCTAATCGCCAGCGACTTGATGTGATCCACCTCGAGTCGATACCGTGATGAACAGCGCCTCCCATCGACTGTGAACTCGCAGCGCCCGTCGCTTTTCGCCCAAACCTGCTTGCGAAGAGTCACAGGCAGGTATCCTCTTCTGCCCGGAGGAATGATCTTAGGCGGATTTTTCACCGCCGCTGCGGCGGTAGCGGGTGTTGAAGGCATTCGAGTTTGTATCCCTTTCTGTTTCTCCAGACGAAGGAGTGCTTCAGTCGCGAGGTACTCTAGCAGTTCGCCGTACGATGCATCGGGGTTCGAGTGAGCCAAGAACCCCTTCAGGAGTTGCAGTTTTTCATGAAGCTTAGAACTGATCACGATTTTAAGTTCATGCACTTCAGTCGCTGAGAGGATGCGGTCGCTTTCGCGAGGAAGTGCTTCGGGGGAAATCTCAAAGAGCGTCTTTTCACACTCTCTCTGGGAGAGATTCGCCACTTGCGTGACAAGTTCTCGTGGGTCTGGCTTTCGTCCCATCTTCTTTTCAGCCTGCCGGAAGCTCTGCACCTTGGCCGCATTGCTCAAGGAGAGACTGCCAGACTCGAGCGCCGCGGCAGCCTCCGGAACGTCTCGCACAAGCCGCATCGCTTGAATCCGTCTTTGAGCGGCTCCCTCGCTCAGGCCCAGTTCACGAGTCGCAAAATCCCAGAGTGAAGAATATCCCAGTTCCGCATACAGCATCCTCCGACTGATCTCCGCGAGATGCTCAATCAATGCAAGGGTGATTCGGCGTTCCTGCGTGACGAGAGTTTTCGTACGTAAAATCAGTTCAGAAGAAGTGAGTTCTTTCATGAATGAGGGCATAACACCGGTTTTTTAGGCCTACACATTGCGTTTGAGTTGGAATATTTTCCATGAGTTCAAAGTTTCAAAGGTCGGGCAGAGCTATGACGATCTAAGGCCAAATAGAGCGATTATGGGACGTTTCGGAAGCGCCATTGGCCTACATGTTTTTACTGCAGCCAAGAAGTCGTCAAGTTAAATTCAATATTTTTTCGGTATTTGCGCCCTCTATCGTCAAGCGAAAGTGCATGTCACCGCCGCAGCGGCGGTAGATGAATCCCGGCAGCGGCGACGAAAAGCTAACGTGGACCGCACGCCAGAAAAAAGTCAGCTCTTTCTACTAAAAAAAGGCGCCTCCCTCTTCAGGGAAGCGCCTTTTCAATTTTCTTCAGTCACCTGATCAGTTCATCAGGCACTGCGTGCCTTGCATTCAAGCAATGTCTTCGGACTCTTCTTCGGTCTCAACTTCTGGAGGCGCGAAATCCGCAGGGTTCGCGTGTTCGCGGTGAAGGTGATTGGTGACGATCTCCTTGTGCTTTCTCAGCTGCTTCTCGAGACGATCTACGGTGACGTCGATGGAAGCATAGATATCATCCGTGTCCGCTTCGCCGAAATAGTCGATGTTGTTTCCGACCAGATGGCAATGCGCGGTCCACTGTTGTTTGACCTGCCCGAAATTCCAGGTGCAGTGAATCTTGCCCTGAAAATACTTGGCCAGACGTTCTGATCTTTCAGACGTGTAGTCTTTTACCGCATCGCTCGTATCATGATGTTTGAAACTGATATTGAGATTCATTGGGTTCAACTCCTTCTGAGATGTACTCTCAGTATACTGCACAAAAAGCGCCTTGGAGCGGAATAGTCATTAAAAAATCCTTAGATGATTTTCTTGCGCTTGCCCGATGATAAAATCCCCAGCATATCGCGATACTTGGCTACCGTGCGGCGAGCAATGTCGATGTTTTCGACACGCAGAAGCTCAACAATTTTTTGATCAGAAAGAGGATTTTTCTGGTCTTCTTTGCTGACCATCTGACGGATTTTTTCTTTGACAGCTTCACTTGCGAGAGCGTCGCTTCCGTCAGCGGCATTGATGCTGGAGTTGAAGAAATACTTCAACTCAAAGATCCCAACCGGCGTGTGCACGAACTTGTTCGTCGTGACGCGCGAAATCGTGGATTCATGCATTCCGATGTCGTTCGCGACATCTTTCAGAATCATGGGCTTCAGCTGCTGCACGCCTTTTTCGAAAAAGTCGCGCTGACGCTTCACGATCGCATCCGTGACCTTGTAGATGGTCTTCTGGCGATTGTGAATGGAGCGGATCAGCCAGACTGCGGAGCGCAGTTTGTCTTGAACGTATTCCTTGGTGGTCTTGTTCTGATCCTTCTGGGCGGAGGCCAGAATGTTTTTGTAATACGGCGAAATTCTGAGTTTTGGCATCCCGTCTTCGTTCAGAACGATGACGAATTCTTCAGCCACCTTGTAAACGTAGATGTCTGGCGTGATGTACTGAGTGTCGCCCGTGTGAAAGGAGCGACCTGGCTTGGGTTCGAACTCGAGGATGAGTTTGATCGCTTCGATGACCTTGTCGAGGGGGAGGCCCACGGCCTTCGCAACCGCCTGGTAATTTTTGCGTTCCAGATCGCCGAGATGGTTTTCGATGATCTTTTCGACCAAAGGCTGGCGCGGCACCATGAAGCGGGCCTGAATCGCGAGACATTCCTGCAAATTGCGCGAGGCAACTCCGACCGGGTCAAAGTTTTGCACGATCTTGAGGACTTCTTCAGCGTCTTCAAGCTCCATCTCAGCTTCTGCAGCCACGTCTACCAGGTTCGCATTGAAATAACCGTCATCGGAAAGATTTCCAATGATGAGCTCACCAAGTTTACGCTCCTGGTCAGTCAGGGCGGCCATGGAGAGCTGCCACGCCAGGTGATCTTCAATCGAAGTGGTTTTGGTCAGGATATTTTCGAAGCTCGGCAGCTCTTCATTGATCTCACGCATCGAAGGAGCGGAGCTGGAATTGGAATTGAACTCCTCGACATAGGATTCCCAATTGAAGTCATCCTTACCGGCCACGAGCTGCTCTTCCTTGGTGGTCGGAGCGATGTAGGATTCTTCTTCGCGGCGCTGATCTGATTCCGGATCCGCTGGGTTCTCGGCTTTCATTTCATCCGAGGTGGTGCTTTCGCCGTCTGGAGTGTCGGTGAGCTCTTCCAGGATGGGATTTTCCATCATTTCCTGGGTAACCACTTCCTGGAGCTCCATGCGGTTGAGCTGAAGAAGTTTGATGGCTTGTTGAAGCTGGGGCGTCATGACCAGCTGCTGACTCAATCTTAAACTTTGTTTAATCTCTAATGCCATGGTGTGATGCGTCTACTTTCCCGGTTTGGATCATCAAAGATCTGGGGGATCCTCAATTTGATCAGAGCGGTGTTTAAAATCTTAAAACTGAAAGTTTTCTCCCAAATACAGCTCTCGGGCTGTCTTGCTGTTGGCGATCTCTCGGGGAGTTCCTTTTTCGACTATTTTACCATCACTCAACAAATAACCTAAATCGCAAATTTCCAATGTTTCTCGTACGTTATGGTCAGTGATCAAAACTCCGATATGCCGTTTTCTCAAGACTTGAATCATTCTTTGAATATCGGCCACTGCAATCGGATCAATCCCGGCGAACGGCTCATCTAGCAAAAGGAATACCGGATTTAGCGCTAACGCGCGAGCAACTTCAACTCTTCTTCGTTCTCCGCCTGAAAGTGTATAGGCCTTTTGTTTTCGGATGTGCCCTAAAGTGAACTCATCGATCAGCTTCTGCAATTCTTCCCTGCGCTGCGTCTGAGTCATGGGAAGAGTTTCAAGTACGGTCAGAATGTTCTCTTCGACCGTCATGCGTCGAAAGACCGAAGCCTCCTGAGGAAGGTAAGCAATCCCGTTCTGAGCGCGCTTGTGCATCGGGATCTGTGAGATATCCTGGTCATCGAGCAGCACCTGACCTTCGTCGGAGCGCACGAGTCCCACGACCATATAAAAGGAAGTGGTCTTGCCTGCCCCGTTGGGTCCGAGAAGTCCGACCACTTGTCCGGAGTGCACTTCGAAACTCACGCCTTTGACGACTTTTCGTCCCTTGTAGGCTTTGTGGATGTCGACTGCCTTGAGGGTGTGGACCACTTTGCCTGACGAAATTCCGGAAGTGCCTCCTGAGGAAGAAGTGGAAGCATTTTCAGAAATCTTATTTTGACTGGGGCTCTCCGGCGCTGAATGCATTGCTGTGCTCTACCTCTACGATATCCGTGTCGCGGTGGACGATGATCACATCTCCAGTGACTGTATCATTATCCTGATAGACTTGGGGAAACTCCTTCAGAATAATCACATTTCTCTGAGTGTCAAAATCAGCGCGTCCGCCTGTTCCGTAGCGGTAGACTTCCGACCTGGATTTTTCTACGGACGCCCCAAGTGCGGTTTTCCGCGGTGCACTCGGTTTGTCGAGTTCCTGGATCAGCACGTCTTCGTAGGCGGTCATGTAATTCAGGAGTTTCGCGAAATCGCCGTAATGCATTTCAGATCTTCTGGAGCGCGAGTACAAACCCGGCTGTCTGATCTGCACGAACCGCTTCTTGAGAGGACGAGACGGGTACATGGTGAAATAAGCGATCTGCTGGAGACGATCAATTTCGCAGCGATCCGAGTCCACGGTCGTCTTCTCGGGAACTCCAGGAGACGTCGTGGCACCGTCCACTGAGGGGGAATCCACTTTGGGCTGCGATTTGGTCAAAGTCACGCGAACGGCCTCAGGAAGGATGATGCGCGACCGGTCCATCGAGAAGTCAAGCCCATGGCTGTCAAAGCCCAGCTGTTCTCCCTGACCGTGGACCGTGTAGTTGAGCGGCACCGTGATCTGACGATGAGTGGGAGAGTACTTCATGTACTCGCTCTGGGTGGTGAACCCATCGGGAAAAGTGGTTTTCACGTCCCCATAGATTTCGAGGTCGCGTCCATCCATGAAGTACTTGGCTTCGCGGCCTTCGACGAGCGTGATCTTGTCCTGGGCATCGTAAAGGTAGGCGGTGACCGTGCGTGAATGGACGATCTTCTCCTTGTTGTAAAGAAAGGCTCTCTTGGCGACGAGCTTCCACTGCTTCTGACCCGCATGGGTGGAGACATAATTGAACCCGTCAATGCTGTAGTCCGGCACCTTTTTCACTGGAATTCCGGCCGCCAGGGTGGTGTCCCCGGGCACGTGAGGAAGCAGACTTTCTTCGGTCAGGGAGGTCTCTGACGTTGAACTCTGTTCAAGATTCGACGGCGTCAGCGCCACGATCTCGAAGATGATGAAACAGCTGACGGCCACGATGAGGAAAGGGCGTAAACGCTTCAAAAGAGGGGTGTTTTGGGATTGTCCTGTTTCTGTCATTTGTCTTCCCAAGGGTAACCTATTTCCGTCTAGAATCGTAGACCATTAAGGTGTAAGCTCGCCTCCTATGGATCTCAGTCAGTTCGAAGAACGCAAGCGTGGCCACATTCGTCATGCGTTGGATCTTCGCCATCAAGCCACTGGCTTGAGTGGCCTCGACCGCATTCACCTCCGGCATGAGGCGCTCCCGGATCTCAATCTCGAAGAAATCACTCTGGCTTCGACCTGTCTCGGGCAGCCAGCCACGAACCCTTTTTACGTCGCCGGGATGACTGCCGGACATGCAGACGCAGTCGAACTCAACCACCTTCTTGCCCGTGCCTGTGCAAAAAGAGGCTGGGCCATGGGAGTGGGATCCCAGCGCCGGGACTTCGAAAGTCGCGAAGGTGGACTCCTGGGTGAGTGGCAGAAGCTCCGTATCGAATTGCCTGAGCTGACTCTTTTCGCCAATCTCGGGATCTCCCAGCTCATCGATGCGCCTCTTGCCAGGCTTCAGGAACTCATTCATTCCATTCATGCTCAGGCTCTCTGCGTGCACCTCAATGCGATTCAGGAATGCATGCAGCCTGAGGGAACTCCGCAGTTCAAAGGTGGACTTCAAGCCCTCGAGAAACTGTCGCATGCTTCCGGAGCTCAGGCCCTCGATTGTCCGATCGTGCTCAAGGAAACCGGCTCTGGTTTTTCAGCTCGCACTCTCAAAAAACTCTCGACCGTGAATCTTGCCGCCATCGATGTGAGTGGCCTCGGCGGGACTCACTGGGGCCGGATTGAAGGCGCTCGCGCCGAAGAGACAAAATCAGATTTTCATTCTCAAGCGGCTCAGACTTTCGCCAATTGGGGCGAGACGACGGTCGACTCCGTTCAAGCTGCCGCGCAGGAGCTGGCGAAACATCCGAGCAAGCCTGAGATCTGGGCTTCCGGAGGTGTGCGCTCTGGACTGGACGCTGCCAAGCTCATCGCGCTCGGAGCTCACCGGGTCGGTTACGCGCAACCTGCGCTCCAGGCTGCCCTTCAGGGCGAAGAAGTACTGAATCAATGGATGCTGCAACAGGAGTTTGAACTCAAAGTCGCGCTTTTCTGCACGGGCAGCAGGGATCCTGCGGCACTGAGACAACAACAGGGGGTCTGGCAATGGACGACAAACGCCATTTGATTGAAGGTTTTCACCGCGTTTCCCGAGATGAACGCCTTCAGCGCGTGAAGGAATTCTGCGGCCTCACCACTGAAGACACCCGAGTGCTTTCCGGTGAAACTCCCTTGCCTCTCGACATCGCCGAGCACCTGATCGAAAACGTGATCGGTTACTTTCCCATTCCGATGGGAGTGGCCACCAACTTCAACATCGACGGCCGAGATCTTCTGATCCCGATGGTGGTCGAAGAAACTTCGATCATCGCTGCCGCCAGTGCAACCGCGAAATGGGTGAAGCGCGAAGGCAGCATCAAGACCTATTCCAAGGGCAACCTCATCATCGGACAGGTTCAACTCCCGAATGTGCGCAACGTCGCCTACGCGAGACGTGAACTCCACGAAAACCGCGACCTGCTCATGGGTCTGGCCAATGCCTGCATCCCGGGACTCGTCGCTCGTGGCGGCGGAGTGAGAGATATCGCGATCCGTGAACTTCCTCGCCCGGATCAGGACGGCACGATGCTCGTCCTTCATGTCCTCTGTGACCCTTGCGATGCGATGGGCGCCAATCTGATCAACCAGGTCTGCGAAGCCCTCAAGCCTCGGGTTGAAGCGATCACCGGTGAACGGGTGGGCCTGTGCATTCTTTCCAATCTCGTTGACGGCAAGCTCGTCGTCGCAGAAGTGACGGTCAGAAACGTGAACCCGGTTCTGGGCCGCGGCATCGTCGAAGCCACTCTTTTTGCCAAAGCGGATCCTTACCGCGCGGCCACGCACAACAAAGGCGTTCTGAACGGCATTGATCCGATCCTGATCGCTACCGGCAATGACTGGCGCGCGGTCGAAGCGGGAGTGCACTCCTACGCGGCACGCACGGGGACTTATCAGCCGGTGACCGATTGGCACATGGAAGGTTCTGACCTGATTGGACGCATTGAGGTCCCGATGGCCGTGGGAACTGTGGGCGGAGTGACGAAGCTTCATCCGACCGCGGCAGTCGCGCTCAAGATGATGAAGATCAAGCACGCGGAGGAACTCGCGAGAATCTGCGCTGCCGTGGGCCTCGTGCAGAATCTGGGCGCCCTCAAGGCCCTTTCAACCGTGGGCATCGTGAAAGGTCACATGCAGCTTCATGCCGCGAACCTCGCGATCGCCGCTGGCGCGGAAGTGCATGAGATTCATCACGTGCGCGAGCAGCTCAATGAAATTCTGAAAAATGAAAAGCAGATCAACCTCACTCGCGCCAAGGAAATCCTGCAGGCCCTGAGGCTTTCCGACAAGACGGCCATGTACTGAATCGAATTTTTGACGAAAAAGACCACTCGCGCCCGAATCGTTGACTGCAGATTCCTTCAGACGGACCTGAGCAATGCGACGCTGGACAATGCTCTGATCAAGAATCCGTCCCTTCAACAGTGCAAGCTTCTGGTGCAGCCTGCGCGACGTTGGTTTTCTGCAGGCGGACCTGACTGAATGCGACTTCAAAGAGTCGGATCTTCTCAACGCGGCATTCAATCAGATTCAACTGAAGAAATGCGATTTTCGCGGCGCACTCAATGATCTCATCAACCCGGTGGAGAACCGAGTCAAAGGCGCCCGGTTCAGTCTGGACTGAGTGCGCAAGCCACAGTGACGGCTTGAGGAACAGGCGATTGCTCGTGCTGCGCTCTGCGCCTTCGTGATAATTGATGAGCGGGAAGCAGGGCAAACGAGATCATGTTGAACTCTCTTCAGCAAACCCATGAGAACTACATCAAGGCTCTCCAGACGATCTCGTCGCCTTGCCTGTTCTTGGATCTCGACGCCTTCGAAGCCAACCGGGACTGGGTCCTCAAAAATGCGGGAGACAAGACGATTCGCGTCGCCACGAAGTCCCTGCGCTCCGTCAAAATCATTCGAACGATTCTCGAGTCCTCACCCGTCTTTCGGGGCCTCATGACTTACACTCTCCCCGAAGCACTTCACCTGCGTTCTCTCGGCTTTCGAGATCTTCTGATGGGCTATCCCACCTGGGACGAAGTGTCCCTGAAGTGCCTGGCGAGAGATCCTTCCGAGATCACTTTGATGGTGGACCTTCCCGAACACCTCAAGCTGCTCGAAAAAATCGCCGCGCAGGCGGGAACGCGCTTGCACGTCTGTGTGGATCTTGATCTTTCGATGGAGCTCCCGGGCCTCCGATTCGGGGTCTACCGATCAGCTTTGAATACCTGTGAAAAATTGCGCGAGTTTCTTTCAGTACTTCGCTTGTGTTCCCATCTGGAACTGGTCGGAGCCATGGGCTACGAGGCCCAGATCGCGGGAGTGGGGGACCGAAGTTCTCCACTCGTGCGCTTTCTTCAGAAAGTTTCAGTTTCGCAACTCCGGAAGCGGAGAAAGCGGATGGTGGAACTGCTCAGGAATGAGGGCCATACGCTTCGTTTCGTGAATGGAGGCGGGACCGGCAGTCTGCAGCTGACTTCGCAGGAAGAAATCGTGACGGAAATCACGGTCGGATCAGCCTTCTATGCGCCCTGGCTCTTTGATCACTACCGGAGTTTCAGCCTGAAGCCGGCGATGGGATTCACGCTTCCGGTCGTGCGCGCTCCGCTCAAAGGAGTGCTGACAGCGCAAGGAGGGGGCTACGTGGCCAGTGGATCCCGTGATCCCAGCAAACTCCCGAAACCCTATCTGCCTGAAGGCATCGAGCTCCTGACTCATGAAGGCGCGGGAGAAGTGCAGACTCCTTTTCGGCAGAGACGGTTCCCTGGCGGCAAGATCCCCCCTGGAGCGGCCTCCAAAGTCGGAGACCTGATCTTCATGAGGCACGCCAAAGCGGGTGAGCCCTGCGAGCGCTTCAATGAAATCCATCTGATTCGAAAGGGAGTTTACGAAGGAAAGGTTGCCACTTACCGAGGAGAAGGGAAGGCCTTCACATGACGAAGCCGAAAACGCTCTCACCGCTGAAGAATCGGAAAGTGAAGAATTGGGCGGGGAACATTGAATTCACCCCTCATGAAATCATCAGCCCTGATTCGACTGAGGCGGTACAGCTCGCGATTCGTGAAGCGCGAGTTCTGCGTCCCATGGGTGCTCGCCATTCGTGGACGGAGCTGATCCCGACTTCAGGTACACTCCTGAGTCTGGGTCGGCTCCAAGGTCTGATCTCAGTCGACTCTGCCACCAAAACTGTTCAGGCATACGCCGGCACTCGACTCTCGGATTTTTCGGCCGCAGCCTTCGCGGTGGGTCTGTCCCTCAGAAATCAGGGTGATATTCACACCCAGACTCTCGCGGGCGCTCTGAGCACGGGCACGCATGGAACGGGCATCACTCTGCAGTCGATGAGCAATCAGCTCGTGGACTTCAAAATGGTTCTCGCCAGTGGGGATGTACTCACGCTGAGCGAGGTGACCGACCGAGACCTTTTCAATGCCTGCCGGGTCGCCTTTGGCACCTGCGGCGTCATCACGGAAGCGAAACTTCAGCTCGTGCCCGCCTACCGGCTCAAAGTTTCGACCGCACCCGAAGAAATGAACGTGGCACTCGAGAGGATGGGTGAGCGCCTGCACAAGCATCGACATCTGGAGCTATTCTACTTTCCGCTCGGTGACTGGGCGATCGTGAAAACCATGGACCCGACGAATGAGGAGCCAACACCTTCAACACCCCTGGAAAAGTTCTCAAAGAGATTCAATGATCACGTGCTCGAAAACTGGCTCTACGAGAAGTTCAACCAGTTCGCGGGAGTCACGGGAAAGTACCTTGCAACCGATGCGCTCCTGAAAAAGTTCGTGACCGCGCGGACGGACATCGGCTGGGCGCACGAGATTTTTCCAAGTGAGAGGAATGTGAGATTCATGGAGATGGAGTACAGCGTTCCTCTCGACTGTTTCACGGAAGTCTTTTCTGAACTCAAGGCGATGATCCGCGCTCGAAACTTTCAGACCCTCTTTCCCATCGAGATCCGTTTCGTCAAAGGAGACTCGATCTGGCTTTCGCCCGCCTCGGGCCGGGACAGTGTCTACTTTGCCCTTCATAATTACATCAGTCAGGATTTTCGCCCCTACTTCGAGGCGGCACAGGAAATCTTCCAGAAGTACCAGGGTCGACCTCACTGGGGGAAATGGCACTCTGCCGGTGCCGAGTACCTCGCCACGGTCTATCCGAAATGGAATGCGTTTCTTGAAGTCAGACAGAAGTTGGATCCGGGTGGGCACTTCCTGAACGAGTCCCTGAAAGGACTGCTCCGACCCGTTCATGAGCGCAGCATTGCCCAATGGTCAAAAGTTCGTTAGGACCATGGAGTGAACACTGCAGGGGTAGATTACAGCATCGCGGGAAAAGTCTTCATCCTCGGAGAGTACGCGGTCCTCAGGGGCCTGCCTGCCTTGGTGGCAGCAACTTCTCCACGGTTTGCGCTTCGTTCCGCCGCGAGAAACGGCTCAGTCGTCGGAAAGACCAATCACACGGAGTACGCTCCAGCCAGTCCTGCAGGACGTTTTCTTCACTGGGCCTGCAAGAATCCATCTGACATTCCCTTCGAATTCATTGATCCGCTTCTGGGCGCCGGGGGCTTCGGTGCGTCTACCGCCCAGTTCGCCCTGCTCGTTGAGCTGGAGCTGGGACAGGTGGGCTGGAAGCGGGCGTGGGAACTTTACCGGAAGTTGATGACTCCGTCTGAGTCGCCGGTTTCAGCCGACGCCGCCGGTGCTGCCGGAATTCCTCCCAGTGGTGCCGATCTCGTGGCGCAGTGGCAGGGAGGAGTGCAACTCTTTGATCCGACGAAGGCAACGACGGAAGATCTCACCCAGGCTCTCAGCTGGTCGGATTTTCTGATTTTTTCGGCGACCGGAATCGCGGGCCGTAAAGTCGCCACGCATGAACATCTGGCGAAACTTCAAAATTTTTCGACGGAGTCGCTCGAAAAGCCCCTCTTTGACGGCATTGCGGCTATCCGAGCAGGAGATCGGGCAAGGCTCGGCCAGTGTCTGGGTCAGTACGCGGACGCGCTTCATGAGCTGGGTTTTGAAAATCCGTCGGCTCATGAGGATCGCAAGATCCTGGGCAAGATTTCTGGAGTTCTCGGCATCAAGGGCGCCGGCGCCATGCAGTCGGACTCGATGATCCTCCTCTGTGAAAAATCCGCCGATCGGTCTAAGATCATGTCAGCAGCCGAGTCGCGTGGACTTCGGTTGATTTCAGAACACTGCTTTCCAGCCCAGGGGATCCAATGCGTCAGACCCGAGTGAGCGCTCCATCCAACATCGCTTTGATCAAATACATGGGCAAAGTGGACCCCGCTTTGAATCTTCCTGCCAATGGCAGCCTGTCCATGACTCTCAATCAGCTCTGCACTTATGTGGAAATCACCGAGACCGCGACTGCCACACGCTGGCTGGCGGAAGCGCCCGCTGAGCTTCCTTCAGGAACATTTTCGGGAGCCGTGCGAGTTCCGAAACTCACGGAAGCCGGCATTCTGAAAGTCATTCGGCATCACGAACGCGTGCTCGCGGCGGTGTTTGAACTTTTTCCGGTCCACGGCCTCTCCCTCGCTCCCATCACGCCAGTTGAGATCCGCACGGCCAACACCTTTCCAGCTGATTCGGGGATTGCCTCAAGCGCGTCCAGTTTTGCGGCACTCACTTTCGGTACGGCACTTCACAGTGCACTGGACCCGAAGGCTTTCACGAAGGTCTGGGAAGAAAATCTCGAGTTCAGACGCTCATTCGCCAAAGTGTCTCGTCAGGGGTCGGGGAGCTCGTGTCGATCTTTTGAAGGACCGTGGGTGCTCTGGGAAAAAGGTGCGGCCGCGGGGTTGATCACTCCCATGCCGGAGATGGTGGATTTCGTCGTGCTCATCGCCACCGGACCCAAGCCCGTGACTTCGACCCAGGCTCATCACCTGGTGCAGACCTCTCCACTCTGGGAAGGTCGGACGGAGAGAGTCGCTGAACGCCTCAAGACGGTCGAAGCCGCCCTGGGGGAAGGTGACATCATCACCCTCTCTCGCGTGGCGTGGGCTGAAATGTGGGAAATGCACAGCCTGTTTCACACCTGTTCGGACCCTTTCACCTACTGGGAGCCCGGAACTTTGAAAGTGATCAAGTGGCTGGCTCCTTACATTCAGGAAGGGGGAGCTGAAGGTTCTGAACTCACTCCTCCGATCGTGACGATGGATGCGGGAGCGAATGTGCACATCCTGGTCGCGGCTGCTGAAGCGACGAAGTGGCAGACCATTCTGAACAAAGCCTTTCCCGAATTCGAGATTCTGCAGGACACTCAGGGCACGGGCGCGAAGGTGCTTCCGGCATTGACGAAACCAGTTGGAACTTCATGAACGACTGGCCGAAGTATCAAGTTCGAGTTCCCGGCAAATGGGTTCTGGCCGGCGAGCACACGGTTCTTCGCGGTGGGGGAGCGGTGGCGCTTCCGCATCCGGATTTTTTTCTCAGTGCGGAGTTCATGCCTGGACGAACTGGCAAGCTGGTGATCACGCCTCCTCCCGCCGTTCAAGTGATCGAAGAGCTTCTGCATGCCGTACAGGATCAAGTGCAGACCTTTTCCCTGCCCGAAGGAAACTTTCGCCTGGAGAGCACGATCCCCTTGGGAGCTGGGCTCGGTTCTTCGGCTGCTCTTTGTGTGGCGATCACGCGTTGGTTGGCCGAGCCACTGCAGATCCCGAAGGCCGAACAGTTCGAATTCGCTCGAAGTTTGGAACACCGCTTCCACGGCCAAAGCAGCGGGATGGATATTGCCGTCGCCCTGGCAGGCGAGCCGATCGCATTCAGCATGGACGGAGGCGGAAGGCCCCTCGGAATCAAGAGATTGCCCAGGTTCACCTTTCACGACACGGGCGTTCGGGCCCGAACGAGTGACTGCGTCCGGAAAGTCCGTGAGCTCCGGGAATCTTCTCCCGTTTTAGCCATGAAGATCGATGAGTTGATGAGCCAGGCGGCTCGCGACTGCACGGAAGGATTGATTCGCTTTGATTCCTGCATGAATGATTCTGAAGCTCTTGAAATTCTGGCTCGAGGTCTGACTCACGGGCAGGAGGCTTTTGCGCACTGGCAGCTCGTTCCCGAAGGAACTGAAAACCTGATCGAGCAGCTCAGAAATCAAGGCGCACTCGCGGCGAAGCTGACAGGTTCAGGCGGCGGGGGCTATGTGGTTGCGCTCTGGCGGTAATTCAGGCTATAAGGATCCAACTCAAAATTATTTTGAAATTCAAGCGGATGGGAGGTGATTCAATATGCCAGGTATCATGATTCGTGAAGGTGATTCCTTCGAAGCTGCTCTGAAGAAATTCAAGAAGCAGTGTGAAAAAGCCGGCATCCTTTCTGAAGTTCGTAAACGTGAAGCCTATGAAAAGCCTTCCGTCAAACGTAAGAAGAAAGCTGTTGCAGCTCGTAAGCGTCTTGTAAAAAAAGCTCGAGGCCCTAGGTCGTAACCTTTGGTCTTCTGTTCTGTAAGGGCCTCATTCTTGCGTTCATCTTCATGCCCCTCCGGCGGTTTGCCGGCGGTCTGAATGAAAGCGAAGTGAGGCCCTTCCCATTTAATCAGCTTCAAACCAGAAAATTTGCGGAGAATCTCTCATGGCGCCAGAAACCAGCACGACTCCTAAAGCGACGGTCCCTTCGAAGATCAAGGAAACTCTCTCGGAAGGCCTCAAAGCCGCGATGAAATCCGGCGACAAGGACAAGGTCCAGTACTCCCGCACTCTTCACGCCGCCATCCGCAAGAAAGAGATTGATGATCGCATTGATCTCGACGACGCCGGCATCGAAAAGATCATCTCCACTGCCATGAAGCAGCGCCAGGATTCGATCGAGCAGTTCAGGACCGGTGGACGCGACGATCTCGTGGTCAAAGAAGAAGCGGAACTCAAATTCCTGCTCACCTTCATGCCCAAGCAGATGGACGAAGCCGAAATCCGCAAAGTCGTGGACTGGGCTGTGACCGAATCCAAAGCCGCCAGCGCCAAGGACATCGGGAATGTCATGAAGCTTCTGATGCCGAAAGTTCAAGGTAAAGCGGACGGAAAACTCGTCCAGCAGATCGTCAAGGAACGCCTCGGCTGATCGGCCGGTCTCGAGTCCTGTCATCGTCGTCATCGCCATTCACATGGGGGAGTTTGCCCATCTCGTCACTCAAGCCATTCAAACTGAGCAAGAGACTGAAGTCTCTGCCTCAGAGCTTCTATGAGCGCGACACAACTCAGGTCGCGCGTGATCTTCTCGGGAAAGTGCTGGTCGTGCGCTCTGCGCCTCGGTACGCCCTGGATGATCCCAGAGCTCAAGTGACTGCGGCTCGCATTGTCGAGACCGAAGCTTATCACGGGACTGACCCGGCTTCTCATTGTGCGAAAGGGGAGACCCCTCGTTGCGCGATCATGTTTGGCAAGCCGGGAGTGGCGTATGTCTATTTCATCTACGGCATGTACGAAATGCTCAACTTCGTGACCGAGCGAAAGGGCTATCCTGGTGCCGTCCTGATTCGTGCGGTGGAACCGCTGCACGGCAACGCACTCATGCAAAAGCGCCGCGTTCTCCTCGCCGGATCTCAATGGACCAATGGCCCAGGTCGTCTCTGTCAGGCACTCGGCATCGAACTCATACATAACGGCCAGTCCTTGAAAGGTCCTGAGCTCTTCGTCGTGGAGCAGGGCTTTGAACCCGAGCAGGTGAGTGTCTCTCCACGCGTCGGCATCAGTAAGGGGACCGAGCAGTACTGGCGCTTCTTCATCACGGGCAACCGGTTCGTCGGCAAGTCTCCGCTCAACAAGCTGGCGAAGCCGCTTCTTGAAAGCAGGCTGACTCGGTCAGTCAAGTCTGCAAAGCCTGGCAGATCGGTGAGTGCAGCATGAGCGTCATCACCGGTTCGGGTTCGGGTTCCGGCAGTCGCAAGATCCCGCATGATCTCCTTCAGAAGATCAAGGACGCGGTCAACATCATCGAAGTGATCGGTGAGCACGTCGTTCTGAGAAAGTCCGGCTCCAATTACACCGGGCTTTGTCCG
>JACMNQ010000024.1 GCA_014378465.1 Oligoflexia bacterium | reverse complement strand
TGACGGCGTGTGCGCTCCCGCAGAAAATGACTTCGGCTCCCGTGGCTGAAGCGGTGGTGCTCAATGAAAACAACACGCTGAAAGATGCCGAAAGAATGATTTCTTCGGTTCATTCGGAGAATGTGGTCGTTTCCACGGAAGCTCTCCGGGAAATGTTCCGGAAGGAGCATGCCCGAACCCAGCGCTGTGAAGCCATGGGTGAACAGCTCAAGGCTCTCAAGAACATCGACGTTCAGGAGATTCAGTGACGATGAGCGTACATCACCTTTTCAAGAAATCGATTCTGGTCATTGATGACGATGAGCAGATCACCGATATCCTGACGCTCGTGCTCGAAAACGAAGGTTGGTCCACGCAGGTCGCTCATTCTGATGAGCAGGCGCTGGCCCTGGCTCGCGCCGGTCGCTTTCATCTCATGCTGCTTGACCTTCGCCTGGGTGAAGTCAGCGGTCTCGATGTCCTGCCTCAGCTCCGCGAACTCGCGCCCGAAGTTCCGATCTTCATGATCACGGCTCATGGCGACGTCGACAGCGCCGTCAACGCCTTCAATCTCGGCGCCAACGGTTACATCAAGAAGCCTTTCGTCGAAGGCGCGCTCGTCGCGCAGATCGCGCAGGCCATGGAAAGTTACTGCCTCAAGCTCGAAGTGAATTCCGGCGTGCCCATCGCCCAGGTGGATGACGTGCGCAGCCTCGTTCGAAGCCGGGACCCCGTGATGGACCCTCTTCTGAAGAGGATCGCCACCGCCGCGCAGATCAACAGCAATGTCGTGATTTCAGGCGAAAGTGGAACCGGCAAGGAGCTCGTCGCCAAAGCCCTGCACCAGTTCGGCATGCGCAGGCAGGGACCGTTCATCGCGATCAACTGCGCTGCACTTCCTGAATCGTTGCTCGAGTCCGAACTCTTCGGACACGTCAGGGGCGCCTTCACGGACGCTCGCGAGAACAAGCCCGGACTCTTCGCCCGCGCCGAAGGTGGAACGCTTTTCCTTGATGAAATCGGCGACGCGCCTCCCTCCATCCAGGCCAAACTTCTGCGAGTGCTGCAGGAGCGGGAAGTGGTCCCCGTCGGGGGTTCGACTCCGATCAAAGTGGATGTCCGCATCATCGCCGCCAGTCACAAGTCGCTTCAGACCGAAGTCGCGCGGGGCGCCTTTCGGCAGGATCTTTTCTACCGCCTGCATGTGATCCCCCTCTACCTTCCGGCTCTGCGGGAGCGAAAGAAGGACATCCTCCTTCTGGCTTCACTTTTCGCCACCCGAATCGCCGGTACCCTGGGATCCTCGTTTGACGGGTTCACTTCGGGCGCTGAGCAGGCTCTGGAGTCCCATGACTGGCCTGGAAACGTGCGTGAGCTTCAGAACCGCATCGAACAGGCGATCGCGCTCGGCGAGAGCTCCAGGATCAGTTCTCATCAGCTTTTTCCGGAACTGATGATGCCTTCGGACTCGTCCGGCGCGAATCCTTCGGAAACCGTGAAAGGCGGCACTCAGCCTCAGGGCTCAGTCCCGTCCTTCTTTGAAGCGAAGAACTTCTTTGAAAAGTCCTACCTGGAGAAGGTGCTTCTCGTGGCCCGCGGGAACATTTCCCGCGCCGCGAAACTCGCTTCGAAATCCCGCACCGAAGTCTATGGTCTCATGAAGAAGCATGGCATTCATCCGCAGGGCTTCAAATAAAGAGCCAGCCGAGAATCTCTCGGCTGGCTCTTTCAGTTTTTGCGACTTGAACTCAGGCCTTCAGGCTCTGAACTCCCGGGAGCCGGTGATCTGCAGATTCTCGGACATTTCCATCTGGAGGCGTGACGTGTCCGTTCCAGCGTCCATGAGATTGGAGATGCGGTCTTCAGGCAGCCTCACGATGAAATGCACTGAAGTGCCGGTGAGACCCGCTGCATTGATGTAACCGCCGTGGGCTTTCATGATCTTCTGAGCGAGGGTCATGCCGAAGCCGTTCTCACGGATCCAGTGTTTGAGCACATCCTGTTCGGGACCGGCGGTGCTCTTCATGCGGGAATCCGCGCGTGACCCTTCACGTCCTTCGAAATGGCTGTTCATGGAACTGTTCAGCGTTCCACCGTCCTGAATGTGAATCTCCACGCCGCGAAAAGCGGATGCGCCGGTGGCACTGGCCTTGTGAATGGAGACGTCAATTCTCCCTCCCTGCGGGCGATGGACCATGAGTTTGGAGATGAGCGTGATCATCACGCGCTCCACGCGTTTGGCATCGACGAGTGCCCAGATCGGAGAGTCGGGAACCGCCACGCTGATCGGATGCAGGGAATCCACGCCGCTCAGGAGACCGCCGACCCGCTCCAGAGTTTCAGTCATGTCGACGATCGTCTCTTCAAGTCGGATCTCAGGACGATCCACGTCAATGATGTCCGTCAGATCTTCAAGTGTCTTGTTCAGACGGTAAAGGGATCGCTTGACGGTATTGGCCGCCTGAATGCGACGAGCTTCACCCGTACCGCTCCCCATGCCGTTGCCAGAAGGTGAGTCGTTGGAGCCGACGAGAAAGTTGGAAGCGGCCTGCAGGCTCATGATCGGACTGCGCAGATCACTGGAGACTGCCGTGAGAAACTGCTGACGATCCCTTCGCTGTGCATCGACGGTTGAGCAGAGCTGAAACAGGGTCTCTTCAATTTCGGCGTAGACGCCCGAGAGTTTGGGACGTTTCTGCCCGATGCCCTTTCCATTCCGAATTTCGCCCAGGTACTCGCGAAGTTTGCGCGTCGGACGGAAGGAGACGTAGTACTGGCGGATCAGCATGAGTCCGACGAAGAGCACGGCAAGTGCCGCGATGATCAGAAGTCCCTGCAGGGACTGCGCTGCGGACTTCCTGGTCTGAGGCTGGATCAGGGCGGCCCGGCTCGCGGCGTTTTCGCGCAGCTGGGTGAGTGAAGCCAGAATGTGATCATGAATCGTGCGAATCGGTTCCTTCTGATAGACGTCCTTCGTGAAAAGCGTGGGCTCGAGCTTTGCGCTCATCAGGAGAAGTTCAGCCGTCTGATCCAGCACTTTCCTGCCGATCACCGTTTCTTCTTCCGTGGTGTCGAGTCTTTCGAGCTGACTGATCCCGTCGCCCAGCTGAGTCTTCAGATGGGTTTTGGCGGTGGCGATGTCCCGGTCGGACATTTTCTTGAAGGCCCCATTCAGCCGTCTGTATCTTTCCAGTTCCAGAATCAGATCTCCCGCCACTTTCTGGCGCTGAGAAAGAGAATTCATGTGGACGATCTTTTTCTGGGTCTCCTGGTTCGAGAACCAGTGGATTCCGACCATCACGCAGATTGAAAAAACGAGACTCAACACGATCCATGTAATGAACTTCTTCAAATTTCGGCTCTCCTTGTCCAGTTCTCGACAGGTGACTTCAGGCTGCACGAGAATAATTTCTCTCGGTACGATATCCCAATCAACGCAAACAGCAAAGAGCTCAGCATGAATCTGCCATGAATTCCCCCGGATTTCGCCGAAGATCCGTGCTGCTTTCGGTGCAATCGTGAAGAGTGTGCTGAATTCAGTACAGTTCGGGAGCGATCGTCCATGCCTGAATCACGTCACTGGCCGTCTGGAACAGTCAATCCCGGAGATCGCGCTGGTACTTTCTTCTGCGGAGAATCTGTCTCACGCTTGCGAGTGCCGCTGGACCGAAGAAGACGATGAAGCTTGAGTAAATGCACAGAATGTACGCTCGGTCGAGCCAGCTGCCCCTGATCATTTCCAGAAGAATGAAGACTCCGCTGAGCGCTGCCAGCCATTTCATTTTCGCCGGGATGAAGAAGAAGATCCGGATTTCCATCTCGGGAAAGAGCGAAGCTGCCGCCAGAAAGAGCGTTGATTGAAAGTGCCCGATCTGAAGTATCGGATAGTCGAAAGCCATGGAGAAGGCGACCGTGAGAAAATAGGAAAAAAGAACGTAGAAGGTCGTTCGAAACGCTCCCCACTCGCGTTCCAGGCTGTTCACGATCGAATACAGGAACATCAGGATGAAGAGCATCCAGATCGGACTGGACGAAAGGGGCAGGGCCAGAAAAGTGATGAGTCGCCAGGCTTCACCACGACGAACCGCTTCAGGAATGAGCGCGAGATTCGCGACCCATTCGGAGTTCGTCATCACGAAAAAATAGCCAATGGCCTGCAGGGTGACGAGAATGACCCCGAGTTGAGGAACAGCGATCCAGCCCAGAGGGCGTTCGAGTCGATTGAGCCATTTCGGGGCGCTGGTGCTGCGGATCATCTTTGAACTGCTCCTGTCACTGAGTACGGGTGGAACGGGCGTCATCTTGCTTCATTCGGCTTCATTTTTCTGAAACCTGGCATGACTGTTGCTGCTTGTACCGCATATGTTTAAAACCTCGAAAAAATATTCTCAAATAGCTGTCATTTCTTCACTTTGCCTGACGACTGGGGTGGGGGGGATGGGTTGTACCACTCCGGGTCAAAAAACCGGAATCGGTGCCGGCATCGGCGCTGTCGTCGGGGGCGCGATTGGCGCAGCCACGGGCGGTTGGAAGGGTGCAGGGATTGGTGCGGGCGTTGGCGGCGTGGTCGGCGGCAGCTATGGCAATGTTCTGGACAAGCGCCAGAAGGAACTGAACAAAGTCGCTGAAACGAAGAAGACTGAAGAAGGACTTCTCGTGAAGCTCAAGAGCGAACTCCTCTTTGATACCGACAAGGCTGAACTCAAGCCGGCTGCGATTCAGCAGTTGAGTGAGCTTGGAAAAATCCTCGCCAAGTATAAGGATGATAAAATCAACATCGGGGGCTTCACCGACAGCACCGGCAGTCCTGAGCACAACAAGACCCTCTCCCAGAACCGTGCGGACGCAGTACGTAATCTCCTCGTTCAGCAAGGCGTCGAGGCTGGACGCACCATCGTGTTCGGTTTCGGTGAGGACACTCCCATTGCACCCAATACGACTGCTGATGGACGCGCGAAGAATCGCCGCGTTGAAGTGGCCATTCAAGTTCCCAAAGACGGTAAATCCAGCTGAATCGGCTTGAACGCCAGGAGAATCCAAAATGAATGAATCTCAAGCCTCGAAGACGAAATCCGGAACGGCAGAAATGATTGAAGCCGAAAAGAAGACTCAGAAGCGCTCATCGAGTCTCGAAGAAACCTCCGGCGAAGGGACTGCCGAATCCACGGCTGAATCCAACGAAAAGAATGGAAACCAGGAGAGTGAACAGGAACGCTCGAAAGGCGTCATCTTTCACTCCGACAAGCCCTCTTCAGACCATTCCGAAGCTGCTTGAGTTCCCGGTCCTTTGAAGTTACTTTCCCTCCCATCGGGGAAATCCATGGGAGTGAAGTACAAAAAAGCGGTCATGGTCCTGGCGGCGACCGCTGCCTTGATCACGGTGCCGCTTTATGCAGTGAAAATCGCAAAACGCACGGATTATTCAGACTTTGAAGTCTATTACCGCACTGCGATGCGCGCGCAGGCTCAGGATTGGGCGAATGTTTACAATCCTCAGATCGACGGCAACTGTCCGTTTCGTTACGCTCCTTCCGCCATTCCGCTCTTCATGCCTTTCACGTGGCTTCCACTCCAGACAGCGAAAGTGATCTGGTTTCTGATCCAGGCTTCTTTTTTTGTCCTGGGTTTTCTTGGGCTCTTCCGAGTGGCAAGGACCTGGTGCAGTCGGGAAGATTCCGTCTGGATGATTTCGCTCACTTTTCTTTTCGTGCTGAGGTTCTGTCTGGACTCCTTCACGATCGGACAGATCTCGGGTCTGATGTTCGCGTGTTTCGCCTGGAGCCTTCTTTTTTTTGTCAGAGGGCAGGCGAAGTCATCTTCGAGCTGGCTGGTGCTTCCTTTCTTTCTGAAAGTCGCTCCCGGTTTTCTCTTCGGCGTGTCCTTGTCATCACCCGTCAGGTTCTTCAGAACGTACCTCTGCACCGTGCTTGCGGGAGTGGGAGCCGTGATGGCAGTGAGCGTGCTGTGGCTGCGAGATCTGACGGTCGCGACGACACTCTGGAAAAGCTGGCTTCACATCGTCGTTTCGGACTCAAGCTACTTTGACAATTCTCACTACGGGAGTCAATCCATCAACAGTGCGCTTCTGCGATTTTCGCGGTGGAGCGGACTGTTGAGTCCTGCCAGCGTCAGTCACCTCTGGATGCTGCTTGTTTTGAGCGGAAGCCTTTCGATCGCGACCTTCTGGGCCATGAGAAGACCCGTGAGCAACCGAGGAATTCTGCTCTTTTATTCGCTTGGGATTCTGGCTTACCTGCTTTTCATGCCCGCGACGTTCAAATACTCTCAGCCTTTTCTCGCCATCCCGATGCTCGGGCTGCTTTCAGGCACGGGTACGCTGGACCGCTTCACTCGTTTCGCAATCGTCTTCGCTTTTCTGACACTTTCTCTGGCGGGACTTGACGTGATCGGGTCGACGCTCTTCTTTGCCTTTCAGAAGGCTTCGATTCCAGTCCTGGCGATGATCCTGCTCGGGGTCGCCGTGCTTCGTGAAAGTCTGAAGGAATCGGAAGCCAAGTCGAAGCTCATTCAGGTGGCTTCATGAAAAAAAGCACGCTCTCGCTTCTGTCCCTCGCTCTCATTGCTGGCTGCATCCTTCGCCTGATCTGGGTGGGCGACATGGAATATAAGGTGGATGAGCAGTACATGTTCGAGCGCCTGCTGGCCGTCGGCAAGACGGAAGCCTGGCCCTGGCTCGGAGTGGCTTCGACCATTCTGATCCGCAATCCAGGAATGAGCGTCTGGGTTTTTCTGGGGCTTGGAAAAATCACGGGAGCCACGACTCCGACTGAGCTCTGTCGTGCGGTGATGCTCCTGAATTGCGCCGCTCTTGGAATGATCGCCCTCTTCGCGCGCTACTGGGTGGAGCCGGGAAAGTCGCCCGGAAATTTTGGAGAAGAACGGGAGCCCTGGTACTGGGCAGCGGCACTGGTCGCGCTCAATCCACTGGCCATTCATTATCACCGGAAGATCTGGGCTCAATCGGTTCTGCCCTTTTTCGTGATGCTCTTTCTCATGGCGTGGTGGAAGCGCGAGAAGAAATGGGGCGCGTTCTTCTGGGGAGTCGTCGGTGCGTGCCTCGGGCAGATTCACATGTCGGGCTTTTTCTTCGCACTGGGTTTCGTGCTCTGGGCATTTTTCTGGGATCGAAAGCAGGTCGATTGGCTCAGATGGTTTCTTGGATCCTGCCTGGGGAGCCTGACTCTGATCCCCTGGATCGTGGAGTTGGTTCAGCATCCGACCGGACAGTCTGCAGTGGCAGGGTGGGGCGAAGCCGTGCAGCTCAAATTCTGGGTCTTCTGGATCACGGATCCGCTGGCGCTGCATCTGGGTAAAGCGCTGGGAGTGCTCAACGGAAATTCGATGTGGGCTCAGCTCGCTGATTTCTTTCGCTACCCGCTCATCGGGGGGGTTCCGACCTACCTGGTCGCGGGCATTCATGTGATTCTGGCGGTGCTGGGTGCCTTGATTCTGGTCCCCGGATTCATCTCACTGATTCGTCTCCTGGTGTCAGATCCTCGCGCCGCGTGGAAAGCCTTTCAGGGTCGCTCGTCACCGACGGCTTTCACCCAGAATGCGGCCGTCTGGGGTTATGGTCTGGTCATCACTCTTGCCACCGTTCACATCTTCCGGTTCTACCTGCTCATCACATTTCCGCTGCAGTTCGTGTGGCTTGCACGCATGGCTCTGCCTGCAAGAACAGAGGGTACGGCCGTGGCCATGAGCGACGGCGTGGCTCTAATGAGGAGTGAGCTGTTCAAGATGAAGCAGGCAAAAGGCCGAAGCCAGCTGGCTGCTCTTTGCCTGGCCCAGTTGCTGTTGTCTCTGTTTTTCCTGGGGTACATCCATGTCAACCACGGCTCAATTCGCGGAGATTACGGAGATGCCTATCATTTGCATCACCGGAGGGATGGAAGTCATGAATGAAGGGACTTGTAGATGAGCAAAGCTTTCACAAAAGAGACGGATGAATCGGATTCGCCCGATGACGGGGATGAAGACGTCGGTGCCCTGCCTCAAGGCTTCAAGAATTACATGACGCCTCAGGGAGCGGCCGCGCTCAGGGAGGAACTCTCCCGACTGCTCAAGTCCGACCGGCCTGAATTGGTCAAAGTCATCACGTGGGCGGCTTCGAACGGGGATCGCTCCGAAAATGGCGATTACATCTATGGCAAACGCAGACTGCGCGAAATTGACCGCAGGATTCGTTTTCTGAGCAAGCGCCTGGATTCGGCTGAAGTGGTCGATCCTTCCCAGCAGACTTCGGATCAGGTGGTTTTCGGCGCGACTGTGAAAGTGAAGAATGAAGATGATGAAACGAAGACTTACCGGATCGTCGGCATCGATGAGACGGATGTTCGTAACGGCCAGGTCAGCTGGATTTCTCCGATCGCAAAAGCGCTGCTCGGCTCAAAAGCGGGGGATGTCGTCACACTGAAGACTCCTCAGGGAGATCAGGATCTGGAAATCGTGAGCGTTCAGTTTCAATGAAAGTTCGTGAATGAGTTTCGACTCGCGCAGCATCCCGGCTGGAACCACTCAGTGCGTTCGCGCAGTTCAGTCTGTTTCGAGAATCGCGTAGTCATGCACCGCCTCCCAGTCGGACTCCTGCAGCTCGCGGAGGAGGAGACGGGGAGTTTCAATTTTCACGGGAAGAGAGCTCATGAATCCGATCCTACTCATTCTCTGGGCAGTCGGCGAGAAGTTGGATAATCGCAGTTCATGAACCTGAGCCCGACCCCTGCCCCGACGGTGAGAAAAGCGCTGCTTTCCGCAAGTATCAGCAGGGTACGTGGTGGGTTCTGGTGTCATCGCAAGGGGGTGATCACTGCGGTGGTCCCGGTGGAGCAACCGGAGGCGGCGAAAATGCATCAGTTCAGACGCTACTCAGCTCACTGATCGTGTATGAGCTGCCCGGCGGACTCACATCGGGGATTGGCTCAATTGCCACTCCTTCCTAGCTCAGGAGGAACGGGCACGCATCGCGCCTGCTCAAGGAAGTCGTGAGAGAGCTGAAAGCGCTGGGTACCGAGACGACTTTTTTCTTCTCCGACATTGATTCGAAATTTTATGAAAAGTTGGGCTTCAAGCCACTCTCTCCTCGGTTTCAGCTGCGCAAAGACTCAGTCTGCATGGTGAGTGGAGTGGATCCCGTCCGGCTCGAAGCGGAGCCTGGTTTCAACTCTCCGGGATACTTTTGATTCGGCTTCCCTCATTTTCTTCGGATCCACCGCCGCAGCGGCGGTGAAACTTGCGGAGCAGTGGTGAGAATGCAGAGCAGTGGGTAAGTTCCGTGAAGCGCGCTGGGGAAGAGTGTAAACCGGATTTTCAGGTTGACAGGATTTGGACACGGCAAATGCCGAGGCTCCTGGGCATTCATTCAAATTCCCATCAAAACGCGCTGTTTTGCCTTGAGTGGGGTGATCGCTTCCTGCTCCTTCTTGAAAAGCATCCAGCGGATATTATCGCGACTGAGAGGTGGTGCGGAAGCTGTAAAACGCATGTTATGCAATTCTTCATGAAAGAATTGAACTCTTCTGAATTGATTTCGCGTACGATGACTCTGGTCGCTGAGGAGCGCCGGATCACTCTGGCATTGATTGAGCATCTCGCGGAGATCAGTCGCAGAAGGGTGTACGCCGAGCTGGGATATTCGTCACTCTGGGACTTTGCAACTCGCGAACTGGGCTTGAGTGAAGGCGCAGCTCAAAGACGGATTCAGGCGATGCGACTGTTGCGAGATGTGCCTGAAGCTGCCGAAGCGCTCGAGTCAGGCCGCCTTTAACTGAGTAATGCGGCCAAAGTGCAGAGCTTCAGGCAGGCTGAAAATAAAATGGGACGCAAGCCTGATCCACGTGAACTTGTCGCGCAAGTGGCGAATCTGTCGCAGCGAGACTGTGAAAAGGCACTCTTCGCCATTTCACCTGAAGCTCTTCCCCGCGAAAGGGATCAAATCGTGTCCACTTCTGAAGAGCACCGGCTTGAACTCCTGATCAGCTCCGAACTCCATGAAAAACTGCAACGCTTGAAGGGACTTCTGGCTCATGCGCTGCCCGATTCATCCTGCGCTGAACTTCTGAATCATCTCGCGACCGAAGCGTTGACTCGCCTCGAGAAGCAGCAAGGAATACTCAGTGGGGGAGTGCACGTGCCTGCCGCCGCGGGGGCGGTAGTGAAGGGACCTCCTCCCGGAGAAAGAGGCTATCTGCCCTCAGCCGTTCGCAAACAAGTTTGGGCAAGGAGTGGTGGGCGTTGCCAATTTGAAGTGGGAAGTGTTCGGTGCCCGTCCCGGTATAGCCTCGAATTGGATCACGTCACACCTCTGGCGAGAGGAGGCTCCAACGGACTTCCAAACCTTCGCCTGCTTTGCTGGCATCACAATCAACAACAGGCTCTGAAGTTGAGTCCAGGGCGGCGAGCATCAGGATGAATGAAACGCGGGCAGGGCCTTAGTTTTCTGCCGGTAGAGCTGACCCCCATGAGGCCTGACCCCCATGAGAGCTGGGACTCCAGTTTTCCAAGGTTTTGGGCAGTGGGGATCCAATCATCAGGATCGCGCCAAGTGTTCTGACTCGGCAGCATCGCTAAGGTAATGAAATCAGGGTCTAATTCCGTGCCACTCTAATACCTGACTAAATTACTTGTCCATTAAGATGCGGTGTATTATAGTGCGCCCACTATGGTGCTCAAAAACAGTCATACGCTGGGATCCTCTGTAAAAATCCAAAAAACTCTTCGCAGGAACATTCGAAGAAACGTGGCCCTTCTGGCCGGGACGACTTTGATTCTTTCCGCCGCTCTCGCTCGAGCCGATGCGGGCTTCGAAGGGAGTGATCCGACCGGCAAAGTCAGACTCCTCTGGGTGCCGATCAATCGCAAGGCCACCACCGTCCTGCTTCAGAAAGAATTCACCGAAGACAAAAGCACCACTTTTGAAATCGTCGAGGCGCCGGTTGACCCGCACAAGGGCATCAATCCTTTTGGGGTCGCGGACAAGGATTTTGAGGTGGGCATGTCTCTGACTCTTCATTCAAAGGATCGCGGCCCAGTGCCGCAGATCCTCGGCGAAGACAGCCAGTGGTTCGATTCCTTGATCAAAGAAGAAAAATTGCCCGACGTCTTTCTCATCGGCGGACATCACGTGATCAGTGAGGGCTGGCACAATGATCCTGAAAACAAATTTGTTTTCATGCCGACGCTGCTTGAGACTCTTGGCAAGTTCCCGAGCGCACAACGTGTCTTTGACAACGTGAAGCTCGCGATTCTCTGGGGTTGCAACACTCTGACCAATCTCGAGCCTCATGCTGCGGATGGGTCCTATCTCTCCGCCGAGCAGATCAAAACGATCCATGAGTCGGGCCCTGAAGGTCGCCGCAAGATGAACGGAACTTCGGAGAAGGTGAACTCTCTGGAATTCTACAAATCCCGCCTCGCCCGCGAGTACGGCCCCCATGGGGCCACTTATGAATACACTCGGAGCGCCCAGCGTGAACGCTGCCGAGGTCCCGGCAGGTATGAAGACTGTTACATCACCAATCTCGAGCGCATCCTGCCCGAGTCCTTTCTTTACGACGGTGACCACCGCGTGAATGAGCCTCACCGCATGAAGCAGATGTTTCCGAATGCTTATCTCGTGCTTGGCTTCTCGAGTGCCTCACCTTCTGAAGAACAGCGCGCCGAAATCCTCCAGGTCGCGCTCGATCGCTCGGAGAAGGTACTCAATGCGGGCCTGGCCAGTGATTCGAAGGACCGTGTGAACCATGCCCTGAAGATGATCGTCGATCCTGCCACTCCTCATGACGTGCGCCTGCGCATCATCGAAGAAGTGCGCAAGCAGTGGACGATCGCCACTTACCAGATGAATCGTCAGAGACCGAGCGGTTCGATCACTCCCGCTTTCCCGGAGCTCGACAAGAACGGCGTCTTCAATTACCGAGTCTCCAAGGACGCTCCGACTTACCTGCCTTACGAAGCCCGCTAAGTGTCCATGTCCGCAACCTGGCTTGCGGAGGCCGCCTCGAAAGAGGTGGCTTTCTTTTGTCGAGGTGGCTTTCTCTTGTCGAGAAGGGCGTTTAACGTGCCTGGTCGTGAACACTTTTGACTTGAGATCGCGTGCGTTCTGGACGAGAAATAGGGGATGAAGCTTTCACTCCAGACGTTGCCCGTTTCGACTCTGATCGTTGTCCTCTCCGCTCTCTCGGTCCTGTCCTGTTCGACGGCGAAAGCGAAAGCTGTTCCAAACGGAAATGAAACGGATCCTTTGGCTGAGATCGGCATCATTGATGCCCACACGCACACGTATTTCACGGGAGAGCCTGAAGAAGGCAGCAAGATCCCGCAGACGCGCGAGCAGTACTTTCAGGAATGGAAAGAAGCGAACATCGTCGGGGCTGTGGCGCACATTGGTCGCACCGGAAGAGGGGACGAAGACCTTCGCGCCCAGAATGTCGTTCACTGCGCGGGCCTTGACCGCTTGGTCAACGTGAAAGCCATTGAAGCCGGCTTGAAACCAGGACGCTTCGGCTGCATCAAGATCTACCTCGGCTACGTTCATCAGTTCGCTTACGACAAAGGATACGAACCCGCTTACAAGCTGGCTGAAAAGTACAACGTGCCGGTCGTTTTCCATACGGGCGACACTTACTCCGTCACGGGCAAGCTCAAGTACGCTGATCCGCTCACGATTGATGAAGTGGCCGTCGATCACCCGAAGGTCACTTTCGTGATCGCTCACTGCGGAAATCCCTGGATCGAATCCGCCGCCGAAGTGGCTTACAAGAATCCGAACGTCTACCTCGATGGCTCGGCATTTCTCGTGGGTGACCTCTCGAAGTACACCCCAGCCCAGCTCGAAGAGTACGTTTCAAAACCCCTGCGCTGGGTCTTCGGATACGTCGACAATCCTTCGAAGCTCATGTTCGGCACCGACTGGCCTCTGACTCACATCAAGCCTTACGTCGAAGCTTTCAAAAAAGGCATCCCACGCGAAGCCTGGCCCGCCGTCTTTCATGACAACGCGGTCAAGGTTTTCAAGCTGAAAAGTCGCTGAGTCCTTCTCAAACGTTCAAGGAATTCTCTTCAACAGGACCTGTTGTCCGACATTGTCGGCGGCAAAAACAGAACCGAGGACTGGGCCCGTGGCTCCCGCCGAAGTCTTCGGCAGCTGGAAGGCTGAAGTTCGAGTGCCACTTGAGGACGAGATCGTCGCCATATTGAAATACCCGGATTGCCTTGTGATTGCGCTGTTATTGCCTCCGATTCCATAGAATACGACCGATTGGTAGTCGGTTTCCGTGGTCGTCAGGGACGGCGCAGTGATGGTACTTGAATTTGCAGTGGCCTGACCGCCACTCGCGATGATCGGAGTACCCGGGTCTACGTTAGCGTAGACTGCGAGAATGCCGCTTGCCGTTATCGCGCTTGAAAAGCTCCAGGAATACGAGAAGGTGCTGACGTCCGCGGACGTTGCGACCCTGTAGTACAGATTCTGCTGCACACTCCCCACGCTCTGGTTCTGAAGGAGTGTCCATCCCGATGGAGGCGTGACCGTGATGCTTGCACTATTCGCAGTGACCGCGGCAAGAAGCAGGCGGTTGACGAGAGTGCCGGTAGGGCGATTGAGAGTGAGCACAGTTCCACTGGTGATGCCTGTGCGGACATCAGGTGAATAAATTTTTGAAGTCGGACCGATTGCCATGAAAGGAAGGTCACTCACGATGGTCGTGTCAAAACCGTGCTTCCCGTAATTCACGTCAGCCCAGCATTTTGGAATGGAACTTGAAAAGAAACCGCAGGAAGTTCCGCCCAGGCTGAGGCCTGTGACTCCGCTGAAGGCCGGAACGTTCACAGGCGTGGTCGCGTCGCCGAGGGATCCGAGACCCAATTGTCCGATGCTGTTGGCGCCCCAGCACTTGTAGCTGCCGTCATTCAGGATGGCGCAGTAGTTGTAGCTTCCTGCAACCAGTGACACCGCGGTGCTGACGCCGACTGAACTGACTGCAGTGGTTTGTCCCCACGTGGTGGTGGAGTTGCCCAGTTCACCGTAGGAGCCGCTGCCCCAGCATTTGACTCCTCCGGTGGAAATGAGCGCACAGGTGGAGGTTCCGCCGCTACCGATCGCCGCGGCATTGGCAACACCGCTGACTGATACAAGCACGCTTGAGCTGGTGTAACTCCCATTGCCCAGAGAACCGTAGGTATTGTTACCCCAGCACTTCGCCGTGCCACCCGACAGAACTGCGCAGCTGTGCATGGTTCCGACAGAGAGTGAAATGACGCCAGTGAGGCCGCCGACCACGACTGGGGTGCTGCTCGGAGTGGTCGTACCGTTTCCGAGCTGACCGTATCCATTGTTACCCCAGCATTTTACGGACGTGTCTGAAAGAAGGGCGCAGGTGTGGTTGCCTTGTGCCGAGATCGAGACAGCTCCCGTGATACCGGTGACCGTGACAGGAACGGTACTCTGAATGTTGGTCCCATTGCCCAGGTAGTTGCCTGAATTATCACCCCAGCATTTCACGGTGGTGTCTGACAGAATAGCGCACGAGTGGTAGTAGCCTACCGTCAGCGCCGTGGCTCCTGTCAGTCCGGTCACGGGGACAGGATTCGTGCTTGAAGTGTTGGTGCCATTTCCGAGTGCGCCCCAGTAGTTGTAACCCCAGCAATTCACTGACGTGTCTGAAAGAATTCCGCAGGTATGGTACCCTCCGGTCACGACGCTGGTGAAGCGCTGCACTTTGATCGTGCCACTGGTAGCGTCAACGAGGCCAGAGCCGCCGCCGGCACTGCCTGTCAGGATGATGTTCTCGACAGTGGAGTCAGACATGTAGAACTGAACTTGGCTTGAGCCGTTTGGGATCGTCACGGAAGTGACCGCTGCTCCTGAACAGTTGGAGCTCGTGTAAAAGTTCAAGGTACCCGCACCATTTTGGGTGAGATTCACGTTGATTAAGGTGCCCATTGTCGAAACATTTCCGAAACTGTCCTGAGACTGGAGCGCGAAGGCTGGCGAACATATACTCTTGAAAACACTGGTAGGGCTTGTTGCCGTGACCGCGAGCTGCGTGGCTGCAGCGGCCACCACGTTGAAGGCGTTGCTCGTGACGGAGCTCAGTCCAGCGCTCGTGGCACTCAGCGTGTAACCTGTGCCGGACTTGTTGATTGAAATGCCTGAAAAAATGGCCAAACCACTCGCAGCTGCCTGAGTCAGAGTTCCTGAAAGGGTGCCTGCTCCCGGATTCACGCCAATGGCGAGAGTGACCGATACGCTCGACGAAGTGACGACGTTATTGTACGCATCAGTGACTTGGACCACCACTGTAGGGGAAATGGACTGGCCTGCGGTTGAATTGGAAGGCTGCACGCCGTAAAGAAGTTTCGTGGCGGGGCCGGGGACGACGTTGATGGTCGCACTGGGGCCGGCGCTTGATGAGAAATTTCCGAGCGTGTCGCTCGCGGTCCCGGAGGCGAGAGAGATCCCGACCGTGCCTCCCGTGACGAGACAGTTGGAAAGAGTGACCGTTCTTGTCGTGGCTCCCGTGCCTGTGACACCGACGGAGCAGGAACTGCCACCCGTCACGTTCAAGGAAATATCGCCGGAAGAGAGAGTGGCACTCGAGGCTCCCGTGTAAGTCACGGTATAGGTGGTGGTACCCGTGGTGGCGATCACGCTCCCGGAAGAGGGTGCGGAGATCGCAATGGAGGGAGCCGTATTGTCCACCGTGAAGCTGGCGCTGGGACCGGCTGCGGCAGCGGTATTGAGAGCGAGGTCACTGGCGGTTCCCGCATTGACTGAGATAGCAACGGTGCCGTCACCCGTGCAGGTGGAAATAATGATGTTTCGAGTGGTGAGTCCGGAACCGCCCACTGCCATGAGGCAATTTGCCGTTCCCGTCGTCACGAGCGTTACATCCGACGAACTCAATGAAACGCTCGAAGCTCCTGCGTAAGTCAGAGTGTAGCTGACGCCGGCAGTGGATTTGACCAGGGTCTGGCTCGGCGCTGAAATCGCGAGGGTAGGGGCGGTGTTGTCCACGGTGACGGTAGCCGAAGGACCTGCCGAAGGAGCCAGGTTGGCCGCTTCATCCTGCGCCGTTCCTGCCGCCAGGCTGACGGTGAAACTTCCGTCGCCGGTACAACCGGAGATCGTCAGGGTTCGGGATGTCGAACCCGAGCCGGTCACGGATTTTCCGCTGCAGGTGACGCCACCCGTTCCATTGATCGTGACGTTGGCGCCCGCAAGGGTGATCGTGTCGGCACCGGTATAGGTGATTGGAAAACTCACGCTTGCAGCTAAGTTGATGAGGGAAACTGAAGGTGCGCCGATGGTCAAGGCAGGAGGAATTGAATCGTGTTTGAAAACGCTGACAAGCTGGCAGGTGCTGACGATCGTGCCGCTGGAGTTCGCAGTCACCGCGTAAAGGGAGAAGCTGGAATTGGCAGTCAGGATCGTGATCGGGATTCCGGCTGCTATGAAGCCCGCTTTGCTTCCAGATCCGAGCGATTGCGTGAGGCAGGCCGAGTCCTGGTAGAAATGAATCACTTCGACTTCATCGCCGACGGTTCCATAGACGAGCGGGGTCAGGGAGGCGCTGGCGAGGGGACTCTGCACCGTGATGCCGAGACTTGAAACGGGCGCGCCACTCTTGGCCTTCAGTGCGACTCGGTTGAGCTGAAGGGAGCAACCGCTCGCCAGAAGCTGGGACGCCAGAGCCAGCACCAGGCCCAGAGAGGGTCCACGGTGAACGAAATACTGCCACGACTTTTTAAAGACAAATGCTGTTTCCACAAAACGTACCTCAGTTAACAGCTGATAGGACTAAGTTGTACTTTTATGATCAAGTAATCTGCGGGTTGCGTCAAGATTATGAAGAAAAGTTCAATTGAAACCACTTCTGAGCAAATTTGAATGCAAAAATGGCCTTGATCTGTGTCGTGCCTGCCGCAGGAAAGGTGAAGAAGCGCAGGCCTCTCCTTCAAGTCTGGGAGCGGGTCTCCGATAAGTCTCAAGATGATCCAAAAGCCAAGATTTTCGACAACCTCTGCTCGTCCCGTGAACTGGTATGAAATCAGACTCAACCCGCGTGAGTTGATGTTCCAGAAAGTGCGGCCTTCCGCGAATTCAAGGCAGGCCTCGCAGTCCCAGGATCAGAAGCGAAAAGTGCTGATCCGGAACTATCTGAAAGACAAGAAAGTTCTGATTCTCGACTCCAGTTCCCTGAGTCGCTCCAGTCTGGGTTCTCTCCTGCTTTCACTGGGGGCGAAGTCGTCACAATTGATTCTGGTCTCGACACTTTCCGCAGCGCTCGAGGAATTTCAAAGAGGAATTCCGGCCGTGCTGATTTCGGAATATTCTCCAGGGTCCGGAAACACTTCTGAACTCTTCAGGCGTCAGCGAAGTCTTTCGCCCGTGTCGACGTCAGAAACCTCTGCAGATACCACTCACTTGCTTTCCCTGCTGATGACGGGAGACGCCTCGGGGGGCGCCGTCGGGGACGCCGCGAGACTCGACGTGGATCTGGTGATCGTGAAACCCTATTCCAAGGACGGCCTTCGGGAACTGATCTCGCAGAAGATTGAATTCAAACTCTCTCATTCGGCTTACTCACAGGCCATTCGCAGGACGAAATCACACATTCTGGAAGGGGACCTTGCCTCGGCGATTGAAGCCTTTCAGATTGCCCGGTCCATTCAGCCGGCGACTTCCCGATTTTTCACGGAGCAGGCGCAACTCGGTCAGAAGGTCGTGCGCACGGGAGGCTCCAGTCGCAGCATCGCGTTTGCCCCTTCCTTTGATTCGTCGGGCGGACGCAAGGAAAACTTTCAATGTCTCACGGATCTCTATGAGGTTCTGCTCAAACAGAAGAACTATGCAGGTGCCTACCGTGCGATTCAGAAAATGATGCCTTATTTCTCGGGGGAATCTGAAAAAGTCAGCGAGCTCTTTCGACTGGCCACCGTGACGGGCAACCTCTCGGATCTGCATCAGTACTATCCGCTTTTTCTTTCCACGCAGAATCGCAGCGAAGCGCTGATCCAGACGGTGAGCAGTGCTTACCTCTGCGGCGCGAAGAACTATTCCCGTGAGAAAAAGTCCTCTCTCATGCGGGATTACCTCGCGAAAGCGGTGGGAGTCGCGAATTCGAGAACAGAGCTGGCCACCCCGGTCCTGCGACAGGCGATTGCCCTTCTCGTGCAGGCAGGAATCACGGCGGAGGCCAGAGCCTACCTCCGCAGAATTCCGAGCGAAAGTTCCGACTACCTGGCGATGGAATACCTCATCGCCAATGGAGATCGCGATTCAAGCGGGCAGGTGATTGATCAGGGGTGGAAACTTCTGGGGCGTGGCATCCAGGATCCCGTCATTCATGAAATTCTGATTTCCAGACTGATGGAGCGGGGAAAGCGGGACCCTGCGGAAAATCTGGCTCATGAAGCCGCTCGACTCTGGCCGGAACAGTCCGAACGGTTCCGATCTCTCACTGCGGCCCCTTCAGCTGAAACAGGCAAAGCAGGCAGCTAAGAGCGGTCGGTCGAGATCGAAAGGACTTCGCCTTCTTCACAGTTCACTTCGATCTGAATGGGGCGGCAGCAGACCGAGCAATCTTCAATGTAAGTCTGCCGCGAGATCGAGCAATCAGCAAAGACGGTGATGGTCTCTCCGCAGAAGGGACACTGAATATCCTGTTCACTCAAGCCGCTCATAAAATGGACTCCGGAGAAGAGCATGCCCCGGTTGGCTTTCATTATGCAAACTCTATGACTCAACTTTATGAAACTTTTTCATTTCTATCGAAACGATGATCAGACGGGTGTGAGTGGAACAGGGCCGGTCGTGGAGGGTGTGGAGTTCACGAATGGTTGGTGTGCGTTGCGTTGGATTTCAAACAAAAGCAGCATGTGTTTTTATCAGTCCATCGACGAGGTCAAGTCCATTCATGGGCATG
>JACMNQ010000023.1 GCA_014378465.1 Oligoflexia bacterium | reverse complement strand
TTTTTTCGTAAAAAAATCGAGGACCTCGGTGGTTTCGGGCAGGCCAAGAACACGGCTGAGGACAAAAACAACCCCAATACCCTCGCCCACCAGCAATCCCATGCGCAAAAGGCGAACCCCCACGACGCCCGAATCCGGAAGGATTCTCTCGAACCCCTGCGCTGAGAAAAAGCAGAGGAGCCCCATGGCCAGGGCCACAGTGAGATGGCCGGAAAAACACTTCAGCAACTCACGAGCCGGGAGGTAGTTTTTCAGCACTCGGAGTAGAAAAACTGCGTTAAAGACCGCGGCCACCGAAGTGCCCAGAGCCAGGCCCAGATAGCCGAGCGGCCGAATCAGACTCAGGTTCAAAGCCAAGGTCAGGGCCACCGAGAGCAGGCTCGAAATCACGGCAATGCGAGTGCGTCCCAGTGCGTAACAGGCAGGAACCAAGACCTTGACCACGGAGTAAGCCGTCAGTCCTGCGGCATAAGCGGCCAATGCAAATGCGGTCGAGCGTGTGTCCTCGGGCCGGAAGTGACCATACTCAAATAAAAGCTGAATGATCGGAATTCCCAGAAATCCGAGCCCGGCGGAGGCAGGAAGATTGATTGCGAAAACACTTCGCAAGGTTTGAGTCAAGGTTCTCCCTACTCCGGCGTGGTCCCCGAGCACGGCCAGCTGAGAAACTCGCGGAAGCGCAGCAGCAGCCAGAGAAGCGCCAAAGAGTCCAATCGGAAACTGCATCAGCCGGAAGGCGTAATTGAGCCAGGAAACTGCGCCAGGTCCCTGTGAGGTGGCCAGCACCGTATTGATGAGAACACTCACCTGCGTGGCTGCCAGACCGGCCATGCCCGGAATCATCAGCGCCATCATGGCTCGGAGCGCGGGATCCTGATTCCACGCAGGCAAACCGGGATCAGAAGCACGCTCGGCAGAGCGTCCGGGTCGGGATCGAGGTACCCAGCGATAGCCGACTTCATGAAGAAGTGGCAATTGAGACACCGCCTGAACCAGGGCTCCGGCCACCACCCCGATTGCCATCCCCACGATGGGCTGGAGCCCGTAATGAGGCATGACGCAGGAAAGACTCACTCCCACCACGATCGCGGTGAGATTGAAGAGCGCGGAGGAAAAAGCCGGAACAAAGAACTTTCCACACGCGTTGAGCACTCCCATGTAGGCGGCTGCCAGCGCCACAAGCGGGAAAAAGGGAAAGATGATCCGGGTCATCAGGACGGTCAGTTCAAATTTTCCCGGCACCTGATGAAAGGCTGAAGCATAAAACCCCACCAGCTGAGGTGAAAAGAGAGCGCCCACCAGAGCCAGAAGCGACACGACAATCAGGAGTGAACGAAAGACCAGCCCTGCGACTCTCCACGCGGCCACTTCTCCCCGCTCATGCCTCACTCGCGTGAATGTCGGAACCAGCGCGGAACTCAGGGCTCCTTCAGCAAAAAGATTGCGCAGGAGATTGGGAATTCGAAAAGCGATGTTGAAAGCGTCGGTGAGGTTTCCGGCTCCGAAGAAAATCGCGAAAACCTGCTCGCGCACCAGCCCGAGGATCCGGCTCAGAAGAGTGGCAGAGCCGACGACGCTGGCGGATTTCAGGAGTGACGCTTCCATTCCCGGAGATGAAGTCCCTCGCGAATCCAGAAAGCTCAGACCTGAAAAGTCTTTTTGAGCCAGTAATTGATGCCTTCATCAATTTTGGATTTGAAGGGAGTGGCAAGGAGTCCGAGTTTTCCTTCAATATTGATCGCACCCTCGACGCAAACCAGGCTTGCATTGAGCATCGAAGACTTCACATTCACGGACTTCGTCGCGACATCCCGCTGAACATCAAATTTGCCCATGGACGCCTTGGCCAGAAATTTTTCGATGTCTTCTGAAATCTTGTCGAAAAGTTCCTGAGAGGACTTTCCAGGAACTGGTACTTTTCTTGAGAAATTGGCCATAGACGAAAGATTAACTTACGCCTGCTCGACTGTAAAGAGAGCAAGCTCCTGCCCCGTGCTGACGGAGTCATTGGCACTGACCAGAATTCTGGAAATCCGCACGTCCACCGGAAGGGCATGAGGAACCAGCATCCCCAGAGATTCGACCATGAGGAGGGGCTCGTGAGCCGGAATCAAAGTGGATTCGCGGTAAAGAATGGAGTGCACTCGACCGCGCGTCAGAGAAAACAGCTTCTTCTCGCCCGGTTTGGGTTGAATCTGATTTCCCAAAGCCCCGCCCAGAGCGGGGATGACATTGTTCACGGGCTTCGCACTGATGCGACGCACATGCATCGTCCAGGAACCGAGGCGCACTTGCCACCGACCGTAGGCGAGAGGAAAGGCGCAGAACCGGGCTTTCGGACCCTCTTCGAGCTCAACGACTCCTGAAGCCCCAGGCAGCAGCGTGGTGCCCCACTTTTCAGGTTCTCCTACCCATTTCACTGAAGAAGGATTCGGGATGACCCACTGATCGCCGGCCACCCATTTGGATTTTTCCGTCTCAAAGAGTGCGGCGGTGATCGAAGTGAAAAGTTTCAGCATCCCTTCGACGGGACGAAGCTCTGGAATGAATTCTTCATCAAGAAAACCTGCATAGAACATGTCTTCGCGAATCCAGGGATGAGAGAGCAGTTCGGCCAGGTAGCGTTCATTGGTGTGCAGTGAACCCGCGATCCAGAGTTCATCGAGCACTCCTCGCGCAACGGTCAGCGCCTGCTTTCGGTCCTGGGCGCCGACATAAAGTTCACCCAGAATGCCGGTTCCCTGCGAGGGAACCTCATGGCCGCTTTCGATGGAAAGTTTCAAAAATGCGCGGGCGCCCGGAAATGACCATTCTCTTCTGGGCGAAGTCTCGCGAACCATTCCGGGCTGAGGAAGCTGAAAGACGGGATCTTCGGCATAAAAGCGCAGCGCGATGCCGAAGCGCCATTCTGGATCCGTGCTTCCGAGGGCAGGTTTCGGATGGGACTGATTTCCCCGAATCGCGGCCAGCTGCCACGCAACCGCCTGAGTGCCCGCAACTCTCTCCCAGATGGAGAACTCCGTGTTCAGGCGCGCGATCCCTTCGATGAGAAAAGCCCGTGGACCATCCACCAGGAATTCAAGAGCGCCCACTCCGACAAAACCTGTCTTGCGGGCAAGTCGAGTGGTCCATTCACCGATCTGCGTCTGGACCGCGGCATCCATGCCCGTTGCAGGACAAAACTGCATGACTTTGCGAAAGCGGCACTGAAGGGAAGCATCCACCATGGGAAACAAGGTGACTTCCCCGCTTCTCATGGCTGCAAACGGAACCACGATGTGCCGGGAGCTGCTGACATATTTTTCGGCGAAGAGAATGGCCTGACCCTGACTTCGTCTCAACTGCTCAATCCAGGTGGGAACGCGTCGTTCGAGATCTTCTGCAGCATGAACGACCATGCAACCGACCGAACCTCCGCCCCGAATGGACTTCAGGATGAACGGAAATTTCTTCTGAGTTTCACGCTCAGCATCGGCCGAATCGCTCTTTGACGGGCCTCCCTTGGCCGGGTCCGAGGACTTGGGTGAGCCAATGGCAGGGGGTTTTGATTTTGCCTTCGATTTGCCACCTGACATTCCGATCAGTGCTTCGATTTCCCGGAGAGACTGGATCGGGTCAAAACTCAGAACGAGGTGCGGAATTCCGAGCGCGTCGGCTTCCGTCAGAAGATTCAGTTTATTTGCAAAAAGGCTCAGAATTTTTGGGGGCGGGCAGATGGGGTTCAGTCCCACGTCCTGGGCAATGAGCGCGAACTCCGCGCGATCCGCCCAGGGGCTGACTCCCGGATGGACGCAGTGGCTCCCGCGAGGGGCCGAACCGGCGGTTGCCAGGAAGTTGAGAAGGATCTTTTTCAGTTCGTCAGCGCCATTGGGGTCGGTCGGCGACGGAAGGGGGACATCTGAGGGGAGAAGTCGAGCTTCCATACCCAGAGATTCAAACTCTTCCGCAATGATTTCGGCAACATTTTGCTGGCCCAAAACGAGTGCCTTGGCCTGCGGCAAAACGGTGTCTTCAGCTAAACCAACCCGCATTCGTAAACGCTAACGCAGACCCCAGCAATATGCTAGAGTTCTGTCGAGATCCAATCATGAGAGTTCCAGAACCGTTATCCACAGCCTTTGGCCAGCCTTTTCAAGAACTGATCAGTCGATTCGCGACTGATCAGAAACTGATGCCGGAGGCTTCCGCGATTGAATCCCCGCGCTTCCTTGCCCGCTCGGTCGTGCCTCATATTGAGAAGCTCTCGGGCCTCTTCAATCGCCTCGACAAGGACAAGACGGAATTCAACCGAAATGCCCGGGCGCGAACTCTGGCCGAACAGGGCCTGGACCCCTATTGGAAGGAAAGCTCCAACCCGAAGAATCTTCGCCTCGCCTATTTTCTCTACTTCATGCCTTCCAACCTCTACCGCGTGGCTTCGGTCGTCGCCGAGCTCGGCCGCCTTGGCTACAGGTGGAGCTCCACGGACACCCTCCGTGCTCTTGAACTGGGCGCCGGCCCCGCATCGGGCGCCTGCGGAGTTGCGGCTGGAGAACGTTTCGGAAAAATCGGGATTCCGCGCACTGGCAACTGGGCCCTGATTGAACAGGACAAGCCGACGCTTGAACTCGGAGCCCGCTGGGCGGCGGAGTACTTCAACTTCGTCACGCAGATCCAGAAGCCGCCCGAAGCCAAAGCGGTCGCTCCTCATGAATCTGAATACGCTGACGGCGAAGCTGATGAAACAGACGAGACGGATGAAAGTTTCGAAGACGAAGCCGGTCTTGAAGAAGGCGATGCTGAAGAAGAAGGCCAGGAGCTTCAGGAGTTTGATGAAGAGTTCATGGACGAGTTCGACCGCGAGTTCAATTCCGATGAAGAGTCTGGCGACCGCGGCCAGCAAGTCGAAGACGACCAGGAAAAGCAGGTCGCGCATCATGCAGTTTCTGGAGACCCTGCTCATCAGGACTCCATGCCGGCCGAAGCGGAATCCGTGCAACCCTTTGACTGGGGTATCCGCACTTTTCACCGCACCATTGATTTCAAGCGCGGCCTGCTGCCACCGGGCGCGCCGAAATTCAATCTCTGGGTCGGAAGTTACTTCCTGAATGAGTCCGCTCTCTCCGCGGTGGAGCAGGCCAATCTCTTTCTCGACAGCTGGGAAAAGCATCTTGAAGAAGAGGGCCTCGTCATCATGG
>JACMNQ010000022.1 GCA_014378465.1 Oligoflexia bacterium | reverse complement strand
CGCTGGGACATTGGTGTCGGTCACATTGAGTGTGAAGTTTTGCGTAAGATCAGACTGATTGATCCGGCACACCACGGTTGCAGTCTCAGTCCACCCTGCGTGTCCCGTTTTATAATCGGGAGAGCACTGAAGATTGCTTCCCACGATCGAACAGTGCGGAAGTGCGTTTGCGCTGGTCATGGCGGTGAGCGTGAAAGATGACGGGGCCGTCGAATAGAGGTCCGTGCAAAGCGTGCTCAAATTCAGCGAAGCAGTCGCACCTTCTGCAACGTTGAGAGTGGCGGTCGTGAAAGCACCAGGCACCTGGGTGGTGGCACTCACGTCAACAGTATTGGATTCCGCACTTCCGACTGAGTCTATCCCTCTCACGCGAAACGTGTAAGGGGTGTTGGGAGTGAGGCCTGTCATGACCGTGCCTGAAACACTTCCGCCGACGTTGTTGACGGTTTTCAAGTAGACCATGGATCCCGCCTGGATCTGGTAAACCATATAGGCAGAAGCGACCGGATCGGCTGACCAGCTGAGGACCATACTGCTCGTCGTGACACCCGAAATCGCCTGAAGCCCGGCGAAGCTGAGGGTCGTGAGGCCGGTCCCGAGAAGAGCGGTACCTGCGGACAAGTAGACTGAAGCTCCAGCGGTCGTGCCAGTGGAGAAATAAAGTTGAAGGTTGGACCCGAGCGATCCGGCAGACTTGGGGCTGAATTGCACGGTCACCAGACAAGTTGCGTCTGCTGCAATCGGTGCTGGAGCCAAAGGGCAAGTGCTGGAGCTGATCGTGTAATGGACGCTGGGGCTGGTGATCGAAGCCAGGTACAGGGACTGGCCGCTCACATTGCGAACCGTCACTCCGATTGTACTGACGGAGTTGAGAATTTTGCCGCCAAAATCGTAGAGCCCGGGGAGAAAGCTGAACGCAGGGTTTGAAAATGCGGCACCCGACGTGGGAGGCACAGCGGCCGTCGTTCCGACCAGTGAGGAGACCAGGTCTTGAGTTTTTTGACTCGAGCACGCGACTGTGCAAAAGCTCACGCTCAGGCAGATCAGGCGGATCAGGCGGTCTTCAAGATCGAAATCAAATTTCAATGGGAAGCTCCTCATCTTTCGAATCGTCTTGAAACGACGACTTCTTGAGTCTTCGGATGGCCTTTCGAGTACTCCTTGATTATAACTTGGTGCATTATTTCAAGTGTTAAGACGATAGGTTCATGAAAGGATGGGGATACTGCAGCTTTGAGTTGAGATATGAAGTTTTCGCCACAAGTCTACAAGGATTCGACTCACGCGTAGAGATGGCAGGCCGTCGAATGCCCGGGTTTCACTTCACGGAAGACCGGATCCACGGACTGACAGACGGTCATCGCTTTCGGACAGCGACCCGCGAAACGGCAACCTGGTTTCAAATTGATCGGCGAAGGAATCTCCCCCTTGAGCACGGTGTGCGTGCGAGAGCGTTCCTTCTCCGGGTCGGGCTCGGGATTCGAGGCGATCAGGGACTGCGTGTAGGGATGAAGCGGTCTGAAATAGACTTCATTGGCGGGGCCGACTTCGACCATCGAGCCCAGGTACATGACGGCCATGCGGTCGGAAACATACCGGACCATCGAGAGGTCATGAGCGATGAACAGGAGCGTGAGTCCCATCGTGCGCTTGAGTTCGCCCAGGAGGTTCACCACCTGGGCCTGGACGGAAACGTCGAGGGCGGAAATCGGCTCATCACAGATGATGACTTTGGGTTCCAGCGCGAGCGCTCGGGCAATGCCGATGCGTTGGCGCTGGCCGCCCGAAAATTCATGCGCGTACCGGGACATATGGTCGGCGCTGAGTCCGACCCGCTTGAGCCAGAAGCCGACTTTTTCATTCACTTCGTCGGATTTCCACAGTTTGTGGATCATCGGGCCTTCAGCGATGATCTCTCTCACCGTCATGCGGGGATTGAGGGATGAATAGGGATCCTGAAAGATCATCTGGATCTCACGGGAGTACTTCTTGAAATCAGACGAAGCGTAGCGACTCGGGAGCTTCTCCCCTTGATAGACGACTTCGCCGGAGGACTTGTCGTAAAGGCCGACGAGCGTTCTCCCGAGCGTGGACTTTCCACACCCGCTTTCGCCCACGAGGCCGACGACTTCATTTTTTCCGATGGAAAGCGTGATGCCGTCCACTGCATGAAGGAAGGAACCCTTGCTCACTTCAAAGTGCTTCTTGAGATTGCGGATTTCGAGAATGCCCTTCGGGAGGGTGGAGCCTGGAGTACTGGAGTTCTGATTGTTCATGGCGCCATCCCACTTTCATCACCACGGAAGGGTGCAGAAGGTTGCTCGAAAAAAGTCACCCGTCCTTCGGCCGCAGTCTCTGCTGCAGCATCGGCTGCGTCGGCGGTGTTCAAGGTATGCCGAAGAGACTTTCTCATGCCGCCGCCACCGGGTTGTGCCCGACGCGGAACCTGAAGCCAGCAGCGACTGAGGTGCTCAGGAGAGCTGACGTTGAAGAGCGCTGGATTCTCTCGGCCGCAGATCTTCATCGCGTTCGGGCAGCGCTCAAAATAGGAACAGCCGACGGGCGGATTGAAGAGATCCGGGGGCGCGCCTTCGATCGGAATGAGCACTTTGCTCTTCTCTTCATCGTTCTCGGGCATCGCCGAACGAAGCCCCAGAGTATAGGGATGGCCCGACTGGTAGAAGATTTCGTCCACGGTGCCGGACTCGACGATCTGGCCCGCATACATCACGGCGACTTTGTCAGCCATCTGCGCGACCACGCCGAGGTCATGCGTGATCAGGATGATGGCCATGTCGCGCTCACGCTGAAGTTCACGCAGAAGTCTCAGGATCTGAGCCTGAATCGTGACATCCAGAGCCGTGGTGGGTTCATCGGCGATCAAGACTGATGGCTTGCAGGCGATCGCCATGGCGATCATCACGCGCTGGCGCATGCCGCCCGAAAACTGAAACGGATAGTGGTCGACTCGCGACTTCGCTTCGGGGATCTGCACGAGCTCCAGAAGTTCAATCGCACGCTTTCGGCCTTCGTCGGCGCTGACGCCGTCATGGACGCGCACGGTTTCGGCGATCTGCTTGCCCACGGTCATCGTGGGGTTGAGGGAGGTCATCGGATCCTGAAAGATCATGCCGATTTCCTTGCCGCGAAACTGATTGGCCTTCTCGAGCGAAACTCCCAGAATGTCCTGGCCCTTGAGTTTCACGAAACCTGAAGTGATGCGTCCAGGAGGCATCGGGATGAGTCCCATCAGGGACTGCACGGTGACGGACTTTCCGCAGCCGGATTCTCCCACGATGGCCAGCGTTTCGCCGCGGGCGACTTCAAAGCTCACGCCTCGGACGGCTTTCACGATGCCGCCATAAGTGTCGAATTCAACCCGGAGGTCGGAGACTTCCAGAAGAGTCTCTTTCGTCCTGTGATTTGTGGCATTTTTCATGACGTGGACCTCATGCGCGGATCGAGGGCGTCGCGAAGTCCATCGCCCAGAAGATTGAATGAAAGCACGGTGATGCTGATGAAAATCGCGGGGAACAGAAACTCATGCGGGTGAGTGAGAAAAGTCTGAATCCCGTCGTTGCACATGCTGCCCCAGGATGGAGTCGGAGGCGCAACGCCCATTCCGATGAAAGAGAGAAACGCTTCGGTGAAGATCGCACTCGGAATCGCGAAAGTCAGCGAGACGAGAATGACTCCCATCGTGTTCGGCAGGAGGTGTCTGAAGAGCAGGTAGATCGGCCGAGCGCCGAGGAGCTTCGAAGCCATCACGAATTCAGATTCCCGGAGCTGCAGGATCTGACCGCGCACGAGACGCGCGGAACTTGGCCACGAGAGGATGACCATGGCGACCAACATCGGAAAGATTCCGCTTTCACCCGCTCCCACTCCAAAGGCGATCTTGAAGAGAATCATGAAGAGGAGAAAAGGCAGGGCCAGCACGAAATCCGCGAAAGCCATGAGCAGGTTGTCAGTTCTTCCGCCCGTGTACCCGGCTGCTCCACCGATCACGATTCCGAGAAAGATCATCACGAGCGGAGCGAAAAATCCGATGAAAAGGGAGACGCGTGCGCCGGACATGAGGCGCGACAGGAGATCGCGTCCGAGGTAGTCCGTCCCAAAAGGATGAGCGGAGAGATGAAGTGTTTCTCCGACTTTGATGTCGGATTTCAGAGCTTGCGCCGCGCTGAGTGCGATCGTGGATGGCAGTACCACCCGAAGAGTGGTGAACTTCGAAGCTTCTTCGCCGTTCTTGGGCACGATGGAATAGAAATATTCCGAGCGCTCCAGGTTGAAGGTGTCTTCGTAGCCCACCTTATTGCCTGCATCGACTTCTCCGATCGGCACGCCCAGTTCCGAAGTGCCGACTTTGCCGGAGGGTTTCGTCTCAGAACGGTACACCGCATAGGCCGAAGCGCCCGTGACGGGAGCCCACTTCAGCCGGACGGCCTGTGAAGACGGGACTCCATCCGCTTCAAGAGTGGCGGGTGCGAGAAGATTTTCCGCGCTTGCCGTGGGGGCGGCGGGAATTCCAGAAAGTTCGGGCGCGGTCCAGCTTGCAGCTTCATCGATCACGACTGCGGTCTTGGCAAAGGTCGGACCTTCTGAGATGCGGGCCATGTCCTGGGCGGAGGGATCAATCCGCCAGAGAAAGGGGCCCACGAGAGTGAAGAGCGCCAGAAAGACGACCATCGCGAGGGAAACCGTGGCCTTGCGGTTTTTCTTGGGGCGCATCCACGCGTCAGACCAGTAGGAAAGAGAAGGACGCGAAAGTCCCTGAAACCGGTTGATCCGAACTGCGGGTTCGAAATCATCCGCGTTGAAGGCCGCGCCCGTACCCGGATGCAGATCCGAAGACTTGACCGCTTCCGCCACTCCTGAGTCGCCTGAAAAGGTCTGGCTCATACGGCACTCCTTTTCGCGACGCTGATGCGCGGATCAATGAGTCCGTAGATGATGTCGACCGCGATGACCATGAATACGAGGAAAGAACCGTAGAAAACGGTCAGGCCCATGATGACCGTGTAGTCGAGCTGCTGGACGGCCTGCACGAAGTAGCGTCCGAGCCCCGGGATGGCGAAGACGCTTTCGACGACGAAGCCGCCGGTCGTGATCGCGGCGATGGCGGGTCCGAGGACCGTGATCACCGGCAGCACGGCGTTGCGAAGTTTGTGTCCCAAGAAAATCCGCATCGGCGACAGCCCCTTGGCTTTGGCGGTGCGGACGTAATCCAGATTCATGACTTCGAGGATCGATGATCGCATGAGTCGAACGAGAAAAGCCATGGTGCCGAGTCCGAGCACGAGGGACGGCAGAAGCATGTGAGAGAGCGTGCCCCAGCCGCCGACCGGGAGAATGTCCTTGCCCGTGAAGCGGTTGAGTTCAGTCACGCCGTACTGCCCGAGCGCCGCAAACACGAAACTCGGCACGGAGATTCCGAGGATGACGAGGAACATGATCAGGTGATCGGGCGCCTTGTTTCTGAAGAGGGCGGTGAGGGAACCGAAGATCACGCCTCCGAAAGCGGCGATCAGGATCGCGAGAACGCCCAGCGTGGCCGAGACGGGAAAGTGATCGCGGATGATGTCGTTCACGGAACGGTTCTGCTGCGTGTAGGAGATTCCGAAATCTCCCTTCACGATATTGGTGAGGTAAACTTTGTACTGATGGAGAACCGGCTGGTCAAGGCCGTACTTGCGTTCCAGATTGGCTCGAATCTCGGGACTCATCGCCTTGGCGCCGGAGATGGGATCGCCGGGCACCAGGTGCATCGCCGCGAACGTGATGGTCGCGATGAAGAAGACGGTGATCAGGCCGGTCAGCAATCGGTGCAGGGTATATTTCAACATATGAAGTGCCTCATTTGTCTCAATCCATCTTGAGAAACACGGAAAGCGCCGGGCTTTCCGTGTTCTCAAAATTACGGTCAGTTCTATTGCTTCGTGGTCTTGATGCTCGCCATCGTGAAATCCGGGTCAGGACCCACGGCGTGGCGAACGATGCCCTCGACCCGGTCATGATGAACGTAGACCTTGGTTCTTTCAAACAGAGGCAGGATGGCGAAGTCGTCGATCGCGAGCTTCTCGGCGTCCGCCATCGCGGTCATGCGAGTCGTCGCATGGGCAGTCGCCTGAGCCGAGCGGATGAGCTTGTCGTAGGCCGCGTTCTTGTACTGTCCGCGGTTGTTCTCATTCCAGCTGGTCATGAGTTCAGCGAAAGTCATCGGATCAGAATAATCCGGGCCCCAGCCTGCGGCGACGATATCGAAATCGCCGGCGCTCATCTTGGCCAGTCTCTGCTTGAAGATCTGTTTGTCAATCTTCAGCTCAAGGCCGAGAGTGGTCTTGAGCAGACTCTGAAAGTACTCGGCTTCCTTCGCGGACAGGGGAGTGTCCCCGGTCAGCCAGACGAGAGGGGGAATGGATGTGACTCCCATTTCCTTCTTGGCAAGCTCAATCAGCTTCTTTCCTTCAGCCACGTTGGCTTTGCGAGCTGCCATCGGATGTTCCTTGCGGAAAAGGTCCTTGCTGCCGCGAAGCCACTGAGGGATGAGACCGAGACCGGCTTTGGTGCCCGGAATGCCGACGACGCGGTTGACGTACTCATCCGCGTTGAAGACGGACGCGATCGCCTTGCGCAGGTTCTTGTTGGCGGTCGGACGTTTGTCACGAAAGTTGAATTCGAGAAACAGCAGGGTGCCGTCCGCGAAGTTCTTCATCTTCAGGCGCTCGGCCTGGGCCTTCTGGAGATCGTCCTTGTTCAGGGTCTCGAGAAGATCCACTTTGTTATCCTTGAAGAAGTTGAAGCGCGCGTTGTTGTCCGGAGTGATGTAAGGGATATCAATTCGGTCGAGCGCGATCCGGTCCTTGTTCCAGTAGTTTGGATTCTTGTCGAGCGCAAGTGAAGCACCGTGTGTCCACTTCGTCAGCATGAACGGACCGTTGTAGACGAGATCGCCCGCATCGGCGGCGTAGCGGTCCTTTTTGGAATTGTAGAAGTCTTCACGGATCGGCATGAAACTGCCGAATGCCGTGAGACCCAGGAAATAGCCGCAAGGCTTTTCGAAGACGACCTTGACGGTGTAATCATCCGGAGCGCTGACTCCGAGTTCCTTTGGATCCAACTTGCCTTTGTTGATGGCTTCGGCATTTTTCACCGGGTACATGATGAAGGCGTACTCTGAAGCGGTCTTCGGATTGACGAGCGCCCGCCAGGAGAAGAGGAAGTCCTTGGCGGTGACAGGCTTGCCGTCGCTCCACTTGGCGTTTTTGCGGAGAGTGAAAGTCGCGCCCTGGTCATTCATCGTCCATTTTTCAGCGACCCCGGGAACGATCTCACCGGACTTGCCGTAGCGAGTCAGGCCTTCCATCGTGTGACCGAGGATGAAGAAGCTTTCCGTGTCCGTCGATTTCAGGGAGTTGAGCTGAGGCGGCTCAGTCGAAAGAGCGTAAGACAAAGTCTTGTTGGCACTCCCGGTTGCGGCCAGAGCAGATGAGGTTAGCCCCGGGGTGGTCAGGGCGACCGTTGCAGTGAGTTGCATGAAGATCACTAACGTACTGTTTTTCATGAATTGAGTTCTCCGTTTCACTGGAGGGTGCAGTGCAATCCTAAAGCCATTAAAATTGGCTCTGATTTCAACGGTTTATGTTTCAGGCGGGTCAACCTGACTCTTGTTTCAGGATCGCGGAGGACGAGTCGGGGCCAAATGGAGACCGGCGCTCGCTCAAAAGGCAGCCCGAATGTGAATTCTCGGGTATGCTGACGAGCATGAAGGAATTTGCAGTGACCTGCCCCTGTCAGACCGTTTTCAATCTGCTGGCCAGCGAGGCCGAGTTGAAGTGTCTCGATGCCGGTCAGAAGATCAGAATCAAGGCGACTTGTCCGACTTGCGAAACCTCGTACCGTCCTGAAGTCTGGATGGAAGCGTTGGGAAAAATCCCGGGTAAAGCGGTGAGCAAAGGTTCCGTGCCTGAAAAGCGAGTGCGCATTGACCGACTGGGACCGAACGTCAGAATTGGATCGGGCAAATGAGCGAGTTGACCACGACCGCGAAAGGGAAGAAGTCTCTGCTGAACAAAGGGTTCCGCTTGATCGGTTTTGTTGAGGCGATCTCTTTCGTCGCGCTTCTCGGCGTGGCGATGCCGATGAAGTACTTTCTTCATCATCCTCACGCCACTCGAGTGCCCGGGATGATCCACGGAATTCTGTTTCTAGCCTACATCGGATTGGCTCATGCGCTATCTGACCGCGAGAAGTGGCCGCAGAAAAAACTCATGCATGCGTATCTGGCGAGTGTGCTGCCTTTGGGGACGTTGATTTTTGACCGCAAGTACCTTGGCACTGCTCAAATTTCTTGAGAAAGTCTTGAGTTGCGTCGTCGGCGAGTTGATCCAAAACTGAAAGCACAGGAGAATTATCATGAAGACATTTCTTTCGTTATTTTTAGTTTCGATCATGGCCACGGGCTGCGCTACGGGAGTGGGTCGCAAGATGTCCCAGGACGAGCTCGATTCAGTCAAGGAAGGCCACACCACCAAAAACGAAGTCCGGAAAATGTTCGGGGCGCCCATGGCTCAGTTGAACCGTGAAGGCCTTGAATGTGACTCTTACACCTATTCCGGGATGGTGAACTACGTCGTGTTCACCAAGCAGGACAAGGCGCAGAGTTATAATTTCTGTTACGACAAAGGCCAGATCGTGCAGAAAAAAGACGGAATTCAGATGTAATTCGGTTTGCATCACGACTCTTGAGTGAGGACGAGCACGGGCGGATTCAACTCCGCCCGTGCTCGTTGCTTTGATCTTTGAACAGGTCGAGAGTGCCCATGTCAAAGGCAAGACTGCACATCAATCAGTGACACCGCCCCTTTTCGACGAGATGCCTTCGCGGTAGCTGACTAAAATGGTCCTAAAGAGGTTTCCACATGCAAACTTGAGATTATCTTGAGTTAGCCAGTTTAGTTGTTATGCCTATACTGAATATTAAAATAGGAATAATTCATTTGCCAACCATCGCAGTCATTGATGACGATCAGAGCTTCCTGGATTCAGTCACTCTGGCGCTCAAAGACCGGGGAACCGTGATTTCAACGACCGATCCGAGAGATTGCGAAAAACTCCTGTCGAATACTCAGATTGGACTTCTGATCACGGATTACAAAATGCGCTACGGCTGCGGCGCTCAAGTGTTGCAGTCGGTCAGAATCAGCCGCCCCGAGCTGCCGGTGATTCTGGTTTCTGCCTATGCGACCAAAGAAATGGCAATCGCCGCTGCCAACCTGCATGTGTTTTCCATTCTCGAAAAACCTGTGGGTTATCACGAACTGATGCGAACGGTTGATCTGGCTCTGCTTCGTTCAAAGCGTTCAGATCAGAATTTCAATTCACTTCTCAAAATGAATTGCGATGACCAATCGGTCACCGTTCACGGGAAAAGCGTGTCGCTGACGAGCATTGAGTACCGACTTCTGGCATTGCTTGTGGAAAATGAAGGCAATTGCATTTCAAGAGAGCAATTGATCTCTTCAATCTGGGGAGAATCGGTACTTTGCAAAAATGTGTTTGATACCCATCTTGGAAATTTGAAAAAGAAAATTTCCGGGTTGGGGGTCAACCTGAGGACGATTCGCGGAAAAGGCTATATCTACTCTCGCACGCCCCCTGGGCTCCGCTTGCATGGATAAGTACAGGAAAGGTGCGGTGATCACGCTTGGCATCTTCTGCCTGCAGGCGTTACTGGTGACCGTTTCCGAAATACCGCTCATCCCCGAACAGCAGCGTATCGAATATTTTTCCTTGAAGCTGGCGCTGGTTTTGGCTGCCATCCCGCTCTCCGTCGGGCTCTCGAGAAACTACAGTTCCCCCTGGCTGCACACTTCGGTCATGCTTTCGTTCGCGGCCTACACCATTCAGGGTCAGTGTTACAGACCGCTTTACTATTTTGCCTTCTTTCAATTGTCGACCGTCGTCGCTTTCATGTTCGCGGTTCCAAAACGGATTTTCACCCCCCTCCTGATCGCGTGGGTGGCTATCTTCATTTTCGTGATTCATTTGAAGTGGGATCAGTATGTGGCTCAGATGCAGAAGCCGGTTTTTTCGGACATCGTGCTCTCCATCACCTCGGTCGGGCTGGTTGCATGGCTTTGTCAGTATTACTTCACTTCAGATCGACTTTTTCGTGAGGCAGCCCTTTCGAGGTTTGGCCGCATCGGAATGCAGTCAGCGCGTCTCGTTCATGATCTCAAAGGACTGACTTCAGCACCCAGGATCTACGCGGAGATGCTGGCAGAGAAGCTGGCCAATCACACCGATCCCACGATCACGGAGGCATTGACTCATCTGTCTCGAGACCTCGAAAATCTGTCGGCGGTCGTACTCGAGATGAATCAGATGAGTGCAATCAAAGACTCCAGTCCCACCGAGTTCACCGCTGCGGACTTGATCAGCTCAATCCAAACCGTGCTGGGCAAAAGCGTGGCTCACGTGGAGTTCGAAATTTCTGACCTGGTTCGGATGAAAGCGAACCGGGCCGTTTTCAATTCGATTTTCCTCAATCTGATTCTCAATGCGCTCGAATCCTTCAGCAGGAATCAAACGAAAAATCCGGTGCTGAGTCTTCGCTCCGGGAAGAATTCATTGATCGTGAAGGATAATGGGGGCGGTTTCTCACGCCAGACGCTGGAGTATTTTTCGAGTCAGCGTTTCACGCGAAGGGAAGAACAGGGGAGTGGCCTGGGCCTCTGGTTCATTCAGGACAGCGTCGGCGAACTCAGCGGAAGAATGAAGATCTACAATGAAGGTTGCTGGGCCTGCGTCGAAATGAATCTGCCCAAGGGGATGGTCGTCACGGGATAGATCCTCTTTCGACTGGATTTGCAGGGTCCTCTCTGTCCGGAAGTCTGAAGCTGAAGCCTGGGACGAGGAATCAGGCCGATCCAGGCCTGACTGGGCTGGAACTGCAGTTCCGTTCATGTGCAGTTCCGTGTACCGCCAGAGCTGGAGATCTCGGAAGAAAGAGGGTGATGTGGTCAAGGCACTGGCGGCCGCCGACCAAAGACCTTTTCTCGCTCGCTGCGCCTTATTTTTCAGAGCCTCGTAGGCTCCTCTCTGGTAGGAGGCAAGGCCATTGCGCTCGTCGGATCTGTAAAAACCCCAGCCGCTTTTCAGGACTTCCGCACCTGCATCCTTTCCACTGCCATCTTCGCCCAGGTGCACTCTTCCGATGGCGTGAGTGCCGTCTGGATTTTTCAAGATCAGGATCACATTCACGGTTCGGTTGAGGACCAGGCCCGCGAGAAAGGTCCGGGAGGCCTCTCCGCCCGGCTGTTCGAGTTCGGGTGCGTCCACACCTGCAAGATGAATGAACAGTGCCGTGCCCTCCTGTCCCAGATGGCCCCGTAGCGTGACCAGCAGGGTGTCTCCTTTGAGGACTCTCGTGACGAGCGCCATTTCTCCGGGCTGGGCTGCAGAAAGGGACGGGCTGAGTGACAGAGCCCAGGAGAGGGCCAGTGCAATCATGAATGCGCCGGTGTTCTTCGAGCTGCCTCTTGAGTTTCTCATATCTGATGATTCGGTTCGGTCACACTTTCAGCTTTCTTGAGTTCAACTTGAGTCAATTTCGGCAGAGCCCGTACCGACCAGAGAATCGTACCCACGAAAATGAACTTCAATGAGCTTGAAAGGAAATGGATATGGACCTGAAAACGAATGAGACTCTGCTTTACGAACGTCAGATTCCGGTTGCTTACTGGGTGGGCAGGGCGATTCTATGCGCCACTATCCTCGGCGCCCCCCTCGCCCTCTACGATATCCTGAAGGTCCTCACCAACAAAGGCAGCGTCAGCACAGAGCGCGTGTTCGTGAAATGGGGGATCCTGGGCGGAGGAGAGCTGGATGCAACTTTGGACAAAATCGTGTCCGTCAGCGTGCATCAGCCCCTTTTTGGCAAGTTGTTCAATTATGGTTTCGTGATGGTTACCAATACCGCTGGTGAGAAGGTCGGAATGTTCACCGCCGCACCAAAAACCGTTAAAAACCTCGTCTTTGACGCTCAGGAAAAATACAGAGAGCATCAGCTCAAGAAACAGGCGACTTCAATGGCGCAAGCGATGAAAGCGGCTTGAGCGTTTGAATGCGTACTTTCAGGAGAGGGTCGATCCCACCACGGTGTGAGGTCGGCCTTCTCCTGCCTTTTTCATGTCCCGCAAATTCCCGCAACTTCCCGCAAATTTCATGAAGGCATATCCATGAGTGACGTCGACGATATCGGGTTTTCCAAGGCGAGTCTGGATCAGTTTTCAGAGACTCGGACTCGCATCGAGGCCAGCAACCAGGACCCTGGCAGCTTTCTGCTGCATCTGATTTCCGGAGGGCTGCGCGTGACCCGTGCGAGCTTCATCTCCATCTCTCTCATCGCGAATTCAAAGTTTCGAGTTTCCTTCGCGGTGGCCTACCTCGTTCTGACTTTGATCAGCTGGTTGCTGCTGTCGAAGGTGATCAGGTCCAGCTTCAATCGGGAATGGATTCTGAAAAACGGAATTCGTCCCGAAGGCCGGTCTGCGCCGCACAGCACTCTCATTCATCTCCTCCTGGATTCGTCCGTCAGCTGGGAGTTGCGACTCGTGTACCTGTATTATGTCTTTTCGGAGCTTGGCTTTGGCGCGGCTACGTTGATCTGGCTCTGGATCAGTGTCACGCATTCTTGAGTCGATCAAAATGGATAAGCTCTCGCTTCCTCCTGAATGGTGATCCAGTGCTCGGTCGTGAACTCGTTCAGTGCCCACTGACCTCCGAAACGCCCGATCCCGGAAGCTTTTTCCCCACCGAAGGGACTGTTGGGTTCGTCGTTGATGGTCATGTCGTTGACATGAGACATGCCCGCTTCGATCTTTCTCGCGAATCGTGCTCCGCGCTCCAGATCCCGCGTGAAGACAGCACTGCTGAGTCCGTATTCGGTGTCGTTGGCCATCTGAAGAAGTTCTTCTTCGCTTGAGCCTTTGATGAAAAGCGCCACAGGTCCGAAGATTTCGGTCCGCGCAGCAGGCATATCCATCGTGACATCCGCCAGAATCACGGGGTGCATGACCAGGCCCTCGGACGGACCTTGCAACACCACGCGTGCCCCGGCCTCGATGGTCTCCCTCACGAAGTTCTGAATCGCATCGAACTGCTTCTGGTCGATGATCGGTCCGAAGTGCACGGCTGGGTCACCGGGGTCACCCCATTTGAGCGCTTTCACGCGCTCCGTGAAAAGGGCCAGAAACTGATCGTAAACTTTTTCGTGGATGAGAAAGCGGTTGATCGCCATGCAGATCTGGCCTGCGTTCAGGAACTTGCCCAGAATCCCGGCGTTCACGGCCTGTTCGACGTCCGCATCTTCGAGCACGACGAAGGGGCAGTTGCCTCCGAGCTCCAGCGACGCTTTTTTGAGATTCTCACCGCAGAGTCTGCCAATGTGTCGTCCGACCTCGGTGCTCCCCGTGAAAGTGATCACGCGAGGCACGGGATGAGTCACGAAAAGATCACCGATCTCATGCCCACTCCCCACGATCACATTCAGGACCCCAGGAGGGAGTCCGGCTTCTTCATAGATCTTCCCAAAAAGCAGGCCACCCGTGATCGGAGTGGTGGAGGCGGGTTTGAGCACCACCGCATTTCCGGCCGCGAGTGCCGGAGCCACGGAGCGATTGGTCAGTTGCAGTGAAAAATCCCAGGGACTGATCACCCCGACCACCCCTGCGGGCTGGCGGTACACTCGGCCCTCTTTCCCGGGAATGCTGCAGGGGATGATTTCGCCCGTCATGCGGAAAGGATAGGTCGCCGCCTCCAGGGTGCCCTGCGTGGCGAGCATGTGTTCGAGAGCCGCTTTTGCGAGCGTGCTCCCCGTTTCGCGAACCAACCAGCTGATGATTTCTTCTTTCCGCATTTCAAGGATCTGCACGACCCGCAGGAGAATTCCGCGTCGAAACTGTGGAGGAGCTGAAGCCCACGCCTTCTGCGCTTCTTTGGCGCTCTGATACGCTTCATTCAGATCGCTTGCGTCCGCAGCGTGAATCTCCAGAAGCGTTTCGCCGCGGTAAGGGTCCACATCGATGATCTTTTCCTGCGAACGGCCCTTGCGCCACACCCCGGCGACAAAAATCTCCGTAAAGCCAATATAGGGATTTCTCAAGCCTCGGAGATGAGGGGGTTGAGTCGACTGGTTTTTTTTCTGAGTGGGGGCGTTGGGCATCGGGAAGTTCCTTGCAAGATGGGAGGGAGGAATTTCCCTTCCCATCGAAATTGCAAAGTGAAGACCACGAGCCTCGCGTCGTAGAAAAGTTCCGGGAGATTTCGGAAAATCCGTGTAGCGCCGAGTCGAATCCTGTTCAAAAATCAGGACTTGAAGTACGGTCAAGGCATGAAAACGATTGCCGCCGTTGCCTGGGAGCCGAAACGTCCACTGGTCGTCGAAGAGATCGACATCGAAGGTCCGAAAGCGGGCGAAGTGATGGTGCGAATGGTGGCGACCGGAGTCTGTCACACGGATGCTTTCACGCTGTCCGGTGAAGATCCGGAAGGCGTGTTTCCCTGCGTGCTGGGGCACGAAGGGGGAGGCATCGTCGAAGAACTCGGCGCGGGCGTGACTTCCCTCAAAGTCGGAGACCACGTCATCCCGCTCTACATTTCAGAGTGCCGAACCTGCGCCCACTGCCTTTCAGGTCGAACCAATCTCTGCACTGCGATCGCGGAGACCGAGTGGTCAGGCCTGATGCCCGACGGCACCACTCGTTACTCCAAAAACGGAAAACAGATTTTTCACTACATGGGGACATCGACCTTTGCGGAGTACTCGGTCATTCCGGAGATCGCGCTCGCCAAGATCAATCCTTTGGCGCCGCTCGACAAAGTCTGTCTTCTCGGCTGTGGCATCACGACCGGGATCGGAGCCGTTCTGAACACCGCCAAAGTGAGACCGGGTTCAACCGTCGCGATTTTCGGCCTCGGCGGCATTGGTCTCAGCGCCGTGCAGGGCGCGGTCATGGCAAAAGCGAGTCGCATCATCGCCGTTGACATCAATGAAGAGAAATTCGTTCTCGCGGGTCAGCTCGGTGCGACGGATTTTCTCAATCCGAAGAAATTTGATCGTCCGATTCAGGAAGTGATCGAGGAGATGACGTCCGGAGGAGTGGATTATTCTTTCGAATGCATCGGAAACGTCGATCTCATGCGTGCCGCTCTCGAGAGTTGCCACATGGGGTGGGGTGAGTCGATCATCATCGGCGTGGCCGGCGCCGGAAAAGTCATCCAGACGAGGCCCTATCAGCTCGTCACCGGAAGAGTGTGGAAAGGAACGGCGTTCGGTGGGGTACGGGGTCGTACTGAACTCCCAGGTTATGTGGACCGTTATATGAAAGGCGAAATTGAAATCGACAAGATGGTCACCCACACGATGGGCATCCACGACATCAACAAAGCCTTTGACCTCATGCACTCGGGCAAGAGCATCCGAAGCGTGATTCATTTCGGAAAATCATGAAGCAGCTTCACGAAGGAAAATCACCATGACTGAGCGAAAAATTGAACCGACTCGAAGTCACAAACAGTTTGACGGTTACACTCAGTACTTCAGCCACCCCTCCGAAGCCTGCAACAGTAAAATGAATTTTGCGGCTTACCTGCCGCCTCAGGCTTTGAATCCCGGTACGCGGAAGTTTCCGGTTCTGTACTGGCTTTCCGGGCTGACCTGTTCCGAAGAGGTCTTCATGACTGAAGCGCAGGCGCAGGCTCACGCGAAGAAGTATGGCGTGATTCTCGTGGTCCCTGACACGAGCCCGAGAAATACTGGCATCGCCGGTGAAGATGACACTTATGATCTGGGTTCAGGCGCGGGATTCTATCTCAACGCCACCACGGAGAAGTGGAAGACTCACTACCAGATGGACACCTATGTCACGCAGGAGTTGAGGAAACTTGTGGAAGCCGAGTTGCCGATCGATCCCGCTCGACGCGGAATCTTCGGTCATTCCATGGGGGGCCATGGTGCGCTGGTGCTGGGTCTTCGCAATCCCGAACTCTACCGATCCATTTCGGCCTTCGCCCCGATCTGCGCCCCATCAAAAGCCCCTTGGGGGATCAAAGCATTTTCGGAATACCTGGGGAGTGATGAGGCGGAGTGGGCGAAGTATGACGCCAACGAGCTCCTCAAGAACTCGAGAGCGAAAACTCCCATCCTGATTGATCAGGGGCTTGAAGACGAGTTCCTTCCGACGGAGCTCTTCACGGATCAATTCGAGAGAACCTTTCAGTCTCTGGGTTCTCCGGTGACGCTCCGCCGGCATGAAGGGTATGATCACAGCTATTTCTTCATTTCGACGTTCATTGAAGAGCACATTGCCTTTCATGCAAAGATTTTGACCAAATTTTGACTGGGGATCTTGCTCAGCCCAGGAGCTGAGGGCCTCCTCAGGAAAGAAAGTGGCCCCTTTCAGAAAACCATCCTATCATCAGGAGATGATTCGCGCTCGGGAGGAGTGCTGCCATGAAACTTTTCAGACCCCTCGCTTTCCTTTCTGTTGTCGCTTTTTTCGGAATCAGCTCACTCCCCGTCGTCGCCCAGGCCGGTCCGGGCAAACCGAAGCCCACGGGCAGTCAGCGCAAGGAAATCGCCGCTCACGCCCGCCAATCGGAGGCCGATGCGATTCAGTCAAAAATTGACCGGATTGAGACGCAGCTTCGCGGCATCTCTCAATTCAAAAAGAGCCATCCGGCACTGAGCCTGCAGGACCCGGATTTTCTGAAACAGGCCTGTCAGTGCTATCCAGATTTTCAGAGCTCCTGCACTCCGGCGGATCTCGAAGTGGCGCGCTGGGGATTTCCGCTTCCAAAATCCCTGAATGATGTCAGTGGCAAGAAAGCGGCAGGTCTCTGCTCCGCGATTCGTGACACCGCCGGAAGTGCGAAAATTTCTCCGGCCTGCGTGAGCGCGGCAGTTCTCTGTGAGAATCTCTCGGATCCGAGTGGCGCTGCGTCCCTGATGAAAGACCGCGAAAATCTCACGGATCAGTTGGCCAATCTCGGTGTGACCACGAAGAAAGTGGCCCATACGGGTGAAACCGCGGGCGAGCCTGCAGCCGCCGCTCACGCGGGGGACCAGAAGGTGATCTCTCCTGTCGTCACCCCTTTTCATGATTCTGATGATCTGAATTCACCGGGCGAACACAAAGGCGCCAAGGCGAAATCCATTCACTGACCTCAGGTCATGCGGCCTTTTCCGGACTGAGCAGTCCTGAAACCGCGCGACTCAGGGATTCGAACGTGATTTCATCTTCGAGTCTGACGCCGTTGACGAAAATGCAGGGGGCTCCGTCCACTCCGAGGCGTTCGCCTTCGTCCAGGTCCTGGTCCAGGCGTGCCTGGGTGTCAGCGTTTTTCATATCCGCTTCAAACTGGTCCGTATCCAGCCCGAGCTCAACAGCCAGGCCAAGCAACATTTCCGTGCTGAGATCGTTCTGGTATTGAAAAATGAGGTCATGCATCTCCCAGAACTTCCCCTGATTGGCTGCGGCTTCTGAAGCCAGTGCAGCCGCATTCGCCCAGGCGTGCGATTCAGTGAGAGGAAAGTGCCGAACCACGAGAGCGACTTCTCCTTCGAAAGCGTCCAGCACCTGGCGCAGCGGGTGTTCCGCTTCAGCGCAGTGGAGACATTCGAAATCAAAAAAATCCAGAACGGTGACGCCGGCTTCAGTCGGACCGAGTCGATGCTCCTGACGAGGAATGAACTTTTTCATGGGGATTCAGGACTGCAATGGTTGCACCGATTCAGAGTGGGCTGTTCGCTTATGATGGATTTCCTGAGCTGCACAGCCCAGCTCCGTGACGAAGCTCATTCATTTCACGCAACTGAAATCACCGTCGCCGAGGGTGGCAAGCTTGCGCGTGGTTCCGTAAGCGAAAATCACGCCGTAAGGATTTCCGCCGGGGTACCAGAGGAGGCGGGTAAATCTGCGGCCTTCGAGACTGAAGTTTTCGAGGTCAACTTCGCCGCCTTCGCTGCCGTCGACCAGAAGTTGAACGGCGGCGGTGACCGTCGTGATGGGCTGAGGAGGGCTGCCAGCATCCGAGCGCGCGTACAGGATCAGTTGTTTCCTGGCGATCGCGGGCAGGCGAGCGATCATTTCCGCTTTTGCACCCGTGAGGTCGTATTTCGGCCCGAAAGGATGTTCAACGCGCATTTCCTGAAGGAGTTCGCAGTCCGTGGGTGCTGAGGCAAAAGCGTTTGCAGACTGGAGTGTGACGAGAAGAGATACGACGTAAAACAGGTTTTTCATTTATAAAGTCTCCAAGAGGGAAGGGGAGTGTTGGGGTCTTCCTAGCTTTGATTCGCGCCGTGAGTCAAACGATCAATTTGACTGATCCTATTCCAACAGAACAGGACTGCGGACGTGATCGTGGAGTGACTGAGTGCGTTCCGACAAAGAACTGGCATGTTTTCGGGGTCTGTTTAAACTGAGATCATGAAAAGCTCGCGGTTCACTTCCTTTGGGGTTTCAGCAGTCCTGATTTCCGCGATTCTGGCGTCGACTTCGAGCCGAGCTCACGAGTCAATGGGACCTGACGCCGCCAATTCAGAAAGGATCCTGAAGACTCTGGCGTTTGATCAGATCGGACAGACGGGTGCGGACGGTCAGAGTGAGCAGCAGCATTTCGCTCCAATGGACATGCTCACGATGAAGCTCAGCATGAACTTTGATCTCGAAGCTCAGCGCACACCCGCGACCGCTTTGATCCGGTTCAAAGCGACGGATGACGGGCTCCCTTGCCTCATTCTCGGTCCCGCCGTCACTTCAGCGACACTGGATGGCGGCAAGATTTCCACCTTCTCGGTCCAGACTCCCGATCACCTGACCCGTTTGACTGCCCTGAATCACGCGGTGGATTCCGGAACTGAGCACACGCTGGAGCTCCGCTATGATCTTCCCGCATCCGAAGTGACTTACCGCGAGGCGGGAGTGGGCTTCGTCACGGCGATGGCAGATCTTCGCGGCGGTCAGCTTTTTGAAAAGTACGGCCCGTCCAATTTTGAAGCGGATCAGTTTCAGCTCACGGTTGAGCTGCAGATCACTGGGGACGCCGACTACCATCAGGTCTTCAGCAATGGTCAGGTCAGGAACCTGGGAAGTCAGCGCTGGTCCATTGAATTTCCAGCCTACTTCAATAATTCAGCCATCTACTTTCACCTGACTGACTCGGTTCTTCGTGTCAAAAGGCTCACCTACCCGGGTCTTGAGCGCAGCATCCCGATCACGATCTATTCCGAAAACCGTGCTCCTTTGAATCAGGCGGTGGCCAGGATCAAGGACCTGTTTTCTGAACTCGAAGGCACCTTTGGTCCTTACCGCCACGCGAGCTTCACCGCATACGTCTCGGGTGGCAGTGGCGGGATGGAGCATGCAGGTGCAGCCATCACCAGTGTTCGCTCGCTCGGGCACGAGCTCACTCACTCCTGGTTCGCGCGCGGAGTGATGCCAGCCCAGGGCAGAGCCGGTTGGATCGATGAGGCGGTCGCGAGTTGGCGAGACTATGGTTTTGAACGCAAGGATCCTGCTGAGTCCAGGGAGCGCACGGTGCTTTCTCAGTCCTCACCGTTTGAACTGTTCACTCCCGTGAACGTGTATGTGGATGGCCGGGCTCTGCTTGCAAATCTGGATTTCATGTTCGTCGCGAACGGGGGCGAGAAAAATGGCTTGAAACCGATTCTCGCCCGGTTCTTCAGCCTCTGGCAGGGGCAGGTCGTGACTCCAGAGATCTTTCAGGGTTTTCTTGAAAGCGAGTCGGGAATTTCGCTCCAGGACATTTTTTCGAAGTATGTGTACCAGGCCCCTGGAGCTCCGAACCGGATCGAAAGTCAATCAGACGCGGAGTACGGCTTTCACCCGCGACCTTTGACACAACGTCAAATTGTGCGCCTGCGCTGAAGCCCGGCGCCAGTCGCCTCAGGTCCTGAGCAGGTGACTGAGAAGATGCATGAATCCTCCAAGAGTTTGGTCTGGCAATCTTTCGAAGTTTAAAATACGTTCACCTCCGATATGAGATCAACCTCTCCAGTCAGCACCGCACCCGTTCTTTCAGCGATCACTCTGATTCTCGGCAATCAGCTCTTTCATGATTTCTATGGCGACGATCCCTGCGTGATGATTGAGGACAAGGGTCTGGCTTCTCATTACAAGTACCATCAGCTCAGGATCCTGCATCAATTCGTCTGCATGAGGGAGTTTCGCGACGATCTGGTTTCAGAGGGAATCGAAGTGGATTACTTCGAGTACCCCGAGTCCTTGAAGCTGGGAGACGAGAGTTTTTTTGCACGACTCTCACTCGTGATGAAGAAGAGGAAAGTGCGCGCTTTGAAAACGGCCCGAATCCCCGATATCAACTTTCGGGATGCCCTGGTGGCGTGGGGAAAAGTCGAAGGCGTCTCGATCACTTTTCTTTCTTCCCCGCAATTCATGGTCGGTGACGAGTACTTCTCCGCGTACCTCGGCCGATACAAGAAGCCTTTCATGAAGAATTTTTATGAAGGAGTGAGGAAAGACAAAGGGATTCTCATGACCCCCGACCAGAAGCCGGTCGGAGGCCAGTGGAGCTTTGACGTCGAGAACCGGAAGAAGCTGCCCAAGACTGTGGACGTGCCAGCGCTGCCCCGGTACCCGCAGTCCAGGCATCAGGAAGAAGTTCAGGCGATCGTTCGCAAGTATTTCTCAAAGCATCCGGGGCTTCTGCCGGAGGATGGAGAAGGTCTCTGGGTTCCGTCCAATCGAAAGGACTCCCTCAGATTTCTGAAAAACTTTCTGGACTACCGCTTTCAACAGTTCGGGCCCTATGAAGACGCGATGGATCCGGAGCAGGATTTCGTCTTTCACTCCGCACTCTCACCGCTGATCAATCTGGGACTGCTGAGTCCGGCCGAAGTTGTGAAAAAGTCGGTGACGCATGCCGAGAAAAACCACATCCCGCTTGAATCGCTGGAAGGGTTCATCAGGCAGGTGATCGGCTGGCGTGAATTCATTCAGGGAATTCACCAGCACTACCATTCGTTTCAGGCGAAGTTCAATTTTTTTGAGCATGAACGCAAGATGAAGTCCTGCTGGTATGAGGGCACGACTGGACTTCCTCCCGTGGACGACGCGATCAACAAGGTCAGGCGCCTGGCCTACAATCACCACATCGAAAGGCTGATGATCCTGAGCAACACGATGCTCTTGAGCGAACTTCATCCTCGAGTCGTGCACCAGTGGTTCATGGAGATGTATCTGGACTCCTATGAATGGGTGATGGGGCCCAATGTCTACGGGATGTCTCAGTTCAGTGACGGCGGCATTTTCGCGACCAAGCCGTATATCTCGGGCTCCAATTACATTCTCAAGATGAGTTCCTACCCGAAAGGCGACTGGTGCGAGATCTGGGACGGTCTCTACTGGAGCTTCATCGGCAGGAACCAGGAATTTTTTTCGAAGAATCCGCGGCTTGCGATGATGTCGAAGCTTCTGGAAAAGATGGAGCCTCGGAAGAAAGAACGCATTTTTGCCCTGGCGGAAAACTTCAAAAATGCCGTGAGCACTCGGTAGTTGAAGTGACGGAAACTCTGGCCATTTACCTTGGCAAAAGGACCCGGTAGACTGAATGAATGAACAAATCTCCGCCGGCTGAAACGCACGCATCCACTCCCTGGAATGAATCAGATAAGGAAGTCTGGAGAGGCGAGCAATTCATCAGGCGCTCCTACCGAGACGAAGTGGGAACGAAAATCGAGGCGCTCAAGGGCACCCTGGATGTGGTTCAATACGGCGTGCTCTCCTGCGATCCGGGGCGGTATCCACTTTACCTGATCAAAACCCGACACTCCGACCGGAAAAAGAAAACCATCCTGATCACGGGAGGTGTTCATGGCTATGAGACCAGCGGAGTCCATGGAGCCTTGAAATTCTTTGAAGGGGAAGTGCACAAGTACACGTGCACCTTCAACTTCGTGTGCGCGCCCTGCATCAGTCCCTGGGCCTATGAAACGATCAATCGGTGGAATGCCAATGCCATCGATCCCAATCGTTCTTTTGTCGTGGATAGCCCAGCCGAAGAATGCCGAGAGTTTCTCAATGCGATGAAGGCTTTGAAGCTCGAAATTCATGCGCATTTCGATCTTCACGAAACGACGGATACGGACAACACGGTCTTCAGACCCGCTCTTGAAAAGCGAGACGGCGTGGTCCATGAGTTTTCAGAGATCCCAGACGGCTTTTACACCGTGGGAGACGCGGAGAATCCGCAGCGCGAATTCCAGAAGGCGGTGATCGACCGGGTGAGAAGGGTCACTCACATCGCTCCTGCGGATGTGCACGGCAAGATCATCGGCGTTCGGCTCGAGCAGGACGGCGTGATCAACTATCCGCTCAAAAAACTGTCTTTGTGCGCCGGTTTCTCCAGTGCGCAGTACGTCACGACGACCGAAGTCTATCCGGACAGCCCGAAGGTGACGGACGAGGTCTGTGCGAACGCGCAGGTGGCGGCGATCACGGGTGGCCTGGATTATCTGGTGTCAGTGGAACCGGGGTAGCGGTCCGGCAGTCTCTTGCCAGCGCGACTTCTTCTGAAGGGTTCGGTTAAACGAATCAATTCAAAGATGTGCCCCGGAGGACACAGTGAATAAATATTAACACTTGAAATAACACGTGGTTTCTATTAAATTATTTAGATTGCTTGCATCTTGATTTCTCTTCAGAAGGCATCCGTTTATTCCGAAAGGAGAGTGTTGAAGCGCACTTCAGTTCGGAAGAGGCAATCGCTCATGAGTCAGGACTTCCCGGAAATGACATTTCAAACTTTCCGCATTACAGCCAGCCTTCGGAACTCTGGGCCGGGCTTCGTCGTGCGGACGGCCCTTGGGTTGCTGTCGGCGGTGGGGTTGTCAGGATGCCTGAGCAATAACGGTTTTCAGTGGAGTCAGGAATTCAATATTCTGCCCGCGTTGACTGAAGGCAGGGAAAGCAACCTTCACTGGTCCGAAGGCTCGATCACTTCCGGAAACGTTTTGACCGCGATGTGGACCCCGTCTGCGGCATCAACTTTCGCCGCTCAGAAGGTTCAGCTATTCGTCGGCGGTGCATGTGCCACCGCATCCGGAATTCCGATTTCAATGACTTCATCCACTGTCTCGGTCCATTCGTTCGCAGGCACGGATGGCCAGGCTTACAGTTTCAAGATCGTCAGTCTGGCCAGCGACGGAAGCGAGCTCAGCTCGAGCTGTTCAGCGCCGATCGCGGTCGATACGACGGCTCCGAGTCTCCTCAATGTGACTGCTCCCGCAAATCTGATTTACAAAGCGGGGGACACGATCGACTTCACCGTCAACTTTTCGGAACCCGTGAGCGTGAGTCCGGTCACACGGTTGGCTCTGGATATTGGAGGAACCCCTCGATATGCGAATTACTTGACCGGGACGGGCACACCCGTGGTGGTCTATCGTTACAGTGTGGTTGCGCCTGACCTGGATACGAATGGGATCGGGCTATCGTCACCCCTCAACATGAATGGCGGTTCAATCACCGACGCGGCTTCAAATTCTCTTGCCGCGCTGACGTTCACTTCGCCGATCACGACGGGCATTTTGGTGGATACGAGTTTGCCCATGATCACAAGCGTGACTCCGCCTGCGAACGGCTCCTATAAAGCCGCTCAAAATCTCGACTTCACCATCAACTTTTCCAAAGTCGTGACTCTGACCGGAACTTCGCGCCTGGCCCTGGATGTGGGCGGCATCACTCGTTACGCATCTTATATCTCGGGCAGTGGATCATCGGCTGCGCTTTATCGATATATGGTAACTTCTCCTGATCAGGATATGGACGGAGTACAGGTGGCTTCGCCGCTGGATGTGAACGGAGGGACCCTCCAAGACGCTCTCGGCAACACTGCTGCCGTAGTATTCACTCCGCCTTCGATGACCTCGGTTTTCGTGGATACGACCTCGCCCTTGATTGTCAGCATTACCCCGCCTGCGAATCTGACTTACAAGGCCGGGAACAATCTGGATTTTGTGGTCAACTTCACCGAAAATGTGAATGCTTCAGGCTCGACCCGCCTGCAGCTCGACGTCGGAGGAGTGACTCGCTACGCGGCCTACTTTTCGGGAAATGGGACTGCGGCGCTCACATACCGCTATACGGTGGTGTCTCCTGATACTGATGCAAACGGAATCGGCATGACTTCGCCTTTGCAATTGAATGGGGGGACTCTCACGGACGCGGCTTTGAACTCAGCACTATTGATCTATACAGCGCCCAACACTTCTGCTGTTCTGGTCGATACCACGGCTCCTGCGATCACCGGAATTCTGAAGCCTGCCCTTGGGACCTATACCGGAGGACAGAATCTGGATTTCACCGTGAACTTTTCTGAACCCGTCGTTGCGGGTCCGCTGACCCGCATTGGCATGCTGATCGGCGGGGTCACTCGTTACGCCATTTATCTATCGGGATCGGGAACTTCTGCAATCAGTTACCGTTATAGCGTCGTCGCACCTGATTCTGAAGCTGCCGGCATCACGCTCATCTCACCTTTGGATCTGAATGGAGGGACCCTGCAAGATGTTGGAGCCAATGATGCGTCTCTCACGTTCATTTCGGTCGCCAATCCGGGAATTCTCGTCAGCACCACTGCACCCGCGCTCGCGTGGTCTCCTCCCAACTATAATTTCGGTACTTTTACCGTAGGAACGTACAGCCAGACCTATACCTTCAGGTTCACGAATTCAGGGGGACCTGCCTCGGGATGTGGTGCCCTGGTTCCCACGGACACCACGAATTTTTCTATATTGAGCAATCAATGTGGTGCCAGCAGTCTTGCTTCGGGGCAAAGCTGTGCCGTACAGGTTCGCGCGAACCCAGGCTCCGTCGGATCCAAAACTTTGAGTCTATCCAGAACTTGTTCGGTTGGAGGGACCGCCTCAACCGGTGCGATCACTGCCGTGGGAGCGGCTGCGGCGCCCGCACTGTCGTGGGCACAAAGTTCGATTGAGTTCGGAACGGTCAGGCTGACGAAATTCAGTGCGCCCGTCAGCATCACTTTTAGAAATACAGGCACTGCGGATGCCGGAACCTGCTCTCTGGCGTCGCTCAGTAATGCGAGCGATTTCATCATCGACAGCCAAACTTGCGCAACAGCCCAACCTGCAGGATCAGAATGTTCGGTAATCGTCCGGGCCAAGCCGGGTACAACCGGAGCTAAGTCTGGAAACCTGGTCAGGACTTGCTCGGCTGCGACCAGCGCCAGCGTCACTCTGACGACGAACGGGTCCACGGCGTATCCGATCTCGGTTGCCTCCCGGGGCAGACACAGTTGCGCGGTCCTGTCGGACAATGCGGTTCAGTGCTGGGGCCAGGGGGGGTATGGAGAGTTGGGGGACGGAAACGCAGTCAGTCATTATGTTCCCACACTCGTCCCTGGCTTGACGGCCACCTCTGTTGTGGGTGGAAGCACCCATAGTTGTGCCCTTCTCGTGAATGGGGCAGTGAAATGCTGGGGCACGAATGGAAATGGGCAGCTCGGGGACTCGACGACGGTTCAGCGCAATTCTCCCACACTCGTGCCGGTAGTGAACGCAACGGCAATCACTGCGGGGCTTGCCCACACCTGTGCTCTTCTGAGCAATGGGACAGTTCAATGCTGGGGCTATAACATCTATGGACAACTCGGAAACGGAAGCACCGCGGATAGTGCAAGTCCCGTCACCGTAACCGGACTATCGACTGGAGTGATCGCCATCGGATCCGGAGATCACACCACCTGCGCCGTGCTCTCGGATCATACTGCAGCCTGCTGGGGCTTCGGAACTTATGGTCAGCTCGGCAATGGGATCTATGCGAACAGTCTCACGCCAGTGACGGTATCCGGGCTGAGTGGAGTGAGCCGCATTGGAGGGGGAACTTATCACAGCTGTGCGGTTCTTCAGAACGGCACGGTCCGGTGCTGGGGAAATAATCAGAATGGGCAGTTGGGGAATGCTACTACGGTCGGCAGTCCAGTCTCGGTACTGGTGTTCGGCGTCACTTCAGCACTCACCCTTGCTTCAGGAAACTCTCATAATTGCATCACGATCACCGGAGGCCAAGTCTCTTGCTGGGGCATGAACACGGACGCTCAACTCGGGGACGGGACGACCACGAACAGGACTTCTCCTGTTCTGCTCCTCCCCCTTTCGAGCGCCACGGAGATTGCGGCGGGGGACTCTCACTCGTGCGCCCTCACAGGAGACACGATTCATTGCTGGGGTGACAATGCTTTTGGACAACTGGGCGACAATTCGACCACGGTCAGACCTTCTCCGACGGCGGCCAATGGTCTAGTGAATGTGATCGCCGCGACCTCGGGATCGCAGCATACTTGTGCGGTCCTGGCAGATCATACCGTTCAGTGCTGGGGCTCCAATGGCAAGGGGCAGTTGGGAGACGGAACGACCGTCAATCACTTCGTTCCCGCCCCCGTAACGGGAATTACCGACGCTGTGGGCGTGTCGGCCGGATACGCCTTCAGCTGTGCCTGGCTTTCAGGGGGCGGAGCGAAATGCTGGGGTTCCAACGGCGGCGGAGCACTGGGAAATGGATTGACGTTCGATAGTGCTGCGCCCGTGACCGTTGTGAATAGTTCGAGCATTCCGTTGACTGGAGTCGTCGGGTTAAGCTCCGGAGGCAGCCACACTTGCGCGCTCCTGTCGGATACGAGTATTCAGTGCTGGGGAAACAACTCGTACGGCCAGCTCGGAAACGGTTCGCTGTCGAGTGCGAGTGGATCGGTCGAAGTGAAAACGGATGCAAGTACGACCCTGACGGGTGCTACACGGGTAGCGGCCGGTTCCAGGCACAGTTGTGCCGTCCTCACTGGCGGGGCGGTCAGCTGTTGGGGCTTTAACGGATCTGGACAGCTCGGCAATGGTACCACTACTCAAAAATCGTTTGCCACAGCAGTACCCGGTCTGAGCTCCATGACCCAGGTCACTGCCGGACAGGACCATACTTGTGCTTTGAGCAATGGGACCGTTCAGTGCTGGGGACAGTACGGCGCCGGTAAGCTGGGTGACGGCGTTTCCAGCACCAATCAGTCTAGTCCGGTCGTGGTCACGGGAATATCCACAGCGAGTACTCTGAATGCGGGAGCCAATCACACTTGCGCGCTTTTATCGAACGGACGAGTCGAGTGCTGGGGAGAAAATGGGTTCTATGGTCAGCTCGGTAACGGAACTCTACTTGGAAACAAATCCGTCATCACCGCTATCGATTCGATCACTTCAATCACCGGCGGGAGT